>JAZUOG010000059.1:0-8652 GCA_045604545.1 Acutalibacteraceae bacterium | reverse complement strand
CCCAAACCACAAAAAAAGCGCTGTTTTGTTTTTTTGAAAGCAATTTGTTGCTTTACGTTTATGGGGTTATATACCTACGCCCCAGCCGGTCAGCTCGGCGACCTTGTCAATGACAATGCCGGCGTTGCGGAAGTGAGAGCGAAGATTGGGATGGCTGCTCGCGCCGACTTCGTTTTCGAAGCCCCAGTGCGCGGGAACTTTGAGGTAGGTGACCTTTTCGTCGCTTATCGCGGCGAAGGTATCGCTCAGCGCTTCGTGAAGCTCGCCCGCCATCATGCCGTATACCCACAGGATCTGTGCGTTGGGATACACCTCGCGCAGTCGGGCGACAAATGCCGCCACCTTCTGCTTGAACACGTCTACATCGACGGGATCGATCTCGCCGGCAGTGTCGTTGGTGCCGGCGTTGACGACCACTACATCGGGCTGATATTGTGTATGATCCCACGGCGCGGGGTTGGAGACGGTGGTTTGTTCAAAAAACTCAGGGATGAGCGGCGCGTCAAAGTTGTCGCAGTTACGGGCAATACCGCGTCCCGAGATGCAGACAAAGTGTGCCTGCGCCTGAAAATGCGTTGCGGTCAGCGCCGCAAAGGTGTGTGCGCCGTCCTGCTCCTCCGTTTTATATCCGTTGCCAAGCCCTCTTGTCAGAATACCGTAGCCGCAGGTGATGGAATCGCCGATAAACAGCATGCGGCGATCGGGAAGAGCGGGTGCCTCATAAAGAACGGCGTTTTCGCCTTCCAGCACGATCAGACCGAGTCTGAGCGGCACCCCGTCCAGCACTTCGTTGACGCGCACCATGCTGACGATATGCTCGCCTTCGGAAAGCGGAATTTCAATGTCGGTATGACCTTCATACACGCAGTGACGGGATTTCTTGCCGTCAGCGGTGATCTGCACATACAGATGCTGATTCAGGGCGGGAACGTCAAATTTGAATTTGACACCGTCTCCGTAAAAGCAAAAGAACACACCGGAATTGGTCCAGTCAAACGCCAGTCCGCCGTCGTTCGGAGCATACACGCGACCAAGCGTACCGATACGCTCCTCGAAAGGCAATGTTACCATTAACATGAGACATTCACATCCTTTGCCGAGATACCGTTACAGTGAACGCTCCAGCCACACCGCGCCGACGTCCAGCGCGCTGTACAGGCCATGCTTTTCACTCTTCTTGAGGATGCGGTCTTTCATGCGGAGTTCCTCGTCGGTGGATAGCAGCTGCACCGACACGCGGTCGGCAATCTCCTTGCCGTTGACCGTCTTGGTGGACAGCACCTGCATCATGATGACGCATTTTTCGGACAGATCGCCGTAGTAGATGGTGTTGCCCGAGCGAACGAGGGGTTTGCCTTTATAGGTGAGAAATTCTTCTTTCTTCGTTGCCATGATTGATTGGCCTCCTTGCAAAATACCATAAAGATGAGCGGCAGTCGGTGTTCATGCGCGGCTGCCGCTCTTGTCATTGACGGAATGATCAGCTGTTGAGGTAGGAACGTACCATCGAACGAAGCAGCTCATCGCGGTCGATCTTGCGAATAAGAGAACGGGCGTTTCTGTGCGTGGTGATGTAGGTCGGATCCTCCGACAGCACATACCCGACAAGCTGATTGATGGGGTTATAGCCCTTTTCCTGCAAGGCGTCATAGACCTCCGTGAGGATTGCCTTCATCTGCAGTTCTCTGTCGTCGCCGATGGAAAACGTCATGGTATTACCGTTCATAGTTCAGCCTCCGTTCTTGTCACTGATCGTGCATTAAGATAACACTTATAGATAGTATAGCGCATCTTTTGTAATTTTGCAAGCATTTCTTAAGAACGCAACGCACAGCCCTTTTCCTCGAGCTTCTTGAAGATCTTTTTCAGTGCAGGCTCGATATCGGCATCGGAGAGCGTGCCTTCGTTGCTGCGGAACCACAGGCTGTATGCCACACTTTTCTTGCCGGCTTCGATCTGAGCGCCTTGATAGACGTCAAACAGCTTGACGTCTTCAAGCAGCTTGCCGCCGCCGACGCGAATGGCGTCTTCGATTTCCGCGGCGGGAAGTTCGGCATCGCAGAGAAGAGCGAGGTCACGTTCCACGGCAGGGAAACGGGGGAGCGGCTTGTACAGCACGAGCGGTGCCTCGGTGGCAAACAGGGCTTTGAGCTCAATCTGGGCGACATAGGCCTTCGTGCCGATGCCGACAGCTTCGGCGGTGTCGGGATGGAGCTCACCGAACACACCGATGACGGTGTCGTCCACGGTGATGCTTGCCTGACGACCGGGGTGGAGGAACGGCTCGGCAGAGCGGGCGTATTGCGCCTTCACACCGAACAGCTCCATCAGTTGCTCCACAAGGCCTTTGATCGTGAAGAAATCTTCACCCTGACCATAGAGTCCCAGCGATAGCGCGGGCAGTTCAAGCGGTTGCTCGGTCAGCGGCAGGCTCTTCGGAATGAACAGCTTGCTTACCTCGAAGAGACGCACGGCGGAAGCCTTGCGGTTGTAGTTGGTGGACATAACGGCCAGCATGCTGGTGAACAGCTGTGTGCGCATGGTGGAGTATTCGTCACCGAGCGGGTTTTTGATCACCACAGCCTGACGGCGAGGATCGTTTTCGGCGAGCGACAGCACGTCGATGGCTTTCGAGCCGATGAACGAATAGGTGGTGATTTCCTGCATACCGTTTGCGCAGAGCAACGTCTTGATCTTGTCGGTCTTGACGCGCTCGGGGAGCTTCTTGCCGCGCATGACACTGCCCTTCATGGGGGTGCCGACAATGTGGTCATAGCCGTAGATGCGCATGACCTCTTCCGCCAGATCCGCGCGACCTTCGATGTCGTCGCGGAAGGAGGGGACTTTACAGGTGAGGACACCGTCGGCAAGCGTCGTGTCGATGCACAGATTATTGAGGATCTGCGCCATCGTCTCGTGCGGCACTTCCACACCGAGAAGCTCGGTGATGCGGTCAGCCTTGACGACGATCTCACGCGGAGCAGGCAGGGACTCATAGCGGTCAATGGCACCGTCGATGATATCGCCTGCGTCCAGCTCATCAATGAGCGCAAGAGCGCGGTTCATGGCATATTCCACCGTGTGGATATCCACGCCCTTTTCAAAGCGGGCAGAGGATTCGGTACGCATACCGAGCGCACGACCGGTGCGGCGCACGCTGTCGCGACGGAACTTCGCGCACTCGAGGAACAGATCGGTGGTGTCCTCTTTGATCTCGCTGTTGAGACCGCCCATGATACCTGCAAGGCAGGAGGGGGCAGAGGCATCGGCGATGACAAGCATATCGCTTGTCAGCGTATGCTCTTTGCCGTCAAGAGTGGTCATCGGCTCGCCGTCCTTGGCGCGGCGGACGATGATTTTCGCGCCGTCAATATCGCGCAGGTCGAAAGCATGCATCGGCTGTCCGGTTTCGAGCATCACGAAGTTGGTGATATCGACAATGTTGTTGATGGGGCGCATGCCGGCTGCTTTGAGACAGTCCTTCATCCAGTCGGGAGACGGACCGATGCGCAGGTTTTTGACGACACGGCCGAGATAGCGCGGGCAGAGGTCATAATCGGTGACCTCGATGTCGATGTGATCGTGAATGTCGCCGCCCTTGACGGTGTAATCCGTCGCCGGCAGGGTGAAGGGCTTGTTCAGCGCGACGGCGATCTCACGCGCCACACCCAGAACGCTGTTACAGTCGGGGCGGTTGGCGGTGATTTTGAAATCGATGACGATGTCATCAAGACGCAGGATCTCGCGCATATCCGTGCCGGGAGCGCAGTCCTCTTTCAGAATGAGAATGCCGTACACCTCGGCACCGGGATAATCGGCGTCCTTGAGGCACAGTTCTTCACCCGAGCACAGCATACCGTTCGACGGCACACCGCGGAGCTTGCCCTTTTTGATGTGCATGCCGTTGGGAAGGTGAGAGTCGTGCAGAGCGGCGGGAACAAGCGCACCTTCAAACACGTTATCGGCGCCTGTGACGATCTGAACGGGCTCCTCTTCGCCGATATCCATTGTGCAGATCTGCAGTTTGTCAGCGTCGGGGTGCTTTTCGAGACGCAGAATGCGTGCCGCGACGACATTGCTCATGGTTTGGCTGAGGTCTTCGATGCTTTCCACCTCGAAGCCGCTCATGACCATTTTATCGCACAGTTCCTCCACGGGAACATCAATATCTACATAGCGTTTAAGCCATTTCAACGAAATATTCATGGTGTTGTCCCTCCCTTAAAATTGGTCAAGAAAACGCACGTCGTTTTCAAACAACAGGCGAATATCACTGATCTTGTGGCGGGTGGTGGTCAGACGGTCGAGACCGATACCGAATGCAAAGCCGCTGTATTCTTCGGGGTCGATGCCGCAACCGGCCAGCACGCGGGGATGCACCATGCCGGCGCCGAGGATCTCGATCCAGCCGCTGCCCTTACACACGCGGCAACCCTTGCCGCCGCATTCCGAGCAGGACACGTCCACCTCAACGCTGGGCTCGGTGAACGGGAAGAAGGAGGGACGGAATTTCACCTTGGTCTCGGGACCGTAGATCTCGCGGGCAAACTGCTCGAGCACACCCTTCAGATCGCACATGGTGATACCCTTGTCAACGACAAGACCTTCCACCTGATGGAACACGGGGGAGTGGGTCGCGTCCACTTCATCGGCGCGGAACACGCGTCCGGGGCAGATGATGCGAATGGGGGGCTTGCGGTTCTCCATGGTGCGGATCTGTGCCGCGGAGGTCTGGGTACGAAGAAGCAGGTTTTCCGCCAGATAGAAGGTAACCTGCATATCGCGTGCAGGGTGATCGGCGGGGACGTTGAGTGCTTCGAAGTTGTAGTAGTCGGTTTCCACTTCGGGACCGTCCACCACATCAAAGCCCATCGAACGGAAAATATCGATGAGGTCTTCAAGCACCGCGTTGAGCGGATGCAGACCGCCGACGGTGCGCTGTTTGCCGGGGAGTGTCACATCGAGTGTTTCTTCGGCGAGTTTGGCGTTTTTTGCGGCATCGGCGATGGCGGTTTCCTTTTGACGGAGTTCTTCTTCCAGAAGCGCACGCAGTTCGTTCACCATCTGTCCGACAACGGGGCGTTCCTCGGCGGGCAGACTGCCCATGCCGCGCAGAAGACCGGTCAGCTCACCTTTTTTACCAAGCAAGCGGATGCGGAATTCTTCGACACCCTTTTGGTCGCTCAGCTCGGCGAGCTGGGCGAGAGCCTTTTGTTTCAAGGCCTCCAATTGTTCTTTCATGTCAGCATTCTTCCTTTCGGTATGAATATCATTAAAGGAGCGGCGTGCGAACACGGAAAACAAAAAACGCCTCCGTCCCACACAAAGGGACGAAGACGAACATCTCCGCGGTACCACCCTGATTTTTGCATGAAGCAAACACTCCTGCGACCGATAACGGGGTCTGCCGTCGACACCTACTGCAACGAATGGTTCAATGTCGCCGCTCGGAAGGGAACTTCGGTCACAATGATCCGCCGATCGCTTTCAGCCGCGGCGATCGTCTCTGTGGGGGATATGTCTTGTGCGTACTTCCTTCGTCAACGCGTTATTCTTTAATATATTACCACGGTCATTCTCAAAAATCAAGAGGGTTTCGGGATAAAAATTTACAAGGAATACCTTTACAGAACGTCAAAAATATTGTAAAATGATATAAACGTACCGAAACACTCTTCAGAAACGGATGTGAAACCATATGCAACCTAAATATAAGAGAATTCTTTTGAAACTCAGCGGCGAAGCGATGGCGGGCGAACAAAAGACCGGCATCGATTTTGACACGGTTCTCAGCTTTGCGGAAGCGGTCAAGGAATGCGCCGACATGGGTGTTGAAATCGCCATCGTTGTCGGTGGCGGCAACTTCTGGCGCGGCAGAACGAGTGGTAAAATGGATCGCACCCGCGCCGATCACATGGGCATGCTCGCCACGGCGATCAATGCGCTCGGCTTTGCCGATGCCCTCGAACAGCTTGACTGTGAGGTACGCGTGCAAACCGGTATCGCCATGAATCAGGTCGCCGAACCCTATATTCGCAATCGCGCCGTGCGTCATCTCGAAAAAGGCCGCATTGTGATCTTCGGTTGCGGAACGGGCAACCCGTTCTTCTCGACCGATACGGCGGCGGCTCTGCGTGCCGCGGAAATTGAAGCGGATATCATCTTTAAGGCGAGCATGGTCGACGGTGTCTATGACAGCGATCCCAAGAAGAACCCCGACGCGGTCAAGTTTGACAAGCTGTCCTATCTCGATGTTCTCAACAAAGACCTCAAGGTGATGGATTCGACGGCGGCAACGTTGTGCATGGACAACAAGCTCCCGATTTTGGTGTTCAACCTGCAAGATCCGAAAAACATCGTTCGTGCGGTTCTCGGTGAGCCCATCGGCACGATCGTGGAATAAAAACGAAAACAGAAAGGAATCCTTATCGATATGAAAGACGTTCTCAATCATGCTGAATCCAAAATGCAAAAATCCGTTCAGGCTCTTTTGAATGAGTATGCCACCGTGCGCGCCGGTCGTGCCAATCCCGGCGTGCTCGACAAGGTGTCTGTTGAATACTACGGCGTTCCGTCTCCCGTGAATCAGGTGGCGGCGGTGTCCGTTCCCGATCCCCGTACGCTGATGATCACCCCGTGGGATAAGAGCATGCTCAAGGATATCGAGCGCGCCATTCTTGCGTCCGACATCGGCATCAACCCCCAGAACGACGGCACGGTCATTCGTCTGCAGTTCCCGCCGCTCAACGAGGAGCGTCGTAAGGAACTCGGCAAAATGATCTACAAATACGCCGAAGAGGCGAAGGTGGCGGTTCGTTCCATTCGCCGTGACGGCATCGAAAAGCTCAAGGACATGAAAAAGAAGAGCGAGCTGACCGAAGACGATCTGAAGATCGCCGAAAAGAAAATGCAGGATCTCACCGACAAGTACTGCAAAGAGATCGACGCGGAAGCGGCGGCAAAAGAAAAAGAGATCATGGAACTGTAATACAACGGTTTATTTCACGGGAACGGCGGACGATGAGTCCGCCCGTTTTCCGTATTTAAGCGTGTTTACGAGGAGGGAAAACGGTGGCGTTTTTCAAGAGAAAACCCAAAATCACACTTGATGATCTCCCGAAGGAAGCCTATCCGAAACACATCGGCTTTATCATGGACGGCAACGGCCGTTGGGCGAACAAACGCGGATTGCCTCGCAAAGCGGGACATGCCGCGGGTGCCAAGGTGTTTCGCAAAATCGTGCGTGCCTGCGAAAAGCGCGGTATTCAAAGCGCCACGTTCTATGCGTTTTCGACGGAAAACTGGAAGCGTCCGAAGGAAGAAGTCGACGCGATCATGGACCTTCTGAGAGATTACCTCAGGGAATCCCTCAGCGATTTCAAAAACGAGAATATTCGCACCCTGTTTATCGGCGACCGCACGCCGCTTGCGAAGGATATTCTTGAACTGATCGAGGAAGCGGAGAGAGGAACGGCGGACAAAACCGGACTCACCGTCAACATCGCCCTCAACTACGGCGGCCGTCACGAATTGGTGCTCGCGTTCAAGGATCTCGCCGATCGTCTGAACGACGGAACGCTCCGAAAAGAAGACATCTCCGAACAGCTGATTTCGCAGACCCTGCAGACAAACGGACAACCCGATCCCGATCTGATTATCCGTCCCAGCGGGGAATATCGCACCAGCAATTTCCTGCTGTGGCAATCGGCGTACGCGGAATATGTGTTTATGGATATCTTGTGGCCGGATTTTGACGAAAGCCACTTAGACGACGCGATCCTGCAGTTTGCGGGACGCAATCGCCGTTTCGGCGGTGTTTGAAAAGAAAAGAGGAAGTGAAGAGAATGAAGACGCGTGTACTGACCGGACTTGTTGCCGGTATTGCGGCAATTTTGGCATTGCTGTTTCTGCCCGTTATCGGCATTCGCATCGCGGTTATGGCACTTTGCGTGATCGGTTCTTATGAAATGCTCAGCACGGTGGGTCTCAAAGAGCACAAACCGATGCTGATCGTATCGTCGCTGTTTGCGGCGGGAGCGCCGTTTTTGGATATGCTCGGCGATATTCGCCTTGTGCTCGGCGTGGTGCTGGTGTATGTATTGCTGTTGACGTTCATTCAACTGAAATACAATCAGACCTTGCGCACCGACAATGTCATGTTTATTCTGGCGACCTCCATCATGATCATTCTGCCGATTTCGGCATTGGCGCATTTGTGCGCTTTGGGTGATCACGGTCGTGCTTACCTGTTTTTGGCGCTTATCATTGCGTGGGTTGCCGATATGGGTGCCTATTTTGCGGGCACCTTCCTCGGCAAGCACAAGCTTTGCCCGAATGTCAGTCCCAAGAAAACCGTGGAGGGTCTTATCGGCGGCATGATCAGCTCGGTGCTGTTCAGCTTGCTCGGTGCATGGATCTATCAAACGGTGGTACTTAATGCCCTCGGTCTCACGGTCGTGTACTGGCAGGTGGCGATTTTGGCGTTTGTATTGTCTCCCATGACGGTGATCGGCGATCTGATCTGTTCGGTGATCAAACGCCAGAAAGGCATCAAGGATTACGGCAAGCTGTTCCCCGGTCACGGCGGTGTGCTGGACCGTTTCGACAGCTTGATTTTCATCACGCCGGCACTGTGCATCATCTGTTCCTACC
>JAZUOG010000058.1:0-24022 GCA_045604545.1 Acutalibacteraceae bacterium | reverse complement strand
CCCAGGGTATTCACCATTTGACAAAAAGAAGTAACTAAACACGCGGCTGGCAGACCGTATTACGCGTTCTACGCGTTGCGAGGAACAGAGGGCTATGCCCGCAAAAGAAAAACCACCCGTTTTACGGGTGGATTATTATTTTATGTAGAATCATTCGCCGTCTATCAACCGGCGCTCTTCGTTTCAAACACTTTCACACATCGTTTACAAAACTACATGAAAAGTTTTGCTTTACTAATCGCAAATTATGTGTTATACTATATATATATCAGTGTTTCAAGGAGGCGGACTGTTTTATGCAAAGAATGATCGTCGCCGATTCTGCGGCAGATGTACTTTCTCTTTCCGATGTCCATTTCACCTGTGCCCCGCTCAGAATTATCACCGCACAAAAGGAATATATCGACAACGCCGAACTCGATGTGGAAGGCATGGTTGACGATTTATCGAAATACAAAGGTCGTTCCTCCACCTCCTGTCCCAATGCCAACGACTGGCTTGAGGCGTTCGGAGATGCAGACGAGGTATTCTGTGTCACCATCACGGGAACGCTGTCCGGAAGCTATAATGCCGCTTTAACCGCGAAACAGATGTACGAAGACGCTCACCCCGACCGTCGCGTGTTTGTACTCAACTCTCTCTCGGCGGGCCCCGAAATTGCCTTGATCATCGACAAACTGCGCGAACTGGTGATGCAGGACAAATCTTTCGACGACATCGCCTCTCAGGTCACCGCCTACACCAAGCACACCGGTTTATTGTTTATGCTCGCATCCATGAAAAACCTCGCCAACAACGGCCGCGTCAGTCCGATCATTGCCAAGATGGCCGGTCTTCTGGGCATTCGCGTTGTCGGAAAAGCCAGCGACAAAGGGGATCTCGAGCAGCTCGGCAAATGCCGCGGCGAGGCCAAGGCGCTCGACACCATCGTGTCCTATCTGAAAGAATTCGGTCTCAAAGCAGGAAGGGTGCGCATCGCCCACTGTTTCAACGAGGAAGCCGGAAAAGCCCTTAAAGAGCGTATTCAAAGGGAGTTTCAAAAGGTACAGATCGAGCTGTGCAAATGTCGCGGTCTTTGCAGTTTCTATGCCGAGCGCGGCGGTTTGCTCATCGGCTTCGAAAAAGCGTAATCAACAAAATCAACGCCCCATGTTCCAAATGTTGAACATGGGGCGTTTTTCATCATCTTCTCAATCGCGTTTTGATTTCAGAATCTCACCGCTCACAGCGTCAATGTGATAGTCATACTCCGCATCGCCTGCTTCAAATTCCACGTCGTATACGATCACGCCTTTTTTGCGGTCAAGCTCAACATCATCAAACAACGCGGTCGCCGCATCAACACCGGCATCGGCAAGCGCGATCTCTTTGGCTTTTTGAGCGCCGATAAACGAGGCATCTTCCACGATCGGCGCATCGTCGTCATCATCGTCATCGCGATCATCGTCATCGTTTTCCTGATCATAGCCGACAACATCGCCTGTTTGAGCATTGATCTCCAGCTCATATTCGACTGCACCGACAACCAATTCCAGTTCATACACGATCAGTCCGTCTTCACGATCAAGACCGCCATCATTATCGAAAGAGGCCTCCTGTGCCGTCACACCGACATAGCTGAGCGCCGCCGTCATCGCCTCTTCATAGGTGATATAGCTTCCCTCGGGAATGCTCTCGTCATCCTCATGGCCGACAGGTTTTTGTTTGGATTTGAGCACCGTGCCGCTGACAGCGTCCACGTCAACATCATACTCCGTATCTCCGACGACAAATTCCAGCTCAAACACCGCCACGCCGTCGTCAAAATCGAACTCGCGCTCGTCAAACACCACGTCTGTCTCGGCAACGCCCACATTGCTCAGCGCAACTTCCTTCGCTTTATCCATGGTGATATACGGAGAAGGGGTCTCCCCGTCTGCGTAACGCGCGTCATAGTCCTCCGCACCGATCGTCACAACGGCGTTATCGGCACCGAGTTCATCAACCGTGTTGCGAACATGTTCCGCTACGTCCTGCACAAACTCCGCCGAAGGAACCGCCGATCCGGTTTTGAACTGCAGCATCACCAACCGCTTTTCATCGTCGATCTCGCTGACAAAGTAGCCCTGTGTCTCAATCTCGCGCACAAGCACATCAACCGCCGTCGATGTGTCCTTACCGACAAGATCCTCCACCGCCGCGACGATCGCTTCACCATCGGCATTTTCAGCCACAACCGCTGTCACCACGCCGTTTTCGTCATAATCCAGGCAAATTTCGGGGTTGACGCTCAGCTTCAGCGATCCACCGCCTGTCTTGATCGCCACCGTCGGATCGGTCGTCTTGTCGAGCGTCGGGGCACCGCTTTCGTTTGTGCCGCATCCGACGAATACCATTGTCATCAGCATCACAACTGCCAACAACAAACTCATCTGTTTTTTCATACATCATCGTCCTTTCGGTCTCTTCGCTTCTCACGCCGGAGAAGTATGGCATATACAGTATACGCCGGTTCTGTTTCAAAAAACGGGGTGACCCTCACCTTCCGTCGTCATCGTTTTCGTCGTCATCGTTTTCGTCGTCATCATCGTCGTCATCATCATTCTCATCGTCTTCGTCGTCATCATTGTCGTCATCATCATTCTCATCGTCTTCGTCGTCATCGTCATCATCGCGCGTAACCGGTCGCGTATTCTTCGTGACGGTGGTCGTCTCTTCGCTTCTTTCGTCAGCGACCTCCACCGTGACGTCCATTCGTTCGCCGATGATAGCCGTTGTATGCTCCGACAACTTCTGTTCATAGGTTGCCTTCTTCTGTACATCGTCACACCGCACGGCAAACCTGACCGTACCGCTGTCGTGAAGATATCCCATCGAGATCGCCCGCTCAATCAGTGCTCCGGTCACCACCTCGATACTCATGTTATCGGCGTCATAGCTTTTCACAAGCGCTTTGCCGTCGGCGTTCAGTCCGATAACATCGGTCACTTCGCCATCACGATTAAGATCGATTCTCACCGTGGGATTGATGGTCATCGTCACCGACATATACGGCGACGGTGTCGCGGCAAATCGCGCAACGCCGAGTACGATCAACAAGCACGCGGCAAGCGCCAGCACCGTGCGGCGTATCCATTTCACGGTAACCGTAAACGTTTCGCGCGGCTTCTCCATCAACACCGGAGCGGTCACACGTTGCCCTACCTCATAATGACGATTGGCCGCTTTGACGAACCGTCCCTCTTCATCGACAAGCACCGCATAGGCCAAGTGGCACTCCATTACCATATACGTCATCTCACTTGCCCTCCTTTTTCAGCACGCAGGCAATATGCCCGCGGATAATGTCAAAACCGTTGGTATATGCGAGCAACAACGCCACAATATAGCGACGATGCCGCTCGATCGTTTTTCGACTCACGCCGCTTTGTGTCAATTTCGCCACAGGCAGTTTGTGAGTGTCAAGCAGTTCCGTAAAAATCTCCGGACAGCGGCGCGCATAATACAACACCTCGCGACACGCCGCCAATGTGCGATCCTGTTTCGGACACTGTTCACTCACCGCACTCAGGTCAATGTCAAATGCGGCGAGCTGTGCCGCATATTCCGCGATCTCCTGTCGTGTAGCTTTGCGAAGTTCGCCTTCCTCATAGACATTCGATTGATCCACGAGCGTGTCTTTGTACGAACCCCCGTCCTCATGTTCCTCTTCAAGGGACATCTGACCCTTGTGTCGCCGCTCTTTCCGATAATGATCGATCAAACGACTGCGGATATGTATCGAAGCAAACGACGGAAATGTCCCTCTTTTTTCGGAATAGGCCATAACCGCTTCATAAAACGCCAGCATCGCGATGCTGTACTCATCTTCATGACCCGTCACAGGCGCTTTGAGGAATTTGGCAGTCTCACTTTTGATGAACGGCGTATATTCATCGATCAGCCGATCCGCTTCGACGGTGCTTTGTTGCGCACGAAGCACACGCAACGACAACGGCTCCTGTTCATTTCGCATCATACACGTTCCCTCCGTTAACATAGTACGCCGTTTCACCTCTCAAAACGAGGTCGCGGCAAGGGTCTCTTTTTAAAAAAAGTATACCCTTTTTGACAATACCCGTCAAGAATGTCGCACCTGTATCAAAAATGTTATCGATTGATGTCGCTTTTTTCAGGCTTTTAGGTAGATTTCCGCTTTCGGGTATGCTATACTGAAAAATGAGGTGTTCATTATGTCTGTTTTCAAACAATTGCTCGCTGTCATCACAGCGATGAGTATAGCCATTCTCGGGCTGTCTGCCTGCGACAGCGACGGCGATGCCACCCCTACAGGTGCCACTACCGTCAATCGGCAAACCACCACAACCACCACGACAACGACGACCACCACGACAACAACCACCACTACACGGTTTCCCGTCGATCCCGAACAGATCCTAACCCCTACCCCCTCCACGGTCTTCGTCAAAGACGGGACCGAGTGGATCGAACAACTGATTCTCGAACGCGAAACCGATGAACACTACGACTACTATGTTGACCTGCTCATCAGCGATGTGCTCGCCGACCTGCAGGGCACCTACGGTTACACGTACGAAGAAGCCGAAACGGTGCTGTTCGAAGGTGGTTTGTCTGTTTATTCCTATGAAAACCCTGCCGCACAAGCGGCTGTCTCCGCCGTTTTTGAGGACAGCTCCCATTTCCCCGATGCAGGCGGCGGTGACTATCTCAACGCCGGCATTTTCATCATGGATTACGACGGACGCGTCGCGGCAACGGTCGGCTCTCGCGGTACCAAATGGAACAACCGTTCCTGGAGCCTCGCCACCGACGCCAAGCGTCAGCCCGGTTCGTCCATCAAACCGATCGCCGTATACGCCCCTGCTTTGGAAGAGAACCTCATCAACTATTCCACCCTTGCCCCCAACGAACCCCTGCAGCTCGGCGGCGGCAACGAATGGCCTCACAACATCGGCGAAACGACCGCCATGGCATCGGGATACCGCACCATCGAATATGCGGTGGAACAATCCTTTAACACCATCGCCGTGCAGGTGCTCAATCGCTACGGTGTTGACAAAAGCTACTCCTTTATGACCGACAAGCTGCGTTTCACCTCGCTGACAGACGCGGACCGCAATCTTGCCGCGCTGGGACTGGGCGGTGTCACCGACGGCGTCACCGTCAAAGAAATGGCGGCGGCATATCAAATTTTCGGCAACGGCGGTTACTACAACGCGCCCCAAACCTATGAAAAGGTCGTGTCTGCCGACGAGATCGTGCTTCTTGAGCATATCCCCGAACACGACCCTGTCATTTCCGAAGAAACCGCCACCATCATGAACAAACTGCTTCAGAACGTGCTGAGAAACGGCACGGGAAGCGCGATTGCGGGAAGCTGGCCCGACACCGACGTGTTTGCCAAAACCGGCACCACCGACGGCAACCGCGACTCCTACTTTGCGGGCGGTACACCGTACTATGTCGGTGCGATCTGGCTCGGATACGAATACAACACGTCCATGACCGACTATCAGCGCGCATTTGCCAAAGAAGTATGGAACACATGTATGCTTGCTCTTCATGCCGATCTGCCCGCAAAAAGCTTTGATACCTGGGGCAATGTCGAGCAGCACAACTACAGTGCCTACACCGGCATCGTCAGCGAAGACGGCAGCGAAAGCGGCTGGTACAAGGCAGATGCCGTCCCCTATGTGGCAAACACCTTCGGTAACATCGACTGTACCCCGCCTGTCACGACGACCGTTCCCACCACGACAACCACCGTTGCCGCAGAAACGACCGTTACGACCGCCGCCCCTTGACCATACACGTTACCGCAAAACAGTATTGATACGGGAGAGTGTGAATTATGTATCGTTTTTTCAAACGCGCCATTGATCTGTTGCTGTCTTTCCTCGGCATTGTCGTGCTGATCATTCCCATGCTGATCATCATATTGATCATCAAAATCAGCGATCCCGGCCCCGCGTTTTTCAAGCAAAAACGCGTCGGCAAGGATAAAGAGCTGTTTTGGTTGCTGAAATTCCGCAGTATGAAGATGAATACCCCCGATATTCCCACCCATCTTCTGGAAAATCCCGATCAGTACATCACCTCTGTCGGTAAATTTCTCAGAAAGACCAGTCTTGACGAGTTGCCGCAGTTGTTCAACATCTTCGTCGGTCACATGAGCATCATCGGTCCTCGTCCCGCCCTTTGGAACCAGGACGATCTTGTTGCCGAACGCGACAAATACGGCGCCAATAACGTCAAGCCGGGCCTTACCGGTTGGGCGCAGATCAACGGCCGCGATGAGCTCGAGATCCCCGTCAAAGCCAAGCTTGACGGCGAATACGTCGAGCGTATGAGCTTTCTGTTTGACTGCAAATGCTTCTTCGGCACCATCACCGCTGTGCTGAAATCGGACGGCGTCGTTGAAGGCGGCACGGGAGAACTGCACAAGCAAGAGGAATCTGAGCAAACGGAGGCGACAACCAAATGAAATCCATTCTGATCGTTGCCAACGTCGCCAAGGAACACATTCTCAAGTTTCACATTCCTACCATCGATATTTTCAAGAAAAACGGCTGGCGGGTCGATGTCGCCTGTGCTGGTGACGAGGATGTCCCCCACTGCGATAACCAATACCACGCCGCGTGGAAGCGGTCTCCCTTCACCCCCAAAACCTTCAAGGGCATCAAGGAACTCAAAACCATTCTCGCCGAACACCACTACGATGTGATCTTTTGTCACACGCCGGTCGGCGGGCTGGTGGCAAGACTCGCCGCCAAACAAGCCCGTAAAAACGGCACAAAGGTGATCTATTGTGCCCACGGTCTGCACTTTTTCAAAGGCGCGCCTCTTCTCAACTGGCTGATCTACTACCCCATCGAAAAATATCTTGCCAAAAAAACCGATGCCTTCTTCACCGTCAACCGTGAAGATTACGCCACCGTCCAAAAGCATTTCAACAAGCATATGATCGTGAAGCTTGTGCCGGAGGTCGGCGTCAATCTCGATCGCTTGCACATCGGCGACCGCGAAGAAACGCGAACGGCTTATCGCAAGGAGCTCGGCATTCCCGAACATGCGCCCGTCCTCATTTACGTCGCCGAGCTGATCAAAAACAAAAATCAGACGATGCTCGTCGACACGCTCAAAGCACTTCACAACACACACCCCGACGCCCACCTGTTGCTCGTCGGTCCCGAGCACGATGACGGTGCCGTCAAACGATACATCGCCGCACAAGGGCTCGACGCTTCCGTTCACTGCCTCGGCTGGCGAAGCGACATCGGCAACCTGATGCAAACCGCCGATATCTGCACAGCCTCCAGCATCCGCGAAGGCTTCGGCATCAACCTTCTTGAAGCACTTTACTGCGGCATTCCCGTCATCGCCAGCGACAACCGCGGTCACCGCATGGTCATCGACCACGGTAAAACCGGTTTTCTCGTTCCGCTCGGTGATGCCGCCGGTATGGCAAGCTACGCCGCACAGCTGCTTTCCGATCCCGAGCTGTACAAGCAGTTTGCCGCTGTTGATGTAACGCGCTACGACTGCCGTCGTGTTGCCGAGGAACTTTACACCGAGATCACCGCATGCATAGAGTAAACACCAAAAAGCGGAGACACCATTCCTTTCGGAAGGTGTCTCCGCTTTCTTTATTCTCCGACCGTTTCGGTCAAATTTGTCGCGATACGTTCCAGCACATCGTAAAACACGGTGCGTTCCTCGTCGGCCAATCCATCGCCGCCGCAGCCGACCCATTGTTCGATCTGCTTATCTACGTGATCGGCAATCTCTTTGCCGCTGTCCGTCAGGTGCCACTGCGCACGATACGCCCGTCCCTGCGATACAATGTGTCCGCGCTCACGCAAAATGGCGAGGGCTCGCGAGATGGCCGCTTTGTCTTCGCCGCACATACGACACAGCGTGGCGGCGGTGAGTCCATCGGGATGATGCTGAAGATAAAACAGACACATCACATGTGTTCCCTTCAGACCATATTCCGTCATTTCCGACGATTTGATGCGTTGAATACATTTATAGCACGTCGTGATTCCCGTCACAAATGCTTCAAAACGGTTCATTGTCATGGTGCTGTCTCCTCAGTTATTTTCAATGGTAGCCGCCGCAAGAGCGAGGGCGCCGGGACCGATGTGACAAGACACCGACAGCGGCAACGGTGCCACGATCGGCGTTACTCCGAAGGCGGTTTCTACCTCCGCGGCAAACTGTTCTGCCGCCACACGGTCATGCGTATACGCCACATACAACTGCAATCTGTCTGCAAACGCCGCCAGCTTTCCGTCGATGTCGGTTTTCATGGCATCGATCATCGTCCGGCACGCCGCTTTTTGTCCGCGCGGCTTTGCAAACGCGTCGAGCTTTCCTCCGGCAATCTGAAGAACAGGCTTGATGTTCAACACAGCGCCGACAGTGGCCGCCGCCGCTGTCACACGACCGCCTTTTTTGAGGTATTTCATCGTGTCAACCATGATATAAATCGATGCATCGGACTGCGTTCTTTCAAGATAGTCCTTGATCTGTCGCGCTGAAAATCCCTTTTGCGTCATGGAAAGAGCGTCCTCTACCGCACGCTGAAGGGTCACGGAGATGCGGCGGTTATCCACCACCTGCACACGACCATCATAGTCTCTCGACAGGGTAATGGCGGTGTCGCAGGTACCGCTCAGTCCGCTGGACATGGGCAGGTGAACGATTTCGTCATACTCTTCGAGCAGGTGATCCCAGCAGTCCAGCACATCGGCAATGGCAGGCTGAGACGTGGACACTTCGGCATTTTGTCCGAGTAACCGATAGAAATCCTCCTGCGTCAGGTTGATGTCCTCATAGTAGTCTTCCCCGTCGATCATAAACGGCATCGGAATCACGTGGACACCCATATCGTTGGCCATTTGCTGAGTGACTCCGCTGTTGCTGTCAGTAACAATGGCGATTTTCATGACGTCATTTCTCCTATATCTCCGACGATCACGCTTTGGTGCCACTCGCTTTACCGAGCGACACACCCGCGAGAATGTTGGTTTCGTACGTAAATGTCAGCGAATCCTTGGTGCGTTGACGCTTGAAAGCGAGAGCAATCATGCGGTCAAGCAATTCGGAAAAGCCGATGCCGGTCTCCTCCCAGAGATAAAACGCGAGCGAGCCGGGAATGGTGTTGATCTCGTTGACCCACAGTTGCTGTGTGTCAGCATTCATCAAAAAGTCGATGCGGGACACGCCCATACAACCGAGAGCCTTAAAGGTTTTTACCGCCAGCTCCTGCACCGTCTTTGTCATCTCGTCGGAAATCTCCGCAGGGCAACGGCGTTTCAGACTGCTCATGCCCGCCGATTTGGCACCGCCGTCTTTGGCACCACCCTGCTTGCCGCCTTTGCCGCCGCTGAGATACTTGTCACCGAAGGACAGGATCTCGTCATTGCCGAACGGCTCCTCACACGCCGACGCAATCGCGTCGTCGCGATCACCGAGCACCGCGCAGTTGATCTCGCGGAGCGGTTGCACCGCCTGCTCCACCAGCACCAGCGTCGAAAAATCAAACGCCAGTTCCAGCGCCGCACGCAGTTTGCGGCGGTCGTTCGCCTTGGAAATGCCGACGGACGAGCCGAGGTTGACGGGCTTGACAATGACAGGATACGCCATCGCCTTTTCCACCGCGTCCATCACGGCATCGGCGTCCGCCGCGTAAGTTTTGGCGTCAAGCTCCATCGCCTCCAGAACGGGAATGCCCGCTTTGGAGAGCACGGATTTCATCAGATATTTATCCATACCGAGAGCCGAAGAGGTGATATCACACGATGCATACGGCACACCGAGCATCTCGAGGAAGCCCATGAGCGTTCCGTCCTCGACGTTGGTGCCGTGCACGACAGGAAGCGCCACCTCAAAGGTCGCGACCACGTTGTTGCCGAATTTCTTCATCGGATAGCGCACCAGTTCCACGCCTTTTTCTCCCGGAACGGGAAGCACACGCACCGCGTTTTTGAGAGCCGCAGGCAGTCCGCGATAAAACTCCACGGTGTCCATACCCTCACCGGTGTAAAAGCCGCCGTCCTTGCCGATATACAAAACAAGCGGATCATATTTTGCACGATCCAGCGCCGCATAGGCCTGCAGGCCGGAAATGATGGATACTTCATGCTCCACACTGCGGCCGCCGAAGAGAACCGCTACCTTTGTCTTCATCATGTTGCATTCCTCCGTTAAAAGTTGTCGGGCAGATCATTTTCAAGCAAAACGATCTGACGCTCCACTGCGGGAAGCGACTGCACAAAGCTGAGCGCCTGATGCAGATCCATCGCCACAAAAATCTTTTCTTCGTCAAAGCCCGCTTTCAAAAGCCCTTTCTTGAGCGGCGGGGCCTGGCGTTCGCCGACAAGCACCGCATAGTCGCATTTTTCTGCGGCATACGCGCCGAGCTCTTCGTTGAGAGCCGCCTGACGCGCACCGAGCTCCACCATACCGGGGGTCACCAGAATACGGCGCGTGTCCTGCATCGAGCCGAGCACGTCGAGCGCCGAACGGAAGCCCGCGGGATTGGAGTTGTACGCGTCGTCAATATAGCCGTTGGGAAGCAGCTGCAGACGGTGCGCCACCGGCTTCATCTGTCGGATCGGCTGTTTCATTTCGGCGAGCGTCATACCGAGCTGATGCGCCACCGCCACACAACCGACAAGGTTCTGAATGGTGTGAGCGCCAAGCAGTCGGGTGGTAAATTCACAGGTTTCGCCGTCGGGCGCGGTCACTGTGAAGGTCGTACCGTTTTCGTCGGTCACAATGTTGCTTGCCGTGTAGGAAGCGCCGCCCTTGAGTCCGTAGGAGATCGTCCGCACATTGCTGACGGGACGACCCGCCACATGCTCATTATCGGTGCTTAAAAAGGCGATGCCGTTTTCGGGCAACGCATCGATCAGCTCGAATTTCGTATCAATGATCGTCTCGATCGTTTTAAAGGTCTCCAGATGCTGTTCACCGATGGCGGTGATCATGCCATGATGAGGGTGGACAATGTCACAGATTTCCTTGATATCGCCCTTGTTTTTGGCACCCATCTCACACACGAAGATTTCGTGCGAGGCACGCAGACGCTCGCGAATCGTTCTCACCACACCCATCGGCGTGTTATAGCTTTCGGGAGTCATCAGCACGTTGTACTTGGCGGAAAGAAGCGTTGCCAAAAAGTTTTTGGCACTGGTTTTGCCGTAGCTTCCCGTGATGCCGACGACGGTCAGTCCGTTCATCTCAGACAAAATGCGCTTGGCATCTTTGGTGAAGTTGTTGGCAATATGCTTTTCGATGGGGCTGTTGATAAGGTTTGACAGTCCCACCAAAATGACGGGAGCCATCACCAAAAGAAACAGCATCGCGCCCGTGATCCGGGGATTTCCAAACCACGCCGCCGTCAGCAGACCGGCAAGAAGAATGCCCTGTGTTGTCAGCAGACGCTTGACACGAGGCGTGTAAACCAGCGGCTTTTTCGCCTTTTTGGGACGGTCGAGCATCGCCGAGATCAGACACAGCACCGCCGCCGCGGAATACGCCACGATCCCCATCGTGCCCTCGCCCCAGCCGTACATCATCAGCAGTGCGAGCGGGAGCATCGCCACAAAACGCGAGCCCGGGCACACCTTCTTTTCGTTTTCACGGCACCATTTGATATAGCGCTCGGGACGATACGAATTGAGCTGCAGCATATGTACGTAAAACAGGGTTTCAAATATCGCCTGCATCGCACAAATCGCCATCAGCACGCCTTTGAGGATCATCATCACCATGATTGTCAAACCACCTTATGTGAGTGTCGTTATGTCAAAAATACATCCAGCACACGGGAACATTGTCCCCATCGTTCGGCAAACGCAAAGTGTCCCGCGCCCGCAAGCACAACAAGTCCCGCATCGGGAATGCCTTTTTCCATGATGTGCGCATCACGCATCGGTGTGGCGGTGTCTTTATCGCCCCAGATGAGCAGTGTCGGAACATTCACACCGCCGAGAAGCGGTGTCAGATCCTCGTTGACGCACAGCGTCATCGTGCGGCGCATCACCTCGGTCGCCTGATTGTAATCCGCCGAACCGCGCTTTTTCCGTGCGTTCTCAACGGCATTCGGAAACAGCTTTTTCATCGGCGGGATACTGAAAAACGCCTTCATCAGCTTATAGCTGTATACCTTCACATAGTATGACAGCGGTCGCTTCGGCTTGATGCCCGCCGCATCCAACAACACGATTTTATCCACCTCAAACGGACGCTCCTTGCGGTTCATCAGCTTGATGATGGTGCGACCGCCGAAGGAATGTCCCATCAGCGTCGCCTTTTTGATGCCGAGCTTCTCGGCAAACTTGATCGTAAAATCCACAAAATCGTCCACGTGCCACGGCGCAGGCGGATCATCACTGCCGCCGCAACCGGGTGCATTGGGCGCGATCACACGAAAGCGAGAGGACAGATGGTCGATGATCAGACGATAGGTGTCGGCAGGGGCGTTCCAGCCGTGCAGTAACAGCACCGTTTCGCCCTGTCCCTGATCGATGTAATGAATCGTCATGCCGTCGATCGTCATGGTCGCCATCGGTATCCCTCCTTGTTATCCTTCATACGTGGTAAGCTCCATGCTCTCGATCACGATCTCCTCAACGGGAGTACTGCCGTCCTCGCCAACCTCAGTCTCCGTGATCGTCGCGACAACATCGAGGCCGTCAAACACCTGTGCAAACACCGTGTTGCCGCCCGTGACGGAAAGGGCACCGTCGCGGGAGATGTTGCCGCCGTGTTCCTCGTATACCGCCAGGATCTCATCGGTCACCTGACCGATATGCATATTGCTCTCATCGGCAAAATAGGACGCCATATCAAGATAATACTCTTTGATCTCGCCCTGCTGGGAATCGTAAAATGAGCGCATATTGCTCAGCGCCTCGATGACCGGCTTGCCGTTGTTGATAAAGAAGCGCGTACCGTTGGCATTCGGACCGCCGTTGGTCATCGCGAGCGAACCGTACAGATTTCCCAGCGAGGTGGTAAACTCATCTTCAAACAGCTCATCAAAGCTGCTCAGTTTGACAACACCGTCGTGAAGCTCCGCCAACGAATCGGCGTCCACAGCCGCAAAATACGCGGGGCTGACGCTCATCGACACGCCGTCGTAATAGTGTTCCTCAATAAGTGCTTTGAAATTCTCGACCGCTTTGGGCGCATGCTCGGGGAACAACCGTACCGACATATCGCCCTTGTTCGTGTGGATCACCGCGATCTCTTCGCCGACGGCGGGGGCTTCCAGCTGGAAGCCAAACGGCTCGTCGGTCGTTTTGACCGTGTTCTTGACTTCGGTCTCAGCGCCGCTGATGTGCGGATAAAACGCCGATTGGAACACGGCAAAATCAATGGAGTCGATGCACACAAGCTCCGTCGGACGATACTCATCGTCGACCTCAACGCTTGCAAGCGCATCAACGACCGCCATGCCGTAAAACACCTGACCGAACACGGTGTAACCGCCCTCTGCCTTGACATTGCCGTCAAGGGCGATGTTGCCGCCGTAGCGGTCATAGGCGTCGAGGCGTTCCGCGGTCAGCTTGGTGGGATCGAGCGTATCCCCTGTTATATATTCCGTTTTGGCGGCAAAGTATTCTTCGAACGAGAAATACTCACCAAACACATCTTTATGTGCTTCGTAATACTGTCGTTCTGCGGAGATCGGCAACATCTCCACGCCTGCCTGATTGATGAAAAACTGGCTGCCGTTAAGATCAACGCCGCCGTTTGCCATCGCAAGCGAACCGCGAAAATGGCCGAGGACATCGCTGATCTCGTCTTCGAACCAGCCGCCCCAGCAGCTTTCACCGCCTGTGCCGACACCCGTCGGATCGCCCGTCTGCAGGAACATATCCGCCATGATACGATGGAAGATCACCCCGTCGTAATAACCGTTTTTGGCAAGGGTCTTAAAATTTTCGACCGCTTTCGGTGCCTGATCGGGGAACAGACGAACATAAATATCCCCGCCGTCGGTGTGAAGAATGGCGAACTCCTCGCCTTCTTCGGGACGTTCAAACTGGAACCCGAGCTTGACGGGTTCTTTGGTGACGACATCGGGCGGCGTGATCTCGTCCCACGAACAACCGCCGCACAGCCCCACAAACAGGCTCATCGTACATATCAGCGCAATCAAGCGACGCATAGCCGTCACCCTTCCTTTCCTGTTTACCCTTGGTAGGTAGTCCATTCGATCGAAACGATCGACACCTCTTCAAGAGGCTTGTCGTCGTCGTCGGTTGCCACCGCGGCGATCGCATCGACCACATCCATGCCCTTGAACACCTGACCGAACACGGTGTGACCGCCATCGGTCTGGAGCGGACCGTCAAGGTGAATGTTGCCGCCGTAGGTTTCATAGGCGGTCACCACCTCTTCGGTCATCTTCGCGGCATCAATGCCGTACTTCCATGCGAAATACTCCTCAAAGGTATCCTGCGACAGCATATCCTTATGTGCTTCGTACGCTTTGCGCAGGGATTGAATGGTGCCGGCAAGAGATTTGTTTTGGTTGATGAAGAACTGACTGCCGTTGGTATCGACACCGCTGTTCGCCATGGCGAGCGAGCCGTACAAATTGCCCAGCGACGCATCAAATTCATCTTCAAAGGAACCGCCCCAGCAGCTGTCGCCGCCGGTCCCCGTTCCCGTCGGATCTCCGCCTTGGATCATGAAATCGTTGATCACACGGTGGAAGATGATGCCGTCATAATAGCCTTCTTTGGCAAGGGTCTTGAAATTCTCAACAGCCTTCGGTGCTTGATCGGGGAAAAAGCGGATATAGATATCCCCCATCGTGGTGTGCATCACCGCGACCTCCTCGCCGTTTGCGGGAGGCTCGGTCTGGAAACCGAAGTTCGAAGCGTCCTTACCGCCGCAACCGACGAAGCCGACAAGCATCATCGCCACACACAGCAGCATCGCCATGATCCGTGTTTTCATCGAAACTCCTCCTTATTCCGCAGCGGACACCGTCATGCCCGTGATCACCACAGGCTCGATGGGCTTATCGTTCTGATCGACCGCCACCGCGGCGATCGCGTCCACGACCTCCATGCCGTCAAACACCTGACCGAACACGGTGTGATGGAAATCAAGGTGCGGCGTACCGCCGACCTTGGCATAGTTCTCCACGACCTCGTCGGGGAAATAGCGTTCGGGAAGCTGCTTCATCTGCGCGATCAGACCCGCGGCAACCTCGTCCTTCTGCACGATGAAGAACTGGCTTCCGTTGGTGCCGGGACCGGCGTTCGCCATCGACAGTGCACCGCGATAGTTGCGCAGATCCACATCGAACTCATCTTCGAAATCGCGGCCCCAGATGCTCTCGCCGCCACGACCGGTGCCCGTGGGATCACCGCCCTGAATCATAAAATCATTGATGACACGGTGAAAAATCAGACCGTCATAGTATCCTTCACGCGCATGCGTGATGAAGTTCTCGCACGTTTTGGGCGCTTTGTCGGGAAACATACGAATGGACACATCGCCCATATTGGTGTGCATCGTCACGATCACATCGCCCTTGACGGGCATATCCAGCTGACTCATATCGAAAATCTCCTTTGTTGATTAGTATGCTTTGCCCCAGTAGACCATCTTCTTGGCCTTTTTACCGCAGCACACGCAGGTGTCGGCGATCTCCTCCTGCTCAAAGGGCATGCAACGGCTGGTGATGCCGACCTCGTCCTTCAGACGCATCTCACACGCGAGGTCGCCGCACCACATAGCGCGAATGAGACCGGGCTTGTTGTCGGCAATATCTTGGATTTCATCGAAGGTTTTGGCGTCATAGGTCATCGACTCGCGACGCGCGAGGGCTTTTTGATAAAGACCGTCATGCACGGCATCGAGGAGCTTGGGCAGCTCGGTCTCCAGATCGGCGAGCTTGACAACGATCTTCTCGCGGGTGTCACGGCGCACCACGACACACTGCTCGTTTTCGATATCCTTCGGGCCGATCTCCAGACGGAGCGGCACGCCCTTCATTTCGTATTCGGCAAATTTCCAGCCGGGGGTGTTGTCGGAAGCGTCCAGCTTCACACGCACCACGTTCTCCAGACGCGTCTTGAGCTCATTCGCTTTGTCAAGCACGCCTTCCTTGTGCATCGCGATGGGCACGATGACGACCTGCGTCGGTGCCACACGCGGCGGAAGCACCAGACCGTTGTCATCGCCGTGAGTCATGATGATGGCGCCGATGATACGGGTGGACATACCCCAGGAGGTCTGATGCGGATACTGCAGGGTGTTGTCGCGACCGGTGAACTGAATGTCGAAGGCTCTGGCGAAGCCGTCGCCGAAATAGTGGCTGGTGCCGCTCTGAAGCGCCTTGCCGTCGTGCATCATGGCTTCGATGGTGTAGGTAGCTTCCGCACCGGCGAACTTTTCCTTGTCGGTCTTGCGACCCTTGACAACCGGGATCGCGAGCGACTGCTCACAGAAATCGGCATAGACATTGAGCATCTGCTCGGTCTCCGCCCACGCCTCTTCGGCAGTCTCGTGCATCGTGTGACCTTCCTGCCAGTAGAATTCCATTGTACGCAGGAACGGACGGGTGGTCTTCTCCCAGCGCACCACCGAGCACCACTGATTGTACAGCTTGGGAAGATCGCGATAGGAATGAATGATGTCGGCATAATGCTCGCAGAACACCGTCTCACTGGTCGGGCGCACGCACAGACGCTCAACCAACTTCTCCTCGCCGCCGTGAGTGACCCACGCCACTTCGGGAGCAAAGCCTTCCACGTGATCCTTCTCACGCTGCAGCAGGCTTTCGGGGATAAACAGCGGCATCATGATGTTTTCGTGACCGAGCGCCTTGAAGCGAGCGTCCAGATCGTTGCGGATATTCTCCCACAGCGCCGTGCCGTAGGGACGGACGATCATGCAACCGCGCACACCGGAGTACGAAGCGAGCTCCGCTTTTTTGACCACGTCGGTATACCATTTGGTGAAATCTTCATCCATGGCGGTGATGGCTTCCACCAATTTTTTCTTGTCTGCCATATCTTGTCAATCCTTTCGGAATAAAATTTGTCTATCTCTTGCGCACACACTGCGCCGAGGATATCATTATCCTTTATATTATAGCGAAAACCTGCGCATATTTCAACAGGTAAAGCACCGTTTTTTTGTTTTTTTACCATTTCTTTTTGGCAAAAATCAACACCATGCATAGACCGCCGTCTGCGCGCACACACTTTTTGAGAAAAAGCCGAAAAGGAGACGATGTTATGCCCGAAAAGAAAACGTACACTCCCCCTGTCACCGATCCCGTCGAGAACGCCGCCACCCTGCGCAAACAAAGCCGCCGATCCCACTCCGATGTGCTGGGAAGCTACACCGGCACCCCCGCCGACGGTGATGATGTGCCCGAACAAGACGCGGACGATTTATAAAAAAGCGGAGGATCGCCAAAAAAAGACTGGATTTTACCTTTTCGATGTGCTATACTGTTGTCATGACTATATCTTGATTTTGAAAGGGTGATGACAGTATGGCGAAGAAACGACTCTTCGGCAACAAACCTGAGCCGTGCTGCGAAACCTGCACCTACGGCAAATTATCCGTAGATTCGTCCGTTGTGCTTTGCCGTCGCGGCGGTGTGATGCCGCTGCACCACTCCTGCCGCCATTTTCATTACGATCCTCTCAAACGCACGCCGCGCCGCCAAAAGCCGCTCGACGCGTTTGATGCCGCCGCCTTTTCGCTGAGCGGCCTTTCCGAGGACGAGCCGGTCGTCAACGCCGTCTCCGTTCCCGAGGACAACGAGATGCTGTCGCGTCTGCACGCCTATCTCAACGACACCTCATCGCCGAACGCACAGGACATTCTGGATATTCTGGCGGTGGAACCGACCCCTGACGAGGAGCCCGTTCCCGCACCGACGGTGACAAACACCAAAGCCGTCACGCCGAACGCGCCCCGCGCCACCCCCGAGACCATTCCGTCTCCCATCATTCCCGATAACACCCCCGACATTTTCGAGGATCTCAAGCGACTGCAGATCGATGCCGCCGCCTCGTCCACCAAAGCCGCCTTCCGCAGTTTTTCTCTTGAACTCGGCGAAAACATCGACGATGACGAGGAAATTCCCGAAGACTTGGGCGCGTTCAACGCCGACATCGTGTCTCTCTCCGACGACGATGACGACGAGGACGCCGAGCCGCTCGACGCTGACGACCTGATCTTCACCTCTTTGGGCGATCCCGACGAGGACGAGGACATCGAAACGCTCGAAATCAATGACGACGGCACCGTCACCGCCACCACCAAAAAAATCGGCGATTTGATGGATATGTAAGACAAGACAACAAAAGACCGCTTGACAGAACGTCAAGCGGTCTTTGTTTTTGTGATTCGCCGTGAATTACTCGGCAACCGGGGCCTCCACCGGGCAAGCGTCAGCGCAAGCGCCGCAATCGATGCAAGCGTCAGCGTCGATCACATACTTGCCGTCACCCTCGGAAATGGCGTCAACGGGGCAACCGTCAGCGCAAGCACCGCAAGCGATGCATTCGTCAGTGATTTTGTATGCCATGGGAAGTGCACCTCCTTCATTAAGGTTACTTTTATCATACCACATCTTGTCGAAAAAGCAAGTGTTTTTTCCTCAGAATGTCGACACGCCTTATTCGGCTGTCTCTTCCGTCTCGAGCTTGACTTCCTGGCGACGTCCGTCGCGCACCACCTTGACATCGTCGCGATGGAACGAAACGGGTGTGGCATCGGGGGCTTTATCAAGGCGAACCTTGAGCATTCCCGTCAGCAGGCTGACCTCAGTGACCGTGCCGCGACCTTCCTTTGTCATGACCAGCGCGCCCTGACGCGGCGTGATTTTGAGAAGATGCTCATACGCGTCCTGCTCATATTTCAGACAGCACATCAAACGGCCGCAGGAACCGGAGATCTTGGTGGGATTGAGCGAAAGCCCTTGTTCCTTCGCCATTTTGATGGACACGGGTTGGAAATCCGCAAGGAACTGCGCACAGCAGAAGGGCCGACCGCAAATGCCCAGTCCTCCGAGCATCTTCGCCTCATCGCGCACGCCGATCTGACGAAGCTCGATGCGGGTGCGGAACACCGACGCCAGATCCTTCACCAGCTCACGGAAGTCCACGCGCCCGTCGGCGGTGAAATAAAACAAGATCTTGGAGTTGTCAAACGCATATTCCACGTCGACAAGCTTCATATCCAGCTTGTGCGCGTCAATGCGCTGTTGGCAGGTCTTCATCGCCTGCTGTTTTTTTGCCTCATTCTCAGCGGCGCGGGCAATGTCTTCCTGTGTCGCTTTGCGCACGACCGTCTTGAGCGGGCGGTGAAGCGACGCTTCGTCCATTTCGCGATTTGGGATCGTCACCTCACCGCATTCGTTGCCGCGGGAGGTCTCCACCACCACAAAGTCGCCCTTTTCAAACATCTTATTCTGCGGGTCAAAATAATATACCTTTCCCGCACTTTTAAACCGTACACCTACGATCTGTGCCATCGGTCTTTCTCCTTTCAATCTATCACAGTTATCGTCCTGCGGCGGCACGAAGCCGCGCACACAAGAGCGTAATAAGCAAGGTCTGATTCATGTTTCTCACACGGCTGAGGCTGAGTTCCTCCGTTACCTCCAGACAGGCCACAAGTCGCTTCGGCGACAAAACAGACGCCAGTTTTTTCGCCGCTTTCGGTGCCACACCGATGGTTTTGGCACTGCCCGCAGACAGCGCAAGCGCATCGCGGAACACCGTTTTGAGACCACTGAGCACCGCGTCGGTAAGCGGCTTGTCCTTCTCGAGCGGTGCCGTTGCCTTCATCAGATCCAGTTCGTTGGGCGACACAACCGCCGCGGCAATGTCGGAAATGATGTCGATCGTGTGAGTAAACGCATCGTCGCCGATGCTGTCAAGCACCGCGCCGATGCAACCGGAAAACAAGCGTACCCGTGTGAGCAGATCGCTTTCGTCCTCTTCGGGAAGCCGCGATCGGAGCACCGACAACGCCGCGTTTTCTTCCACGCCGAGCAAGCTGACACACACGCAACGCGATTGCACCGTCGACAAAAAGCGCGTGCGGCTTTCCGCGGTAATAATGAACAGCATATAGGACGGCGGCTCCTCGAGGATTTTGAGAAGCGCATTCTGCGCCTGCACGTTCATAACGTCCGCATCCGCAAGGATTGCCACCTTAAATGCCGCTTCATTGGGCTTGACGGCGGTTTGCTCCCTGAGCTCACGAATAACGTCCACACGGAGGGATTTGGCCGTGCCGTCTCCGCGAAGCCACGTGATATCGGGGTGACCTGTTTGCGCCTTGTGACACTGCGCACACACCCCGCAGGGCCGTTCCTCCGCCGTACACACCGCCGCCTTGGCGATGATGGACGCGAGCATTTTTCTGCCGCTCCCCTTCGGTCCCTCAATGAGAAGCGCATGCGGCAACCGACGACGGTCAACCGCCGCCCCGACAAGGGACTTGGCTTGTTCATTTCCCGCAAATCCGTCAAACCGCATGATGCTCACCTCGTTTCAGTATATCGTATTTTCCTGTCTGTGACAAGAGAATTTTTTAAATTTCGTCGCCGAACAGTGCCGCATTCCGTTCAAGCACCGCTCTGCCGCGCCAGGCATACGCCTTGCCGTCAAGCTCATTGAGCGACAGCGCGGTTTCATAGCGGTCAAAGCAGCGGTGCGGCGACACGCGCTTGCCGGCATTCATCGGGCAACACTCCTGACACGCGTCACAGCCCCATCGCGAGCCACTCTTGCGAATGAGCGTCTCCTCCTCCGTGGTGAGCGCTCCCTTTTTCTGTGTCAACGCCGATACGCAGGTATCCCGCTGATGCGACGGCAGACAGCCGCCGTGACACGCCGTTGCGCACGCCCCGCAGTGTAAACACTCCCGCCATTCCTCTTTCGCGGGAAGCGACAGCGTCGTTACCACACACCCGAGGAACACAAACGAACCGAATTCATCGCTGATGAACAGCCCGTTATCCCCTTTGACGCCGAGTCCTGCCGCCACGGCATGATCCACCTCACGAAGCGGCGAATTGTCCATGAACGGTTCAAAACGATCGTCGGGAAACACCGCTTTAAGCTCTTCGCAAAAGGCGCCGAGCACCGCCCCTGCCGCCGTGTGATAATCCGGCACACAGGCGTAGCGCGAGATCTGCCGTTTCGTGTCATCGGCAAACGCATACGGAAACACACACACGATTACCGATCGCGCGTCCATCGGCAGTCGCGCCATCGCACGGCAGGACAACAGCGGTCGTTTTTTCGTATCAAACGCACACACGCCGATTTGCTCGATGCCGTGTGCGGCGGCAACGGTCATCAGCTTATTCATGACGACCTCTTTTCAGCACGCGGTTAAGCGGACCGGTCAGTTGAGCCCGATCCTCCTTGTTCATACCGAACAGCCACAGGAACACCGCCGTCAGTGCCGCAATACCCGCACCGTACACAAGGATCTGCCACACGTCGGTGATCTCCAGAAACACATTCATCGCAATCGCCACCCCGAGCGGCACAGCATACGCCGCCATAATGCGTCCGATCGCTTTCCAGAAACGACCGATATCCATACCGACGTGCTTGTGATAATACCAGTTCATCAGCACACCCTTGCCGACAAACACCGTGAACACCGTACCGAACGCCGCGCCGATACTGCCGTAATAGATGGTCAGCGGAATGCTCAGCGCCACATTGGCGACCGCCACGATCGCATAGGTGATCGCACGGAAACGGTGCTTATTCTTTGCTTGCTGAATCTCGATGCCGAGATTTTGAATGGACGGCACGATGGTGGGGATCATCAGCATCAACGCGATCACAAACGCGCCCGCGTTCGCATAATCCTCACCGGCATAGTACCGCATGAAACCCTCACCGACGGCAATAAAGCCGATCATGATGAAGCCCATGAGCATGAACTGCAGTCGACCGACCTTGATAAACAGATCGCTGATATCCTTGTCGGGTCTGCCGCTCGCCACAAGACGATGGACGCGCGGCACAAACACATTGGTCAGCATCGTCGCGATCGACATGAAATAAATGTTCAGCTGAGCGCCGACGGAATAGAGTCCAACCTCCACCTCACCGCGGAAATGACCGAGAATGATGCGGTCGGAGTTCCAGTTGACCTCATCGACCACATTGCTCAGGAATACGAACGAGGTAAACACCAGCATCTCTTTGATGACGCTTGTGTCAAACTTGCCGAATCTGACCGGCATTTTCAGCTTTTGAAAACAATACCACACGTCCAAGATACCGACGCCGAGCGTCAGGCACAGCGTCAGCACCGCCACAGCGATGGATTTGAGTCCGACCGCCATCAGCACCAGCGTGAGCACGGGATTGAGTACCATTTTCACCGCCGCGAGCGTCTTTTGGAACACATACGCCTCGTTGACAATGATGTGGGAGGTGAACACATAAATGGGGAATGAAAAGCCCATGTTGAGCGCCATGATCAGCACAAGAATGCGTCCGATGGGGATCATTTCGGGCGTGATCTCGGGAAACAGCTGTCCGAAAAACACCGACAGCACCACGCCGATGAGCACGCTCACCACACCGATGACCGAATAAATGGTGATGAACATACCGTTGAGACGTCCCATTTTATCGACATCGTTTTCGGTTTTGTAAATGGAATAGTAGCGCGTATACACACTGCCGAGTCCGAAGGTGAGCACCGTCAGCATCGACACCAGCGGCAACACCGTCTGATAGACACCGTATTCATTTTCGCCGAGCGACCGGATCATCACGGGCGTCGCCACCAGATTGAGCAGTGTCGCCAGCGCATAGGACGCATACGACATGAATGCGCCGAATTTCACCTGATTGATCTTCATGCCGTTCCTCCTTTGGTACAAATGGCCTATCTCTAACCTATACAGTATACCGCATTTTACTGCGTTTGTAAAGTAACGGAATCGTGAATAATACGCCGAAAAGCGGGCGTCCGTTTCGGACACCCGCTTTCGGTTTTGGGATGGGGATTTCTATTGACAAATTACGCGGCGATATCGATTCTGGCGGCGGCACGCTGACGACGTACGATGCGCAACGGCTCCATCGTATTGACCATGTCGGCGTGAAAACGGTTGCGCAGACGCACACGCGCCTTTTGCGCTTCGCGATCGGCTTTCATCGCCATCACGCACACCGCAAACACCACCACACGGGCGACAACCGACAGCATGATGACCGTCGGGTTGACAAGGCTCGTCACCCAGCCAAACAGGGCGATTTCCGCAACCGTCATGGCAAGCGACAAAAACGCCAGGCGACGGGTCACACCGAAGCGGGCAGTCGTAAACATATAAATGGTCAACATCACAAACGCCGTGATACTGACAATACTGATGATCATACTCATGATTCGCAACCTCCTCGAACAGAACAAGAACAAACGTTCACCTATATTATAGCGGCTTTTTTCGAAAAATCAAGAGGTTTACAGCAAAAAAATCGTTATAATTTTGTAACGATTGTGGCACAATATTTACAGTATTTGGGGCTTGTTCTTCGTTTTTCACCTAAATATAGGTTTTCCACCAAAAGTTTTCCACATTTCACAAATTCGTGGAAAACTCCTCGCAAGCAAACAGGTGTTCGTTCGTTTGTTCGTGTGTTCGATTTGACCCCTGCCAAAAATTGCACGGGATAAATCGCGGCAGCTCGTGAAACACTACTCTTGCAAACGCGAAAACGACAGAACGGCGGAAAAACCGCCGATGATTTTCAAGGAGAGTTTTTATCATGGCTAAGAATAACAATCGCATCAACGTTCCCGAAGCCCGCGAGGGTATGAACCGTTTTAAGATGGAAGCCGCCAACGAAGTCGGTGTCAACCTCAAGAACGGCTATAACGGCGATCTGACCTCCCGTCAGGCGGGTTCCGTCGGCGGCCAGATGGTCAAGAAGATGGTCGAGCAGTACGAGAACAGCCTGAAATAACCACACGC
>JAZUOG010000057.1:0-90443 GCA_045604545.1 Acutalibacteraceae bacterium | reverse complement strand
TGTTTATATTTTATTACTTTTTCCCTAAACTCCGAAAATATCCGTCTGCTCATTGCTATAATAATGATTTCCATCATTGGTATGGATGCCATTACATATTTTTTGTTAATTCAACTTAGTAAAAAACATCAAATCAGCCTTGAAAACACATTATTAAAGCAACAATATGAATTTTATTCTAAATCAAATCAGATAATTAAAGAGCAATATGAAAGCACTCAGAAAGCACGTCATGATTTTACAAACACACTAAAAATTATATATCAATTAAATGCTTCCGGAAATCACCAGGGGATCGAACAATATATATCCGAGCATTTACAATCCATTAATTCATCTTATATGTATATAACAACTAACAACGAATTTGTAAACGCTATTATTAATTTGAAGATAGCAGAAGCCAAAAAGCACAATATTACCGTTACAACTGATATCATCTCTTCCATCAACTTTGCTCACACAATTGACCTTTGCAATATCCTGGGAAATTTATTTGATAATGCCATTGAAGCATGTAGAAAATGTGTTAATAACAGAAAAATTGTTTTTTCATTCACGCAATCCGGATCTCAAATAGTTCTTTTCATAAAAAACACTATAGTTGAATCCGTATTACAAAAAAATCATCAGTTGACTACCGAAAAAACAGATAGTAAACATCATGGATACGGAACAAAAATTATCAACCAAATTGCCCAAAAACATCATGGGTTTGTTGATTATTATGAAGAAGATGAAATGTTTTGTTGTAATATTATTCTCTACACATGAGCTTTAACACATTTCCTTGTAATGCCATTATAGTTAGGAGTTTCATGATTGAATATTTTTAGATTTATATGGATTTCAAATATTGTTTTAGAACCTTATTTAAAATTACATTTATATAATGTCTTTTCAAAATCAAATGTTACTATTCAAATTACACAAGTTCCTTATGAAGAAATTGAGAGTTATTGCGATGAAATAAAAAGTGCCAACTGCGTCGCCATTCATTTAGATTATAATAATATGTATTGTGCAACAATGAATACAACAGATTCTTTTCTTGAAACAGAAAATCACCTGGAAGAAGTTTTTAATCAATGCCGATTATTATACAATCATTTAAAAAGGAGCTCCGCCGCTCAATTGATTTGGATAGGCTTTGAAGATTACTGCTTTGATGATCATTATCTATGGGGATCCATTCCTGTTCAAAACAATATAGTCGATGAGTTAAACTCTCTCATCTTCAAAATGATTAAATCAGATGTTTATATTAGTTTAAAACGTTTAATAGCTCAAAACGGAATAGCCAATTCATATAATATTAACAATAAATATCGTTGGAACGCACCTTATTCCGATAAACTCATATTCTTAATCGCACAAGAAATTCACAAGCAATATATGATAAGCAAAGGAAACACCAAAAAATGTGTCGTTTTAGATTGCGATAACGTATTATGGGGTGGGATTTTATCAGAAGATGGTATAGAAGGAATACATATAGATAATGCAGGATTAGGAAGACCCTATCAAGATTTCCAACGTTTTTTATTAAAGCTATATATCCACGGGGTTATTTTGACAGTTTGTAGCAAAAATGACGAAAAAGACGTATTGCAAGTTTTTAGAGAACATAGTGGAATGCTTCTTAAGGAAGAGCATATTGCATGTTTTATGGTTAATTGGCAAAGCAAGCCGGAAAATATAAAGCAGATTTCAAAAACACTCAACATCGGCTTAGATAGTATGGTATTTATAGATGATATGGATTATGAGATTGGCTCAGTAAAAGATGCTTTACCAACAGTAACCACAATTTTATACAATAGGAACACAATATATCGCGATTTATCTTGTTTTAATTTGAAAAAAGAGATTTTTTTCGATAATGTTCAACAACGTACTCAGACATATCAAACAAATAGAATCCGTGAGAAATTGAAAGAAACCTGCTCTGAAATTGAATACTTAGAAGCCCTTGAATCTAAAGTTAATATTCATCCTGCATCATCGTCAGAAATTGCGCGTATATCCGAATTAACTCTACGAACAAACAAATGCTCAAACGGGACAAGATACACCGTTAATCAACTAAAACAACTTCTTTCAAATAACAATTATTCTCTATATTCAATCACATTATCTGATAAATTTTCAAATTTAGGTCTTGTAGGAGCGTTAGGAATGACTTGTGAAGGAGTACTGGATCTTTTTTCCTTGTCTTGTCGAGCACTAGGTAGGAATATTGAACAGCAAATGCTTGAGTATGCTCAACAATGTGGTATGAATAAAGCTGTGATTTTACCCACTGGCAAAAATCAAAATTTATGCAAGAAATTATCCGATATTTTCGATTCCACATCAATTTAACAACACTATTTAACATTTTTTGCATTCAACAATTTTCAATAAAATTCCGCCCACCATAATCACGGTGAGCGGAATTTTCAGTTTATTCTAATATTGTGTAGTTTTCATCAACAATACTTAAATATATGCTATATTGATTTCTCCTTATATCCACATCCATGTTATTCATCGAAAACAGAAATCCTTATTTTTATACAGACAATATCTTCTCACCTATTATAAGTTTTCCAGTCCCTTCACTAATCAAACAATTCTCCTTCTATCAGAAAAACCATTCCTATACTCACACTCTCGACACTTGATAATTTTTGGTAACTTGCCAATTTTTGTGATTACTTGCCTATTTCGTTGACATTATTGTATTATGTGATATTTTGAAAATGAAAGAGGTGGTTCCAATGAATTAAATACCATAAAATAAATCATACTATGTAAAGGAGCGAATTATTATGAAATTTACGTTGAGAATGTTATCGATTATGCTTGTCACAGTTCTTCTTGTTTCAAATTTCTCGGCTGTGAATGTTTTGGCAGATGAAGATCTTCCGTCTGAAGAAACAACTGAGGTATTTGGTCAAGGTTTATTGCAAACCCCTGACGAATATATCGATCAGGTTGCTTTTAATTATACGCCAGAACTTACTGCTGTTCAACTTCCTAGCAGTGTCGATAATAGTACTAGTCCTTATTTTCCCCCTATCAAAAGCCAGGGGGCGCAAGGATCCTGCGCCGCTTTTGCAACAACATATTATGGATTCACATATTATAAAAACAGGCTTTATAACACAGATGCAAGCTTAGTCGAAAATCAATGTTCGCCGGCATGGACATATAATTTTTTAGCTCATAATAACGGTTCTGGCATTAGCTTTTGGAATGCTTTTCATTTTTTACGAGATCACGGTAGCGTTTCATTAGAAGAATTGCCTTATTATTCGTGGATTTATAATGCTCTTCCATCCGACGAGGCAGCTCGGAATGCGTTGCAGACAAGAATCGATAATATCAATACGGTTGGAATTAATACCGGAGTCTCTGCTGCTCAAAACACGAACAATTTCCAATGGGTAAAGCAACAACTGGCACAAGGTGAATTGTTTATCGTTTCATTTGTGTGTGGTGATAATGCTTATAATTGCGATTCTGTACTATTGCCAAATGGGGAGAATTTGGTATATCAAGTAAATAGCGCTGATAGCGGTCACGCGGGAACTGTTGTTGGATATGATGACAACATCTCTTTTGATATTAACGGGGATGGTGTGATTGAAAATGCAGAAAAGGGTGCATTTAAATTAGCCAACTCTTGGGGAACATCAAGTGATTTTTCTCCGGGTGGATATTATTGGGTGTTGTATGACGCCTTGAACATCAATTCCGAAATTTCTGGCGATTGGAATACAAAGACAAGCACTAGAACATCTGCATTTGCACAATACAATAATGGCAACTACAATATTTTCTGGGGAATGTCCGTATCTGCGTATAATCCCTTGCTTATTGGCAAAGCTACTATTAACATTTCCCGTAATAGTTTCCATGATTATTGGGCTATTTATTCAGAAACCCCGAGAAAATTCCCTTGTAATGAAATAAACTATAATACTAGTGCAACAAGGACTTTAAACACAACAGTATATCTTGACTACACTACAATGTGTTCGTTTGTAGGCGATTACAATGTCGGAAAAACATATTTTTTGGATTTTGGAAATGGTGCAACATATTCTAATGTTGAAATGATTGATAGCAATGGAAATGCTATTACAAGTTTTGTCGATGAAACCAATCCTGAATACGAAAAATACGCAAAATCCTGTGTTGTTAACTGCCCTATTGGTGATGTAAATTATGATGGTGTATTGACACAAGAAGATGCAAATGCCATCTTGCGATTTGCCATTAGTGGCTCACCTTATTCCTATTTCCAAGAGTATTTGGCAGATTATAATCAGGATGGAGTTATCAGTACTGCGGATACCAGAGCATTGCTTCTAGCTATTGATCAATAAGCACAAGGGGGGACTATTGTGAATATACGATTAGTGAGTATTCTGATATCAATTTTGATGGTCTTTTCGGTGCCGTTATCTGTGTCGGCAGAATACGATCCTTCTCATCCACCCACATCACTGTTGTTGCATATTGAGATTACAGACGATAGCATGAATAAAATATGGACTGCAGAGGATTTTGCAGGATCCGGCATAACATATGTGGTGGAAGACCAGTGGACCATCCAAGGTATTGATGGAAAAGAATATCGAAAAATGTATGTGTGTACAGATACACCAGCTGCAACGATGGCTTTGCTGTTAAATGATTTTAATGTAGCCTATTGCGAATACGATCCTAATATGTGGCCCAGTGTTCATGGTATTCCTTCTGACGACCAAGAAATGGGTGTGAATGGTGAGATTTTTCGAAAAAGCGAAATCGTTTTGCTAATTGAAGAAGACGTTTATGTTAGACGAACGAAAGACGACTTCTCGTTTCTCACTATTGATTCCTGCTATTCTGAAAGAAATGAAGCATTAGGTGTTACTTGGGTTCAATTAAGATCTACAAACTGGGGTCAATCTCAAAAAACAGTAGATGTTGCAGAAAAATTGTGGGAAATAGAAGGCGTTGTATTCTGCCAACCAACAATTTGGGGATATTCTGCTTATGGTAAAGCCGCTAAAGGCGATGTGAATTTTGATGGAAACCTTAGTACTACGGATGCAAGAGAACTGTTGCTCTATGTGTTGAAAGATAACACAATTTATTTAGAAGTAGGAGATCTTAACAAAAACGGCATTTTAGACACAAGTGATACCCGTATTCTCCTAACTTCAGTTGTCTCTCAATAAATTTTTAGCCGTCATCGCTTATTTTTATTTAAGATAAGCGATGACGGCTTTTTTCGTTCGATTCAACTTAATGATTGCTATAATTATTTTAATTAACTTCAGCAATTCTGCCACTCTCGCAGAACTTTCTGCCCGAATTGATGGGCAATAATCTTAGAAACCTCCGTATATTTTTCTTCAAGTTGCTCGGGCATATCTTCAAACAATCCCTTTATACCAACATTTAAGTAAAGCAAATATCGGTCAAGGGCATCTACTTTTATTTTTGTTATTTCATCTCCCCTGCCCGAACTCACAAGCATCCTATAATATTCTCCTCGTCTCCATACTTTAATTCCATTCTCTAGTGTTAGCAAAGCAAATATAACCGCGCAGTCAAAATGATCTCTACACAATTCTCTAATAACACCCAAATACACATTTGCAAAACTAATCATATCACACGAGGTGTTGCAACAGAAAAATCGTTCAAGAGAAGTTTCGACTATGTTAAACTCGTCTTTTTCGATGACATATAACATTGTGAGCGGAATAAATGATATAAATCCACAATCTAACATTAGATTATACAGCATCTCGGACGATCGTTTCGAGTCGTGAGCCTCATACGCGCGACAAAGTGCCGGTACACTGATTGCTTCTAAATCTTTTGGAATGCCGATTTCCTCAAGTGCTTGCAATTGTTTAATATTCGGTTCCACGGTTACAAAGGGAATTTTCTCTTTTTCGCCTTTATAAATACACGTCCACGTATCATTCAAAAAGTAATCCTCTATTATAGTTGATTTAGTAAGGCTGTCGGCCACACAACATATTTTTTCATTATTTCTTATCCATTCCAAAACCTTAAATGCATATTCTCCGGTCATCGAACAGACCCAGGCTTGCAATTGAATAATTGATGAATAGCAAATTCGAATTTCCGAGATCTGTTCTAACGCATCTAAACAATTGTGTCTAAACATAATAATTAGCGTTAGTGCATCCACATAAATTGTATCGTTAATCTTACTAATATCTTCTTGAAGTTCTTTCACAGATCCACTAGCAATCGCAAGCTTTTTATCCATTGCATAGGCGAACAAGCAACCAAAATCAAAACCATAGTAACGCAACAGCATTGAATTGGATAACAACCCGCTCTTATACATGTGCATAAAATCTTGTTCTTGTCTTTTAGCCTCCGAAGGATCTTCGCCTGATATTTCTTTCGTGGCTTGTAATAAAGCATCTACAATGTTACCGTCTTCCGGTATTCGAACTTCTTTAAACCATTCTCCTGTTACAACAGGATGCGTTTGTTTATACTGCATAGTTTCAGGCAAAGCCTCTTGATGCCCTGTAATCAATGCATGAGCAAGATAATGCTGATGGCTGTGATGTGAAGGAGTATCAATAAAAAGTTCATGTGCCTTTCCCGCCCACACAAAACTGTTATCCCTATCTCCTGCATAAAGATATATTGTACTGATTAACAAAATCATCTGATCCTTTTCCGAAAGATCTTTCTCAGTCAATGTGGAATACAATTCGTGTGCGTAACCTAATGCTTCTTCATATCGCAACAAACGGATCAAACAAACAATCCTATTGTACAGATTTTGATAATTTGGTTCTATATGACATATTGATTCAATACACGGTAACATGCGATTATAATCTTTAGTTACATAAAAATAATTATGCAAAACATAAAGAATCGAGATATCCTGTTCTTCAACTTCTTCAAATTCCTTTACGTAATTCTCTACATATTCAGATTTGATTCTACTGAGAAATGTTATTGCACGGCTATAAAAGAAGCTCAGATCTTCAACATAAATCAAAGCGGATTTTTTCATATCCAACAATCTAACAAAAAGCTGTTCGGCTTCTGCGTTGAATTGATTTCTCATATAAAAATTGGCAATATTATTAAGAAGCGGATAATCCGTAGTTGAAACCACTATTTGATCTATGATTTCTTTTGCCTTTTGAATATCACCTTCCTTTTCATATGCATAAGCATCCAGAAACTCAACCAATGCTCTTGGAAAGTCCTCGGGCAAAAGGTCTCTATATTTATGATACTTTGTGATGTTTCCTGTCATCACGCAAGCTTGTAGAAAAACATGTACCGTAGGCTGAGGTAAAGATGCAATTTCTTCGTCAGACATTCCGGCTATCATTTCTACTATTGTAATATGATTGTCTGCTTTTATGCAATTCGATATTTTTGCGCTTATCCGATCCTTCTCATTCAACAAAGCAATTTCGTCCTCTGACAATTCCTCGCCGGAACATAATAGGAGCATTCTTAGGACATTATAACTTATTCCCGGAAGGCGTGTATAATCGCTCAAAGGAATCAAGCCGTGATTTATTCCTATTAATCCACACGCTGAAACATATACCCCGATCCAACTTACCTTCAAATGATTTGGTATATATTCATGTAAAGAGCTTAACAACCACTTTTGAGATATTTCGACAACTTTTCTAAGATTCTGTATATCGCATTCAAAAAAAACGATATCTTCATCTTTAGAATACTCGCTTGTTGCCATACTGTAGTACGCTATCGCTATATTGTAAGCCGCTGATTTTTCTTCATACCCATATTCAACGGCACTATTAATGTTTTTGATGGCTTCTTCATATTGTTGAGTTTCTAAGCAAGCCAGAGAATAATACATATAACATTCTGCTATTGTGTCTTTTTGATTATCGTGTTCAGCAGCATTTAATTTGTCATCAAACGACCTTCTTATTTCATCAAAGTCTTTTTCACGTAACCTAGTAAACAACAAACCTTGTGCAAAAAAAGCTAAAAGATAATCAATATCCAATTCAAGAGCTTTATCTAAATGTAGTTTCGCTTCTTCGTATTTGTCATCGACGCGATGATTGATGACGATAACTGCATACACATAATGATAGACTTTGTCATGCTCACGAACGCTCTGACTTGTTGTATCAAGGCACTCAAAAGCTTTTTGAGTGTTTCCCATGTTGCTATACCTCATTGCTATGCGGCAATTAACGCTACACAGAACTCGATCAAATTGACTATCATCTTCTCTACGCAAATCCATAGCGGCCTTAGCCAGTAATTCTGTATATTTAGCTATAGCCTCTTCATCATTTTTTACTGCATTGGCGGATGTTCCGACACCTTCAACCTCTTTCAAAAGTGCCTTTGCTTTTTCGGATAAATCATCACACTTAACGGGAATAGTTGATGGGTTAACAGTTGCGGCCGATACTTGATCCACCAAGAGCCGTAACATTCCCATCATCTCATTATGCTCACTCTGCCGCTGTTCTTCTTGCGCAAGTAATCCTATTTGCAGTTTACCTATATCCGAATGCGGAGACAGCTCCGTTAATTTGGAATATACGGTATCATATATATATTTGAATGCATCTTTTACGATGGATCTATCTGTAATGGAACACTCATATTTTTCAAAAAATCTGTTGCTGTTTTGGTTTATAAAATCATCTCTTAAAGGGGTTCCATATTCATGCGCACCATAGACACGTTTTACAAGTGTAGCAATCGTATCGTTTTGTTGCAAATATTCCGTCAAATGATTGTAAAACAATTCGTTCTCATATTTTTCACAAAGAGTATTCTCAATATCTTGAATCAGTTTGGGATCTCGAATGAGCAAATCTTTCCATTCAACAAGCTTGTCACTCACCTTATCCGATGCATATCCACTTGCTAACCCAGCTACTCCGCCCAATATACTAAATTCTCCCATTTTACTTCCCTCCCAGACACATTTAATATATATTATAACATATTTTTCCATTATATTCAACAAATCAACAATTCAAGCTACATCAACAATTCAAGCTTTTCATCAACAATTCAAGCTTTTCAATTAACCATAGCAATCATCTATCCTATTGAGATATTCAATTATATTTGTTATAATATTCTTACAAGTAGTACTTCTTACAAAGCTCGCAAGAAAACCATTATACCTGTATATCTAACCAATGTATTCATGTGTCTTTAAAAATACAATATTAAAGTTGTATTTTGCGTTCGAAAATTACTACAAGCAAGAGGTGTATTACAGGAATGGAAATTAAACATTACATTTATTTAGACAAAGATAGTATAAACCAAATATACTCTCAATTGCCAAACGCCATTATTCCGGCAAAAATCACAACAACTGATTCAATTAATGGTATGATTAATCCTGAAATTGGTTCAAGCGGGTTACTTAAAACTCACTTGGCTGCTAAAGTAGATGCCAGCCACGAAACGCAAGAAGAATATAACACAATAGTAACATTAGAAAACAAAGTAGATTTCATTTTAAAACAACTAATCAAGAAAGTTGAATTCCTTGCTGACATTTTAAATCAAAAAAACAAGTTTACAAACGCGTTGGTTGCTTGTCAATCTATTTTTCGCTTTATTCGCGCATATGACGAAGATGAACAACGGTTTGTTTTACAGTCAGAAATCATTGGAAATCCTTATAAATACACCAATCTTTCATTTAATTTTGCCAGTATTAACAATCTTCAATATTGTGGAGACGATGTTGATTTAATGAACTACGCCTTAGAGTACAACAGTTATTATGTCGATATGTTTTTCAGCGGTTCAAAAATGACACGAGGTGTTCGCCATCTTACAAACAACATAAAATACAACAAAGACTTTATGTTGTTTGTACTTGGTGAAATAACCTTCGAAGGTCATAACATCTACTGTCTAAAGCCATACGCTATATGGCGAATGACAGACAGAAACATGTAATACAGCATCCATTAAAAATAGAGAAAGAGACAAGCCTAAATTATCAACGCCATACCGTATGTTATCTAATACATCCAATCGCAATTTAATATTGACATCACGGTAGTGGTCAATATCAAGCGTTATCCAAAACGGCGTGTTATCATATGAACAAACCAAACAAAGGAGCTGTGCATATGAAACAGAATAAATTTGACTTGGCGATGGCATATATCGATGCAAATATCGCTGAACCCATCGAGGATATCAAAATGGGGATTGCCAAAACCATCGGTATGCCGATCCACCACTTTATGAGTTGCTTCCGCATACTGACGAATGATCGCCTTGACCATTATATCTGGTGCCGTAAGCTGTACTACGCTGGTCAAGAGCTTCAAGCCCATCCCGATCGGCGTATCGTAGATATCGCTCTTGACTTCGGTTATGCCGAACACGCCACCTTTATCCGCTCTATGGAGAACTTTTATAACTGCAAGCCATCCGATGTACAGTCAGGCAAGGCATCGATCCCGAACGATCGGTGTTACCTTGCGGATATATACGGTGACGAACCGTCCACGCAGGTGCAACGTATCCTTCATGCGTTCGAACATGACGAGGAACTCACTTCTGCCAACGTCCTTTATTGGATTGATCTTTGCGAAGCGGGAAAAGAGTATGGCTTCGATATGGAAACCTGCGGGCAGATCGCCGATTTAGCCGAAAACCTCCGCGTACCTGTGTTTGCACTTATGCATGCGTGTTTTGATACGATGGTAGAGGTACATTCTGATCCCGACTATCTATCGCCCGAAACCGAAGCTGCTATTAAATGCGGCATCGAATCCGAAGAAGAACTCGATGCCATCTGCGAGTTCTACGGATGCAAGTATTACGACCTTGACTATATCATGGTAGACTCCTATCGCCGATCCTTGTTAGGCGAAAAATAACTCGCTACAAATACGGCCATTCCTAAGTGTATTATAATTGAGTTGAATAAGTATATCGCCACTCGTCATAAGTCTCTTTGTTGATCTCCCCTACTCTACATTTTGCCGCCTGCTCGTTCCAGGCGGCGAGGATGGTTTGCAGTTCTTCGGTCGGGCGACCTCGGTTATACTTGATTTTGAGGCATACTTCCCCATCAGACGTTGTGCCAATGGTCAAACCGTACATATCCTCGAGAGCAAACAGGGTGTGCGCCAAGCCAATAGGGCTGTCGATATTGGGCACGGTGAGTGCTTGCGGTGCAACCTCTAACGCCTTTGCTATTGCAAAGATCCATTCGCCCTTCGGCGTTCTTGTACCGGATTCATATTGTGCGATTCGTGTATCAGCGTTCTTTTCGGGAAATCCGCTGAGGATCCCGAGCATTTTCTGTGTCATTCCGCGTGAATTGCGAATACATCGTATTCTTTGTCCTATTGCCATAATAATTCTCTCCTTTTGATTACTACAAGTTTTTGTTGAACCCATCCCATACAGCAACGGTCGAGGATTACTCCTCGGCCGTTGCTATTTTCTTAATACTGCGGAATGCCGTATCCGAGGATTTCGTTGTTGGAAATGCTGTATTGGTTGATCCGACAGCTATCCCCCGAGTTGCCCTCGATCGTGTATACAATCCCGTTCTCGACCTTTTGGACAATACCGACGTGATCAGGACTACCGTCCTGTCCGTCTTTCATCCAATCGAAAAAGATAATCATTCCGGTGGTCGGTTCGGCTCCGCAATCCGCCCAATACCCGCGATCCTTGAACCAGTTCATACCGTAATCACATCCGGCAAATTTCGGTATCACATTCGAGTCGAGATACCCGCACTCATTAGCGCACCAGCTCACAAAACAAGCGCACCATTCCACACGCGACGGAAAACCATACCATGACCAATACGGTTGACCACCGATGTTGCCGACCTGCGACAATGCAACCGATACGATCTGCTCATCCCCTGCATGGATACCGTAGGTTGCGGCGCTCCACAGCTCGTCATTTTCGGCGGCAAGCAGTTCACGAAGTTGCTGTGTCTGATCCTCGTTAAAGCCGTACATTTCCGCCATTTCTTCGGGTGTCTTGTGGGAAACGGTAATATAGAGATACTTTGTTTCTACCTCGCTCTCCACCTCGGTGACATTACCATACGAGTCCGTCACATATTCGACCACCGTCTCGACAACGGTCTCTTTGCGGTGAGATATGGTGTTCATATCCCAAAAAATATCCATCAGAATATCCTTCTTCGCATCGTCCATAGTCGCCACCTCTTGGGCGTTGGTTTCATCGGTCGTCACTTTAACGGCGTAGACAGCAAGCACATTCTTCCACGCGGCAGTAGCACCCGACATTTCCAATTCATCGTGTGAGTTGCCGGAAATGATCTCGTCAATTCTTGATTGGTATTCGCCGTTAATATCCTGCACCGCGGTTTGCATTGTTTGCCCCGTTCCGCTATCTTCACCGCTGAAAAAGATACCGAAGCACCCTCCGACAATGAGCGCAATCAAACAAATAACTATGATAATCACAACGGCTACCCAACCGCCTGCGGCGATCAGCGCCACCAATCCTTTAACAGCGGCAATCGCCATTTTAACGAGCGCAATGACAACTTTCACCGCGATCTTGATAGCGGCAATGGTCGCTTTCGCGGCCACCTTTGCGGCTCGTGCCGCGGCTTGTGCCGCTTTTGCTGCTGCCTTCGCCGCCGCTTTGGCGGCTTTGGCGGATGCTTTCGCCGTTTTTACAGCGGCTTTGCCTGTTTGCTGTGCCGTCTTGACGCCTTTCTGTGCGGCTTTCACCGCGCCTTTACCCGTGGCTTGCGCGGTTTTGACGGTGCCTTTTCCTGTTGCCTGCGCCGTTTTGATCGTACCTTTTCCGGTCGCCTGTGTTGTTTTGGCTGTGCCCTTTGCGGTTGACTTGGTTCCTTTGGCGGTTTGCTTGGCGGATTTCGCCGCTTTGCGGGATTTCCACTTTTTTGAAACTGTGTCTTTGACCTCTTTGAGATCATCGACACCTTCTTTCATTTTATCCACGCTCTTGCGCACATCTCGACCGCCGCGGGAACCTCTTTTTTTCAGTTGGTGTACCCCTTCGTGTACCACACGTCTTGTGGTATTTTCCACGCGATTTGCACCGTATTCTTCGGGAGAAGCTTCGTTTGCCGATGTGCTGTTTTCGGCAGATTCTTTGGTGCGTATCGTTGCCGAGCGCACACGATCTGCGGCGATGGCGGCACGGTCAAGTGTCTTGACCGTGCCTTTCACCACCTCCCTTGTCTTAATTACTCCCATACAGCACACCTCTTATCGGGCGACTTCTTTAGCAAGCGGCGGTGTACCTTTATCATGACGCACCGCTTTGAGATCGTTCAGATCGGATTTCACCGATTGGCGTCGCTCATGGCTCTCACGCAAACGGGTAGACAACGACGCGGCATCGTTGCCCATGCTTTCCAGTCCTGATGCCGATTTCTGCAACAGGTTACGAAGTTTTGCGAGCACACCTTTGTCCGCTTTGAGTTGATCGCTCTCTTTGGTCGGCTTGCCGAGCAAGGCTCGTCCCGCGTTCTTCAAATGCACCCCGACACCGTGCAGTTCCTCGCGTACCGCATCCAATTTGCCTGCGTGTGCACGCATCGATTCGGATGCTTTTTGGAATCCGTTCTTGAGGTGTTCGAGTGCCGACGGGATCTTCATCGCGTTCACCGCCGACACCAGCGCACCTTTGCCTTTTTCCTTAAAGGCGGTGAGCGCGGATTTTGCCGAAGCAATCAGGTTGTTTTTGCACGAAACTACCGCTTGCTTTGCCTGCTTGAGCGTTTCTTCCGCTTTGCCGAGCAGTTCGGTACATTTTGCGCGGATGGTGTGATCGCGGATATCTTTGACCTGCAGGTGCATATCGGAAAGCTCCTGACTCATATCGCCGAGTTTGGTTTCCATCGCCTCGATATAGTCCACAAGACTTTTCACTTCGGATTCTTCTTTCAAGAGTCCGTTTTCTTGCAGTACACGGAGCAGCTCCTTGATCTCCGGCACATCCGACAGTTTCTTCACTTGCATTTCCATTGTTCGTTACCTCCTTATTGGTGTAGTGTTTCGCCGGGCTTCGTGGTCATCAACCGATACAGCTCGGTGTTTTTCGGGAATTTGTTTTTGAACGGCACAAGCGCACTACCATAGCGGATCAAACCCGAACCCGCTTCGGCGTTCGTGATATACCCAAGCTGATCTTTTGAGATGTTGAGCTTTTCGGCGAGCTTTTCGCGGTCACTCGCCGCTTGATTGAGCATCATAATAAACTCCGAGTTGGAGAGCATCGTGCTGGCTTCTACGGAGTCGAGCAGATATTCGACATTCTGTGTGATCGCTGTCGGATGTGCGTTACGCTTACGAAACCGACGCCACGCTGACGAGAAAAACTCCGCCGAGTGCTCGTTTTCGAACACCACATGGAACTCATCGATGATGATATGGGTGCGGATACCCTTGCGCCAGTTTTCGGTGACGCGGTTGATCATCGCATCGGTAATGACAAGCAAGCCCATTGTTTTAAGCTGTCGCCCGAGATCGTGGATATCGTACACAACGATACGGTTTTGCGTATCCACATTGGTTTCGTGTGCAAAGGCGTTCAAACTGCCTGCCGTAAACAGTTCCAGCGAAAGCGCCAAGCTCTGTGCTTCTTCCTCCGGCTGTTCAAGCAACTTTTCGCGCAGTGTACACAACGTCGGCACGGGACCGCCGTTTTTGAACTCACGGTAGATCATATCTACACAGCGGTCGATAATGGATTTCTCACGAGGATCAATACCGCGCGGATCGAGCTGTTCAAACAGCGACAAAACGAACTCCGATTTATCCACCACGGGATTGCCGCCGTCGCCGTACCCTTCGACCATATCCATCGCATTGATATGGTGCGGACTGCTTGCCGAAATGCAGATTACCTCACCACCGAGCGCCCGTATCAAATTACCGTATTCGCCTTCGGGATCGCACGCCAGAATATGGTCTTTTGTGGCAAGTGCCAAAATCACAATCAGCAGTTTCACGGCAAAGGATTTGCCGCTGCCGGGAACACCGAGAATAAACGCGGATTGGTTGAGCAGGTTGGCTTTGTTGCACAAAATCAAATTCCCCGAAATGGCATTGACACCGTAAAAAATGCCGCCCGTGTCCATAATTTCCTGAACACGAAACGGCATCAGTACGGCAAGGCTTTCGGTTGTCAAGGTACGCAGAACAGGGATTTTCCGTACACCGATCGGCAATACGGTATTCAAGCCGTCAAGCTGTTGGAATTTGAGTGTCGCCATCTGGCACATCCGCTGACGGGCAAAGGTTTGGATATTTTCGGTATCCTGATCGAGCTGTTCTTTGGTGTCTGCCGTATGCACATAGGTGAGGTTAGCAAACATCATCCGCTGATCGCGGCTTGTGAGATCGTCAAGAAACTCTTTCATTTCCGCACGTTGCTTTTCGAGATCGTACGGAATACTACCCGAAAAATTGTTGTTGTTCTGTTGCTTGCGCAGATAATCGACCACATTGCGCTCCACACCGAGCAAACGACTTTCACCCTCGCGTACCGCTTCATCGGTCGGTACGGGAATGATGTCAATAGACATCATAATCGGACGGTCGGTGTTGCACAGTTCCGTTACAAAATCATCTTTGAGATACGATGCGTATTCCTTCAAATACATCACGCGGCCGTACCGTTCGCCGATCTTGAAATGGTCTTTTTCGATCTCCATACTGTCGGGACAGATATAGTCCTTAAAGCTATGCCCTTTCTTCATGCTCTGCTCAAGATCAAAGCAAAAATCGGCTTCTTCTCCGGGACGGTAGAAGTCGTGCAGGATCTTCAAGCGATCCATCGCATCCAGTTCCCGATACCGTGAACCAAGCCGCGAGAGGTGCATCGACAATTCTGCGCCCACGCGCGCAAAATAGTTGCGAGCATCTTCGTAGTTCTTACGAACCACCGACACGGTGATATACATATCGCGGATCAAGCAGGTGGAGCTATTGGCAATCTCCAGCAACATATTGTTATACTCTTGCCGCAGGTGATCCTTACCATCGTTCATCATCGGCATCAACAGGTCACGCTCAAAATCCCGTTTGTTCAGCTTGCGCGTCACAACAGTGATTTTTGTTGTAGCGTTACTGTCAAAGGAATTGAGCAGTTCGCTGTACGCAAGAAACATCGTTTTCTTGTCCTCATCGCTCGCCGTACCGTAGTTGATATCGGTAAACTGAAAGGTTTTGCTGTACTTGTTGTTGCCGACAAGGAAAATACCGTTTTTCCATATCGTGCGCACGGGGATGGCATCCTGCACACTGCGCGGAATACGAAGTTTTTCTTGGTCTTGGCGAATAATCGCATTCAATGATTTAATCATGCTGTTTCAATACCTCCTTTGTCATCGCGGCATACACCTCTTTGTGGGAATCATAGTAGAGTGTTGACGAACGAAATGTCAGGCGTTTGGGCATCAGAAATTCCGACTTGATCCACGCCCACGCAAACTGCTCGGCGGTCATACCGTGGTATTTCACAAATCCCATCAGCGCAAACGGTGTCGCACCCAGCATACACATCCACGAAAGCCATTCGAGATGCACCGTCTTATAAAACAGAAAATAGATCAGCACCGCCACACCACACGCCATCACCGCACAGATAAACTGGCGAAGCGATAAGCCGAAAAACATATTTTCCGTATACTCACGGATTTCTTTGTTGATTCGTACTTCCATGTCATACTCCTTTCGTTACATTACAGTCCCATCATCTCGCGTACCAAGCGGTCGGACATTTTGATCGTGCCGACGAGCACCAACAAATTGAAGGTCAATTCGCCGATATAACTCCACACCTGTGTCACAGCCGCCGCGCTGGTATCGATCGACGGCGGTGACGAAGCGAACAGCGAGAAGATGATACATGCAAGGACAATAATCGCTCCTTCCAAGCACACCGCCGCATAGCCTTTAATAAACGATTTACCGACACTCTGCGTCGGCTCGCCCGCAAAGGTGGACAGCGGTACGGGTGCGATGGCGGTGTAGATATACAGCTTGAAGAATCGTCCGTATACCGTCAAAATCATAATGAACGACAGTATCGTGACCACCAAGCCGCCGATCAACGTCACCGCCCACAAGGGGATGCTTTCAAAGAACCCGCAATCCTCAATGGCTTGCACGATTTCAGAAGGAAGTGTTGTGTAGCCGACGCTTCCGAGTCCTGCCGCGTTCATAATTTGAACGATCAAGCCCTGAACAATGGAAAAGAGCGCGATCATCAGCTCCAAGCCGTAGGTGACAACACCTTTGGCAAGCGCAAAGCGGATGAACATCTTGATCGCGACTTCCGGCTTTTTGAGTTCAGCAAACGAACCGCACGTTTTCATGACACCGATTACAAAGAACAGCACCACAAGTGCCAGTCCGATTCCTTGCACCGTCGCGTGAATGTTTTGAATGACATTCCAAATGGCACCACCCTTAAATTCTTCAGGGGATTGCAATACCAGTGTCCATATCTCTGCCAATTTACTGTTCCATGTGTCCAGCGCATTTTCAAGATTCTGTACAACCCAGTTGTCAGACATTATTTAACCCTCCTTTCAGCGAAAAGCGGGACGAAACGCCGTGGTTTCGTCCCGTTTTCCATACTGAGATTACGCGGTGATAAGATCCAAAATCTCTTTAGCAAAGGTGATGACCACACCGCCTGCGAGCGTCAAAAAGCCGTTGGCTCTTTGCGAAGGATCGTGCGATTTGAGCGACATACCGACTTGCACAATGCCCCAGCCGAGCAAGATCAGACCGATACCGCGAATAAGCGCAAAGATAAAGGTGGACAGGTTATTAACCACCGTCAGCGGATCACTTGTTGCCGCCGACACGGGAAAGACGCTGATGCACAGCAACAGCACCACCGCCGCATACACACCGAACAGCTTACGGCTTTTACGGCTGAGAGTCAGCGGTGATGTGATTTTCTTATTCTTTTGTTTCATAGTGATTTCCTCCAATCAGTCAGATAAAAATATAGCTTCCAGTTCGTCATTGGACAACAATTCATACTCGTTGTCCGCATTGTCGGGTTCTTCCGTTTCGGCGGCTTGTGATGTCGGCACACGCCACCATGTCAGTTGTGCCACCGCCGCTTCGGCTTGCCCGTGCAGATACGGCTTTGCCCCGCCGTCGGGTGTCAGCGACACACCGGGATGTTTGAGAATATCAAACTTATCATCCATCACGGGATACTCACCGCGGATAAACAACAACGCTTTGCTGTTGTCGAGCATACGCACCTCATCAGGTGTCATCAGCTCGCGCCCTGCGTTTTGATAGTTGGTGGAATAGTTGCCGCTGTGTCCACGGCTCTTGCCGTAGGTGTTGGTATCAATGGTTGCCTTGCCGAGAAGCTCGGACACATATTTGTGTGTACCTTGCTCGTTGCCGCCGAGATACAGAAACTCGTCACAGTTGCCCATAATGGATTCCCATTGTTTTTCAAACAACGCTTTCAACTGTGCGATGTTCTGCAGGATGATCGACACAAACACATTACGCGAACGCATCACGGAGAGGATCTTGTCAAAATCATCGGGCAGCGACACGTTTGCAAATTCGTCCATCAAGAAATGAACGGGTACGGGCAATGCCCCACCGTATTTGTGGTCGGCAAGGTAGAACAACTGCTGAAACAGTTGCGTATATAAAATCGATACTAAGAAATTGAACGAGGTGTCATTGTCGGGGATCAGCGCAAACAACGCCACCTTCTTTTCACCGAGGCTCGGCAAGTCGAGTTCATCGGTTGCCGTTAAGCTGACAAGCGACGTGAGGTTGAATTTCTCAAGTCGTGCGGCAAGGGTGATCTGAATGGATTTGAGTGTTTTCGCACTACCGCTGTGATAATCGCGGTAATACTTCACGGCGATATGATCGGGATTTTTCATCTCGAGCCGTTGGAACAGAATATCCAGCGGCGACTCATACGAATCGTCATCCTCTTTTACCTCACCGGCACGGAGCAGTTCCATTACCATCGGGAAATTGCGTTCTTCCTCGGGTGCTTCATAGTGCAAAAAGAACACCAACGCCATGAGCAGCATCGATGCGGCCGAATCCCAAAAGGGATCGTTGCTTTGACTCCCCTTCGGGGTAGTGGATTTGAACAGGTTAGTCACAAGGCGCTGAACATCGTTGTCATCGCGCAGGTACACAAACGGGTTGTAGCAATGGCTCTTATGCATATTGATAAGATCCAACACCCGTATTTCGTAGCCACATTCTTCCAGCAAATGCCCGGCGTCACGTACCAATTCACCTTTCGGATCCAAACACACAAACGAGGAAAACAGACCATCCTTGCCCGCCGTGAAACTTTCGTACAAACACGGTTTGGCAAAGAATCGGGTTTTACCCGCGCCGCTACCACCGACTACAACGGTGTTCAGATTACGGCGGTGTTTCTTGCCATTGAGTCCCATACGCACATTCTGTGTGAAGATCTTGTTAGGGCTCGGAGACTTCGCACGGTATTTCTTATTCAGCGCCAACGCGTCACCCCATTTGGCAGAGCCGTGTTCCTCACCGCGGCGGTAATGACGGCGTGTGGAATAGTAAATCCCGATGCCCATGCCATACGAGAGCAAAAAAACAAGGACAGTCATCAAACTGTCCTTACACCACACAATATGAAACGGGTTCTCCATTACCTGCGGAAACTCGGTCACGATTTTCACCAAACCGCCGTCGAGTAGCGGTGCGACCAACAACGCCGCCCACACAACGGGGATCATTCCGAGCGAGAATACCACAACCTTTGTTTTAACGGTCACGGGTATCACGCACCTTTTTTGTCGGCGCATCCAATGCGATAAGCAACACTTCATCTACGATATCCGTCGATTGCTTCTGACGGATCAGATCATTTCGCTTATCGTTGAGTGCATTGATCACCACGCCGTGCTGATGCGTGTCTAATGTTAGGACACGCTTTTCTTCTTTTGCCATCACTCATCGCTCCTGTTTACGCGGGGGTTGTTGTTTTGGTGCGTCCTGCTCGAGAGCCTTCGCCATACGACCGGAAATACTGCGCAAAGCATCGCGCATTTCACCGAGATCCATGCGTCGCGTTTTGGTGTCCGCTTTTGTGAACTCGTCGGGCAGTTTGGCAAACGCATACCCCTTCGTGTCGATGCCATACTGCTTGCACAGCATATACGACGCACAGTAGGCTTTGAAGTCGGCGCTTTCTTTGGAATACTCCGATGCGATCATTTCCAGCTCTGCATGAGCGAGTGCCATCGACACGCTACGGAAGATATCGTCCGCCTCCATCCCTTTTTGCACGAAGATGGTTTGCTTGTCGGGATCAAACATCGCACCGCCCGGTTGCTCGCTGACGAGCTCAATCGGCACGGGACGTTTGGAAATCAAGGCGGTGAGCAGTTGACGGGGATCGCGGTGTACGGTCGGTTGCTGTTCGGGTGTGGCATCGGTCTGTGAAATGTCATACACCCATTTCACGTTGTAATACACACCGGTACTGTTGTCCGCTTTTTCATAGCTGTTGCCCGGCTCCAGAATGGGCATCGCTTTTTCACCCTCGCGCACGTGGATGCCTTTTTCTTTCCAGGCGTTTTTATGGCGAAGCTGGGTAGCATCGGGACGGTTGGCAAAGATCAGCAACGCATTTGTCGGCGAATAGCGTTCAAACCGCGACTGGACATCGAGGAACTGACGGAACTTCTCACCGTCCATCGAAATGTCATCCATCGTTCGATCTGCCTGTGCATACGCGTCCTCGCGTTCACGCTTGCGCAACGTCGCCCATTCATCGGGACTGAGTCGTTGCTTACGCGGATCCTGAGGTGTCTTTTCTCCGGGTTGTGTCTTAAAGACATCATCATAATTTGCCATTGATCATCTCTCCTTTGATTTCGGTTTTTTCTTTCGGGTATTCGGTTGTTTGTGTTGCGGCGGGCGTTTGCTTTGCGGTTTCTTCGGCGAACGCTCATCCCGTCGCTTTGCCGCCTCGTCCCGTTTTTGCTGTTGACGGATCTGTGTCAGTTCTTGCCGCACAGACGGTCGGTCAGCTCGTTCAGTACCCACGGCGGATTTGCTTTTGGAAGTCGAGGATGGCTCGGATCGAGGGGATTTTCTCGTCTTCGCCGCTTGAGGGTTTTGATGGGTGACTTCCGTCTTTTTGGACGGTTGTTCCATCATGTCATCCACAAGGCGTTCATCGGCGCTCTTTTTCGGTGTGTCAATCTCAGTGGCAGGTGCATCCTCACCGTGACCTTGCTGTACATCTTCGCGGATCGCTTCGGCATCGGTGACGGTAGCAATCTTGAGGTTATCGACAATGCGGTTGATTTTTGCCGCATCTTCGGCTCGCACCATCACCTCAAAATCACCGTTCTCGTCGCCTTTGGATTTGCGAAGCACACAGTACACTACACCGTAGCGTTTGGCATCCGATACAAAGCGCTTCATATCCTTGTTTTTTACGGTAAAGATTGAGAGTTCTTTACCGCTTTTGAGCATCGCGGATAACCGTTGCTTACCTTTGGTTTTGTTCTTGTCGCGGTTTTTGAATGCCGCATACAGAAGTGCCGCCACCTCTTTGGCGGCGCTTCCCGTAATCTTGGCGGCAACCTCGACACCTTCAAGACTCAATCGCACGATTTGTTCCGCCGCTTCTCCGGATGTGTTCATCAGGTGTTTTCTCCTTTCTTGCAGACTCGTCCTGTCGGACAGTGATTTGTTTGTCCCGCATTACGGCGGAACGCTCGGCAATCTCTTCACAAAGCATCACCTCCTTTCGCAGTTCACGGATACGCTCACTCTTCTCAGCGATCTGTTCTTTGATACGCGCTAAAGCCTGCGGATCGCGTGTATACGCCACCGTGCGTTTTTGTTTGTATAAGACCGATCGTTCGTTTATGAGGGTATCCCGTTGTTGTTCTACACCTCTCATATATGAAAAAAGCTGCTCGGCGGTATCGATACGATGTCGCGCAAGCAGACTTTGCTGAGCCACTATTCTTTTGAATCGCAGTTGTTCTTCCATCAACAGCGGATGAACGGGTTTTCGGTGTTGTGTGTTACGGTTCGGCAACACGCCGAGGCGGTAGCAATACCAAAAATACAGCGCCCGAAACCCTTTGAGTTTCCGTCCTTTTTGAAGCGAGCCTTTATACAGATAAGTCTTGCTGACAGACGGTTTATGAAACGGCACAAACGGAGCTGTATGCGTTAAAATACGTTTGCGGATATTCTCCATCGTGTAATCCTCGCCGAGTTGACGAGCCAACCGCACAAAGCGTTCTTTGGCCGGTGGCTTGACCGAGAGGTATTTTCCGAATTTGAGTTGATATCCTTTGTCACGCAGTTTGCGGTAAAACTGATTTTCCGTAAACGAGGTGTTGATCACTTCATCCACATCGGCGCGGATCATACTCGTCCACGTCGGCAAGCCTTGTCGCTCGGCGTTCCATTCCGCATACGATTTGGTGCGGTTGTTTTTATTCGGCACCACCACCGACAAGCCGTATTCTTTGCACAGTTCATCCGATGCCACACGCATATCGAAATAATCTTTAGCGGTACGGTGATACCGTTTGCCGTCGATAAACGAAACGGTGTTGACCACGAAATGATTATGCAGATGATGAGCTTTATCGAGGTGGGTTGCCACCAACACCTGATAGCGATCGCCCCACAATTCCGACGCCAGTTTGATACCGATTTCGTGGGCGGTTTTCGGATCACACTCACCGGGTGCAAACGATTGATATCCGTGATAGGCAACCACACCTCCGTCCTTGCCGAACCGTTCCTTGACCGCCAGCATTTCATCCCGCGCCGTGGTCGGCAAGCAGTTGATCCCCGTCACATACTGCTCGAGCAGTTCGGGGTGTTCCGCTTCGACTTGCCCGTTGGTTTTATCGGGATCAGAAGCATACTCAATGACATCCGAAAGGCTTTGTGCCTGCCTGTCGGTCATATTCGCTTTTTCATAAAAATCGGGGTTGAGTGTCTTGTCGGGGTTTTCAATGTAGATAAGCACGGTACTGAGATACCCTTGAATACGCCAAATGGATGTTACCGCCAATCCGTCATTCCCTCCATTTCGCAGGAAGCACGACAGCCGCCACCACATCCCGCAAAGTCTTTTCGAGCATCCGACATGCTTCATCGTACCGCTTGACATCGATGACATTGAGCACGTGTGCTTTCTGTGCGATCTGATTGAGCAGGTTTCCGACACGCTGAAGCTCACGCATAAAATCGAAGTATTCGGGCGGAGGTGCTTCGCGCGGCACCACACCGTTGATAAGGTGGCGCAGGTATACCTCTTGTGACAATCCTGTTTTTCTCACAGCCTTACTGAAGGCTTGATATTCCTTGTTGTCGAGCCTGACTTGTACGCGATTATTTCTTTTCCTCATACTCTTCCTCCTCGTGGTGATCACGGTTGATTTGGAACATACACATCCAAAACACGCCAACAGCGCAACCGACAACACAACCGATCAAAAACATCCAAAACATACTGGTTCACTCCTGTTCATTGTAATGGGGGTTAGGGGAATATCCCCTTAGATACTGCCTTTGGGTGACCAAAGGCGATGCTTGCGGGTAAGTGACAGATCTTCTCCCTTGCGGTCGAAGATCATCTCTCACAGTCTGAAAAAAATCACCGTTCTTTTGCCGCAGGCGGTTTCAAAGGCGGTGTCCCACGATCTACCTCGCCGTCTTGAAGCAGATAACACCGTTCGATTTTGAAGCCATCCTTGCCACTGTATTCGTCTCCCATCAGCCGATCCAAACGGACACAGACATCCTCGCCATCAAGCGACGAGCCATAGATGGAATACCCACCTTGTCCGCTTTGAAAAGCTTTATTATCGCTCGACACCACATAGGTGCGTTCAAACTCTGTATACGGTTTTGGGAAGCTACCCGCCGTGAACACGATATACCCTTTCATATGCTCGCCTTGCTGTTCCGCATCGCGGAATCGGCGCGTCAGTTCTTGATAAGAGATATCTACCTGCGGTGCATCATGCTTTGGTTCAAAGGTGACACCGGCAAAATTCTCCGCATCCAACATATAGTCCCCGTTTATCCATGCGGCGTTTGCCCGCTTGCGCGCATCCGCCAGCGATTCGGCTTCTACCGTCACCGTCTTTTGCAACGTTTCGGTGATCACCACTTCATATTCTTTCATTATGATTCCTCCTTTTTAAAAATGGGCATAAAAAAACAGCCTGCGCATTGCAAGCTGTTTTTTGTAATTCTATCCGCTATTTGGGTTCACGTAATGGTATTTAATTTTTCAAGCACCCAATCGGCACCACATACACGCCGTCGTCGCGGCGATAAGCAATCTCGGTACCAGTGAGCACCATCAAGAAAGACGGCTCTTTCATTTTTTCAGTGTTTATCTTTTGCTTCAGCTTCAACAAATTCTCTGCCGCTTTTTCGATCTCAGAAGAACCGAGTTTCACTTCGATTGCCGCCCAGCGACCATCATTGAGTGCCACAATCGCATCCGCTTCCAACTCGGTTGCATCACGATAATGATATACCTGTCCGTCGATGGATTCCGCATATACTCTCAGATCGCGAACGCATAACGACTCGAACAAGAATCCGAAATAATTAAAATCTTCAAGCAAGCGTTCGGGATTCAAACGCATCACAGCCGCCGCCACCGACGGATCAATAAACTGACGTTTCGGGGTGGTACGAATGGCAGATTTTGACCGCAATGCCGGACTCCATGCCGGAAGATTTTCCGTGACAAAAATACGGTCTAATGCGTCCATATACTGTCGAATCGTTTTTTCGGACAAGGTATCATCACCGATACCCATCGCAATATCATCTTCAATTGTTTTATTTGTCGCCATCGTGGAGATGTTTCGCGCCAAAGAGCGAAGCAACGCACGCACTTTTGTGGGGCTTCTTTCGATGTCATCCACACGCGACACATCGTAATTGATAACCGCTTCTACATAATTGATGGCTTGCTGAAGGGCAGTTTTTTCATTCTCACCAATCGCTGCGGGCCAACCGCCACGCACGATCGCAAACGCGATGTCCTCAATGGTCATCTTTGAAAAACTGTCAATCTCCGTTTCACCATCAAACAAAGCGGCGAGAGATACCGTACCCGTGGACTCCAACGACTCGTACAAACTCATTGGGCGCATACGCATACGGGAAATTCGCCCTGTTCCGGTATGCTGCACTTCATCGTCCTGCGGCACAGCAGAGCCGGTCAAAATAAACTGTCCGTGTTCACCGCGTTGATCGACCGCATAACGCACGGCATCCCATAATACCGGTGCCGTTTGCCATTCATCAAGCAGGCGAGGAGTTTCACCTTTGAGCAACAGCGACGGCTTTGTGTCTGCCGCTTTCAGATACGATACACGCTTATCCGGATCTTGCATATACAGTTCACTTTTTGCCGCACGTGCCGCGGTCATCGTCTTACCACACCATTTCGGTCCCTCGATCAATACGGCGCCGCTGGTTTGCAAATGCATTTGCAAAATATCATCCGCTATACGATTTAGATACTTTCGTTTCATATATTTCGCCTCCTTGCATTTGTATTATATGCCATACTACCGAAAATATCAAGGGTTTACTACCGAAAATATTGATGTTTCGCTACCGGAATTGTGGCTATTTTACTACCGAGATTGTAGATTTGTGGTTAGCGAGTCTGCGTGAACGGTTTGCGCACCGTTCGGGGTAGCTCCAATCGGTCACACAGATAATCGTTGTAATCCTTACCCTGCGGTGGAAACCGATTGACCGTGCGAATGCCATATCGGTTTGTCAGCATCTCGCTGAGTGCCGCCGCACAATATTTTCCCGTCGCATCGTTATCCAGGCAAAGCTGTACGTTGCGTATGCCGGGATGATCAAGAAAATACTGTTTGAGCACGAGCGGAAACGAACTGTCTTTGAGTTCTTTGGCAGGACGGTATACCCCTGCAAGCGACACCAAATGATGCTCGTTCCACGGACGATCGCTAATTTTCAGCAACGTCGCAAAGGATAACAAATCGATCGCTGACTCGAACAAGCACACCGTGTCGCTGTCATGCGGGATGGAAAAGGAATACCGCTTGTCGCTTCCTTCCGCTTCACCGATAAACGAATTACCGATGCCGCGTATGCTCGCATACCGCGGCACATGTTGGATGTCCATTCCCACAAACACCACGCTATGATACGGATAGCTTTCGTAAAACCGCCCCGTGGAAATACACAGATCGATCAGTTCCTCATCAATACCGCGGCTTTTTAGATACCGTATGCCGCGATCGGTGTTTTCATTCACCGCAGGAAGCAACAGCATCTTATCCTTTTGAACGGGCATTTTGGGCGTGTTTGTCGGAGTGGTCGGTGAGATCGACAGCACCTCCAAAACACGCTCCATCGCCTGCACAAAGGTCATACCGTTCACTTGGATCAAATAGTCAAGCGCACTTTTACCACCAAACCCGTGCGAAAACCAGTTCCACTTACCGTTGGAGATTTTCAAGCTATCGTGTGTACGGGTGCAATAGGTCGTTCCCGTAATATGCACCAGTTCGTCGGGTTCGTACATCTGCAGATAGGTCAGCAGATCCAGTTCTCTTGCTTTCATAATCATGTCGGGTGAATAATACGGCATTTCACAGTCTCCTTTCTTATCGGTCTTGTACTCTCGGTTTCGGTGTGGAGGTATCGTCGCCCTCATCGGGTGTATCATCGAGCAACGCACTGTCCTTCTGATCCATATTGAGCAGGATATTCAGTTCCTTTAACCGCTTGCTTTTCTCGGCAAGCTCGGCTTCTTTCGGGAACGGCGTTTCCATTTCCACGCGCGCGTTTTCCAGTTGGGTTTGCGTGTTGATCAGTTCAGAACGAGTCAGCTCCAGTTTGCCTTGCAAACCGTCGATAACATTGTCAAGGCGGGTAATATTACCGTAGATATCCGCACCGAGTACAACAGGATGCGAGAGCGCACCTTTGAGCATAATGCGATATTCATTGGCGATGCGGTCATAACAAATGAACATAGCAAAACCCCGATACTGTCCGAGAGGGACGGCATCGGAGCCTGTAATCGTGGTACACGCATCAATGATTGCTTTGCCTGCAGTTTCTTTATCTATAATCTCTTTGCTGTGTATCGTCATACCGACAAAGCCTTCGGGCGGTTTCGGGTGTGCAAGCGCTGTGGCAATATCCTTTTCATAGCCTGCCACACGCTCGGTCAGACGAGCGATCATTTCGGGATATTTTTTCAGCACCAAATCTTCCAGCGCATATCGTTGGTTCAAGTGATTGGCTTTGAGCATATTCAGCTTTGCCACCTCCATATCGAGGTTGCATTTTTCGATAATCAGCGGATTACCCGTTGCCAACGCTTTGATCTCGGAATAGCTGAGCGCCGTTTCATCGACGTCTGCCGCCACACGCACAGGTGCTTTGCTCGTCATGATCTGTGCGATGAATTTCTGCTTATTCTCTACAAGCTGATACAGATACGCATCGAAGGTATTTTCGGTGACATACCGATAAATCTCCACTTCGGGATTTTGGTTGCCCTGTCGCACAATGCGTCCGAGCCGCTGTGCGAGATCGGACGGCCGCCACGGACAGTCGAGATCGTGAAGCGCGATCAAACGGTCTTGGCAGTTCGTACCCGCACCCATTTTAGCGGTACTGCCGAGAAGCACACGCACCTGACCGGAGCGCACTTTGGCAAACAGTTCTTTTTTCTTTGCCTCGGTGTTGGCGTCGTGAATATACGCAATTTCTTCTTCGGGGATGCCCTTTGCCATCAGTTTCGCTTTTAGATCATCGTACACATTAAACGAACCGTCGCCTTTTGGCGTGGACAGATCGCAAAACACCATTTGTGCGCTTCGGTTTTCACGGGTTCTGTCCCAAATCTCAAACACATTCCGCGCACACACCGCCACTTTGCCGTTTTCATTATCAGGGGCAAGCGGTTGTACCAACCGCATATCGAGCGCCAGTTTTCTGCCGTCGTTCGTAATACGAAGCATATTATCGACACTCGGGTCCACTCCGCCTGCGCGGATGCGCTCGGCGCGTTCCGCAAGCGATGTGATCATATCCCGTTGCAGTTCGGACGGGGTGATAACCTCGGTGTGAAAGTTGGCTTTTGGTACAGGAAGATGAAGCATATCCGCCGTTTGGATATCCGCCACCATTTTGAAGTTCGACATCAGCTCGGGAAGGTTGTAAAACTTCGCAAAGCGTGTTTTGGAACGATAGCCGCTTCCTTCGGGTGAGAGTTCGATTGCCGTGACAGTTTCACCATAGGACGCCGCCCAATCGTCAAAGTGGAGCATATTCATATCCTGCAGCATCCCGTATTGCAGATACCGCTGGATGGTGTACAGTTCCACCATACTGTTAGAGATCGGAGTGCCTGTTGCAAACACCACACCGCGTCCGCCCGTCAGTTCATCAAGATACTGACATTTCATAAACAGGTCGGAGGATTTCTGTGCTTCGGTCTGCGCGATACCGCCGACGTTGCGCATCTTGGTAGCAAGAAACAGGTTCTTGAAATAATGGCTTTCATCCACAAAGATACGGTCAACACCGAGCTGTTCAAAGGTGACAACATCATCCTTGCGAGATTGATCGTTGAGCTTTTCCAGTCGCGTTTCTAACGACTTCTTGGTGCGTTCCAACTGCTTGATCGTGTAGCGTTCCGCTTTGGCGGATTTGGCTTCGCTGATACCTGCCATGATCTCATCGATCTGCCGCTGAAGGATCACCTCTTGCCGTTCTTTGGACATCGGGATCTTTTCAAACTGGCTGTGTCCGATGATGATCGCATCGTAATCGCCCGTTGCGATACGCGCACAGAATTTCTTGCGGTTGCGGGTGGTAAAATCCTTTTTGGTCGCCACCAAAACATTCGCAGACGGATACAACTGCAACCATTCCGCCGCCCATTGCTCGGTGATGTGGTTGGGTACCACGATCAACGATTTCGTGCAAAGTCCGAGGCGTTTTGACTCCATTGCCGCCGCGACCATTTCAAAGGTCTTGCCGGCACCCACCTCATGAGCAAGCAAGGTATTGCCGCCGTACATAATGTGCGCGATGGCGTTGACTTGGTGCGGTCGCAGGGTGATTTCCGGGTTCATACCCGAAAAGCGGATATGCTGTCCGTCATATTCACGCGGACGGATGGAGTTGAAGGTTTCGTTGTAGATGCGACACAGCATATCCCGTCGGTCGATATCCTTCCACAACCATTCGGCAAACTTCGCTTTGATAAGCTCCTGACGGTCTTGAGCAATCGCCGTTTCCTTTTTGTTCAGCACCCGTTGTTCGTTGCCGTGTTCATCCACGACTTTGTCGTAGATGCGCACATCCTTTTGGTTGAGTGTCTGTTCCAAAATATGATACGCGCTGATGCGTTTCGTGCCGTAGGTGCTGAACGCGCGCACGTTGGCGATATCCGCGTTTTTATTCGTGATATTCCACTCACCCGTAGCGCCGGAATACAGGATCTTCATCCGATTACGAGCGTAATAGTTGGTGCCGAGCAGGTCATACATAAAGTCCTCGTACACCTTTGTCGGGATCCAGTTGACACCAATGCGCACACCGATCTCACCCGCTGTCAGATCGACAGGTTGCACCGTTTCAAGCGCCGACACATAGCCATCCAGTTTACCTTTCTGCTCGTCGGGTAACGCATCCCGTAACGCTTTTGCCATACGCAGTTTACGGCGTACATTTCCCGACAGATATTCATCGGCGGTGACAAACGGATAGCGAGTCAGATCCAAATGAGCCTGCGGAATTTCAGCAGCAGTCTGCGCACAATGGATATCCCGATAAATGACACCTGCGAGTTCCGTTTCCAGTTCGTCTTCGGTTTTTCCCGATAACTGTGCCATATACGGCATATCTACACGCGCTTTCTCGGAAATGGACACGGCGAGTGCTTCCGAAGCGGTATCCACCGATGTGACCGCTTCATGCGGACGGATGGTGCGTTTTGTGAACATATCCGCTTTTCTCTTAAACTCGCCTTCTTCGTCCATGACTTCAAGCGAACACAGCAGATAATAACCCGAGTCATCGCTGAACGCCATACTGTTGCCGCGGCTGCTGATGCGGCCGTATTTCTCAACAAAACGATCATAGAGCGTGTTCAGGCGTTCCTGCTCCTTTTGGATATCTTCATCGGGATAGCCTTCCGTTTGCAGTTCGATAAGCCGTCTGACACATTCGCGCAGTTCGATCAAACCGCGGATACGCTTTTCACCCGTCGCCGATACCTGTGCCGGGTGCATACGGGAATTTTCACGAAAATACAGTTTGCCGTCTACGATCGTGAAACTGAAATTACGAACAGACGGATCGGCAGGAATGGAGAGATCGTCCTGCGTTTCCTCCATTTCATAGTCGGTGATGTGTCCATCCAAATATCCGATAGCTGTTTGCAGTTGTTCGGATAAATCCGCACCCTCAATCGCTTGGCAAGTGCTATCCATACCGAAACGTGAGGATACCATTTCCATTCTGCCGAGGATCATTTCGGGATGCTGTACAAAGTACGAGTTCATTTTGATCCCATGCTCATCGGTATCCAAATGCACCCAATCGGGTTCGATGTCTGTCAGGTGATCGCGCTTTTGCAAAAACAGGATATCGCTTGTCACCACCGTACCGGCATTGTTCTTAAACGCTGTATTCGGCAGACGAATAGCACCGATCAGATCGGCGCGCTGTGCAATATATTTTCGTACCGCCGAGTTTTCCTTGTCCATCGTGCCTTTGGAGGTGACAAACGCCACGATACCGCCCGGACGGACTTTATCGAGGGTTTTACCGAAGAAATAGTCGTGAATGAGAAAATGGTGTTTATCGTATCGTCGGTCGGCAACACCGAAATCGCCGAACGGCACGTTACCGACCGCCACATCAAAGAAGCTGTCGGGCATTTCCACCTTTTCAAAACCCGTCACGGCAATACGGCTGTTTTGGTACAGTTGCCGTGCGATACGACCGCTGATACTATCCAGCTCCACACCGTAAATATGGCTGTCCTGCATCGTCTGCGGTAACATACCGATAAAGTTACCGACACCGCATGACGGTTCAAGGATATTGCCGTTTCGGAACCCCATCTTTTGCAAGGCATCGTACATCGCACCGATGATCACGGGTGAGGTGTAAAATGCTGTCAATGCGCTGGCTCTCGCCGCCGCGTATTCGTCCTCATCAAGAAGCGATTTAAGTTCCAAATAATGCGGACTTCGATCATCAAAGCAGTCCGCAAGACCACCCCAACCGACATAACGGAACAAGATCTCCTGTTCTTCGGGAGTAGCAAGCCGATCTTCGGCTTCGATCGTCTGCAAGGTGCGGATCGCCGCCACATTAGCGGCATATTTCTCGCTCGGAGTACCGTAACCGAGTTCGGGATCGGTGATGTGAAAATCGTGCCGCTGATACGATGGGATATCGGGGTGCAGTTTATCGAACAGCACATAATCGCGTTGCGGTTTAGGCGGTGCTAATGCAGTATCCGTTTCTTTTTCAGGCGGTAATACGTCAACGACTGCTTCATCCTGTTCGTCTTGATCATCGCTCACAGTTTCGACAACCTCATCTTGTACTGGTGGCGGTTCTTCGATAACTTCCTTTCGCTGTGCGGTTTCCTCCAAAAATCGAAGCGGCTCCAGCGTATGATCCCGTCCGTACACCGAAAAAGTGCCATCAAGATATTGCTCCATTGCTTCAAGAGCATTTTGCAAATACGCATAATGCCGATGATCGGGCGGCGTAGCCTCCTTCATCGGCAACAGCATCGTTTCATAAATCTCCCGCACACGGGCAGGATCGGTCATTTGTTCGGCAATCTCGTCCACCGACTCCCAATACTTGACAAGATCGGTTTGCTGATACGGACGCGGCATATCATCGGTCGCCGCGTGAAACGCCAATCGGATTTTATTCGCAAGCTGCTTGCGTTCATACGCGGGCATACGCTCCTTGTCCGCTTTTGTCAAGAAACGGTCAACGGTAATCAACTGTTGTATGCGCTTGGCAATCACGCTCCACGACAGTTCCACCTTAGCATACGGCTCCAAAATCGAACCGTGGCTGAAAAGTAATCCTTTGGAGGAATATGCTTTGTTGTCGTTACCCCCGTAACTGCCTCCGTCGCCGTGTGCTTTACGCAAGAAGGTTTCGCGTTCCTTTTGATCGGTATGGGTGCTGTAAAATGCATACACACTCAATCGGTATTCTTCGCTTCCTTCACTACGCAACGCTTTATCGATCTCGTCCTGCGAAATAAAATAGGTGCGTTCAAACGCGGTGTTCGGTTCGGCTGTTTGGAAGATAACGGGTTCGCGCTGAAGATCTTGCAACCGTGCGAGAACAGTTTTCGGGCGATAGAAGCGAAAGCGCATCAAATCGGGATTTTGAGCGTGAGCATCCGCAAACGCCTGCCATTCCTTTACGATTTTATCCAACCGTTCGGGATCCGCCAACAAGGCGGCAAGATCTTTCTTTTCCTCGTCAAACGATTTTCTCGAGGATAACACCAACTTCACGGTGGGAGCAAAGTTTTGCTCAGCCGCTTCTTCTGAAATATCCCGCACGGTAAACATCATTGTTTGCGCCAAACTCTCCCGTTCAAAGTCAGGAGCACGCAAAAGGACATCCTGCGGTGCATATCGTCCGAGATCCAGCAGCTCACGAATACGCTTTGCCGCTTGTTCCCACGAAAGATGCGTGGCATACGATTGCAAAGCACTTGTGCCTTCGGCAATGTGCATACCATCCTCGCCATACCAAAGCGATATGCGGCGTCCATCGTAATAGAAACCGGCGCCGTTCGTTTTATAATGCTCTTTGAGAAAGGCGGCATTATCTTCAAGCGGTTTGTCTTTCATAAAGTATGCAACGATCTTCAGCACACTTTCACGGTCATTTGCACCGATACACAGCGCTTCATCAACGATCTGTTGAGCCATTTTCCGCGGCGTGAAAATCGGTTCGCTTGCATCGCTTTCCGTCACCGAGGCGATACCGTCAAACAGCGACAGTTGTTGTGTGTCCTGCGGTGGCAAATGCTTTGCTGACAGATTGACTGTATATTCGTGACGGTCGATGAGTTGCGCGGTAAAATCTGCTACACATCCCCACGAAAAAACGGACTCCTTTGTGCGGGAGAGGTAAGCACCCTCCCACATAAGAAGTCCGTCTTGCATCGGCTTATACCCAACCCGTTTTCCGTCTACGATCAGCTCCGTATAGCGGTCTTGATAAGCCGTTTTCAAATATGCTGCCCGTTCTGCTTCCTCGGTATGCACCGAGAAGAACAGGGCAATTTGATCTTTCTTGTAAATGAGGTCATCGTCGAGATTGGCGATGATGGCCATGATGATGGTTTCATCCAGCAGCGGCGGTAAATCGCTGTCGGTAATGGTACTGCTTAACTGTAAATCAGTTCGTTCATGACCGTTTCCTCCGCCGCTTGTCGGATGTTGTTCATCATCCCCGTCCACTTGATCGGATCGCTCTCCTTGAGCTGTTCCGTCACGCCGCTGGCTTGTGCCGTCTGCAACACGATCTGCTGAATGTGTTCCCGTGCCGCTTGATCGATCTCCATCAGGTGTTCGTGAAGCTTGCCCGTCATCATCAGCGTGGTGAACAGGCTCTCCCGATGCTCCTTCAGATACGCTCGGCGGAGCAACGCGTATTTGCCAAGGGGCTCGTTCGGCTCCTGCGCGGGCAGAATGTTCGGGATCTGATATCCGTTTTGGTTCGTGTAAGTCATGTGTTTCGCTCCTTTCATCGTCAGCGGTTTTGTCTACGGCATCAGCATACGCGACATCGGCTGTTTGTGCAACTGTGCGATTGGTGTCGGTTTTGGCTTTTTGCAGTTGTTGTAAGGTGACAGCGATCACCGACAGATATTCGCCTGCAGCTTGCCGCAATGCCACACCGTAAGCGGTGAGCGACGATACGGTGTTGAAATGAAAAATATCGGTGAAATCCTCTCGTTCAAAATAGAGTTCCGTATTCATATCACATCGTGCCAGCGCCATATACGATACGCTGTTGATCAGCAAATCGTAAAACATCGCTTTGACTTCCGCATCGCTGAGATCTTCCAGCAAACTGCCTTGTCGCATATCAAGAATATCCGCTGTGTAGGCCTCCAAGCTATCTGCTACGGCAACCCGTGTTGCGGAGATCAATGCCGTTTCAACGGAGGCGGTATCCACCGCATCCCCGTACCGCGATGACAGTTCACGAATCATCCCTTCATCCATACGGCGATCATACTGCCAAATGGGAACAGGACGGGAATAGCGGCTTTCGTGGGTGTCGCTGATATCGAAATAATATTTGAGCCGTTGTTGTCCGGCATATTCTCTGTCTACCACCGCAATACCTTTGGCGTTGCGATTCACCCATCGCCCGAAGCGCTTGTTCCACGCATCCACCTCCAATACCGCCGTGGCATCAGGACACTGTGCATACAGCAAAATCTGTTCTTCAAACGGCAGGCGGTAATTGCGACATGCCGTTTTCAAAAAGTCCATCCAGTTCTGTGCGTTTTTGGTAATGAACGCGGAATGCTCACGGTACAGCTCGGTAATCAGTTCATACCTTGTCGGCATGTGTCATCCCCTCCCATTATCGTTCTTTTGCTTTAACCTTTACAGGATTCACAGATAAAATGCTCATATCACATTTTCGCCACCCGACATTACCGTTGAAATATTCCTGCTCGGCTTTTTCCATCGCCCTCTTCGGATCGGTAGCATCCACGGTAACATATCCTTGATTCACCTCGGTCACCGCTACACAGTATTTCATTGCCGCTCACCTCGCTCTCTCTTGGACGGCATTTGATAAGTGCCGTTCTCATCGTAATTGGCAGGATCTGCACCGGACACATGCCAACCAAACATAGATCCCGCCATCATCGCTTCTTCCTGCGCTTTGGAAACACCGAGTGCTTCGTTATATTCGCGCACAATGGTTTTTGCGGATTCTATATCGCTAATACGCATATCCGTCGGGAAATACCCATCGATACCGCGACGGATAATCACAATATCTCCCGTGCTTCGGAGATACCCATAGCATTTATCGGGCAATGATGCACGAAGCGGCGTGATCATATTCGCCTGTCGTGCCATCAACTCCGCAAACTCGCAGATATGATAAATCGTCTTATCAACCTGCACATGGGTTTCGTCGATATATCGGCAAGGGTGTGTGGTATTTTCTCCGTTTGGCGAGGTGATCCAAATGCGATCTCCGTCTGCCAAACGAAACTTATCTTTATAATCGGGCGTGATAAAACGGATACCCTTCGCCGCTTGCTCCAAGTGCTTATCAAGCAATGTGCGGGTATAAGCATACACATAAAAATTGTATAGTCCGCGTTGCGGTGTCAGTCGCATCAGATACGCATAGTTTTGGGTGTTAACGCGAAATCCGTAATAGTCACTATCGAGTCCGACAAGCTTTGCTGTCGGGTGTGCGTGGCAATAAGCGGATAATGTGGCGCGCTCTTTCAAAATGCCGTCATTCGCTTCATCAAACCGCATTGCATTGATCAATTCATCAAACTCTTCACGAAAAGCTGCACCCTTTAACGATTCGTTATGATCTTCCCACGTACTGTGAAAACTCTTGCCATTGCTGTCCATGTCTCCCCGCAAATGACCAATGCTTCCGGTTTGCATTTGTAACTGCTTGCTTTGCTGGTAGGTGTACAAACGCTCTTGCGGAGTGAGTGGTTGAATATTCAGTTTCATCGTGCATCACGCTCCTTATTTGGTTTATTGTGTCCTGTTAAACGGTCTTGCCGTTCGCGTGCTTCTGTTGCGCGTTCCAACAGATCGCGTTCCGCGGCCGCACGTTCGGTTACATAATGTCCCCAAAAGTAGTTATTGCCGTTTGAACATTCCCATGTAACATACGGAGTGACCGCTTTGGGATTATGACCGATGACAAATTCCGAGTCGCCGATATGCAACGAATCGGTGATCGTATAGCCAATGTTTTGTCGTTCGCTCACGATCATCGCACCTCCTTATTCTTATGATTTTTGATTTGCTCACGGATAACCGCAGCTTTCGCTTTTGCCCAATCGGGCAAGCACTCGTCTTTGACAACACCTTGCACATCATACCGTTCCCAACGCACATCCTTGCCCAAATACAGATTGATTGCAAAGCAAGCATTGCCGTAATGATTTGCCATCGAGCCGTTGCCGCCCGTGATAAATACAAGCTGTTTATCCGCCGTACGGTATTCGGGGCGCAGCGCCGATGGTTTTATGGCGACCACTTGTCCTTTGATCGACTCCGCGTGATCGTGCGGGTGACACATATCCGCTGTAATGACATCCAGCGGTACGGTGATCTGTGCGCGTTCCTCACGCACTTTCTGACATTGGGCGAGTATCTGTTTGGCATACTGTTCCATGATGTCCAGATAATCGTCGCTGACAACGCTGTCTTCATACCGCTCTTGGATATAACAGATAAACGCCTTTTGTTCGCACAGCGTACAAAGAAACGGCGCTGTTTCGTTTAACGGATCCTTCGCAAATACCACCTCCTTATCGCCGATCCGCAATGCCGACATCACTTCGTAATTTTGAATCATTCGTTTTTCTTCGCTCATACCATGTTCACCCCCTTTCCGTAATAGAACCTCACGGTATGTACAAAGCGGTCAAGAACACCTTCCTGACCGCCTTTTCAAGTCATTTATTTCTTTTTATTGTGACGAATTTGGAGCACAATTTTCAGTGCCAAAAACGCCACCAAAATGCCGAGCGCAATACAGGCTTTTACAGACATTCTTCATCATCCTTTACTGTCCGTTTCGTTTTTGTTTTCGGCGACGGATCACCAATGCGATACACGCACCACCCGAAACGACAGCGGCAATCGCCATTACTGCCATCAGCTTCGGAAGTGCCGCACGGCTGTGATCGCCCGTTTTGGGAGAGTCGGTCGGAGGAACAATGGAATTGGTAATATCAAACCCTTGCACAACTGTCGTGTAGTTCGCCACCGGCTTTTCCATAATCGTATAGGAGATTTTTTTACCCTCTCTGTAAGCAGGAAGATCGATGAACTCATACGACCACACATCAGGCGACTCTTCATCGGTCATTGTCACCTCGGCGGTGTCAATTTCCTCACCGTCCGCGCACAAAGTGAGCATCACCGATTCGGGGCGAAGCTCAGCGGCATTAGAGCCGTCATTCCAGATCTTGCGACCACTGATGGTGATCGTTTCAATTTCGTGCGTGTTCGTCAGATTATAGCCGTCAATGGTCTTGGTATACCCCTCAACCGCATCCTCATCAATCGTCCACACGATCTCCACACCGCCGTCACGGTATTTGTCGAGTCCCGTCCATGCGTATTTCCATTCCTCCTCGGCGGTTACGGTCTTTGTGTCAAACTCCGTGCCGTCACGATAAAGTCGAACCGTAATACTGTCGGGGCGGAGTCCGTCGCGGTCATTGTCATCCACCCATGTTTTCGCACCCGCCACATCGGTGGTAGCAGTATCATGCGTGTTGATGATGTTGGTGCCGTCGTAAGTGGTGGTGTAGCCTTCCACCGCATCCTCGGTGATCGTCCATTCAATCTTCACACCGCCATCGCGGTACACATCAAGATCGGTAAACAGATACGACCACACGCCTTCGACATCCGTTACCTCTTGGATGAGGAATTCTTCACCATCGCGGAAAAGACGAACGATAATCATTTCGGGACGAACACCGTCTTGGTTATTGTTATCCACCCACGTTTTAGTGCCACCGATTTCGGTCTTTTCGGGAATCAGCGTATTGACGATGGTATACCCTTCATACGAGGTCACATAATGCGGTGCTTCATTCTCAACGACCGTCCATACGATTTCTTTTCCGCCGTCACGGTATTTATCCAGTCCTTTCCACGAATAGTTCCACTCGTTTTCAGCGGTCACGGTTTTAACATCGTATTCTTCGCCGTCACGCATAAGGCGAACGGTGATTTCTTCGGGGCGAACGCCATCTTGATTGTTATTGTCATCCCAGCGTTTGGAACCGCTGACATCGACCGTTTTGGGTGTGTAGGTGTTTGTGATGTTGAAGCCGTTATAGGTGGCGGTATATCCCTCAACGGGATCTTCCTTCACCGTCCATTCCACAAGCAAGCCGCCTTGTTCGTATTTATCCAGCTTCGTCCACGCATATTTCCATTCCTCTTTGGCAGTCACGGTCTTGGCATCGTATTCTTTGCCGTTGCGATACAAGCGCACTGTAATCTTTTCGGGGCGCACACCGTCTTGGTTGTTTTTATCCTGCCATGTTTTCACGCCGCTGACTTCGGTTTTCTCGGTAATATGCGTGTTGATGATGTTCAAGCCGTCATAGGTGGTGGCGTATTTCGGCACAGGATCTTCGGAAATCGAATACACGATTTTTGTACCGTGGTCGCGGTACTTATCCAAGTTGGTGAAGGCATATTTCCAACCGTCCTTTTCAGTCACAACCTTGCTGTCGATTTCCTTGCCGTCGGCGTATAGACGCACGGTGATAGATTTAGGACGATAGCCGTCTTGGTTATTGCTATCTTCCCATGTCTTTTTACCGCTGATCTGTGTCTTTTCGGGAATATGCGTATTGATCACATCGAAGCCGTCATACGAGGTTTCATAACCCGGGATAGGATCCTCTTTGATTTCGTATTTGATTTCGATGCCGCCGTCACGGTATTTCGGCAGGTTGGCAAATTCATATTTCCACCCGTCTTTTTCGGTGACTTTCTTGCTTTTGATTTCCTTACCGTCTGCGTACAGACGGATCGTGATGCTGTCGGGGCGGATACCGTCTTGGTCGCCGTTGTCATCCCATGTTTTCGTAGTAAAGGTTTTGACAACACCCGTTTGGTGGGTATTGATAATGGTGAAACCGTTGTAGGATGTTTCGTATTTTGCCACCTTATTCTCGCTGATGGTGTACTTGATCTTTGTACCGCTGTTGCTGTATTCGGGCAAACCCGTGAAGGTGTACTTCCACCCGTCTGCCGCCGTGATCACCTGCGACTTATACAGCGTGCCATCTGCAAGCAGGTTGACGGTGATTTTATCGGGACGGACACCGTCGCGATCATTATCGTCTACCCACGTTTTATTGACGGTCACGCTGATTTTCGGTTCAGTACCGGTCTTGATCGACATATATCCTGCCATCGGGTCGGGAACCGATGTAGCAACAACGGCTTGTGCCGTGTCGCCGTTTTCCAGAGTGCCGCCGTAAATCAGCATCGACGGACTGGTTGAAGTGCTAAAACCGTGGTTTTTATTGATGCGCGAACTCGTCAGCGTGTTGGTGATCTTCTGCGTTGTCCAAAGCGTTAAATTGTTGCCGCTTTTGGACACGTGCACATAATCGGGAAACACGCCTGTCGTATTCATCTTCGAAAGCAATCCGTTGGAGTCCGTCACCGTCGCTTGATAGCGTTTGTTGGTGGCGTTCCAATTCAGGGTGATCGGTTTGGAGGTCGCGGCTGTTTTGGAGGAATACATAAAGCTCGGAATATCGTCAAATTGTTGGTATGCAGCCACAAATTGCTTGTAACGGTTGGTATAGTAGGTTTCCTGATCGAGCGTAGCAAAGTTTGCAAAGCTGCTTTGGAGCGTTGTTTTCAATGCTTCACCTGTAATCGGATCGCGGATACCACAGATGATTTCCCACAGCACGATCTGTGCAATCGCATGCACATCGGCATCTTTTGTGGGGTTCATATGGTCAGCCAGTGCGACCACACGATAGATACCCGTCACGATCTTTTGGTGCTTAGGATTGGACGAATTTTTGAGCGCCGTCCAATATTTGTTGGTTTTGGCGGAGTCGATCGTGGAATCGACTGTCAGCCCCGCACCGGGTTCGATGCAATAGCACAGCTTTGTGCCGCTGTCGAGCGTGAAGTGCATGATATGTTCGCCCTTTTCCTTTACGACTACCGATGCAGTGTTTGCTGTACCGTTACTCGTAAAAGGTGGAACAAGTTTCACATCCTTCAACGCATAAATTGCCGATCGTGTACACGCGGGAGATTGCGGTGCCGCTAACACGATTGACGGTGCGTAGCTCATCAGCAAGGCGATGATTAACACAAGGCTGACAAGCACTTTCAGACTTTTCTTCATGTCAGAATCAATCCTTTCTTTGTTTGGTGGTATATATAAAAACGCCGTTCAAGCAATCCCGAAATTGCTTGAAACAGCGTTGAATGGGTAACAAAAAAGGGCAACCGATAGTCGATTGCCCTTTGTGATACGCGATATTCAGTTGTGGTTAGTGGAGAATGTACAGCCAGCCGTAGGTGCTGTCGTATTCATTCGGATGGTATTCCGCGACGGCTCGCATCGGATCTCCCGTTTGCAAACCACGCCACGCGATGGTGTTGTCGATGTGCGAACGGATACGCGCTTTCATCGCTTCGTAGGTGTCACCTTCGTCCCACGTCATCGGCGGCAGGTACGCCGCATTGCTCGGTGTTGCCGAGTAGTCGATTTCCATACCGAGGCTTTGCAGATACGAATTGGCATAGCTTTCGGCTTCGCTGATCGTCATCGTACGCGGTGCTGCCGTTGTGGTGGTTGTTGCTTTGGTGGTTGTCCGTGTGGTGGTAGTGGTTGTTTTTACGGTGGTTTTTGTTGTGGTCGGTTTCGCCGTAGTCGGCTTGACCGTTGTACGCGTAGTAGTCGGTGCCTTTGTGGTTGTTTTCGTTGTCGGCGCCGTGACCGTTGTTTGCGTGGTCTTTTTGGCGGTACGCGTTGTCACCGTGGTTGCCGCTGTGGTTTTCTTGGTTGTCACCGTTTCCGACTTTGTGGTAGCTTTGGTTGTTTTCGCCGCCGTTTTCGACGATGTGGTATCGTGCGATGTTTTCGTCGGTTGCTTCGTGGTATCCGTCACACTTGTGGTGACAGCCGTGGTTTCGGTTGTGAAAACCGTGCTGTTCTCTGCTGAAAAAAAGGTGGTTGTGGATAACGCCGCATCGTCTGTGGGATCCACGATCAATGTCGGGTTATCGGTGTTCGGTTTCGGTGTATCCGGTGCTGTTTTCGGTGAGCAAGAACAACACGTCACCACCAGCATCAGTGCAAGCATCGTGATAAGCAGTTTTTTCATTCGGTTCGCCTCCTCTGTGGAAAATTGTACGCCTTGTGTGCCGATTTAGCAAGGATGCCCGCCCTCTAATATTATCTTTTTCAGGCAGTCACAGGTAGTTATTGAGGGGGAGAGGTGTGGAGAGGGGGAACAACAAAAACGCCGCAGTTTCCCGTGTTTTTCGCTGTTTTTGGGTAAACCACTCCCTTGTTAGTGGTCATCGGTTTTGTTCTCGCTGTCGCCTCCGATACAGTTCGAGCGCCTTTACGATCGTATCTTCAATGTTTTGTGCGGGCGTCCCCGGCTTGAAAAATTTACTGATACGGTCGCGTGGGATTTGGAATTTTTCTTTTTGGTTTGGCTTTGTTTCTTGCAGGATCGACAAGATGACTTCGGGTGTCAACTGCCTCATCTGCGAGAATTTCCGCATTTTGATCGCTTGTGCGTGTGAGGGTGTACATTCCTCCAGTTCGATGAGTTCATATACATCTTGCTGTTCTTTTTCAGTAAGGTAAGACAGTTCCACCGCAGGGCGCATGGCCATTCTGCCATCGTCCACCAGTTGCAACAATTCGGGTGTTAAATTGGTAAGACGGATATAGCGTTGGATTTGCGTGGTGCTGTCGGGAGAATTGTCTGCCAATAGTTCTCTTGACGTGATCCCTAACTTCTGTCCCACTGGGACAGAAGTTAAATCGGTGCGTGATCCTTGCCGTCGCATTGCGTCCAGTTTCATTTTATACGCAAAGGCTTTTTCCGACGGTAAGATCGTTTCGCGTTGCAGATTGGAGTCTACCATAATAATAGTGGCTTCTTCGTCAGTCAGATCGCGTACAATACACGGCAAATGCGTTTTGCCTGCGGTTCTTGCGGCGGCTTTTCGTCGGTGTCCTGCGATCATTTCATACCCGCCGTCCGCTTTCGGTCGCACAAGGGCGGGTACCATCACACCGTATTCGGTGATACTTTCCACCATACGGTTCATTTCCTCGTCCATACGCACTTGAAACGGATGATCGGGAAAATCGCTGATTTCGGCAATCGGGATATCCCGTACCGCTTCGCGCTGTGCTTCGTCGCGTTCGGCTTGCGTGGTGAACAATTCATCGACCGACGTCAAGAGGTTTCCCGCGTTGTTTTTCGCCAATGCCCTGCACCTCCTTTACAAGATCGGCATACGCTTTTGCGGCTTTGCCGTGAGGATCGTGTTTGAAAATGCTTTTATCGGCGGTACTGATTTCTGCCAATCGCACCGTCGAAGGAATGACGGTCTGGAACACGGGAAAGTGCTGTCCGAAATTCTGTCGCACGGCTTGTACGATGTCTTTGCGAAAATTGGTATCGTTGGTCATGGTGAGAAAAATGCCGCCGACCTTTAACTGCGGATTGATCTGCCGTTTCACTTGTGCGACAGTGCCGAGCAATTCGGTCATATCTTCTGCCGCCAAATAGTCCGCTTGTACGGGAATAAGAACATAATCCGAAGCGGACAAGGCATTGATGACGAGCATACCGAGCGACGGACGGCAATCGAGCAACACATAGTCATAATCTTTTTTAACAGTATCTATATACCGTTTTAAGACCGTTTCGCGGCTCATGACATTGACAAGGCTCACTTCTACCGCCGATAAACAGCGATTGCCGGGAACATAGTCAAAACCCTCCTTGTGATGAAGTATCTCAGGATGATCTTGACCGGTATCCCCGGCAACCACATTATTCATACAGTTTGCAAGCGTAATAGGCATCTCGTGCGGTCTTCGCTGTCCCAGCATTTTCGTGAGATCGCCTTGCGGATCGACATCCACAAGCAATACCCGTTTGCCGTTCAGCGCTAACCCTGCACCGATGTTGTACACGCTTGTGCTTTTTCCTACGCCTCCTTTCTGATTCGCAATCGCGATGACTTTGGGTTTCATAGAACTTCCTCCTTCCAATAAAATAAGCCACCCACAATATGGGTGGCTTATTTTATATTAATTGTTTTTAGGAAAGATGGCTTGCAATCCCATTTTTCTGATATCGTCTAAATATTGTATTATTTCAACTGATGAATACTTTGGATTTCCGTTCACATCACATTGCTCCTTTAAAGCACTATATAAAAGAGCATATTCAAATTCTAGTGATGTATCAAACACACCCAAATCATCCGTATTAATACATACATGCATCTGTATCGAGGATCCATCCCCCTCTTTATCTTCTTTCGATTTAATACTATAAAACCGAAAGATTGGGTGTTTAGCATAGTCACCAAATGTACCTATCAACACATTTGATGTCGGGTTGCATTCTACAATTATTCCTTTCTCTTCAATCATTATTTGCATAGCATCTTGTATTTTTCGTACCAAATCGATATATTCATATTTTATCGGAACAATTATTGGTTTTGCGCCTTCAATTTTTTCTTTGTGACCATATTGATAATAGTAATAAAGTCCTGTGATCGTATCATCCTGTCTTAACGCCAACAATTCAATGTGCTTTTGACTGATTTGATAACGATCATAATTACACCCAAAAAACACTTTAGGTTTATAAGTAGTAGTTTTATATAATGATGGATCATCTCCTCTTAATTTCATACTATAATAATACTCTTGTAATGTTACATTCCACTGGTGTTTATAAATTGCATCACCATATATTTCGCGTAATAAGTGTAATGCTTCTTGTTTCATAATCCCATATTGATGCGAATTAATTTCAACATTAAGTTCCCTTGCTCGGTAAAGCAACCATACCAAATTGTCTAAATAATTCTGCTTCGGAATCACAACGCTATTTAGTTTCAAGTGGTAATGTGTTTGAGGATCAACACCTAGTGCTAAAGCATGTCCAATTCTATCTCCCCTTGCCAATTCCAAAAACAAAATTGACTCATCAATAGCACGCAAACCATCCACAATATCATAAAAATCTTCACCAGCATGATAGGTTGCGGATATCCGACTGACAGGAGCGGATAACAATGAAAGGACTTTGGCGTTTGAGGATAAATCCACATTTCGTATATACCTAAATGCATTTGCAAATACCTCAGGGCGGCACAGCACTTCATTTGCACAACCGTCTATACCACGTATACGGCTACATAGATACGAATCCTTTGATAATGCTTCAACAGTTGCAATAGTTCTTTTTTTTACATCATCTCTCAAATCTTCATGTCTGCATCTCAAACAAAAGCTAGGCAATTTATCGAAATCGTCATCTTTCTGTTTTGGATAATGCAACACATAAAAATGAGGCTCATCATTATGTCCTTTATCGCTGATGACCTTTGACTCAATCAATTGATTATGATTATTTAATGATGTAAAAAACGGCTGATCTGCAAACCATTTCGCTTTGTCATATTTTCGCACTCTTTCATAGAGCTGTTCTTTGGTTAGGGTAGGACAAAAGCGTGCTTCTAGAGATCTAACCGCACCGACTTTTATTGGAGCATTTATCGCAATTCGATACGCTTCCCACCAGTAAGGATCATTCTCCCAAATTAGATCCTTCCTACGCTCATAATTTGAAAAATTTTGGAAACCCACTTGTTTATTTACTTGAATCATTTCACCTCTGAAACTAGATTTAACTAACAAGTAAAAATACAAAAGCTTTTGTTCTATCTCCCCAAATTCACCCGAAAAACATGCAATAAAGCATTGATATAAAAAATGGCGTTCACCTGCTAATATTCGGAACGGCGAATCTGAAGACGTCGAAAACACACAGGAATCCAACGCATAATCCATACATGCTGTTGTTCCGTCAGGTAAAGGAATTTTCGCCCCATAAGAAAGCCTTAACAAATCGGTTGCTTTAATAGCATAACTAACATTATTAAATCGTTCAATCATCCCCTTATGAAACTCTTTTAAACAATCAAACTTTTCACGACAATCACAAAAATCTGATGCGTGTATTGCTTTGAAAAGAATAGTTCTAATCATACACGCTAACATGATTCGCTCGTTAATGGGTAAAACATTATCCTCTGGACCTCGTCCTACTACCGTTTGTAGTAGAACAGGAAATCCTTTAATCCACTCCTGGACTTCGTCCGGATAATTCATCAACTTACACCATGATAGCGAAAAAGATTGAGTTGAACCATTTAAATGATAGTGGTTTTCAGCAAGTCCCTCATCTAACATTTTGTCAAGCACGGTATTATCTGTTTTTATCGTGGCCGGCCACGTGAAACAAGTCCGTTTTGTGGAAGATGCAACATCACAATATGCCAAATAAGCACATACGAATAAATCCTGTCCCAACAAATGATACATTTCTCGCCAACGTTTAACTTGATTCGATTTACACAAAGGTTGCTCGCCCTTGTTAGTAAGTACTTCCTGCCCAAAATCAATTAACAACAAGAATACCGATGGAAATACACGCAGTTCTCTCGCTCTAGAAACTATAAGATCTTCTATGTATCTATATAATTGAACTTGTTCATCTTCGGAGTACCCGCCATGCTCAATATCAGCATATCTCAAAAAAAGCTTTTGTGAAATCAAAGGAGACTGCATTCTTAATCCATTAGTACTTTTTTGCAAGACATCCAAAATCCGCTCTGGGGGAATTCGTCTAAACAAAATATCTAGTGATTTTTGGATTATATCCATCATTCTCTCCTATCACACATTCGTTTAATGCTCCGCATGTTAATATTTAACATACGACAAATTTTGCTAAACTGTTTTTGGAAAATTGTTGAAAAATCGTCTTCGGACATACTTGAAAAATCCAGATTTGAAAAATCAAACCCCACATCATAACCATACCGACTTCTTACTATTCGATTAAAATCTTCGCTTCTGTTAATCAAGCCAAATACCGCGTTTTCTAATTCTTCATATACAGTTCCCTCGCTAAGTTTTTCTGCCACAGATAAAAAATCACTGTAAATATCAACTAATCGCCTTATTAAAACGCGACTCCTTGTTCCGTATTTTCTGTCAATCATCTCAAAAAACTTTGCAATAGTCTCTGCGATATATGCAGTTTCATCTTTTACATTCAAACAATCTATTAATTCAACCATATCATGCTCTACCATACTATGAACTTCAGAAACACTACAATTTATAGCCGAAATTACTTGACCCATACGTGCATATAGTCTCTCCACTGTATCTTTATAGGTCAATGCTTCTCCAGGTTCGTCTCGTGTTTCATCAAACGCTTTGTATATTTTATCTTGAACATCCAGATTACACGCTACATATAGTGCCGCCATTTGTACATCATACAACCATTGTTGAGATGTTTCTTTATTAATCAAGTCTACAAAATCAGAGGCGCCATATGATAATGTTAAAGTCAGAATATTCATGAAATTAAAGCAAAAATACTGTTGATCTCCAATACTGACCTCAGTTAATAAATAGTTAGCTATTTTTCCCAAGTGATCATCAACAACAAAGCTTTCCTTCTGCAACACAATCATTTTACTGCCATAGTATTCAAATAGGTTTTCCGGTACATAATAAGACCTTGGAAGCGCAGTAATACGAGGTGAAAAATCAAACACTAACAAGCCCTCTTTATGTTCATCAATTGTTTTGCGCATTTGCTGTACCGCGGCTTTATGATTTAATATGGTGAGATATGCACGGATCGCAAATATAAAACAATAATCTTGTCTTTCTCGATTTAGAGAAAGAATATTATTTAGAAATAGAATAAAATCAGGATATTCACCTAATGAAGTATTTGGATATTCAACAAATGGGTATATCTCTTTAAGTTGTTTTGTAATATGGACAATACGATCATTAGGAACCATATTAATCATATTTCTTATTACTTTTGCATGGTTTTTTGAAAGCTTTGCCTCAGCCCACTCATTAACAAAATAATTCTCAAAAAGCGGAAGATTCGTCTCTAATACATCCACTTTCTCTTTAAGTACTTCTTTCAGTTGTTGCGTGCTTGTGTTATTATCTACACAAACCACGGGCACATCTTTCATCGTTGATAAAACTCGCAACAATTGTAAAAGTCCTCGCAACGTCGTGGGGATGATATTATGATAATATGTAGATGGTGCCGCAAATGCAATACCTGTTTTTCTATAAATAAATCTTAAAATCAACTCTTGCGCTGATAATTTGTTTTGCGGAAGTTTATAACTTGAAGAATTTAGAAGTAAATTATTACCCTCTTCATCACAATATGCAATATTGACTTTATTTCCATAACGTAATATACACTCGTCAAGTTTGGGCAAATGAATCACATGTGTAGGAGGTATAAACTTGTCAATATATTTACTTTCTACCTCTCGCAATTCGCCAGAATCAATAATATTATGGGAAAGTCCATCTTTAAACTCTGTGATATAATGCTGTAAGACGACAGTTCTCAACATGTTCATGTCTGTAGCTAATAACACAATAACATTGGGAATACTAAGAAACTTCCGAATATCCTCTAATATATCATATCCTTTTTCTACTTGAAAATCAGTATCATCCAACTGTATTACTAAAAACTGGTGCGATTTCCGTCGTTTGTCAGATCCAAATTTAAGCAATTCTTGTGTTAAATAATATAAATTTTCTTTTAGTACCGCACTATCACTTATTTCATCAATCTCTAATAAACCTTTAATATCCTTGCCCTTACGATATTTTATGGCATTAATATTTGTAAGAACCTTTTGAAACATATTTAACAAATCATTCTTTTGCGCTTCAGTTATAGTATTACCACATGCACTTGTTGAAGATAAGCAAACATTCCATTTCGTCTCTGCCAATTTATACATGCGAGATAGAATCACAGATAAAACACTCTGTTCTTTTTCCATGATTGTAGGATCAAAAGCAGGTAACACCTCAAACCTACACTCTTCAAATTCTTTGTTTTGCAATCCGTTTAACGACATAGCACTAGAAAATGATATCATTGTACTGGTCTTGCCTTGGCCACGTTTTCCAGAAAAAGCAATGATATTCTGTGAATATCCATATAGTTCTTGTGAAAACTCCAGATCGCCAAAATGTTTCGCATGATTTACAATTTCTAAAAGAGCAGATAAAGCCTGTTGATAAGCCGGATACATAAATGCATCTTCGTCATAAATATTATTTGAAAAACTAAGCATATGCTCTTGGCCTTTTTTTATAGTTAGGTTCTTTTGACTCATCACGATTCATCCCCTTTTAATCATTCCATATCCAAAAACAGTTTTGCTTCATGAAGGTAATACTCCTGTCTTTTAGCATGATAAATAACATATCTTAAATAAGATGTTTCATCACCATCATTATTACCACGCCAATCGTTAACTGTTAAAAGATTAATATTCCACCCGCCTATTGTTTGTCCACATCTGTACAGAGCATCAATAAACGCAACTCCATTTTCTTTTAAAAACAAAAATGCCTCTTTTTCGTTTTGGGTAATATCGTTGCTTTCACAAATGGCAAGTTGATCTATAAAAGCCGATATTTTTTCTCTAGGAACATCGTTATGATTCATCGAGTTCTTTTCAATCAAAGCTAATGCAGGAATAAACCAGTGCAATTTGCGTGGCATTGTAAAAGTAGATAACTCTCCTGCTTTAAGCATACATTGCACCTTGTTTTTATGTGGATCATAAGCATAATTCATTGCTGCCAAACCGCTATCCACAAGTGAGATTTGGCATGCTAATAAATCATAAATATTTATTTTTTGATGCGGCGCTAAAACACTAATCATTCTTGACAAATAATCCGAAAGAGAGATTAAATCTTCTCCTTTTTCTAATGGTTTAAAATGACACACATTAGTGCTTATGTCATATGCTTCCTTTTCCGCACACATTCCAACAGAATAAAACACACCTTCCGCAGCATCATTAATAGCTACATAATCGGTTTGTCCTTCGTTATTTTCCTGTTGCTCAATATTGTCTAATAACGATACTGCATATTTGGAAAATAACGGAATAATCAACTTTTTCAAATCAATAACGAGTTCGGCATCCACAGTAAGCCGCGTTATTCCTTGAAGAGTATCTCCTTCGACTCCAAAATTTGTAGCAATTTTATGGGTGTTATTTTCAATAATGTTATATGCGGATTCTCCTATTAATTCTTTTATCTGTTGAAAACTAATATTACACGCATCACAAAAATCATATATATTTATAATTGACAAAATAAAAGACACTAATTGAGCCCGTTGTCTTTGTAACAACACTTGTTTCTCTTGAAGAATATCAATTAAAAAAGTAAATTCTCCAGTATTATTAACTTCTTTCAACTTCTTCACAATCGCAACACAAATCTCTTCAAAGGATTCACCAGACATATCGCCACCGACAGACAATCCCGTAACCCATACTGTATTCTCTGTATTATGAAGATTTCCGCCATGTGTATAAACTATAGATAAAAAATTAACCGAGTCATTATCAATAGATTTATAATACACTTCTCTTTCTTCTCCACGATAAAACCATTTAACACTATGCCAGCAATCGTTTTTCAGGATGAAGTCAATAGGTAATTGAATAGAAAAACGATAACTAGTATTGGGCACGTTAAACTGTTGTAAACATAATGATAAACGTTGAGATAAATCTCTAATTTCATCCTCGTATTGTTGTTTTACAGATTCAATATTCCAACTAAAAGATCCTTCCATCAAAATGGGATTTACACCCATCGAATAAATATTAATATCAATTGCATCCATCAGTTCCTGATGAACATAATTCTTCTCATTTTCCGACAATTTGCTACAAGTGTTTTGTTCGATTTTATCAATAATAAGTTTTTCAAGACTATACAGTAGCCTTGCGACACCTCTCCCGTGAAGCAAAAGATCATCACACAACAACACCCCGGGGAAATATCCTCTCTCCAAGTAATGATTAACGAATTCATCGACATACAAAAGCAACGCATTATTAGAAATAATGCGTGATGTTGTCTCTTCTGTAAAGTAATGCATATATTCATTATTAAGGGCATAGCACCGGCGAGCAAAAAAAGCAACATATTTATAATTTGCATTCCATGCTTTCTTCAAAAAAGACAAAAAACTAGTATGCCCACTACCGCCTAATGCTGCTTCACTTATATTCACAATAGAATTCTTTTCCAAAACGCCATCCCCTATCAAACATCAAAAAATCACTTGACACTCACTCCAATGTATGATATAACAAAATGACATGTGAAAGCATCATAATTGGAGTTTGATTATTCGAAATAGATTTATAATAGTATTTTATGTATAATTAGATTCAAAATACATAAAAATCAATCTAATTATACATTTTAATTATAAAGGTTATTTAATGAATGTCAATACCTTTATTCCGCTATATATGCGCCTAATTTTTAGGATAGCCAGTTTAAAACCGCTATTTTATTTCAATCTAATAATCTTTTACAAAAGTCAGTTGTAATTCTTAAACCGAATCACAAACTGACTTTTTATTGTTTTTGATAAAAAATCTTTATTTGATATATTATCAGCATATTTTCTTTCTGATACGTTTTATATTTATAATCCATATTTTAGATTCTTTATGCTCTTCTGATCGTCTGTATACAATTAGAATATAACCTAGCACTTAAAATGTTTTCTTATATCCATCAAAACCACTCTTAGATTCAAATTAAAGAAAGCACTCACCGAATGGCAAATGCTTTCTGTCTCGTCTAATATATAAAGGAAACGCTTTAAGGATGTAGTTATCATCGTCATACTCACACATGGGTGACCGCGCCGACGAGCGCCCCGTTCTGGATGATGGGACTGCCGCTCATGCCGCACACCACACCGCCCGTTTTTTCAAGCAGTTCCTCGTCGGTGATGCGGATCACCATGTTGCGGGTCGGTTGGTCGTCGCGGTAATCGACTTCCTCGATGACAATGTCGTATGCCTTCGGCGCACTGCCGCTGACGGTGGTGATCATCTGTGCCGCACCTTCGGACACGTCTTGTTTATAGGCAACGGGAAGGGTGGCATACACGGGCGGTCGATCGTTGAGGACACCGTAAAGTCCCGTCTCATCGTTTGCCGTCAGCACGCCCCACGAACCGGACAGAAAACTGCCCAGCAGTTCCCCGGGAGCGCCGACGTGTCCTTTGTTGACACCGAACACCGACGCCGGAACGATCTCCCCCGAAGAAATCGGAATGGTCTGTCCCGTATCGGCATCATTGACAGGGTGTCCGAGACCGCCGAACACGTTGGTTTCGGTGTCAAAAAACGTGAGAGTGCCAATGCCCGCCGAGCTGTCGCGGATCCACAGTCCCGCTTTCAGGCATTGCTCGGTGATGGACGCGGCAGGTGTCAGCGCGACATCAAAGGTGACTCCCTGCCGCCTGACGGTCATGATCAGCGGCTTGCCGCCGCTGTGTTCCACAATGGACGCAACCTGATCGGTGGTGGTCACTTCTTCCCCGTCAACGGCGAGAATACAGTCCCCCACGCGCAGTCCCGCCTCCGAAGCAGGACTGTAAGCGCCCTTACGGGTATCCACGTCGGCAATCCCGACAATCAGTACCCCTTCGGTGAACATTTTGATGCCGAACGGGACGCCGCACACCGCCACCTCCCGCTCAGAGGTCACCTCCACATGCACCTCGGCAACAGGAATGACACCGAGAAGCCGTATTTGCGTTTCATAGCCGCCCTCGGGCGATGACGACGTCTGCCACACGTCGCTCGTATCGGCTTTCAGAATGCCGCCCGAAAGCGATAATTCGCACCCCTCGGTGACATAATACGCCGAGGGTAAATTCACCTTCGCCAGCCCCACACCCACAAATACCGCCGCACAAAGCGGCAACAGTACCGCCGCCGTCGCACGCCACAACCGTCTCAACCTCATCGACTCCTTTTTGCGTTGATACCATTACTATTCCGCAAAACGGGCGACTTATGGATACCAAATGGTGGTCATGACGCTTCAAAGCGAACGATTCGTCGTGTCGCTTTTTTTGTTGCCAAACCGCAAAAGCGATTGCTTTTTTTGACAATATGCGGTAAGATGAATTTATACTTTTGATAAAGGAGCGGAACACTGTATGCGTGTGGCGATTGTCGGCAGTCGGGACATTCCCGTCTCGGCGGTAGAGGAACTTGAAAACTACCTTCCGCGTTCCACCTCCATGATCATCAGCGGCGGTGCCGTCGGTGTTGACACGGGAGCCAAGGCGCTCGCCGAGCGGCTCGGAATTCCTTTCAAGGAATTTCTTCCCGACTATGACACCTACGGCAAGCGCGCACCGCTTGTGCGCAACGACCGCATCATTGAATACGCCGACATGGTGATCGCGCTGTGGGACGGCAAATCCAAAGGCACGCAATACGTGATCGCTCAGTGTCTGAAAATCGGCAGACGCGTGATCTATTTACCGTATAAAGGAGAGTGACATACATGGATGCTGTGAAAGGCACTGTGGAAGCAACCATTCAGTTGACCAAAGCCAACTGCTATTATATGACACACGGCGTGTGCTCGCTGACGCTGGTCGACCGTTTTTTCGTCAGCCAGGACCGTGTGGCACAAAACGACCTGCTCTATTGCCCGAAGCTGTATCAGCAGATGCTTGACCCCGACAAGGACAAGCCCGTTCCCGCCGTTCCCTGCAACTGTTCTCACGTGCAGATCCTCAGCGGACACCAACGCGCGTGCATTGCCGAACGTAAAGGGCTCGTGCTGTCGCTCAAAATCGAAGACGACAAGGAAGCTCCCGCGCTGTGCGCGGTTTGCGGCGGACAAACCACCCTTCAAGGAAAAGAAAGCACCGGCAAACGCATTTTGTCGCTGACGGTACGCGCCGTCAAAACCAAATAACCATCAAAAGGTCGTGATCTTATCAGCGCTCCCGCTTTTCAGCGCGGCCTTTCCGCTGATGAGGTTCACGCCCGTCGGCGGGACGGTCGTATCAACAAAACCGCCAAAACCATCACCAAACCGCTGTCGCGCATTCTGATCGACAACATCTGCACGCTGTTCATGCTGATGAACATCATCATTGCCGTGGCACTCGTTCTGGTGAAGTCCTATCACAATCTCCTGTTTCTCGGCGTCATCATTGTCAACACGATCATCGGCATTTTTCAAGAGCTTCGCTCCAAAAGAACGCTTGAAAAGCTGTCGCTTGTCAACGCCGCCAAAGCCACCGTTATTCGCGACGGACAACAGGTCACCATCAGCGTTCACGACATCGTCGAAGATGAGATTATCATTTTTCAAAACGGCGATCAGATCACCGTTGACGCCGTCGTACTCGACGGCGAGGCGGAGGTCAACGAATCCCTCCTGACGGGTGAAGCGGACGCGATCGTGAAAAAGCGCGATACCGAACTGCTGTCGGGCAGTTTTGTGGTCAGCGGCAGCTGTGTGGCACGCGCCGTGCGCGTGGGTGAAAACAGCTATGCCTCCAAATTGACCGCCGAAGCCAAAAAGTATAAACGATTGCATTCTCAGCTGATGCACTCCATCAACAGTATTATCCGTTTCACCAGCGCATTTATGATCCCGTTTGCGGTGATTCTGATGGCGTGTGAATGGTTTTCGGAGCGTTTTGTTGCCAAAGATGCCGTCACCTCCACCGCCGCCGCCCTCATCGGCATGATGCCGCAGGGACTGATCCTGCTGACGACCGTGTCGCTGGTGGTGGGCGTCATGAAGCTCGCCAAAAAGAACACGCTGGTGCAGGAGTTGTATTGCATCGAAACACTCTCGAGAGTGTCGCTTCTGTGCCTCGACAAAACCGGCACCATCACCAAAGGCACCATGAGTGTCAGCGAGGTCGTGCCGTTGTCGGACAACATGTCCGATGCCGCCCGCAACGAGCTGATCGCCGCCGCCATTCACGCCATCGGCGATCAGAACGCCACCGCCGTCGCTGTCAGAAACCATTTCGGGAACTGTGTGACGGCCGCCTATACGGCGACAGAGGTGCGTCCGTTTTCCTCCGACAGAAAATGGAGCCGTGTTTCCTTTGGCGGTGTCGGCACGGTGTTTTTCGGCGCATATGACCGTTTGCTGAACACCTCGCCGTCGGCAAGACTTGCGGAATACGAATCCAAAGGTAAGCGCGTACTGCTTGTCGCGTTTTGCGAAAACGAGCACGCTGACCCCAAAACCGATCATCTGACCCCGCTCGCCGCGCTCATCATTGAAGATGAGATCCGCGAAAACGCCAAAGAGATCCTCGATTTCTTTCGCAAGGAGGACGTGCAGCTTCGCGTCATTTCGGGAGACCACCCTGCCACGGTCTCGGCAATCGCCAGAGAGGCAGGGCTTGATAACTGGCACAAGGCGGTTGATGCCTCTACCATCACCACCGATGAGGAACTCCGCGAAGCGGCGGCGACCTATGTGGTGTTCGGACGTGTCTCACCCGAACAAAAAAAGAAGCTGGTCACCCTGTTCAAGGAACAAGGGCATACCGTCGCCATGGCGGGTGACGGTGTCAACGATGTGCCCGCGCTCAAAGCGGCGGACTGCTCCATCGCGATGGCGGCGGGCAGTGATGCCGCCAAGCAGGTGTCTCAGCTGGTGCTTCTCGATTCCGATTTTGCGTCACTGCCGACGGTGGTGATGGAGGGACGCCGCGTGATCAACAACATCACCCGCACCGCCTCCCTCTTCCTCGTCAAAACCATCATGTCGTTTCTCGTCACACTGTGCGCCATTTTCACACCGATGGATTATCCGTTTGAGCCGTTGCAGTTGACGCTGATCGCCGTTTTTGCGGAATCGATCCCGGGATTTTTCCTCACACTCGAACCCTGCCGCGACCGTGTCAAAGGGCATTTCCTGCACACGGTGCTCAGTCACGCGGTACCGAGTGCCGTCATCATCACCGCGGCAGTATTGCTGACACAGCTGTTGTTTGCGCCGCTGTTCGGGCTTTCGACCGAACAATCCTCGACACTGTGTGTCTATCTGACAGGGCTGACATGGCTTGTCCAGCTGACACGCGTCAGCCGTCCGCTGAATCTCGCCAGAGGCGTGCTGTGTGCGACAATGACGATCGGCTTTTTCGCGGGAGCGCTCCTTCTCGCGAATGCTCTGCCCGCGCTGATGGCATTCATCGGATTTCCCATCGAGACGGTATTCGTGTTGCCGAATGAAACCATGGCGATCATCACGATGCTGTGTGCCGCTGTCATTATTCCGCTCGACATGGCACTCTACGCCTTGTCAAAGCGTGTGTTTACAAAAGCCAATGGATAAAAAAAGATGATCTCATTCGAGATCATCTTTTTTATTGCATCATCGCCTGCAGGCAAAGAAGCGTGATAACACCGGGAAGCCCCAGTACCGTTGCCGCATAGGTTGTAAAAGCTGTCAGTCCGATGGTCACGCCGCTGAATACGCTGAGCACATTCACCGCCGCCAACGCGCAAACGCCTTGCAGGGCACTTGAAAACAGCGAACGGACAGGTTTTCTTGTCAGGCACGCCGCCACAAACACGGCAAGCGCGATCACGCCACCGACGATCATCATTCCCGTTGTCACGAATATCTCTCCTCTTTCATGATATACCGTGCGGCATAGTCTGCCGCTCCGCCGGCAATGCACACGGCAAGGCGGCATTGATAAGCGCTGTCTTTTAAGTTTGCCAGCTCCGCGGCATTTGACAGAAATCCACATTCCACCAGCACCGTCGGCTTTGTTGTTTTGTACAGCAGATAAATGTCGCGGTTGCCCGTCTTCAGTTCACGGGTATTGTCGGGTTGCAGATGCGTATACACCGTTTCACGAATGTGGGACGCGAGCGGTTTTGACAATGCGTGATTGTCGGAATAAAAGAGCTGTGTGCCGCTGTAGCGACTGTCACCGAAGGTGTTCTGATGAACGGCAATGTTCAGATCTGCCTGCTCATACAACGCAAGGCGGGCGTTCATATCGCTGACCTTCTTTTCGCGGATAGAAACGCTGTCGTCCGCGTGAAGCCCGCTGTCGTCCACACGGGTCATCGTCACATCAAAGCCGTAAAGCCGAAGAAGATCCCCGAGCGGCAAAGCGATCTCCAGATTGAGCGTTTTTTCGAGCGTGCCGTCGGGAGCGGACGCACCGCCGTCAAAATCGCCGTGTCCCGCATCAACCGTCACCCGCGGCATCACAAGCGTTTCGTTTGAAACGGGAAACACGCCGATATACTCAAAGCAGGTCAGCATCACCGCCACACACAGCATCACCACCAGCACCGTCAACACCGACCGTCTCATACACCTCACCCCCATCATGACCATATGCAAAACGGCATCAAAAAAGACCCGTTCCGTGAACGGGTCTTTTCACATTTATCAGATCAGCAGGGCGTTCTGGAGCTTTGCCGCCATCAATGTGTTTTTCATCAGCATGGAGATGGTCATCGGGCCGACACCGCCGGGAACAGGCGTGATGTAACCCGCAATAAGCTCGACAGCCGCATAGTCGACATCGCCGCACAGCTTGCCGTTTTCATCGCGGTTCATACCGACATCGATGACAGCGGCACCGGGCTTGACCATGTCGGCGGTAACGAATTTCGCGCGACCGACCGCGGCGACAAGAATGTCCGCTTCGCGGCACACAGCGGCGAGATCCTGCGTACGGGAATGGCACACGGTGACCGTGCCGTTTTCGTGAAGCAGCAGCATCGCCATCGGCTTGCCGACGATGTTACTGCGACCGATCACGACACAGCGCTTGCCCGCCACTTCAACGCCCGCGCGATGGAGCAGTTCCATCACGCCCGCAGGCGTGCAGGGCAGGAAATGATAGTCGCCGATCATGATGTTGCCGACGTTCTGAGCATGGAACGCATCGACATCCTTGATGGGAGAAATCGCTTCGATGACCGCTTTGTCGGACAGGCCCTTCGGAAGGGGCAGTTGGCAGAGAATGCCGTTGATGTCACTGCGGCCGTTGAGGCTGGCGACAAGGGCGAGCAGTTCTTCTTCGGTGGTGTCGGCGGGAAGGGCAAATTCCTCGGAATAGAAGCCGACCTCGGCACATGCCTTTTTCTTGTTGTTGACATACACGCGCGACGCAGGGTCGTCGCCGACGATGATGACGGCAAGCCCCGGGGTGATGCCCTTTTTCTTGAGTTCGGCGGTCTCTGCCGCCACTTCGGCGCGAACCGCCGCGCTGACGGCTTTGCCGTCGATGATGATTGCCATACGATTATTCCTCCTCTGAAATGGGTTCTTGTTGTTCGTCATCGTCCTCCGATGCCAGCGTAAGCGTCGTCAGATGATCGGTGGAAACAGGTTCTTCTTCGGGTTTCGGTTCTTCCTCGACGGGATCGTCGTCCACCTGCGGATGGCGGTGTTTGCGCACACCGAGCACCACCAGCAACGCGATACCGAGCAGGATCACGCCCACCGACACCAGCTGTGACACGCGAATGCCGGTGTCGAACAGCATCAGACTGTCGGTGCGCAGTCCCTCCACCAGCACACGCTCGGCACCGTACCACACGAGGTAGGAGCCGAACAGCTGTCCGCGGAAGAAATAGCATTTTCTGAACATGATATGCAGTACCAGTGCACCGAGCAGGCACCACAGGGATTCATACAAAAACGTGGGATGTACGGGGTCTGTACCGATCTTACTGCCGGTCATGCCCCAGGGAAGCGCGGTGACAGTGCCGTAGGCTTCCTGATTGAAAAAGTTGCCCCAGCGGCCGATACCTTGTCCGATGAGAAAACCCACCGCCGCCAGATCAAACAGGCCCGTTGTGCTGACTTTTTTGACGCGGCACATGACCAGTCCCGACACAAACGCGCCGATGATGCCGCCGTAAATGGCAAGGCCGCCGTCCCACACCGCGAAAATTTTCGCAGGATTGGAGAAATAATATGCGGGGTCCTTGAACAACACATAATACAGTCGCGTGCAGATGATCGCCACGAAGAAGCAAACGAGCACCACGTCAAACATCTTGTCGCGGTTGATGTTCAGCCGCGGGCACTGCTTGTAAGCATATGTCACGGCGAGAAGCAGACCGACGGCAATGATCAGGCCGTAAAAATGAATGCTGATGCCGCTGCCGAACAGATCGTCAACCAACGTACGGGATATCGGGAGTTCGTCAATTCCCAGTCCGGGAAATCCAACCCATTCGCTCATCACAGCACCTCCTTCGCGTTAATGACCGACAAGGTGGTACGTTCGGGAGTCATCCACTCACGCAAAATCACGTTAAGGTCTTCAACCGTCAATTCCTTGATCACATCGATATACGCAAACGGCTCGCGTTCGTGGAAATGGTCGTCCATGATGCCGGTCGCGGCATACTCGACGTTGTTGAAACGGCGGAGCATACGACCGTAGAAGGACGCTCGAAGCGATTCAAAGCGCGCGGAATCGACACCGTTTTCGGCAAGACGCGCGATCTCCTGCGAGAGTGCTTCATGCACCGCTTTCGGATCACTGCTTTCGCCGCCGATCATCATCAGCGCGAAGCTTCTGCCTTCGAAGAACTCGCCGCCGAAGCTGTCGTTGATGAGTCCCTTCGCCATCAGATCGGCATAGAGCGGAGAGCTGAGTCCGCACAGCATCTCGACGATCATCTCGCACGCCGCCATGGTTTTCGTCGGGAGGTAGATGTCATCAACGGGGCATTTATAGCCGATATAGAACAGCGGCGCGGCGACGGGCATCGCCTCTTCGATATAGCGTTCAAACACCTCTTCGGGTTCATCGATGCGCGCCATTTCGAGCGTCTGCTCCTTGGCGGGGATCAGCACGCGATCCGCCACTTCCAGCACATCCGCCGTCGTCACATCACCGACCACGCACAGCACCATGTTGTGCAGGTTGTAGAACGTATCATAGCAGTCGTACAGCAGTTCGGGCGTGATGTGGGAGATGGATTCCACCGTTCCCGCAATATCCACTCTCACGGGGTGCTGTTTGTACATCGCGCGAAGCAGATTAAAAAGAACGCGGCGATCGGGAGAATCGTCACACATACGGATCTCCTGACCGATAATGCCCTGTTCCTTTTGCACGGTTTGCTCGGTGAAATAAGGCTTTTGCACGAAATCGAGCAGGATCTCCAGAGAGTCCTTGAGGTTATCCGAACAGCCGAACAGATACGCCGTCACATCAAAGCTGGTGAACGCGTTGGCGGAGGCGCCGGTTTTGGCGTATTTGGCAAAGGCATCGCAATCCTCATTTTCAAAGAGTTTGTGTTCAAGATAGTGGGCAATGCCTTCGGGCACTTCAACGGTCTCGCCGTTTTTGACGTAGGATGTGTCGATCGATCCGTAGCGCGTGCCGAAGATCGCATAGGAAGAACGGAAACCCGCTTTCGGATAGACATAGATCGTCAGTCCCGAAGGGTGCTCGACACGTTCGAGTGTCTCACCCGTCAGCAATGTATACGTTTTGACATTCATGCCGTTCCCTCCTTTTCATGCGGTGTGAGTGTAAACACGGAATCGAAGCGAAGGTCGTTTGCCACATCGATGATCTGTTCACGGGTGACCTTTCGGAGACCTTCGATAACGTCTTCGGGAGAACGCATGCCGTCGGGGCCCTGCGCACTGAACCATTCGGCAGTTGTCGCCGCGGAATCACCCGCACTGTTAAGAGCGTCAATAAGACTCAGGCGTGTGTTGCGGATCATCTCATCATCAAAGTGACCGTCCTGCAGATCGCCGAGCTGACGCAAAATTTCGGCTTCGGCCTTTTGGAGATTTTCGGGAGAAACGCCGCTGTCAATGAGCACCACACCTTTATGGCGATCGTAGCGGGACGAGCAATAGTAGCAAAGGCTGAGTTCTTCACGCACATGCACGAACAACAACGAGTGCGGCGTGCCGCCGAGGATACCGCACGCCATACGCATCGCGTCACTGCGGGCATCGTCACCGAGAATGTCGGTGCGCAGGCCGATCACAAGCTGACACTGATTGACGTCCATCTGCTCGTTAACGCGGGCGACCTCCTGTTTGGCGGGAGCGGTCACCACAGGCGGCAGTGACATCACCTGTCGATCGGCAAGCTTTTTGGCAAACGCATTTTTAACTGCTTCGCCATCACCACTGCCTTGATAGATGATGCGAATGGGTGCGGTTTTGAGCATCCGGCGCCACATATCGGTGAGATCCTTTGCGGTTAATGCCTCAACCTGTTCGGCGGTGCCGTATTTGGAGACCGCATACGGCTCTCCCTCGCAAAGAATCGCTTTTAAGCGTGACACCGCATAACGACGCTTGTCGTTGATCTCGGCGGCAATGCTTTCGAGTGTACAGCGCCGCTCCTGCTCCACATCCTCACTGCGGAATACGCCGTCTTCCAGTGCCGGATCAAACAGCACGTCCAGAAGCAGGTCGGCACACTGTGCGGCGACAGATTCGTTTTCAAGAGCAAACCGATCATCGATGCAGGACATGGTCATGTTGACGATCTGCGTTTCGCCCGCCGACGTGACATAGCCGTCAATATTCGCGCCGTAAAGAGAATCCAGCTTTTGATGGAAGGCTGTGATGTTGTCAAGACGACGGCATCCGCGACGAAGAAGAAACGGCAACATTGCCACCGCGCCCGCAGTTTCTTCGCGAAGCGGCAGATAGATGCTCACCGAGATGCGCGCGGTCGTAAAGCGATCATCGGGGATTGTCAGAAAGGAGACGCCGTCTGCGGGCGTCATGAATGTCGGTTTCATATCCGATCCTCCCGTGTGGTAAGAATAGATATTTACAGTATACCACATTTCTTTCAAAAAAGGAATGGTGTTTTGACGATTTTTACATGGTGTTTAAACTTTCTGAAAAGAGGCTTTTTCTCTTGCTTTTTGGCGATACATTCGTTATAATGAAAGTAACAATGACGGGCTTTGCCCGCACCCGAAAGGAAGGTTTTCTGCCATGATGACAATCGGTACCTGCGTTACGTTTGACGCGTCCCCCATCGCCGACAAGTTTGCCAATCTGACCAAGCTCGGTCTTCACCACTGCCAGCTGATGAGCTGGGATCAGTCTCAGCGCACCGATGAGCGTGCCGAAGAAGTGATCGCCGCCTGCAAAGAGTACGACGTGACCATCACTGCGCTGTGGTGCGGCTGGGAAGGCCCTGTGGAATGGAACTTCTACGGCGGTCAGGAGACCCTCGGTCTCGTTCCCGAACCCTATCGTTATGCCCGTCTGCTCAACCTCAAGCAGGGTGCGGATTTTGCCAAGAAGATCGGCGTGTCCGACATCGTCACCCACATGGGCTATGTCCCCGCGAATCCCTATGACGCCCGCTATCCCGGCTTTGTCGCGGCAGTGCTGAGTCTTGCCGCTTACCTCAAGCAGAACGATCAGTATCTGCTGTTCGAGACCGGTCAGGAGACGCCTGTCACCCTGCTCCGTCTGTTCGAGGACGTGGGACTTGACAACCTCGGCGTCAACCTCGACCCCGCCAACCTCATTCTCTACGGCATGGGCAACCCCGTCGATGCACTCGATGTGTTCGGCAAATATGTCCGCGGCGTGCACGGCAAGGACGGCAAATATCCGACCAGCGGCCGCGCCCTCGGCGAAGAGACCGCGATGGGTCAGGGCAAGGTCGACTTCCCCGCTCTCATCAAGGGACTGCATGAACTCGGCTATGACGGCTGTATCACGATCGAGCGCGAGATCGAAGGCGACCAGCAGACCGCCGACATCATCATCGCCCGCGATATGCTGCAGGGTATTATCGACAACCTGTAATGATCAATAACATAACACAGCCCCCGACAGATTCTGTCGGGGGCTGTTCTGTTTTTATTATTCACCTGTAGATACGGTTTTATACAGTAACATCACATCGCGCATGTTGACAACACCGTCACTGTTGTAATCGGCAACTGTTTGTTCTTCTGACGACAGACTCTCACCGCTGCTCACCGATTGATATAACAACATCACATCGCGCATATTGGTAACACCATCAAATGTGACATCACCCTTAACGCTGTCTCTCTTCCATATAGCATAAAGTGTAGCGTCCTCATTGGCTGTATATGTTCCACTAGGCTGATAAGATGCTGTTGTTGCTGATGTATCCACTGCCCAACCAAGGAAGGTATGCCCATCACGGACAGGAATAGTAGGTGACAGGGTCAGGCTTACATTATGCGTTTTAGTTTGGTTACCCGGTGCGTTAGTGCCGCCGTTTGCGTTGTAAGATACGGTGTAAGTACGAGTTTTCCACACAGCGTACAATATCGTATTGGCGTTCGATGTGAACGAATCCCCGGGGTGGTATGTCGCGACTGTTGCATTGCTGTCTGCAGACCATCCGACAAACGTATATCCATCACGGACAGGGATGTTATCACTTAGTGTCAGCGCTGTGTTGTAGTTTTTCATTTGGATTTCAGGCGCACCGCTGCCGCCGTTTGCATGAAAACTGATTTCGTTTTGAATCTCCCATATTTGCGATGAATCCCCCGAATACGTTCTGACAATGACATTCGTCCCGTCAGTGGTCAGTACACAGCTTGCATTTTGCAGATTGCGGATGACATAGCCTCCCGGAACCGCCTCAAACTGCCATCGCTGAGAACCATGAGAAGTGTTGTCCCACAAACAGACATTGTTTCCGCTGCTAACTGTGTTTCCGTAATTGTTCACAACACGCGATGAGCTGCAGTCCGGCTTCATCATATACCCGCCGGGAGACGGTGTTGCAGCCACATAAAACCGTTGAGCATATGTAGCGTTGTACGGATAGACCTGTACATTACTCTTGTTTGCGTCAATTGCATTGTCAACGTCCAAATATGTTCCCGTAGAAATGTTTTTAAAATAATATGTTCCTTCGGCAACAGTTGCATATGTAATCCCCGGTACAATGACGTCACTGGCAGCATCACTCGACACATTCCCCGCGGCATCATAAGCATAAATATGGGTGCGGTATGTTCCGCTTTCGTTGTTATGATCGCTGATATTGACGCGATACGAAGCTGTCGAACCGTTGATCGTTCCGGTATGCCAGAGCAAGTCATCCTGATCACCCGACAATGTCCATGTCGGGAACTGCACCTTGGTGACTCCGACATTGTCGCTTACGGTGCAAGTGACAGTATAGCCGCTGCTGTCAATATCGGTGACGGCAACATTGGATATGACAGGCGGGGTGGAATCACCCGTAAAGTGTACTGCCCCAATGGCATTTCCGTAGGAACTGTTATAACGAGAGTAAAATGTTGATAACGACACAGAATGTACTCCACCCTCAGCAATACCTCGTGATGTATAGTTTTCCGAATAATAGACAACACCATCAATAATCGCATGAATAAATGTAGCATGACCCGCTCCTGGATTACTTGTAGAAGCACCATACTGATATGTCCAGCTCACAAATACATTGTAAACATTACCATTGTTCGCCGAAACAATATCATAAAGACAACTATTGCCACCATACTTTATCTTCGTATATCCTGTTGATGTTTTACCAGGCGAAGCATTATGAAACATATTATTTCCATTTCCACCTATATCGGTGTCATTTGCCGAAATAATACCAAGTGCTCTCATCTGATATTTTACGTATCTCCCGCAATAATTACTAAAATTCGTTTTTCCAGGATAATCTTGTTGATATAATTTCAACGCTTGAGCATATGTTGTCTGTATTTGAGAAGCGATACGATCAGCCTCAGATGAAGAAGACACATCAATGACATATAGTGAAGGAATTAGCATTACAATCACCAAACAATATGTTATACACCGAAAGACTGTTTTTTTCATATAATCCCCTCCAGATACAATTCTTATCTTTATAATACTCAATGTTTGAGTAATTGTCAATACTCAAACATTGAGTGTGGTAAGATGTGTGTAGCTAATAATATGAGAGGTGAACTGATGGATTATCGGACAAGATTGCGACATATGCGGGAAGACAAAGACCTGACACAGGCAGAAATCGGAGCACTTCTCGGCAAATCGCAACAGGGATATAATCATATCGAAGCGGGACGTGCCGAATTGAAAATCGATGATCTCATTGTTCTTTGCCGCTTTTATAATCTTTCCGCCGACTATATGATCGGCATTACCGATCGCCCCACACCCTTTCCCAAAACATAACCGACCGCACGGCATACTGCCACACGGTCGGTTTCTGTTTTTATTTCTCAAAAAAACGCTTCTTCAGTTCTTGGCAGAGGGCGGGGACTTTGGTGGCGGCGTTGTCGTTGATAAGGATAATTTCCGCACCGGCGATCCTTGCGGCAAAGCGCAAAGCTTCGCTGATGCCGGTGTAAAACGATGTGCCGACGATGACGAACACGGAATCCTCAAACGCCATGCATTCGACAAGATCGGTCGCTTCCCTGTAACGGGGAGCGGGATCCTCATACAGCACAATGCCTTTATAGGTGAACGGGAAATCGGGTTTCTCGAGTTGTTCTCTCGTCGGCAGAACGCCATGCACTTCGATGACATCTTGGCTGCCCGCTTTGGTGTGAAGCCTGTCAACGTTCATCGTGATGACGGGACAGCCAAGCTCGGCAATCGCGAGATGGGCGGCGTTCGGTTGTGCCTTTTCACAACACTCCACCATTTTGCGCACCGTCTCCCGGTATTCCTCAGGATGTTCATTGGCAAACGACCGATAGAGCCGATCCCGGATACCCGGCTGTTCCTGAAACGTGGGGATACCCGATTCCACACTGATACCCGCGCCGGTAAAAAACACCACATGATACGGTTTCGACATTGCCATAAGCCCCGCCCCTTTCTTGGTTGCTACCTCTATTGTACACGGGAACAACAAAAAAAGCAACCAAGGCCGTGTTTAGCGCGTCAATCTCACAGGGCATACGTAGGGACCACCGTCCCCGGTGGTCCGCATCAGGACAGGGACATTGACGGACCGTCGAGGACGACGGTCCCAACAGAGGCAAGATTGTCGGTGCGAGTGTTGGCAACACCGTTCGCGTCGTTCCTTCCTGTTTACGAAATCTTCAGTTGCAGGCGGAATTTGTCGGAGATCATGGCGATGAATTCACTGTTGGTGGGTTTGCCGCGGGTGCTGTGAATGGTGTAGCCGAAATAGGAATTGAGCACATCGACATCGCCTCTGTCCCACGCGACTTCAATCGCGTGACGAATGGCGCGTTCCACACGGGACGAGGTGGTCGCGTGCTTCTTCGCAACGGCGGGATACAGCCGCTTGGTCACGGCATTGATGATGCCTTCGTCCTCGATCGCCATCAAAATCGCATCGCGCAGGTATTGATAGCCCTTGATGTGAGCGGGAACACCGATCTGATGAATGATGTCGGTCACACGAATCTCGAGCGTGCCCATTTTCCCTCCCGACGCATCAAAGCGAAGAATGTCGCCCGAACGCTTGCTGCACAGACTGACAATGCGCTCCGCCATGTCTGCAGGATCAAAAGGCTTGAGAAAATAGTATTCCGCTCCCGCTTTCATCGTTTCACACTCCAGATCGGCATTGTCAAATCCCGACATGACCATAAAATGCGGGCACGGCTCATGCCGACGGACTTTGACCTCCTTCATCACCCCGATCGCATCGAGACGCGGTAAAAACACATCCATGATCACCACGTCGGGCGACTCGCGAATGATCGTATCGAGCAGTTGACGGCCGTCCTTCGGAAGGAGATCGACCTGTAATCCCTTTGATCGCATCACCTGCGCATACGCCTTGCCGAATTGCTCACTGTTATCGGCCATAATGACTTTGATTTGTTTGTCCATAATCACGTTACCTCCGCTTATGTTCACAAAACTTGTTGATTGACTGTACTCAAATTTTACCATTTATTGGTAAATCCTGCAATAGTTTGGAAGAATATTTTTGCCAAATATTGGTAAAATCTTTTGTGAGAACCCGTTCGATTTGCGGCTTTTTCGGAGAATTTGGCGAGTTTCGCCTCAATTTGTTGCTTTTCGCCCCCCGTTAGGTACAAACAGACGATGACGGGAGACGAATATCGCGAAAAAAAGCGTAGATTTTTTGATTTTTTTTCATTTTGGAATTGTGTTTGGCGAATTTTTGTGATAAAGTATTGATATTGGATTTTTACCCACTCTGAAGTAAAGGGGATCATATGTATGAAAAAACTGTATGAAGGCAAAACCAAAGACGTTTATGAGCTTGACAACGGCAATGTGATGCTGAAGTTCAAGGACGATTGCACCGGCAAGGACGGCGTATTCGATCCGGGCGAGAACACGGTCGGTCTGACCATCGAAGGCATCGGCAAGGCAAACCTCAAGTCCTCGATCCACTATTTTGAGCTCCTCAAAACCGCCGGCATCAAGACCCACTATGTCTCCGCGGACATCGAGAACGCGACGATGGAGGTTCTTCCCGCCACCGTGTTCGGTCACGGTCTGGAAGTCATCTGCCGTCTTGTGGCAACCGGTAGCTTCATTCGCCGCTACGGCGAGTACATTGCGGACGGCACCGTCCTTGAGGGCGGCTATGTCGAATGCACCTTCAAGAACGACGAGAAGGGCGATCCCCTTGTCACGGGCGAAGGTCTTGCCGCTCTGGGCGTTATGACCCCCGCCATGTTCGAAAGCATGAAGGAGCAGACCCTCAAGATCACCAAGATCGTCGCCGACGACCTCAAGTCCATCGGTCTCGATCTGTGGGACATCAAATTCGAGTTTGGTTACAACAACGGTGAGGTGATCCTCATCGACGAGATCGCTTCGGGCAACATGCGCGTCTACAAAGACGGTACCATCGTCGATCCCGTTGAGCTGACCAAGCTGATCAACAACCGCTGATTGTTCTGTATAGCAAAAAAAATCCCGCTCACAATCATGTGAGCGGGATTTTTTGTCATATTCTCAGGAAACAATGCTGAGGAGGAGGTCGCGAGCGTCAACGGTGGAGATTTCACCGTCGCCGTTGTAGTCTGCGGCTTCCTTCTGCGTATCGGTCAAAGTCTCAAGATCAACGATCGACAGCAGGATCAGACGGGCATCGGTGGTGGAGATCTCACCGTTGCCGTCCACGTCGCCCACCACAACCGGCTTGGGAGGCTCGGGCTGTTCCACACCGACAGAACCGGTTTTGTAAGCACCGTCCTGATAGCCGATAAACTGGTTGTTCTTGCACAGCTGAAGGGCATCGATGGTGACAGTGCCTGCTCCGCCGACATTGATATGCACCTGCTTGACGACCGATTTGCCGTCGGCGGGCATAATGCCGTTGTAAGCAAAGTAGTTGTAAAGGTCGAGACCTTCCTTGCCGGCACAGGCAGGGAGATACTCGCCCGTGGGAGCGGTTTCGGTGAAGGACGGATAGAAGTCATACACAAGAGAAACGTAGCCTTCGCCGTTCGCATGCGTGACACGCAGTGAGATATTGATGGGCGTCTGCGCGTCAAAGGACACAAGCCAACGCTTGAGCGTTGCGATATCAAACGTCTCGTTCGGCTCAAACATCATGTCAAAGCCCGCATCGGTGTCAGCGGTGATGGTGAGCGTACCGTTGTTATAGACATAGTTGCCGGGTTTCTGATCGTTGAGAATGGCGATGGTGTCGGGCTTCATCAGGTTGACATTTGCCGTTGCCATCACGTTGTAGGCTTCGCTTGTGACGGTCGAAGCACTTGCCGCAAAGTAGAAATAATCGAGGCGGATGGTGGAGTTGGGCGCGATGTACAGACGGACACGGTCGATCTGATGACCTTCCTCGGGAACCCAATATTCTCTCAAATCGATTTCCAACGTCTCAACAGACGTGCAGTAGGTCGAGGTGTCGGTTACGGTCAGCGGATCGGACAGGGCGCTGTTGTGCATCATGAAATAGCCACTGCCGTGCTGAGTGACACCGAAGTAATAGCCGCCGCCCGAAACGGGGGTCACCTTTGCGGCAAGATACGGCGTGGTGGCCGTGCCGATCGGGTGAGGCAGGTGAAGGTCAAGCTGACCGACATCAGCACCGCTGTTTTTGACGGTCAAGCCGCCGTTCAGATTATAGAACGATGTGACATCGCCGACATTGACATTGTTGCCGTAGGCTTGTGCGTCCACACCGATATAGGTGCCGTAGGTGACGATACTGCACCAGCCCTCTGTACCGTCGGGCATCACGATTTTGCCCCAGTTGCCGGAAATCTCGGTAACCTTGACGATATCCTGATATTCCAGAACGCCGACCTTGTCATAGGTCGAAGCCGCACCCGCGCGGACATTCAGACCGTCGGTCGCAGACACCCGATAGGTGCCGAGCTTGGGGGCGGTGGTAAATCCGCCGCCGTCAGCGCTGGTCGCGCCCGAAGCATACGCCTCGAGGTAGCCCCAGAACATCTGCCAGAAATAGCCGTCGCGACCGTCAACATAGCTGCCCGCTTCTTTGAAGGTATTGGTGGTGGGGTCATAGGTGGCGCGCATCTGCATCGGGCAGTCCTTGCCGCCGGGATAGTAGTTGAGTGCATCGTAGTGCATCTTGATGTCGGTTTCCCAATTGAGACCCCAGCGTTTGCACAGCACGAGTGCGAGATACGCCGTGTTTTTCATGGTCTGGTCGAACTGGGTTTCCCACCACTTCATGATGGCGGTGCCATCGTTCCACTGTTCACCGTCAAAGGTTTCGGTCGCAGGGAAATTATGCACGCACATTTCAATGCCGATGGAGTTGGAATTGGTGTTAGTGGGGTTGGGGTTTTTGGAAACGGAGCCGATATGCCAGCCCTTGCGGGTATCCTGCAAAGCCTGATAGACCGCCACATTATCCACCGTGTAGTGCCACGCCATATCGCCGCTGATTTTCGCGGTGTTGTTGTGGGTATTCTTCGCATTGGCGGTGGACACATAGGTGCCGGTGTTGTGAATGGTGACATATTTCGGGGTGATGGAATCGGTGGGCGCGGTGTTGGCCGCACGGAAATCACAATACACCGTCACCTCGGCATCGGTACCTGCACCGATGGTGTAAGATACATTGTTGGTTTTGCCGTCGTTGGCGGGAAGGACAACCAGGTTGGTTGCCGCATCGACCGTCTCCGGCACAGAATACAGCGATATTGCGGGAAGCATCGTCACGATCATCGCAAGGCATGTCAGGACAGAAAGCCATTTTTTCAACATGAGAATAATCCTTTCTTTGCCGGAATTGTCTTTGCATATTCCATCGGTACACATAGAACCTCTATATACAGTATACCGTTTTTTGCCGTTTCCGTCAATGAACGATGTGCTACAAAAGAACAGCACGTCCGTTGTGCAAAAGCACAACGGACGTGTCAAAATCACATTTTCCAGCCGATCAGGAACAGTTCGGTGATGAATACCGCCGCCGAAGAGAGCAACGCAACGGGAAGAAGCTGACATCCAATGTAAGAAAACACCAGTGCCACCACCAAGCCAACCGTCGCGGAAATGGGCGAAGCCGTCGCATCAAAGATGGCGGGGAAGGTCATCGCCGCCAGCACCGCCACGGGCATATATTCCAAAAACGAGCGGATAAACCGACTTTTGATGGGTTTGCGGAAAACCGCGAGCGGCAACGCACGAGGAATGTAGGTCACGAGTGCCATGACAGCGACGCCAAGGAGATAATACCAGACAGTATTCATGCGTGTTCCCCCTCTCCCTCATCGTCATTCATGGGGAACAGCCATGCCCCCAGCGCCGCCGCGCCTACAGCCGCAATGATCAATGACCAGCCGGACGGAACAATATTCAGCACGGGAACATAGGCAAACCCCACCGACAGCAGAATGGCCGCAAGGGCAACCACCAATGCCGCTTTGGATTTTTTGATCTCAGGAGTGATGATGGCGATAAACATGGCAAAGAGCGCAATACCGAGAGCCGAGGAGATCGACGCAGGAAGCACCGCACCCGCCAGTGCGCCGAGCAGTGTACCGCCGACCCAGCCGAGATACGGTCCCGCGGAAAGTCCCGCAAAGAACCACCCCGTCAGCTTCTCCTGCTGCATCGCAAGAAAATAGATCTCATCGGTTACACCGTTGGCAAGAAGCAGTTTCTTCGCAAACGGCATCTTCAGCATACGCTGAGACAGCGACAACGACATCAGCATGTAGCGAATGTTGACAACGAACACCGCCGAGCCGATCTCATACAACGTGCCGCCCGTGATGAGCAGATCAGCCCCCGCCTTTTGTCCGGCGGAGGTGAAATTGGTCAGCGAGATCAGCACGACCAACCACCACGGCAATCCGGCGCCGACCGCACCCACCGCAAACGCAAACGACACGGGAGCATAGCCGAGCATGATCGGCGCACCACAGCGAAATCCCGCCGCAAACCGCTCCCTTCTTGACATTTCCATGATTTCAGCATTCTCCTTCTGGCGTTTAAAAAGAGGTGACCGCAACGGTCACCTCTTTTAAGCGCATTGGTGAAAATCAGATCTTACGCACACGAATGACGCCTTCCACAGCCTTGATGGTGTCGAGAACAGCGTCGGACACATCGCCTGCCACGTCCATGATGGTGTAGGCAAAGTCTTTCTTGGAAGCGTTGTTCATGCCTTCAATGTTGAGGCCCTGACCGGAGACAGCGTCGGAAACGGAAGCCAGAACGTTGGGAATGTTCTTGTGAAGCACGCACACGCGGGTTGCCGCCGAACGGGGAGCGCTGAGGTTCGGATAGTTGACGGAGTTGATGATGTTGCCGTCCTCAAGATACGCCTTGAGTTCGTCAGCCGCCATCACCGCACAGTTATCCTCACTTTCGGGAGTGGAGGCACCAAGGTGCGGGATCGCCACAACATTGTCAACGCCGAGCATCTCTTCGGTCGGGAAGTCGACGATATAAGACGCCACTTTGCCACTCTCGAGAGCCGCCAGCATATCCTTGCTGTCGACAAGATCCGCACGGGAGAAGTTCAGCACGCGAACGCCGTCCTTCATCTGCGCGAATGCCGCCGCGTTGATGGAGCCCTTCGTATCGGGGGTCAGCGGCACATGAATGGTGATGTAATCGCTGTTTGCATACACCTCTTCGAGGGAGGTTGCATGAACGATGGAACGAGACAGACCCCATGCCGCATCAACGGAGATATAGGGATCGTAGCCGTAAACGGTCATACCGAGAGATTTCGCGGCATTGGCAACCAGACGACCGATCGCACCGAGACCGACAACACCGAGGGTCTTGCCCTGGATTTCGGGGCCCGCGAACGCGCCCTTGCCTTTTTCAACGAGCTTGCCGACCGCGTCGCCCTCGCCTTTGAGGGTCTTCGCCCACTCAATGGCGGGAACGACCTTACGGGAAGCAAGGAACAAACCGGCGATCACCAGCTCTTTTACAGCGTTGGCGTTTGCACCGGGGGTGTTGAACACCACGATGCCTTCCTCAGCGCACTTGTCGCAGGGAATGTTGTTGGTACCGGCACCGGCACGGGCGATCGCCAGCAGAGAGGCCGGCATCTCCATGTCGTGCATGGACGCCGAGCGCACCATGATGCCGACGGGATTCTCCACCGTCTCACCGACAGTATAGTTAGCACCGAAGCGGTCAGTACCGCAAGCGGCGATTTTGTTGAGAGTCAAAATATCCATTGTCAATTCCTCCTGTTGAGCAACAACTCAGCTGTTGTTCGCTTCGAACTCTTTCATGAACGCCACCAGCTTCTCAACGCCTTCATAAGGCATGGCGTTGTAGATGGAAGCACGCATACCGCCGACAGAGCGGTGACCCTTCAGGTTGACAAAGCCGGCTGCCGTAGCCTCCTTGACAAACTTCGCATCGAGCTCGTCGTTGCCGGTCACGAACGGCACGTTCATGAGCGAACGGTCCTCGGGAACAACCGTACCCTTGAACATCTTGGAAGAATCGAGGAAGTTGTAAAGAAGGTCAGCCTTCTTCTGATTGCGGACGAGCATATTCTCCAGACCGCCGACCTCGTTCTTGACCCACTCGAGCACCAGCTTCGCCATGTAGATGGTGTAGCAGGGCGGGGTGTTGAACATGGAGCCGTTGTCGGCATGGATCTGATAGTTGAACATGGTCGGGGTGATGTCCATCGCCTTGCCGATGAGGTCCTCACGAATGATGACGACGGTCAGACCGGCGGGAGCCATGTTCTTCTGAGCACCGGCATACAGCATGCCGAACTTGGACACATCGATAGGAGCGGACAAGATGCAGGAGCTGATGTCCGCGACGAGCGGCACATCGCCGGTGTCGGGCAGCTCATGATACACCGTGCCGTAGATGGTGTTGTTCATGCAGATGTGGAAATAGTCCGCATCCTTCGTAAAGGTGGACGGATCCAGCTTCGGAATGTAGGAGAAGGTCTTATCCTTGGAGCTGGCGACGATGTTCGCCTCGCCGTAACGGGCCGCTTCCTTCTGCGCCTTCGTTGCCCACTGGCCGGTGATGACATAATCAGCCTTGCCGCTGCCGGTCATCAGGTTCATGGGAACCATGGTGAACTGAGAAGAAGCACCGCCCTGCAGGAACAGCACCTTATAGTTGTCGGGAATGTTCATCACTTCACGCAGCAACGCTTCGCAATCGTCGATGATGCCTTGATACACTTTAGAGCGGTGAGACATTTCCATCACGGACTGACCGCTGCCCTCATAATCCAGCATTTCGGCAGCCGCCTTTGCGAGCACGCTTTCGGGAAGCATCGAGGGACCTGCAGAAAAATTATACACTCTTGCCATTGTTATTTCCTCCAATACTATATTATCGGGACGGGTGTCTCGAAAAAATACTTATTGCCATTTTACTCTTGCTGATAAAATTTGTCAATCGTCAATCATCGAAAAAAGAAGAAAATTTGAGAAAATTTTCACAATCTTTGCCGTCAGGACGGCAGACCGTCGGAATTCTTCTTTTTCAGCGGCGTTTTCTCACCGTCCGGTGTCTGCACAACAATGCTGTCGAGCTGACTGCGAAGCGAGGCACGGTAAGCCGCAATATACTCCTCGCGGAGTTTCTGACGCTCGGCGGTTTCGTCGTCGGTAAGTCCTTCTGTTTTGGCTTTTCTTGCCAGTTCGTTGATGCGATCGATCTTGCTTTGATCCATGTTCTCTTCTCCTTTCTTGACGAATATATGCGTCAGTATATCACATTTTTGACGATTCTCAATAAATTTAGTTCATTTTCCACCGTTTCCACAATTTTTCCACATATTAAACAATTATTTTAAGCATTTCCACCAACACGCACTTTGAAAAATCATCATCTTTGTCAATTGGAAACCCTATTTTATTATGATAAAATATAATTGAATAGGCTTTTTCTAAAAAGCCGCTAATCCAAAAATACTTTGCACCCCTGTTTCTATCGGGACTGTTGCGTATACTATACGCAACAAAAGCGAAGTATTTCGCGAAACAACAAGGAGGACCATCATGAAAAAGATTATGGCATTGGTTCTGGCAGTTGTCATGCTGTTCACCGTTTTGCCGACGAGCGTCTGGGCGTTTGACCAATACGTCGTCTACAGCGGTCAGGCAGGCTGTCAGATTACCGACATCACCTTCACGCAGGCTGACAATGCCTGGTTGCTGTGGGATGTTACGTTTGACTCGTACTGCGACGGTCGCGTGCTGGAAACCGCCAAGGACCACCCCAATCTCGTCGGTCGCACGGTTATCCCCTCGTTCACCTTCGAGGGCACATCCGTCACCTTCAACGGCGTGACCATCGAGTCGGGTGTGACGGAAATTGTGCTCGGTGAGCGCAACGAGCTTGTCGTTTACAGCGACACCACCCGCGCGGAATACGAAATGGTCATCACCGAGGAGACCAACGGTCTGCCCGTAGTGCTCATCGACACCGACAACGTCGCCATTCCCGACAAGGTCAACTATGTCGATGCGCAGATCTCCGTTCTCGGTGCCGACATCTACGGCGGCGATGACATCTACGCCGCCGTCGCCGGCATCAAGCTCCGCGGCAACTCCACGATGGGTTATGACAAAAAGCCGTACCGCATCAAGTTTGATAAGAAACAGAATGTGTTCGGTCTGGGCAAGGCCAAAAGCTGGGTGCTTCTCGCAAACTACCTCGACCCCGCCGCCATCCGTAACGACATTGCTTACGGCTTCGGCGAGCGTCTGAGCAAATTCACCGCTCAAACCACCGGTTTTCAGGTGTACGTTCCCCGTACCCGCCCCGTTGAAGTGTATCTTAACGGCGAGTTCAAGGGCCTTTATGACATGGGCGACCATGTGCAGGTGGACGGCACCCGTATCGCCATCGACGAAAGCGGCGAGGAATTCGACGAGGTGACCGGCGAGCAGCTCTTCCCCGAAGGCGACGTCGGCTATTACCTCGAAATCGAGGATGCCTCCCGCGTCATTCCCGAATGGTACAGCGAAAACGCGTACTATGTCACCATTGAGAACAGCGGCGGCACCGGCTGGGGCACGCTGTACACCGGCAACTTGAAGGAAAGCGGTTCTCTCGAAACCGCAGGCTCGGGTACACTTGATACGCTGTATGTGCAGATCAAGACCCCCGAGGTTCCCTCTGCTGAGCAGGTCGAATACATCCGCTCCTACCTGCAGAATGTCAATGACCTGATCCTCGCCCGCGACGAGAAGGTGTTTGACTATATCGACATCGACGGCTTCATCGATTGGTATCTCATCAACGAACTGTACAAGAACACCGACTCCGGTTTCCTGTCCAGTGTCAAGATGTTCAAGGACAAGGGCGGCAAGCTGTACATGGGTCCTGTGTGGGACTTTGACATCGGCTCGGGTGCGGTTGCCTATTCCTACATTGACGATCCGACCGGCTGGCGCACCCGCGATACCGAGCGTTGCGCATGGTACGACAATCTCTTCAAAATGGACACCTTTGTCGCCGCCGTCGAGAAGCGTTGGGCGGATATCCGCTCGAGCGGTATCGTTGACCAGATCTTCACCGATATCAACGGATTGGAGTCCTATCTCAGCGAGGCCGGTGCCGATAACTGGGCGATGTGGCATGACAGCTATGTCAACGCCGTCAACAGCACCGGTTGGCTGACGGTTCCCGACCGTTGTCTGAACGGCTCCTGGGGCGATCAGATCCAGACTCTGCGCGCCTATATGTCCGCCCGCGTACAATGGTTTGATCAACAATTCAACTACAACCAGTCCTCCGAAGCGGCATACGTCAACATGATCAGCTCCACGCTGTCTACCACCTCTTCTTCCAAGACCTTTGAGATCAACAAGAGCTTCAACGTGAAGGAAATGCCGAACCTCTACCTTTCCGTGTACTCCCGCAGCGCCTTCGACATCACCTTCAACTTTGATGTGGGCTCTCCCTCGTTGTCGACCGACTGGCAGGGCTCCGACCCGCTCCTCCCCTTCCAGGGAACGACCGGTCAGAATATCGCCGCAGGCACCTACACCAATGTGGAGATCAATCTGGACGGATACATGAAATTCTCCTCCAACCCTGCCGCCACCACCATCACACTCAAGAGCATCGACGTCACCACGACAGGCAACCGCCGCAGTGTGCAGATCAGCGGTCTGTACGCCTCCGACAAGGTGCAGGAGAATGTGTCCGGCTCCACCACGACCGCCATTGACGGCGACGTGTATATTGTCGGTGACCCGCTGTACGGCAACACGCTGACGGCGGAAAGCATGTCGGTGTCTCCCTACGGCGCGACCGTGAAATATCAGTGGTATGCCGACGGCGCCGCCATCAGCGGCGCAACGAGTCAGACCTTCGAGCCCGACACCACCTACTTCGGCAAAGCGATCACCGTGACCACCACCGGCACGAGCAGCTACACCGGCTCCGTCACCTCCGATGCCGTCACCTTCCTCAAGAGCGGCAACGATTATGCCACCTCGCAGACTCCCGAGCTGGTCTCCAAGACCGATACGACCCTGACCATCCTCGAGCGTGAAGGCTATGAGATCTCCGTTGACGGTGTCAACTGGCAGGTTTCGGGCGTGTTTGAAGGACTTACGCCCAACACCCTCTACCTCGTGCGCTACCGTCACGGTGAGTTTGCCACCCAGCAAGCGGGGCTTCCCGGCTATAACGTGCTTCATGCGATCACGGATGTGGATCCCAACGCTCCCGTTGATCCCGAACCCGATCCGGAACCCGATCCCAATCCTGAGCCCGATCCCGATCCCGTTTACACTCTCGGCGATGTGAACGAGGACGGCGAGATCAGCACCTCCGATGCCAAAGCCGTGCTGATGCACGTTCTCGGCACTGAGCCTCTCAGCGGCAACGCCCTGCTCGCCGCTGACTTCGACGGCACCGGCGAAATCACCACCGCCGATGCCCGCGAGATCCTGCTGTACATTGTTACACAAGGATAAGCCCGCATTTGACAAAAAGTCCAAAGCCCTCACGGCTTTGGACTTTTTCTATATACTTTTCTTATAAAATATACGATTTATTTTTAGGTAATATTTTCTCAAAAACCGCTGTTCAAAACGAAGATAATATGGTATTATATTGTATGATTGGAGTGAAATACCATTTTCACTCACCGTAACTAACGAGACAGATTCACTCTGTTTCGAAGAGGAGGATATTTATGAAAAAAGCCGTATCCCTCATCCTGGCACTCGTGATGCTGTGCACGCTCGTTCCTATGAGCAGCTTCGCACTCAACGAGTATGTCGTGTACGGTGGCCAAGACGGTTGCCGGTTGCTTTCCCTGCAACTGACGCAAGCCGACAATGCCTGGCTGCTGTATGACATTGCTTTTGATGAAACCAATGACGGTCGCGTTCTGACCACCGCCGAGGATCATCCCGGTCTGGTCGGTGCCAGCGCGATCCTCGACCTTGCGTTTGAAGGCGATGACGTGTACTTCAACGGCACCAAGGTCGTTGACGGTGAAGCTGTCAAGCTGAATGCCGAAAACGAGCTGGTCGTTGTCAGCAGCGAGGAGAAATGCCGCGCTGAGTATGTCGTGAATGTCACCGAAGAGAGCAACGGTCTCCCCATCGTGCTCATCGACACCGATGATGTAGAAATCGCCACCAAGCTCGAGTATGTCGGCGCGTCCATTTCCATTCTCGGTGCAGATGTCTATGGTGCAAAAGACATCTATTCCGCTGCTGCTACCGCTCCCAAAAACGGCATCAAGCTGCGCGGTAACTCCACGATGGGCTACGACAAGAAGCCCTACCGCATCAAATTCGACAGCAAGCAAAATGTGCTGGGCATGGGCAAAGCGAAGAGCTGGGTGCTCCTTGCGAACTACCTCGATCCTTCCGCGATGCGCAACCAGGTCGCCTTCAACCTTGCCGACCGTGTGAACAAGTTCACCGCCGAAACCACCGGCTTTGAGGTGTTCTCCCCCCGCATGAAGCCCGTTGAAGTGTATCTCAACGGCGAGTTCAAGGGCCTGTACGACATGGGCGACCATATGCAGGCGAATGAGCTTCGCGTTGCCATCAACGAGCTCGGCGACGAAAAGATCGAATATGCCGGCGAAGAGATCGGCTACTTCATCGAAGTGGAAGTGCAGTCCCGCGTGCTGCAGGAAGGTGCTGACGGCTATGCCGACTGGTCGGCATATTCCTGGATCGAAGGTGTCGGCTCCGCAAGCGGCAAAAACCAAGATCCCGACAAGACCGACGCCAACGTTACCGATGCGCTTTACTTCCAGTTCAAACTTCCCGAGGAACCCACCGACAACCAAAAGAGCTACATCACCGAATATATGCAAGAGGTCAACGACCTGATCCTTGAAAGAAACGATGCCGTGTGGGATCTCATCGACATGGACAGCGTCATCGACTGGTACCTCGTCAACGAGATCTTCAAGAACGCCGACTCCCAGATGCAGTCCAGCATCTACTTCTACAAGGACGGTACCCTCGCTGTCGATGATGACGACCAAGTCTTCGAAAAGACCGATCCCAACACCAAGCTGTACATGGCTCCCGTGTGGGACTTTGACCTCGGTGCAGGCGGCGTTTCCTACGGTGAGATGGACGATCCCACCAGCTGGCGCACCCGCAACGACGAGTATTGCGGTTGGTTCCGCGAACTGTTCGAAATGGACAGCTTCAAAACCGCGCTGGAGACCCGTTGGGCAAACCTCCACGAGGAAGGTATCCTCGAAGCGATGTTCACCGACATCGACGAGCTGACCGCACTCTTCGCTGAGGCCGCTCCCGCGAACTACGAGATGTGGCATCAGAACTACGTTGACGCTGTCAACAATACCGACTGGCTGACCGTTCCCGAAGTGTCCCTGACCGGCGACTGGAACGCTCAGATCTCCTATCTTGAAAACTGGCTCGACACCCGCATTGCATGGATGGACGAGCAGTACGGCTACACCACTCCCACCACCAACGCTACCCAGAATGTGGACGCCGTGCTCTTCGAAAACGAAGTGTTCACCGCTCCTTCTGCCGGCAAGGTATCCCAGACCTATGTCATCGACGAGCTGATCACCCTCGATATGCTGGCGTATGATCTGGATATCACCGCGAATACCGCGTTCGACTTCGGCTTTGATGCCACCTTTGCCTGCACCATCAACGGCGAGGACGTCACCATCAACCTCACCCCCACCGCAAAGGGCGACTGGCAGTCTGCGGGCAACGTATTCGACGGCGAAACCGGTAAATACATCGCCGCCGGCACCTACAACGACCGCGTTCTGACCCTCAGCGGCGCGCTGAAATGGCGCATTGCCGAAACATATCTCAAAGACACGTCGCTGTACTCTACGATTAACCTTGAAGACTATGTCAACAAAGCCCGTCTGAACAGTGTCAAGGTCACCTTTGAGAATGCCACGGCAGGCAATACCGCCACCTTCTCTCTCACCGCTGTGAACAAAGACACCAAAGAGCCCATCAAAATTGACAAGACGGTCATCAGCGGTAAGCCCCTCATCATGGGTGAAGCGAAGGTCGGCAACACCCTGACTGTTTCGAACGTTGACATCGCTCCCTTCGGTGCGACCCTCGGCTATCAGTGGTATCGTAACGGCTCCGCCATCAGCGGCGCTACCGATTCGACCTATAAAGTGACCGCTTCCGACCTCGGCAAGAGCCTCACCGTCAAAGCGACCGCCAAGTCGTTCTGCACCGGTACGGCGACTTCCAAGGCTCTCGTGATCACCCTCGACAGCATCACTGCCGCCAAAGCGGCCGCTCCGACCCTCTCCAGCATCACCACCGACACCATCGTGGTCGCCACCAGAACCGGCTATGAGTATTCTCTCAACGGCAAGACCTGGCAGACAAGCGGTGTGTTCTCCGGTCTGACCGCAGGCAAGGCTTACAACGTGTATGCCCGCGTTGCCGCCACCTCCAATGTTAAGGCAAGCGAGATGAGCGATGCACTGATCGTTGTGACCGATGTTCTCGGCATGATCAAGGGCGATATCAACACCAGCGGCACACTCGACACCACCGATGCGGTGCTTGTTCTCGAGCAGGCTCTGGAGTTCATCGACCTGCACGACGTTGTGAAAGGCGACTGCGATTTCAACGGCGACGGCAAGATCAACACCTCCGATGCCCGTGCGATCCTGCGCTACATCGTCGGTAAATAACGAACGATCCGTCAGGCGAATAGCCTATCACAAATACCAAAAAGAGCAGATTCGGCACAACTGCCGAACCTGCTCTTTTTTGGTAATATATGGGGCGCAACCACAAACCTCACCATAAGCATACGAATGTCATCCCCTCGGAATCACACTCCCATGGTCCTCTGTACGGCGAACAATACCTGTGGGATTCATAACGCTATCCCCTTCATTTATATCGTAGGGCGGGCCCTTGTGTCCCGCAAAAAGGCTTCTCCTTGAGGCGATTCCCCTGACAGGGGAAATGTCCGCGCACGCGGACAAAGGGGTTGCCGTCTCCGGCGAGGAAAAGCTGTCAGCCGAACAAGGCTGACTGATGAGGTGTTAAGATCGTTTGCAAACACCTCATCCGGCCTCGCTTGCGCTCGTCCACCTTCCCCTCAAGGGGAAGGCTCGGCGGCACTCCCTAAAGGGATTTCCTTCGGTCACAAGGCGCCGCCCTACATATGTTTTCGAATTGTGTTGTTATTATCTGTAAAGTAAGGAGATTTATACTGTCGGATTTGCTTTTGGAAATGGAATATGTTATAATACAACAAATCCAATTTGGAGTGCTGATTATGAAAACTCACTTTCACATAGAAAACACAGACTTTACAGATTATCTGAAAGTTACCGTCCAAGAAAGAGCCTATTATTTTTGCGATGATCTGACGATCGAATATGACGAGTGCGACACTTTACACGTTGATATAGAGTTGGTAAAAGCAGAAGAATATCTCAAAATCAAGGTCAAAAACCCATTCTTAAGAATGTTGCTAAATATGTTAAAATGGCTTCTTGCTGTCTTGCTGTATGTTATCGACAGCGAAAATGGGATCGGTTTGGATAAAGGTTATCATTCTTTCTCTCCGTTTACGATAAACCAATCCATTTCCATAGATTCTCCCGATGAAAAAATGATCAATATCACGTATATCAAATCAGCCTATACCAAAACAACAAAGACATTCACGCCGCCCATACTCAAATACCAAGAAAATGCAACCATTCACACAGAGCAAATTGCCTTTTCACCACTCTCACTAAAAAAAGAATGGAACACCTATCATATACCGGCTTTCACTGTTATCATGATTGTCATCGCACTGTTGAATTGGTTGTGCTTTGCCATCTTCGCAAAAGTAATAAGAGAAATGCCGTTATATCCTATGTCCGAAAATCTCGGCAGCATCATAGGAATGTCGTTCTGTTCGCTTGTTACGATCGCGTTGTTGGTCGCGTATATGGTTGTTATTGTCAAATCGAATAAGCTGTATAAAGAAGTTTCAAAAGCCAATAGATAAAAAAGACAGCGCTGTTTTGTACTCCGCTGTCTTTTTTATCGTACGATGGAAACCGACGCCAAGGGCTCCGTGTCATTTCACAAAGGGATCATTCGCCTTTTTTCAGCACCTTGACGATCTCGCCGATGAAGATGCGGTGGTAGTCGGTGCCGTTATAGTTGCCTTCCAGTGAAGCATCGAGGAATGCGGCGGGGTCCATGTCCTGCACATACAGCTTTTTGCAGATCAGCACCAGTTCCGCTTCTTCAAAATAGGGCGCGGCTTCATCAAAGCAGGGAGTCAGTCCCGTTGCCTCACATTTATCGATGTCACGACCCGAACGGCGTCCGCACAGGGTCAGTGCCTCGCGGTAGTCCTCGCCGAAAAAGCTGAGGGCATAGTGCTCCTCCCGCTCGATAAAGCCGAGAGTGTAGCGGGAAGGACGAATGTAGATGGTGGACACGGGTTTGTTCCACAGCACACCAAGCCCGCCCCAGCTGGCGGTCATCATGTTGTGGTCACCCTCGCTCCCTGCGCCGACAAGCATCCACTGCTTACCGATACGGGTAAACACATCGCCACCCATCTCCTGCGGCGTGATTTCACGAAATGTTGCCATAACGATCTGTCTCCTTTCAAGTTCACTATTGACAGTATATCACACTTCGCGGTAAAATGCCAACAGAATCCCAAAAGAACGGAGTAAATCGTATGCGTTTTTCCACCATTGTCTGCTTCGGCGACAGTCTGACCGCCTTCGGGACATGGCCGACCGTCCTGCAGGATACCTTTCACACGACCGTCATCAACGCCGGTGTCGGCGGTAACACGGCTTTGCAGGGGCTTGCCCGCTTTGACACGGACGTTGTTCCCCATTGCCCCCATCTCGTCTTTATCGGTTTCGGAACGAATGATCAGGTCATCTACGATCCCGCTGTCGGGCCGCAGGTTTCGCCCGATGCGTACCGTCAAGCCCTCGAAGAGCTTGTTGACCGCTCTGAGACGCTCGGTGCAGAGGTGTGTCTGCTGACACCGTGTGTCGTGGACAGTGACGCTTACTACAGCCGTCACCCGAAGGAGTGGTGCGAGCCTTACGGCGGTGTGCAGACCATGCTCGAGAGTTACCGCGACACGATGCGGGAGGTTGCCGACAGACGCGGCGTGAAGCTGGTGGACATCGGGGCGCTGTCGTGTGCGTGTAAAGACGCCATGCTCGGCACACCCGATCACCCCGACTTTGACGGTGTCCACCCCATTGACACAGGAAAAGCCTTGTTTGCGCAGTGGGTATGTGAAGCGGTTTCCACAATGTAAAAAAAAGCCTGTTGTACCATTCGGTACAACAGGCTTTTGCGATGTTTATCACACTTCGGCGATGACTTCCACTTCGACAAGGACGCCTTTGGGAAGGGCGGCCGCCGCCACGCAGGAGCGTGCGGGCTTGCCGGTGAAGTATTTGCCGTAAACGGCGTTGAACGCGGCAAAATCCGCCATGTCGGCGAGGAAACAGGTGGTCTTGACAGCCTTGCTGTAATCCGAGCCGGCGGCTTTGAGAACCTCACCGAGATTCTTCATGACCTGCTCGGTCTGGGCTTCGATGCCGACCGCTTCCACCTCACCGCTTTGCGGGTTGATGGCGATCTGACCGGAGGTGAACACGAGCGAGCCGCTGACAACAGCCTGAGAGTAAGGACCGATCGCCGCAGGAGCGGCATCGGTATGAACGATTTGAGACATCATTTTCACGATCCTTTCTTTATTTTTCAACCAGACGGTAGCCCTTTGACATCAGGGCGTTTTTGATTTGTTCGACATGCGCATAATCGCGGGTTTCCAGCATCAAACGCAGATAGCAGGCGTTGATATCGGTGTCAAGATCGGCACGATCGTGATACACCGCGACAACGTTGCCGCCCTCACCCGCGACGATTTCGGAAACGGCTTTGAGTTGACCGGGTTTATCGGCAAGCTCCACGGTGATGTCCGCCGAGCGACCCGCCTTGAGCAAGCCGCGGGAGATAACGCGGGACAAGATGGTCACGTCGATGTTGCCGCCCGACACGAGGCAGACGACCTTTTTGCCTTTAACGGGGACCTTGTTGAACAGTACCGCCGCCACGGACACAGCACCGGCACCCTCGGCGATGAGCTTCTGACGCTCGATCAACGTGAGGATCGCGGAAGAGACCTCATCATCGGTCACCGTCACAACATCGTCCACATAATCGCGGCACATCTGATAGGTCAGCTCGCCCGCCTTCTTAACAGCGATACCGTCGGCGATGGTCTTGGCGGTGGCAAGCGCATCGGGACCGCCCTCCTGCAGAGCGTGTACCATCGACGCGGCACCTGCCGCCTGCACGCCGTACACCTTACACTGGGGACGAAGCGATTTGATGGCATAGGCAACGCCGGAGATCAGTCCGCCGCCGCCGACCGGCACCACGACCGCATCAACATCGTCAAGCTGTTCGAGAATTTCCAGACCGATCGTGCCCTGACCGGCAATAACGTCTTCATCGTCAAAGGGATGAATAAAGGTGTAGCCCTTTTCGTCGCGCAACTGCAGTGCGCGCGCGTAGGCATCATCATAGACACCTTTAACCAGCTCCACCTTCGCACCGAAGCGCTTGGTTGCCTCTACCTTGGAAATGGGGGCGCCGTCGGGCAGGCAGATAAGCGACGGAATGCCGCTTTTGGTCGCCGCCATCGCCACGCCCTGTGCATGGTTTCCTGCGGAGCAGGCGATCACGCCGTGTGCTTTTTCCTCTTCGCTGAGCTGAGAGATTTTGTAAGCAGAGCCGCGCACCTTAAACGATCCCGTGATCTGCAGGTTTTCGGTTTTGAGATACACGTCACAGTCGGGATTGATCTGCGGCGCGCTGATCATATCCGTGCAACGAATGATATCCTTGAGAACATATTTGGCATGAAAGATTTTGTCGAGTGTGACCATGTCGTATCGCCTCCGATAAAAAATAAACGGCTCTCGTCCGTATGGACGAAAGCCGTGCCTTCGCGTGTAAACCACCATAACTACCATCAACATGAATGTGAGTCTGATAACGGCAGACAGCCGTGTCCACCTACTGCGCCGAAAGGCGGTTGGGCGACCTGTTCGAGGGTGATGACCCATTGATATCCCTGACTGCCGTCTCGCACCAACCGACGGCTCTCTGAAAGACGAGGAAGATATCGGGCGTCCCTGTCAATACATTTCTTTATTTGGTTGTTAAGCAGAATCGCTATGGTATTCAGCATAGTCCTTTTTTTCGGATTTGTCAAGTATTTTTTGTTTCAAAACCGCTCACGGAACGAAAATCACCGTCATAAAGTGGAGTGAATACTCGATTCTTACCAAGGAGGTTTTATCATGGTTACACCCTCCCCGATCTGTTTCTTCTTCGGTGCCAACACACCGAAAGGATTTGTCGGCTTTCACCAGACGGATCTGTATGACCCGCGAAACGGCTGGGCCGCATTTCTCATCAAAAGCGGCGCCGGAACAGGAAAATCCACCTTTATGCATCGCGTGCTTGAAGAACTGAACGCGATGGGGCTGTCGGTTGAGACGATCGTTTGCTCCTCTGACCCGTCCTCTCTTGATGCGGTCGTGTGCGAGGATATCCGGCTGTGTGTGGTCGACGCGACCTCACCGCATATTCTTGAGCCGGTCGCTTACGGCGAGTGCGAACAGCTTGTTCCTTTTGGGTGTTGTTTGCGCACAGAAGACGCTCTTGCGCAGGCAGGCGCCTGGTTTGAAGCGGCAGATGCCTGCAAAGCGTCCCACGCGCGCTGTTGCCGGTTTTTGTCAGCGGCGGCGGTACTTCTTGACAACAACCGCCGTTTGCAGGAAAACGTCCTGTTCTTTGACAAACTGACTGCCGCCGCATTACGTCTTGCACAAAAGGAATTCGGCGATGCCGCCGACCGCAAGGGACACATCACGCATCGCTTCTTATCGGCGATCACCCCTGACGGACACGTGTTTTTAAAGGATACGCCGACCGCACTGTGTCCCAAGCTCTATGCTGTCCTTGACGAACACGGTGCCGTGTCTTCGGCACTGATCGGCACGTTGTGCGAACACGCGGTGTCGGCAGGGCACGATGTGATCCTGTGTCCCTGCCCGCTCAACGAGAAAAAATGGGAACACCTGCTGATCCCTTCGCTCGGGATCGGGTTTCTGACATCCAACACCCATCATCCAATCGATTATCCTGTCTTTCGCCGCATTCACGCCGCTCGCTTCATCGACAGCAATGCCCTGAAAACGAAAAAGCAACAGCTGTCGTTCAATCGCCGTGCCGCCGCCGATCTGATTGCGGAAGCGGTCAGTGCCTCATGCGATGCCAAGGCGCATCACGATCGCATGGAGCAACTGCATAGCACCGTGATGGACTGGGAAACCTATCAAGTGATCGCCGAAGACTCCCTGGATATCCTTCGTCATCTCGCCAAACAGCGCATTGACGCGGCAGGAAAAATATGATATGATAAAGTGATACCTTTATAATAAAGGATGTGTAAAAACGCTTATGAAAAAAAGCATCCGTTTCTATTTGGCACTGTGGACGGCAAAAGCAACCGCAGGCATACTCCGCTTGATGCATCGCAACGCGACCCATCTGCCCGGCGTGGTGGCGTTGAAGCTGTGTCCCGATTTTCTCGGACGCGTCGATAAACCCGAGACCCTCATCTGTGTCACGGGAACAAACGGCAAAACAACCGTCTGTAACCTGCTCGACGATATTCTGGCGGAATGCGACGAGACCCCGCTCAACAACCGTTTCGGCGGCAACGTGCGCGGCGGTATCGTGTCCACCTTCCTCAACGCCGCCTCTCTCACGGGCAAGATCCGTGAGAAGACCGCTGTTCTGGAAATCGACGAGCGCAGTGCGATCCATATCTTCAAATATCTCACGCCCGATTACCTGCTGGTGACCAACCTGTTCCGCGATTCCTTCAAGCGCAACGCGCATTCGGAATTCATCACCGACATTCTTAACAGCGCCATTCCTACGTCCACCAAGCTGATCGTCAACGCCGATGACCTCATCAGCAGTCATCTGGCGCCCGGAAACGACCGCGTGGCATTCGGCATCGCCCACCGCGAGGGCGACTGGGAAACGCCGCAGAATATTGTGTGTGACATCGTCACCTGTCCGAACTGCTTTGCCAAGCTCAAATACGACTTCGTGCGATACAATCACATCGGTCGCGCCCACTGCCCGTCGTGTGATTTCGGCTCGCTTGCGCCGCGCTATGAAATCGTCGATGCCGACGCCGTCACCCGCACGCTGACGGTGCGTACCGCTGACGGCGACGAGACCTATCGCATGCTCGGCGACAACATCACCGATTGGTACAACACCCTCGCCGCGGTGGCGATGCTTCGTGAACTCGGTATGTCCCACGACACCATTCAAAACTCGCTGATGAAACGCGAAATCGTCAAATCCCGTTTTGAACAGATCGAGCAACACGGCAAGACGGTCACGATGCTGCTCAGCAAGGGACAAAATCCCATTGCTTGTTCGCGTTCGTTTGATTTTATCCGCCGCACGGAAGGACGCAAAGCGGTCATTCTGCTTGTGGAGGATTTCTTCGACGCCAAACACTCGTCCGAGAACATGGCGTGGCTGTACGACGCCGACTTCGAATTTTTGAATCACGACAGCATCCCGCAGATCATCGTCGCGGGTGTGCGCGCGGCGGACTTCCGTGTGAGACTGTTGCTCGCGGGCGTTCCCGACGAAAAGATCCTGTGCATGCGTGACGAGCTTGCCACCGCCGACGCGGTCGATTTCGACGAGGTTGACAACACCTTCGTGCTGTTTGATGTGTATACCGTCCAATTCGCAGAGGCGGTACGCGACAAGCTCAAAGACCGTTTGGACGCAAAGGAGGTGGGCGAATGATCATCGAGATTTTGTTTCCCGAACACGCCAATCTGTTCGGCGACATGAGCAATATGCGGTATCTGCAGGCCTGCCTGCCGGACGCCACCTTTATCCGCACACCGCTTGATGAAGTGCCCTATTTCGTCAACCACAAGGTTGACCTGTTGTATATGGGACCGATGTCCGAACGTATTCAGCAACGCGCCATTTTGTCGTTGATGCCGTTTGTCTCCCGTCTGAACGAAATGATCGAAAACGGCACACCGATGCTGTTCACCGGCAATGCGGCTGAGGTGCTCGGTCACAACATCGTGCTCGAAAACGGCAACAGCATTCACGGGCTCGGCATTCTCCCGATGAGCGCCAAACAGGATATGTATCATCGCTATAACGGTCTGGTACTCGGTCGGTTCGCCCCCGTTTCTTCGGACATCGTCGGCTTCAAAAGCCAGTTCACGATGGCGACCGGTCAAAACGAGGACTGCGCCTTCATCAAGGTGGAGCGCGGCATCGGACTGAACAAGCAATCGCGCTATGAAGGATTCTTCAAGGGCAATATGATCGCGACCTACCTCATCGGTCCGATTCTGATCATGAATCCCGCCCTCACCCGCTGGCTTCTCGACACAATGGGCGCCAAAGACGTTCCGCTTGCTTTCGAGGAAGCGGTGAACGATGCCTACGCCCGCCGCCTCGCCGAATTCTGCGATCCGCAGGTAGATGTCGAATAAACAAAAAACGCTTCCGAAACCCGGAAGCGTTTTTTATTCATCACTATCATCAAAATCTTCCATGCGGAAGCGGTTCGGGACTTTCTTTCGGACGATGATAACGGCAACAATCGTCACAACCACCGTCGCCCCCGCGATCCACAGAATGGGGCGAATGGTTTCCCACTCCTGTCCTTCGTGCATACCGTCGTTACTCGGCAAGGTCGGGACGCGGTGTTCCTCCTCGTCCTCACCCACAAAATCGAGCGTATACTCCGGCAAAAGCGGCACCTCGTCGGCGAGCGTGCCGACATGGTTGCTCATGGTCATAAAGTCGGGAGTGTCAGACAGCATCAGATGTTCTATCGTCAGCTTGCCGACGCCTTTGATGGAGATAAACACGCTTTTGATCGTTGCATAGCTGTCCTCGGAAAGGGCCATCTCGTTGTATGCGGCATAATGAACGATGTCCTGCGACAACGTGAAGACACCACCGTCGGATACGCCCTCGCCTTCGGCGGGAGCGGTCTCCTGAAATGCTTCATACCACGACGGGCCCGTCAATTGCGGATAAAAATCGCGTCCGGCACCGCTGATACGAAGGGCAATGTTAAATGCCGAATCGGACGACAGCGACATCTGCAAATACCGCATATTGCCGAGGCTCATCAACAGGTCAAGAGAAATCGCCACGGTGGCGCCTTCCTCCGAGGTGCTTTCAAGCACCAACACACCGTTCTCGGTATAGGTGAACGCGCCGCTGTCGGAGATCAAGGTGGTGTTCTGTACATCCAGCAGGTCACGACGCACCATTGCCGATGCGGTAGGACACACCGTCACCGCGAGCAGACACACGCTCACGATCAGCATCACGATCCGTTTCATGCAGACAACACCCCCCTTATATATCTTTATATATTGTACACGCAACGCCGGCAATACGCAAGTGTTTTTTTATGAATGTCCTTGTTTGAGCATGGCGGCCAGTTCCCGTCCCAAAAGACGGACGCTGTAAAGCGATTCGGACAGCACATTGGCATCGGTGCCGATCTCGATGAGTAAGGAGCCCGCCGACAGATGCTGATTATAGCGCGCATCCACCATATAAAGCGGACGCATCAAGCCGGTGTTTGCCGCTTCCAATGCCCGGTGAAGCTGCAGTCCGAAACGCAGATTGACATTGGTGTGCGGATTGGGGGCGCTGTCACTGCTGGTAACACCGACAACCACCATCATCTGCGCGGCTTTTTTGCCGTCAACGGTGGCTGTCGGTTTGATTTTCGTCTGATCCTCCCGCATCATCGCATCGCGATGAAGATCAAGCACCACACGAATGGACGGATACGCCTGCAGATAGGCGGCGACGGTTTGCTCACTGCGGGTATATGCTCCCGTATACTGCGGGTGATCGTGCTGAGTGGTGTCGTGGATCACGCCGATGCCGTGCGCGCGGAGTTCTTTGGCGAGCGCCGCCCCCACAGCTACCATGTTTTCCGCATTATCGGTCGAGCGTGTCACATCATCGGCGTTATAGTATCCCGCGTAATAGGACATATAGCATTCGGTGGTGTGCGTGTGAACAATCAACACCTGCGGGCCGTCTGCGGCATCAAATGAGACGGTCTCTGACAGTAATGCCGCAAAATCCACGCTGACGCCGCTGCTGTTTTTCACACACACATATTCCGCCACTTGCTGACCGCCGAGTTGCTGTTCGGATACCGTTCCGCCGCCGTCCCCCTTCGGAGGTATCGACGTTTCAAGAGCATCATACTGACCGCCTGTATACGCCACGGGAACGGTCAGCGTCTCCTCGGGCACCGTCGGCGGTTCTTCCTCAGAGGCACTGAGCCGCAACACATTGTCTTGCGGTGATTGTGAGAATGCGGCAAACAGTGCCGCTTGTTCGCCGAGCTTCACCCACTCCACGGGCGAAACGGCTTGCAACGTCAGCAAAACCACCGCCGCACACAGCACGATCGGCACACATCGCCACAACACCGTCCCCGCACGTTTCACGCCGCATCACCCCTTTTGGCATCATTATATGGGGCAAATTCCACAGACATACCGATGGTTCAGGGGCATTTTTTCGGAAAACGAGAAAATTTTAAGTTTTTTTCAAAAAACAGTTGCAATTTTTTGCAAATCGTGCTATGATAATCACCGCGTGATTTATAAACGATTTGATCAAGAGGAGGTGTGACCATGCCCAACATTAAATCCGCTAAGAAGCGTGTGAATGTCATCGCTGTTAAAACGGCGCGCAACAAGGCAAATCGCTCGGCTCTGAAAACCGAGATCAAAAAGGCCAATGTCGCGATCGAAGCGAACGCTGAGGACAAGGCCGTTGCTGTCAAAGCCGCGATCAAGAAGATCGATCAGGCTGTTGCTAAGGGCCTCCTGCACAAGAACACTGCTGCCAGGAAAAAGTCCGCCCTCGCAAAGAAGGCAAACGCGTAATCTAACACAAAAACTGACCGCTGACAAACGACAGCGGTCTTTTTGTGTTCAAATGCGGATACTGACATCTCCCGACGACAGCGTTTCCTCCCTGCCGTCATCATAGCGCACGCGCAAACGACATTGCTCGTCCACTTCCACAGCCGTCGCTTCGCGATCACCGTCAGAAGCCTTGACAACGATTCTTCGTCCGCAAAGAAGCGAACGTGCACGGTATTCGTCGACAAACCGTCCGTCAGCAAGAGACGCATACTGCGAAAAGAATTCGCCGAGAATCGCCGCCGCAAGAAGGTCGCGGTCGCCTTCGTTTTGTCCGAACACCGATGCGGCGATGTCGGAAAGAGCTTCGGGAAACCCCTCTTTCGGATCGCATACATTCACCC
>JAZUOG010000056.1:0-6394 GCA_045604545.1 Acutalibacteraceae bacterium | reverse complement strand
TTGCCTCAGGCAAGCGGGTCTTTTCTTATCCGATCGCGGTGCGGTCCTCGGGAACGATGTCTGCGGCAAGGCGATAGGTGTTGCCGCTGAAGTAGGAGATGGCGCCGGGATAGCCTTCCAAATAGACGAGATAGAAGACGTCGCCTTTGTCGCCGATCGAGCAGTAGGTCGTATAGGTCTCGCCCGTCAGCAGGGTGGTGGTGTAGGCATCGGGGCCGTCGTCGTTTTCCTGTCGGGTCACGTCGGTACACACGGTTTTGACAATGCGGTATTCGCCGCTGTCCAGTCGCTGTTTGTTGAGCTTGGCGTTTTTCACGTTGAGGATTCCGCGCCAGATGAAATAGCCGCCGAGCGGCAGGAAGATGACGGTGAGCGGAATGAGCAGTGTGACGATGCCGGCGATGGCAAGCTCCGCACAGCCGAGTGCCAGAAACCACTGAACAAAGCCCCAGATGCGTTTCGTTTTGTAATACTTGTTCATGGCACCGGCTTTGATGGTCTCTCTTGTGAGCTCGGTTTTGCTTTCTTCAACACGGCGGGCGGCTTCTTCGTTGATGGTTTCGTCGGCGCTGAGGCCGCTGTTGATCAGCGCCTCAAGAGTGCGATCGTTCGCCAAAAACAGATTGTCAAGGTATTTGGTCGTGAGAGCATAGAGGGCGAACATTTCGGCACTGTCTTTGGCAACGTCGATCTTTTTGGGGTTGAACAGCATCATGACCGGGGTGTCGGTCGGCTTGGTGAAGTGACAAAGCACGTGCTCACCGGTTACGGTTTTGTACATCGCCACATGGTTGTCGCTGTAGATCTCCTCCAATACCTCGTTTTCCACGAACGGGGCAATCGCGGCGGTCACGGCGGTCTTTGCCGTGCGCAGATCCTCTTGCAGCTTGGCGGTGAGCGATGCGGGATCGGCGATCAGTGCGGTCATCTGCGCCTCGGTGATCTCTTCGGCGATCTGCAGGTTGGTTTTCAGAAGATACCCCGTGGTGACGGAGCCTTCGTCCAGCTTACGACCGTCGGCGTTGTTGATGAGATGATACGCGGTGTGGAAGGATTTGTAATAAAACGGGGAGATGAAATGCAGCAGCGGAATAAAGGCATAGTACTGCTGTTTGATGATGACGCAGGGAACGTCGCCGTCCTCGGTGGGAACGCGGACGGTGGTGACATAGTAATCCCGCGTTTGGGTGTGGAACGACAGCCCGATGACGGCACCGAGTGCCGCGAACAGCACGCCGAGGATATTCACAAACGGAATGTAAATGGTACAGCCGCCGATGCAGAACATGGCAAGGCCCAGCAAAAAACGCTTGAGAGGCGACACCATCATGGGGCCGTATTTGGCAAGCAGGGATTTCATAAACAGAGTCTCCTTTGTATTTTCTTCTCATGGTCGAGTATAGCACAGAATACGACGAAATGCAACAACGGCGGGCGGCGGGGAGTTCGCGAAGCGAAAACGGGAAATCCCGTCGAAAAGTGAAGAAACCCTCTTGCAAACGGCGCGGAAATGGCGTACAATAGGAATAGCTAAAAATTACCTCTCAAAGGAGTTGTGTGTTATGTCCCATAAAGTGTTGGTGGAAACCTCCGCCCGTCACATTCACGTCAGCCAGAAGGACCTCGAGATCCTCTTCGGTGAAGGCTATCAGCTGACCCCGAAAAAGGACCTGTCTCAGCCCGGTCAATTCGCCTGCGAAGAGCGCGTTGACATTGTCGGCCCCAAGAAGACGCTCCCCGGTGTGTCCATTCTCGGCCCTGTCCGTCCCGACACGCAGGTTGAGCTGTCGCTGACCGATGCGCGCTCCATCGGCGTTGCCGCTCCCATTCGCGAGTCCGGCGACATCGCGGGCTCCGGCGCTTGCAAGATCGTCGGCCCCAAAGGCGAAGTCGAGATCGCCGAAGGCGTTATCGCCGCGAAGCGCCACATTCATATGACCCCCGCCGACGCGGAAGTGTTCGATGTCAAGGACAAGGACATCGTCAGCGTCAAGATCGACGACAACGGTCGCGGTCTGGTGTTCGGCGAGGTCGTCGTGCGCGTCAGCCCGAGCTATGCGCTCGCCATGCACATCGACACCGATGAGTCCAACGCCGCTTGCGTGGCTCCCGGCACCATGGGCACGGTTGTGAAATAATTGCCGAAAGCGGCAGTATCGGAAGATACTGCCGCTTTTTCAATGAAAGGGGAAGGATCATGGGATTGATGGATACTTTGCGACGGGCGTTCGGCACGGAGGATCCGTCGGTCAAGCTGACGATCGTAGATGCCGCCGACAGAAAGCAGAAGCTTCGTGTTGCAGACGAACAGCAAGCAAAGCAGCTTTTGGCGCAGGGACTTGCCAAAACGGAAGACTTCGCGCTGTATTTTGAGGACGCACTCGGCAACCATTTTGATGTGTCACGAGAGGTGAAAATGAGCGATGAGTATCTGATCGGACTCACGCGCGCCGACGCCCCCGATGTGTCGCTTGGGTTGTTTGTGAGCCTCGATAACACGGCGCTGATCGAGCGGGCGCTCGAAGCGTTTATGCGCGGCGATGTGGCAATGAGCTTTGTCAAATGGGACCCGTATTTAACAATGGATTATACCGCACCGTAAAAAATCAAAAAAGCGGGATGCACGATGTGTGCGTCCCGCTTTTGTCGTATTATCGCATTTTCATCGAGATATCCATCGCGATGACCGAGTGGGTCAGAGCGCCGATGGAGATGACATCCACGCCCGTTTCGGCAACGGCGCGGATCGTGTCGCTTGTGATGCCGCCGCTCGCTTCCAGCAGGGCGCGACCGTTCACCAGTTCGACGGCCTTTGCCATATCCTCGCAGGACATATTGTCGAGCATGATGATGTCAGCGCCCGCCTCGAGCGCTTCCTTCACCTCGTCAAGGTTGCGGGTCTCGACCTCCATCTTGACCATGTGACCGAGCTTTTGGCGCAGAGCCTTGACGGCGGGGGTGATGCCGCCCGCGGCGTCGATGTGGTTATCCTTGAGCATCGCGCCGTCGGAGAGGTTGAAGCGGTGGTTTTTGCCGCCGCCGACCGTGACGGCGTATTTTTGAAGAGCGCGCATACCGGGCAGGGTTTTGCGGGTGTCGGTCACCGCGGCGCGGGTGCCTTTGACGAGCTCCACGGCTTTGGCGGTGGCGGTCGCGATGCCCGACATATGCTGCAGCAGATTGAGGGCGGTGCGCTCGCCCTTGAGCAGGGCACGGGTATAGCCCGAGTATTCCGCGATGAGATCACCTTTTTTGACGACAGCGCCGTCGGTCAGATGTACGGTTGCTTCGAAGGTGTCATCCAGCATCTCAAACACACGCAGTGCCACATCGAGACCGCACAGCACGCCGTCCGCTTTGGCAATCAGCACGGCGGTGTTGCGCGCATCCTCGGGGATCATATAATCGGTGGTGGTGTCGAGATAGGAGATATCCTCCGCGAGAGCGCGACGGATCAGATCTTCCACATAAAACATCGGCAGTTGCATCATGATTAAACACTCCTTTTGATTTATAGCGGGGCTTTGGCGATTTTTGCCGCGGGACGCGGGAATCGCTTCGGCGTAGCGTTCGGTTTGTCAAACACCACAAGACGGCGGGTGAACACCTCTTCGCCGTCTTTGGGACAGGCGGGGATCTGCGCCGCAACCGACTCCTGCAGTCTGCCGCCGATCACCTTGGCGGCGCGGCGGGCATCGGCAAGCTCGTTGTCGGCGTCGGGACCTTTGAGTGCCACGAACTTGCCGCCCGTTTTCACAAACGGCAGGCAGTATTCGCACAGCACGGGCAGAGAAGCGACGGCGCGTGCGGTCGCGACATCGAATCGTTCGCGAAGCTCATCCTTGTGACCGCCGTCTTCCGCGCGGGCGTGCACCGTTACGGCGGACAGCTTCAGCTCCGCGACCACCGTGTCGAGGAAGGTGAGGCGTTTTTTGAGACTGTCAAGAAGCGTCACCGTCACATCGGGGCGCGCGATCGCGACGGGAATGGCGGGAAAGCCCGCGCCCGTGCCGACGTCGATGAGGGTCGCGCCTTCGGGGAGCAGGGCGCACAGCGTCAGGCTATCGACAAAGTGGCGCACCACGATGCCGTAAGGATCGGTGATGCCCGTTAAATTCATTTTTTCGTTCCACTCACACAGCAATGCGGCATAGCGGTCAAACCGCGCGCATTGCTCGTCGGTGAGCGAAACGCCGATGTCGGCGGCGTAGGCTTTGAGCAGATCGTGATCGATCATTCGGTACCGCCTCCTGTCGCCATAATGAGCACCGACACGTCCGCAGGGCTGACGCCGCTGATGCGGGACGCTTGTCCGATGCTGTGCGGGCGCACGCGGGTGAGCTTTTCCTGCGCTTCCTTGCGCAGTCCCGTCACCGCGTAAAAATCAAAATCGTCGGGGATCAGGCGGTTTTCCAGTCGTCGCATCTCGTCAATGAGCGATTGCTGACGACGGATATAGCCTTCGTATTTCAGCTCGACCTCCACCTGCTCGATGACGAGCGGGTCAAGCGCGGGGCGATTGGTGTCGATGGGGGTGAGCAGGTCGTAAGACAACTGCGGTCGCTTGAGCAGTTCGATGAGGCGCACACCCGTTTGCACGGGGGTGGTGCCGCATTGCTCGAGAAGGGTGTTGAGCGCTTCGGAGGGAGGAAGCACGGTCTTTTCCAGACGCTCGCGCTCCGCTTGCTTTTGTTCGCGTCGTGCCGTGAAACGGGCATAGCGCTCGTCGTCCACCAGTCCGATGTCGCGTCCGATGGGAGTGAGACGCTCGTCGGCGTTGTCCTGTCGCAAAATCAGGCGGTATTCCGAGCGGGAGGTCATCATGCGATAAGGGTCGGTACAGCCCTTGGTGACGAGGTCGTCGATGAGCGTGCCGATATAACTGCTCGCGCGGTCGAGGCGCAGGGGCGTTTTGCCCTTGATCTTCAGCGCGGCGTTCGCACCCGCGACCAGTCCCTGTGCCGCCGCCTCTTCATAGCCCGAGGAGCCGTTGAACTGTCCGGCACCGTACAGTCCCGAAAGGTGCAAAAATTCCAGTGTGCTGTCCAGTTGCAAGGGGTCACAGCAGTCGTATTCGATCGCATAGGCGGGACGCATCACTTTTACCGCTTCCAGTCCCGCGATGGTGTGCAAAAAGGCTTGCTGAACATCGACGGGGAGGGAGGAGGACAGTCCCTGCAGATACATTTCTTCGGTGAATTCGCCGCACGGCTCGATGAACACCTGATGGCGTTCCTTGTCGGCGAAGCGCACGATCTTGTCCTCGATACTGGGACAGTAGCGCGGGCCGACACCCTCGATCTTACCGCCGTACAGCGGTGAGCGGTGCAGGTTGTCGAGAATGACCGATTTGGTTTTATCGTTGGTCCACGTGATGTGGCACATACATTTGTTTTCACAGTCGGCGGGATCGGTCTCGAACGAGAACGGCACCACCGGCTCGTCGCCCGGTTGTTCTTCAAGCGTCGAAAAATCGATACTGGAGCGCAGGACGCGGGCGGGCGTTCCCGTTTTGAAGCGGCGAAGCGGCACGCCGAGGGCTTCGAGAGAAGCGTCCAGTCCTTTTGCCGCAAACATGCCGTCGGGGCCGCCGTCATAGGACACGTCACCGACGAAGATCTTGCCTTTGAGGAAGGTGCCCGTGGCGAGAATGACCGCTTTGACGCGGTATTGCTCCTCAAGACGGGTGGTCAGCACCCAGTCGTCCCCTTCGCGGTCAAGGGAGACGATCTCCCCCTGTAAGAGCGACACGCGCGGCTCTTTTTCCAGCACATGCTTCATGTGTTGTTGATAGGCGCGGCGGTCGATCTGTGCGCGCAGAGAATGTACTGCAGGGCCTTTGCCGCGGTTGAGCATGCGGGATTGCAACATGGTGGCGTCCGCCGCCTTGCCCATTTCGCCGCCGAGAGCGTCGATCTCACGGACGAGATGTCCCTTTGCCGTGCCGCCGATGGACGGGTTGCAGGGCATATTGCCGACGCAGTCGAGATTGATGGTGAAGATCAGCGTGTCGCACCCCAGTCGTGCCGCGGCGAGTGCCGATTCAATACCGGCATGACCCGCGCCGATGACGGCGACATCTGCTTCTCCTGCCGAAAATCGCATTCCCTGCTCACCTCCTCTGTTTTCTTTAAGAGTATATATATTCAGCTTATTATACACCGTTTTTTTACCGTTCACAAGAGGAAAATGCAAAAAACCGCCGAAGATGTGTGCAACTCGCTCTCAACTTGTCACCCGCGAGGAGCGAAGCGACGTGGCAATCTTTGAAAGATTCCTCGCTTGCGCTTCGGAATGACACCGTAGGACATGGTCTGTGTGCCGTGCCGATGCGGCGATAACACGACTTCATGTGGCTTTGCACAAACAAAAATCCCCGCTCCGAACGGAGCGG
>JAZUOG010000055.1:0-45033 GCA_045604545.1 Acutalibacteraceae bacterium | reverse complement strand
GGTTGCGGGCGTCTTCATGTTACGATACGGTGATGCAACAGATCTGCTCATCGCGTGTGCCGACAACCAGTTGATTGCCGAAGCCGGAGGGGGTGGCTTCCACCAGTCCGCCGAGTGACACGACGCTGAGCTGTTCGCCTGCGGCATTAAACAGGCGTGCATAGCCCGCCGAATCGCACACAACCACATACCCCGTGCCGTCCTCTTCATAAAGAGCCACCGGTGAGCTCCAGGCATAATGATCCATGTCCACGCGCCACACCTCTTCGCCGGTGACGGTGTCAAGAGCCACCAGACAGCCGCTGTACACATCGGGGGTGCGGGACACGGTGACGATCAGCAAACCTTCGAGGGTTGTCCCCTTTTTGCCGAGAAGCGATGTGGACTGTACGCCGCCCGACACCCCTTCCACCGTGTGAACGTCAAAGGGTGTCTCCCACACGATCTCACCCGTGACGGCATCGAGCTTATACACCGCCACGGTGCCCGTCGCGTTTTCGTCCTGTGTCCAATGAAGTGACGGAGCGGTGTAAACATACCCTTCCGTTTCACTGACACGTTCAAATACGGGCGTGCCGTTGGAGTCATCTTTGGTGTCCTGTGCCCACATCAGCTCCATCGTGTTCAGATCGACGCAGTACATCAAGCCGCCGTTTTCGGAAACATAGAGATACTGTCCGACAATGACGGGGCTGGCTTCAAAACCGTACCAATACGCCTCCTCCCCGCTTCGCGCCGTGTGATAGCGGGAAAAGACGGGTGTTTCGGGAGAAACGGATACGGTGGCGTTGTCCGCATCGTACACGCTGTTGAGCTTGATGGTGTACAACAGGCCGTTTTCGCCCGGCCAGATCAGCGTGTCGGTGGCGGCATCGACAAGCGGCGAGGAGTCAAACGCGCACCACGCGTCGTGATCTTCGCGCAAGGCGTGTGCTTCCTCGTGACCGTACTGATACAGGATCGTGCCGTCGATCAGACTGATAATGAACATACGCGGACGCTCTCCCGCGGCATTGACATCGCCCGACCCGACATACATCAGCGGATAGCCGCGCGGATCCAGCGATCCCGCTCCTTTGAAGCACATGCCCACATAGAGAGGGTCGCGAGTGGCACTGCCGTCTTCGGCGTCCAGAAAGTAGATGTGACCGTCGAGGGTGGCGTAAATCACCTCCACAAGGTCTTCCTTTTGTTGTTTTTCCTCATACAGATTCATGACCGCCTTTGTCGGGGCATCCCACTGCACGATCAGCGGTTGACCCGTCCAGCCGCTTCCCGACCAGGTCGAGCCCTCCAGTGTCGAGGTAGCGGCCGTCCATGTCAGATGCAATGCTTCCTCCTCCACACGGGCAACACCGTATGTCGTCTGATCGCGGTAAGGATTGGCGCGAAATGCCGCTATGCCGGGTAGAGAAAAGTATTCTTCGGGACACGCAAATTCGATCGGCTCCGCCCGCTCAAAATCGGGGGTCGATCTCCCGTTTTCATACGTTTCCCAGCGCACACCCCACTTAGACGGGTCGGCCGATGACGAGCCGGTCACGGCAAACGTCGGCGGTGGCGGTTCAACCGGCGACGGAGACGAGGGCGACTCACCCGACGGTGTCTGCACAGGAACGGTCGGCGCCGATGACAGCACGCCCGTCAGTCCGCGAATAAGAAACGCCAGACCCAGCAACAGGCACGCAACCGTGACGACCAGCTGACGGCGTACACGCGCTTTGGAACCCCGACGATGCGGCTGTTGCTTTCGGTGCGACAGAAACCGCATGAAATTGACCAGTCGTACGCCGCCCAACAGCAGCAGCAATACCGCGGCGATCATCGCCGTGATCGGCCACCAAAAACACAGCACGACCGCCGCAACGATCGCACATGCAATCCAGAAAAATGTGATGGTTTTCACCGTATCCCTTCTTTATCGCTATGACATTCTACCATGTACTATACCACCTTTCAGCGACAGAAACAAGGGCGTTTCGACAAAAAACAGCTTTGCACCGTTCAAACGATGCAAAGCTGTTTTGGATTATCAGTCGTCGTCTTTCTCTTGCTCTTTAAGAGGAAGCTGAGAAAACGGGACAAGGCAATGGTGTTTTTTCGCAAGGTCGTTACGGGTGGACGGATCGATCGATCCGCTGTAAACGTAGCCTTCCGAACGCATATACGCGTTCCAGCGACAATGCTCCAGTACGCGAAGCGCCACACGGTCGGCAGGATCGCGATCGGCAGGCTTTTGCAGAGCACCGGGAATTTTACAGCTCACCTTCATTTCGTAGTGGATCGCCGACGCGATGGACGATTTGTAGTTGTAGCTGTATTGCCAGAAGGCGTCAATGTCGTCCTGCGTGTTACCCCATCTGGTGTGACGCGCAAGCGCCTTGTCTTCCAAATCGGAGTTCATGATCACCTTTTCGGAGAAGGTGGTTTTCATATCACCGACAAAGTCGATGTTGTATTCTTGGTTTTTATAGTTTTTGATACCGCCGAGGATATTCTTTTTCTCGGTGTGGTAAATGACCGTCTGGATCACAGGCTCAGCGCCCCTGCGTTTATACAGCATACGCAGTTTCATTGCGGCATTCAGATTGCGATCGTCCTCTCCCATCGCGACAAACACAAACGTCGCATCCGGAAGGGACATCAGTTCGTCATCAAAGGTTTTCGTCGTCACATCAAAACCGGCATGGATCTTGATTTCATAACGCGCCTCACCCTCGATGTCGAAATGATTATTGAACGCCTCGTCCATCAGTTCGGGGCACAACGAGCAAAAGCGGTCTTCGGCGCGCGGATCCACATCAAACGCATGGACATGAAGCTCATAGCCGTTCATCTGACCGAACCAGGAAAGGGCTTTGACCATCTCGGTGCCGTGAAGGCCCATGCCGATCACCACGGCGTGGATCTCCTTTGTGCAGTCATCGACCGCACGGGCAGACTTGAAAATGCTCTCGTACCCTTTTTCATAAAGGCTGTGGAAGATGAGCGAGGTCACTTCGTTGATGCGGCGAACACGAATTTCGGGACGCTTGCCGTCGGACGGCACACCGCCGTTTTTCAGCGCGTTGACAAGCAACAGTTCGTCCTCTTCCCGCGTTGACAGCACGTACATATGCGTGTGTTGGCGGTATTTCAATTTTTCGATCAGCTTGATGCTCTGGCTGATGTTTTCGGTCTTATCCTGACCGATAATGAACAGACGCATCTCCGCGTTCTTTTTGCGCTTTTCCAGATTGATCATCGTGATGTCTTTCTTGAAAAAGATCGCGCCGAGCTCCTTGGCTTTTTCGAGAAGCTCGTAGGTGTGTTCCTCGTCCCGCTCGAAGACATCGGTAAACACCAGCAACCGCCCGCTTTTTTCGCTCAGATTTCGAGCAAGGATCAACGAGCGTTCGTTGAGCTCGGAAAAGACGACAACCTCTTTTTTCAGGCTTGTCGCAAAGCGCAGACGAGCAGACAGGTTTTTAAAGAACGACAGCACAAAACCGAACGTCATCAACGGTGCCATCACAAACAGAATGCTCATCATGATACGGTATCCCAGATACACAGACTGAGATTCGTCCAGCAAGGCCGTCATCACGTTTTCAAAATCGCCGTCCGCCACAAACAGCTTGATCATGGCATTGAACGAGATCAGAACGGTCTCAACGAAGGATTCGATCACGCCGAGCCGGTAACCCTGATAGGAATTCCAGAAAATCGGCGCATACAGCAACACCGCCGAGATTCCGACACCGATCGACAGGATCTTGGTGGGGGTCAGCATTCTGTTGCTCTTATAGCGGGATATGCCATTGATAAGTGCAAACACACCGGACGACGCAAGAGCGGTTATGGCTAACAGCAGGAATACGGTCCACATGGCATGAGCACCTCCTTTGTGAACTGGTTAATGAACAGGGCACCGCTCCGTTTCTTTGGGAGCGGTGCCCTTATTCATCATGGTATGATCAGTCGATAGCGGCGATTACGAAATCTTTGTCAGATGTACCGACATGGTGTATTTCTCATCGCTTGTTCCGTAAGAGTATGTCGTTTTGATGCGGTTACCCGGAGTCAGGTTGAGGTATTTGATAATTTCAAAGAAGCGACCCTTGTCGAAAAGGTCTTTCTTGGCTTTATCATACGCCGTCGCATCGGCAAACTTGAGATGGATATCCAGCTGATCGTTTTCAACGAGATCCCCCACGACCTGACGCAGTCTGTTGAAATCGTAGGATTCAAAGAACAGACGGTTGCGACGGTGATAGTTGCACTTCACAGCCGTACAGTTGGGAAGCGGGAGTTCGCTGACGGGAGTGTGTTCCTTGAGTCGGAGCAACTCCGCCGTCGTGATGCAGAAGCAATCGTAGTTGTTATACTCCGACGATTTGTCCTTCTGCGTATTGGAGCCGTCACCCCATGTGACATCGATGTGGTAATAATCGCCTTCCAGCTTGATCATGTTCCACGCGTGAGTGTCACTGGTGACATAGGTACATTCGATACCGACCATATTCAGCAGATACTGCATCGCCATGGCATAGCCGGCGCAAACCGCCTTTTTGTTGACAAATACGCCGTAGATCGACCGCAGATCGTCGATATCGCTTGTGGTCAGCTTCTTCGTTTTCTGACGTTCGAGTCCGATCGTATCGTAGTCCACCAGCTTGATGATGTTTTCGTAGATTCTGAGGGTGACCTCATAATCGCTCATCGTGTTGTTGATGGAGTCTAAGAACGGTGCAAGCGCGTTGTCGATGTCTTTCTGACGCTTCGCCGCTTCCTCTTTTGTCATACAATAGACCAGCTCAATGCGGGTGACGATATGCGTCTCCGCGTTGAAATACATGGTATAGCCGTTTCTCCACCAGATCATGGTCGTGTGATCATGCCACAGATGGGTGAACACCTTGCTCACCTGATCGTCGGTGAAGGTATCCGTCACCTCGATCTCGGGAGCAAAGTTGCGAACAGCCTCCAGCAAGCGGTCATACAACGCCTTTTCGGCATCGTTGAGAAGTCCGTAGGCATAATGGCTGACCGCGTCGGGATCACGGTTTGAGGGACCTTGGATCACGTCCTCCGGCTTCGGAACAGGATCCACCATATACGGATCGATGTCGCCGGAGGGATCTTCGGGACGAAGCGGATCGACCGCCACGAACGGCGTGCAATACTCTTTGTCCAGAGGATCGGTCGGATTGTTGAACGGCGTCGGCTTGGTGATCACGTTGCCGAGCGAGAAGGAATACTGCGCCTTGTAACGCAGGAATCCGCGTCCGTACTCGTCATCACGCACCGATTCCATCATATCCTGACGTTTGGCAAGAGCCGGCTCGTTGATGAGATAGGCATACTGGATCTCCACCCATTTTGCCATGCCCTCATACACCTCGAGGCGCAGTTCCTTGCCGTACTTCTTGGTGATGGCTTTATCGTCCCAGTTCAGATACTGCCAGATATGGGTCAGCTCGTGTGCGATCGTCAGCATCGCCGCCATACGGGGCGAGCCGTTTTCAAGCATCAGCGTATAGCCGTTCTTGTCGCTGATCGCCACACCGAGAACGCGACCGTCCGAATCCGCCGTGGGGATAAAGGCTTGTCCGAGACGCTGATGGAGCTTCTTGGAATTGACCATTTCCACGCGGATACCGGTGTTGATACGAATGCCGAAGAAGGATTCCAGATTTCTCTTGACGTCCTCATACAGGCGGCGGAACTCTTCGCCCGTCTTCACCGCCGTGCGTCCGCAACTGTGGCATCGGTCACGACCGTCGGCGAGCGTTTCATATTCCACGCCGTAGATCTCCGCACCGCAGAAATCGCAATAGCGGGCATCGGGACGTCCGGGCTTGAAGGTTGCCTCCACGATCTCGGCAATCTTTCTGCCTTCACGGGCTTGTTTGAGCGGGTTGCGCTCCATGCCCATAGCGGTGAGGTATTCCAACGTGCCGCTCAGGTCAAGAACGGACGGCTCTCCCTCATCGCCGAACAGCAGGTAATAGCGTTCGTGATACGGCTTCCGTTCGTTGCTGAAGCCGAGATCGGTATCGGCAGGCGCCGCAACACTGTCCGCATCGGACTCATCGTCAGCAGGCGGACACTCCACCGTTTCGGCAGGCGGGGTGAATTCGCCGTCCGCAACGGGAACATCTGCCTCATCGGCGGTATCGCCGTCAACGGGAACGATGTCCTCCGCCGCATCAGCGGGAACGTCACCGTCAACAGGCATCGGAACCACCTCATCATCGGCAACGACATCGTCCGACGCAGGGATCACGCCGAAGCCGTCATCGGAAGAGGAACCGTCGTCGACAAGATCGTCTTCGGGGATCGCACCGTCGTCATTTTCGGGCGGGAACATACCTTCGAGTTCATCGCCGTCGGGTGTCGTATCGCCGTCATCGGACGGGAACATACCGTCAAGCGTGTCGTCCTCGGGGAACATACCGTCATCCTCGGGCGGGATATCGCCGTCGGTATCATCGCCGTCAGCGGGTGTGGTACCATCGTCATCTTCGGGCGGGAACAAGCCGTCAAGCTCGTCGCCGGTGAGTTCCTCGTCCTTGGGCTTTTTCTTGAAGATGCCCTTGATCTTTTCCCACATTCTGCCGAAGAAGCCTTTCTTTTTCTTGCCTTCGGTCGCTTCGCCGTCCTCGGGATTCTCTTCACCCTCGGGACGTTCTCCGTCTTCGGGAAGTTCCTCGCCGTCGGTCGGTTGTTCGTCGTCTTTGGGTTTCTTCTTAAAGATACCCTTGATCTTTTCCCACAATCTGCCGAAGAAGCCCTTCTTTTTGCCGTCCTCCTCAGGCTCTTCGTCCTCGGGAGGAAGTTCCTCGAAGGTAATGGCGGGCTTGGGCTCGGGAGGCGGTTTGAGGCTGTCGGCCAGGGTTTGCGTGTGCCAATCGAGGTAATCGTGAACGATTTTGAAAATACGCTCAAGGTAACGCTCGACCGCCACGGTCAGACCGAGATCCAACTGGCTGTCCTCGATAATATAGATCGAGTTTTTGTTGATCTCACAGCCGTCGTTCGCCAGCGTATAGGTCAGCGGTTGTTGATCGTCCGTGACAAACGATGTATCGGTGACGGCACAAATGTAAGACTGGTTTTCCGCAAAGATCGTTTTGAAAATCTCATTGAACAGCAACGTGATCGTGTAACGGATCGCGTCACTGCGCTTGCCGTCAAGGTCAGGCAACTCGATTCTCAGGATCTCCTTGTTGCGGTAGGTGCGGGTCGGAATGCCGTTTCTGGCACCCTCAAAGGTGATCTTTTTCGCGGTTTTGAAGTTGTTATACTCCTCCATGCGATAGTAACCGGCGGTGTTGACGGTGATATCCGCAAACTCCTTGATCACCTTCATGCCCGCGATATCCTTCTGTGCGGCGATCATGTCGGATTGCTGTACATCGCGAATGACATACTCGCGCATCTGACGGTACGCCGGACGGTTGTTGATATGGTCAGCCGCTCGGCGCACAAGTACCTGTCCGTCTGCCGTGAGATACTGCATTTCGTAGTACTTGCCGCCGAAGGTGAAGAACTGACCGGGGAGGTATTTCTGATAAATGTGTCCGCGAAGCTCGGCGCCGAGATAGTAACGCTCGCCCTTTTCGTCTTCAGCCACATAGCTCGCCGATTTCAGCTCGGCGACACAGTGGGCGATAAAGTGACGGTCAGTGATGAAATACACCGTTTTCATGGAGCCCGTCTTCAGATCGAATACGTCCTTGTAACGGAACAGCTGTGCGGAAATCTCCGCATCTCCCATCTTCAGCGTTCGTCCCGCCACCTCCGCGACCGCGTCGCGGTAGTCAACGGGAAGATCCTTCGTCATGGACAGATCGGCATAGCACTTATACAGCTCGTACCACAGTTGTTTTCTGAGGTCGTAGATGGCGATGCCGAGGAGCGACAGCTCCTTCTCGAGACGCTCGGCAAGAATCTCGTGGGTGCTCATCAGCAGTACCAGACGCAAAATGGTGTTGCGGTTACTGCGGGTGTAGTCCGCCACGATGTACGGGATCGCTTTGGCATCTGCCTCAAAGATGGAGGCGTTATCCGCCATGTAATCCTTGAGCAGGTATTCCGACGAGATCACATTGATGAAGCCCTGCTCGGTCGTTCTGGTGGAGAAATCACGCAGGATCTCGAACATATTGAAGGCTTCGTCTTCAACGGTGAGATAGCTGTATTTCTGCACCTCAGCGCTCCAGAAGTTGGGCGTCGTTTCGAAGTGCTCGTCCATCGCCTCCGGTGTGGTCGGCAGGCCCGCATACTTCGTCAGTTCAAAATAATACTGCTTGTCGATCCAGCGGATATCCGCGACAGGGAACGCTTCACCGCCGAACCATTTGGTTTTGGATACCTGGCTCTTGAGTGCGGCAAAAGACAGCTCCGTGCCGAGACCGAGATATCGCGAGATGTTCGGCATCAGACGATGGTGGACATACTCATCATCGGCAGACCAGCACATATACGACGAGGTGCCGATGTGTTTCTTCGTGGCGGAGACCTCCGTGATGCTGGTCATCAGCGCGTGCGACATGGCATCGACGATACCGTCGCAGTTTTTGTCGCAGAGGCAATACACGATGGGCTTGTCCTTCTCGCCCTTGCAACGCTTGACGAGCAGGTTCAAACCGATCTGCGCCGTGGAGAGCAGCTTGGACGGCTCGATCACGACAACGAAACCGACCTGCTCGAGGAACTCGGCGTTGCGGTTGTGAAGCTCGATGTCAAGCACATCCGAACGCGTCACAATGCCGATATCCACATGCTCGCTTTCGCGGTTGAGGATCTCCACATTCCACATGAACGGAATGTTGGTGACCGCCTCAATGCCCTTTTCCACCCACGCCTTGATATCCTCCTCGATCGTGTGGCGACCGAGAATGACAAGCACCTTCTGATGATTGAGAAGGGCGCGGTTCATGGGATAGAACGCATACGGGATCAGGTCGTTGTAGAACGGGTTGTTGAAGAGAATGCTTTTGCCCTTCATCATATCCAGCGAGGAATTCAGATAATTCTGATCGATGCGGAAGCCCGAACGATGGAGAATGTCATAATACGCGGCAAAGGTCGCAACCTGAGCGTCGTCATCTTCTTCCAGCTTGCGCAGGATATCGTAGGTGGTCATCTCACCCTCAGAGACATTGTTGATCGTCGTGTTTTCGGAAAGCAGCTTGTCTCCGAACAACGAACGGAGGAACTTTCTCAGAAGCGAGTAGTTGACAACCTTGTAGGCTTCCTCGTCCTCACCGAGGATATCCTCGGTGTATTCTCTTCTGGTCAGACCGTCGAGGAAGAAATACAGCTCGCCGACGATCACGATGCCGAACACAGGATAGAAAACACCCTGCATCAGCCCGTACAGATAGAGGCTTCTCGACACCAGCATCAGCAAGCACGACAACACGACCGCGCCGTAATACAGGGTTTTGAAGAGGTTGCGCATCTGCACGTTGTTTTCACGAATACACCACTTGCTCTTTTCGGGGAAGTATTCGTAGAAGAGGCCGGCGACCTTGGAATGGAACGTGCCTTCGTCGGTCTTGACGTACTTCTGCATAAAGGAAATGGCGATCTTTTTGACAAGCAGATAGCCGAGGATCATCGCCGTGTTGCTGACGAAGAACATCCAGAAATGCAGATTGAGCGATCGGAGCAAATAGTCGATGCCGTTGCCGATCGTTTCAAAAACATCGCCGATCACGCCGGGCATCCACGGAATCGTCGCCACCGAAGAGATCCATTCGGGAATTCTCTTGATCAGCCACAGCAAGCCTTCACTGATATAGTCAAGGAAATAGGCTGTGATGAGGGCATACACGAACGCAACGATCGGCATATACACCTGCTTGCTGCGCTCGGTCCGGGCGAGATTCACGCGGCGGCTGAAAAAGCACAGCGCAATGAACGGGAGGCTGGCGATCAGTATTTTGACGATCATGATAATCGTACTAATCATACAATTCCTCCCTTATCAGCATTACCGATCGGACATAGTCCACCGGCATGTTTACTTCATGTCCCTGTTGCAGGAACACGATCCGTTTATTGGCGGAAATGCTGGGCATGTCATACTCATATTCCCGCATAACGGTGAAATCAAAGTCATACGGATCCATTTCGATGATATCGACATTGCCGAAGTCGATATATTTCGAGAAGATCTCGCTGAGTCCCACGATCTGCTCTTTGATCTTCATATCATGGTAATGCAGGATCCGTTTGGTTTTCGATACAGCGGATTCCCGTTGCTTGAGAACCGATGCATCGCGCATCACATTGTGGGCACGGGTCAGATATTGCGCAAACTGACTGAGTGCCGTGGTGATGTTACTGCAAATACCGCCTATCACATGATTGAAATGCTTAAAGCGGTTGACCAGCTTTTTGCGCATCACAAACAAATAGACCACCGCGATGATGGCGTACACCGTCAACGCCGCACCGATCACGATCAGCGAGAACAACAGCGAATACCAGGTGTTCAGGCTGCTGAAGATCAGCGGCAAAAATCCGAGAAGATAGGCACCGACAGCCACACCGCCCGCAATCAGCGTTTTCTTTTTGGTCATACGCTGGGCGATACCGCGTTTGATGTTCTTATCCGCTTCGCGGATCTCCTCGTTAAAGCGCTTGGTGTCGAAAATGTGGTTCGTTGATGTTTCGACCATGCGGCGTTCCTCTTCCTGCAGATGGAACAGGACGTTTTCCGCCTGGTTTTCCGACAGCACAAGCGTGCGCTCATCGTCCACCACCGTGTTGCGACGGAAGCCGTCTGTAACAGCCGCCTTCAGTGCACGTTTCGGCTCGCGCAGGTAGCGCACAAAATTCTTGTTGATGGTGCGATACTGTCCCGCCCACTGAGCCGCTTCATCTTCGGGGCAGTCGGTCGACAGACCGATTCCCGTGTGATCGGCGTAAAGATCCGTTTGCTTATATTCCGGTGGGATCTGCACGTCGATGGGCTGGTTGGATTCAAACAGCTCTCTGGCGGTAAAGTCATCGATCGGTTTGGCACGATCATACTCCAGATTCATCTCGGTTTCCTTGAGACGGATCTCGGTGGCCCTGAGCTTGCTGACATACCGCTCGCATACGCGCGTGATGATGTCGTTGTCGAATTCCAGCATCAGGCGGTAAACGCGTCTGGGCTGGGTAATTCCCTGCGGAATGTCGTTGCCGGCGACCGTCAACAGCAAGCAAAGAAGGCGGATCTGATCATATTTATATTGTTTGTGTTCCGCACTGCGGATATCAAACAGCAAATACTTTAATCGTTCGTTATAGAGGTTAAAGTCCGAAAAACGAGAGTACGAATTTTCGTCTCGTTTTTTCCATTTGACATCCTGCTCTTCGGGTTCGAAGTCGAATGTTCTGGACGAGAGACAAATGATCTCTGAAGGGAGTTTATCCTTCATCATAAACCGCGCGTAAAGCGGGCGAAGAAGCTGTGCTTTGCGCGTGTTTTCGATGAGACACTCTGTATACTCGGGGTCATAATACAGCGGGTCATTTCCGATAAACCGAATGAAATCAAGGATCTCCGTATCGGGGATCAACGATGTGATCCCCGATACGTCCGCATTTTTCACGTACGAAATCAATGTATCGGCGTCGCCCTCGACAAATTTCTTGAGCTCCTCACGGCGGTATTTGTCAAGCCGTGCGGCAATCTCATGGCAGTTCACGCTTTCCAGCTGACAGCGCAGCATGTACGCATACACCGTCATCTCACCCGAAACCAAAGCGGCATAGTCGGCTTCATCGGGAATGACCGACTTGAAGCTCGGTTTCCGGCAAAGTCCGGTCGTCAGCTTGAGAAGGGGATTTTCCAGCGCCTTTTCATAAGCGGCAAAGCGTTTCGGACGGCGTTCATTATAATACTGCCAGTCGCGTTTCTGATTGTCGAAATACGGCTCGGCGTATTCCACGAAATCAAACGGATTGAGTTTGTAAATGTCGCTGTCACAAAAGACCAGTGCACGCCAGCGATCCTTGTATTCGATGATGTCGTACAAGCCGGGCACCATCGCATCAAAGGAGTCGGCATAGGGATCCCATTCACACATGGCGATCTTTTCCGTGTCGAGTAACGGTCCAAAAAACATTTTAGTTTCTTCGAAGAGTTTAATTGTATCTTTTTCAGCAAAGATTACCGTAAACACTATAAAACCTCTCCTTCAAAACTTTTTTCGACTCATTACTTCACGAGCGCACGGAGCTCCTCAATAACGGTATCGGCACTAAAGGTATTGAGTCTCTTGATCTTGTTGCAGACCTTGCGCAGCACCATGTTCGCCACACGGTTGTCGCGCAGATCGGTGTTCTTTCTCATCGCGTCGTCCACGTTGTAGTCATCGTTGTTGAAGTTGTCGATGAACAGGCGGAACTGCTTCTCCAGACGCTCGGCAAGGAAGGGATCGCGGTCGACTTCCTGCTCGTACTTGGCGATTTCCTTCTCGAGAACGGCGATAACGCTGTCGACCATGATGGACAGCTCGTTGTCATCCATCTTGGAGCGCGGCAGCGAGTTGTAGTACATGAGCGGGATCTCGAACACGCTGGTCGGGGCGGCATGACCGTCGCCGATGCGGAAGCTCTCGATGTCGCGCACAAACGCACTCTCGGTGTAGCGGCGGTTGGAATCGATGTCAAACTGGCAACGCTCCTCCTGCATCTCGTAGATCTTAGCGACCGACGCTCTGTCTCTGTACAACGCGTCAAGAACCTCATAGAACTCGTCGCACTCGGTGTTGTTGGACACGATCAGCGTCGTTCTCTCGCCCTCGGTATCCTCAAGCGCAAAGATGCGTTTCTGAGCATCGTATCTGGAGGACGGGTGAGTCAGGATCATGCCGTGAACAACGCCGTAGATCATGGCCGAGTGGATCTTGACCATATCCTTATAGTTGGCGTCCAGCGAGATTTCGGGCATCTCGGTCAGCGAATCCCAACGCTTATCGATGTGCAGCGAAATGGCGGCACTCTTGGTGGAATCGGGGCCGATCTTTTTGATGTAATCATGGTAAGCCTGGAAGTAGATGCCGGCTTCCTCATTGTACTGCTCGTCCTCGTTGCACTCATCGGGGCTCTTGAAGCGGGACAGCATATCGGGAGTCACGTTGTAAAGGGCGTTGAAGAAGTGAATGTCGTACTTGGAAACCGTGTTGGTGGCGGTCGCCTTCAGGTCGATGGGCTGAGTGATCTGGTTGATGTCGAGGTCGCGCAGATCGTTGAGAACCTTGTTGTAAGCGCACAGCTTCACTTCGCGCGGCTCATTGAAGTTGGAATAGCCGATACCGGGAGAGGCAAGGCGGTTACCGATCATGATCTTCTCACGCAGGTAGTCCATTTTTGCCACGTCGGAGATTTCGGGAGTGAAGACAACTTCGCCTTCCTCGGCGTATTCCTTCGCCTTGAAGTACGCGTCGAATTCCTGCTCACGGGTGATCGCTTTGAGAATGTTGATGTTGAGCACCTCGTCGCAATCCGTGCAGACAGACTCCTTGAAGAAGTCGATCATCACCGTGTCAAAGATATCCGTGCCGGGCTTGGCAAGCGCGGGATCGTACTGAGCCATACGGGTGTTCTCGGCATTCGCTTTGATCGCGTCGAAAATCTTCGCGCACAGATCGGAGGGCAGCATCAGGTTGTCGCCGGTCGTCGGGCACATCTCCACGATGCGGTCAAGATGCTTCTTGGAAGCGCACACATAGCGCACGCTGTTGCCTTCGCGGAACTTCAGCTTGTCGGCGATTTCCTTCTTGGTTCTGACAAGGTTGAGAACCTTCGTCTCAAACTTACCGTAGAAGTTTTCGAATTCCTTGCAAAGCTCGCTGATGTAGGCGCCCGCCGCTTCATAAGCAGACTCCTCGAGAACCGCCTTGGAATACTTCTTCAGACCGGAAGCAAACTGCGGCATGAATTTATTGATCTTGTCCCAGACTTCCTTCTTGCCGCCCTTGAGCGAATCAAACAGGCTGGCGCTGACGCCGAGCAGTCGGATGACGTCCATCATGTTGGCTTCTTCCGCCTTGGACACACTGCCGTTGGTCACGTCGAAGATCTTCGGCTCGTGAGCGTCCTGCGCAAATTTCTTGAGGTTGCTTACCGCGCTCTTGGCATCTTCCTGTGCAGCCAGGAACTTCTCTGCCAGCTTCTCCTGCAGAGCGTACAGCATATAGCGGATCGCGTTGGGATGCATGGCTTCGCTCTTCTCACCGAAGCGGAACAGCTTCTCGAGGTTATACGCCTCCACGTTCTGGCTCATGAGGGACGGGCCTTCGTACAGGATCGAACGGGCGCTTGCCTTCGCGGAAGAAGCGCCTCTGTTCTTGATGGTGTTCTGGCAATCCAGCAGCTTCTGGTAATCCTTCATGACCTTCTGCATGATGTTGTCGTCTTTCTCATCATATTCCAGCGAACCGGACAGCTTGGAAAGATCGGTCATCTTGCGGTTGGTATCGGGATCCGCCTTGAAGTCGGCAAGGATCTTGTCATAGAAAGCGGAGAGGAAGGTTTCGATGTTTCTGGCAACCTCGCCCTGGAACTTCTCGACATTGGTCGCCATGCTACCCTTGATGTCGTTATCGAAGCGCTGATTGCCGTTGTTGACCTGAGACATATACACCTTGGCGATCGTGGGCTCCTTCTCCATGGTGTAGGAACGCTTTTTCTTAAACTCGGCCTTCTGTTTCTCGAACGCCTTGTCGTATTTCAGCCATTCGCCGATCGTCTCGCCGTCGCCGATGCACGCAACCGCACGGGAATATGCCACATATTCCACGATCTCTTCGTAGGGATAGCGAAGCACGGAAGCGCCGATGCCGCCGAAGCGGTTACGACCGAGGTTATCGCCGTTGGCGAATTCTTTGATGATGTTGTCTTCGATGCCGAACGCCGCGCCTTCCATCGGGCCGATGTTCTGCTCGTAAAGGCTCTGGGCGGCAAACTCTTTGTATTGGCCGAGAGTCTGCATGCTTTCCTGGCTTCTGCCGACGCGGTCAAGCAGGAAGCAGAAGTCGAACGGCAGACCCTTGAGGGAATCCACACCGTTGGTGGTGGTGGGAACGTCGATGTACAGATCCTTGTAGCGCTCCAGATCCTTACGAACGCCGCAGAAGCCGCTCGCCTTGATCATGAAGGCGTTGATCTCTTTAATGGTGGCGTAGCCGTTACGACGCAGAGACTCTCGTTCGGTCTCGGTGTCGATGACGGTATCGAGAACGCCGGGAAGCAGGATATAGCCGCGAATGATCGCCGCTTTTTCACGGTAGTGCTTGTGGAGATACTCACGAATGAGCATACCAACGGTCATCGCGATACCCGAACCGGTGCCGCCCGCCGCCGTGGACACGATGACCACACGCAGGGACTGCTTCAGGTCGCCGCCGTCCTTGAGGAACAGCTCATCGATGGCTTTGTACAGCTTCTGGATATTGCCGTTTTTGATGGTGGCGTTGAGCGCCAGACGGGAGATCGCACGCACCTGGCCCGCACCCTCGGACACCGTCTTGGTGTACAGCGTGGTGTTGTTGGGGAACCAGTTGTTGCGGGCATCGTCGTCCTTTTTCAGATAATCCAGCACGCTCTGCGTGGAGGACGTCTGAACAGCGGTGATCACCGCGTTGGAGCCCTTGACAACGCGCAGGTCATTGGCATTGGTGTCCATGACCACAAAACGCAGGTTGTCCGCCTCCGTACCCTTGCACATCTCCGCGATACGCGTGACAATGCTCGAGCCGATACCGCCGACACCGACAAATAAGGTTTCTTTTGTGGTGTTGTCGCTGAGTCTTTCTTTCTTGATTGACATAACATTTCCCTCCATTTTATATATGAAAATATAAATAGATACTTACATCTCAAGCGCGAACGATCCGGTCGCGCCCGTACCCGCTCCGACGCGGGATCAACGATCATTCTTTGATAAATTCATGAAACTCATCGGTATAGATTTCCAATACGTTGAGCAGCTTGTCGGTGCTTTCGTTCTTGGTAAACACCAGCATCAACGACAAGAAGGTGTTCCATGTCATCTCACGTTTGTTGTTTTCAATGGAGATGATGGTGCTTCTGCTCACACCGATTTTTTCGGCAAGTTCCTCTTGCGTCAGTCCCAGACGTTTGCGCAACATCGGCAAATTCTGAGTCATGTTCTGAACCAAACGAGCTCTATTCATCGATTTGTCTTCCACTGTTTCTCACTTGCCTTTCCTTCAATGGTGTATCTCTTTGCATTACAGATGTCTGAGACGGACGTTCACCGTTACCTCGCGAACGGGACCGCTGTACTTCGCCATCTCGATCGTCGAGCCGTTGAGCTTGTCGTAATCGATCTCTGCGACAGACACACCGCTCTCATCATCGATCTCGGTTCCCTCCGGAACAAACACGCCGGTGGGAAGCTGGATATACTCACTGCCGTCAATGATCACACTGCGGCAATCGGACTGAATGTTGACGATCTTCGCACGTCGCTGAGGAGACTTGGTAAAGTGGTTGTCAAGCGGCTCCAGCTTAAAGGACACCCAGCATCTTTCGGACAACGAGCTGTCGGTTTCGATGTTGAGCGTACGGGATTTCTTTTGGAGATTCACTTCAACAAAGTCGGCTCCGTATCGGCCCGAGGACAATGTGGAAACCTCGCAGTCCTCGCCGTCCATCACGATGTCATCGGGCATCACCTTGCGGGTCATGTAGAACCACCACAGCAGGAAGGCGATCAGGAACGGCAGAATGATCAGGAAAATGGTGAGCAGCTTGCCGAACTTATGCACTTCCAATTCCGCCGTGACAGAGGCAGGAACCTGATTGCCGTATTCGTCACCGATCACGGCATCGAGAGTCAGCACGTAATCCCCCGTCGCAGGGGAAACATAACTACCGTCCTGATTCTGACCGATGTACACATGGAATGCGGACTGTCCCGCGAGCTTTTCGACACGCACGTTGAGCGTTTCGGAGGACGTCACATTCAGCGTCACCGCATCCAGTTCGGCGTCCGTCAACGCACGACCGTCAACCGTCATTTTCACCTTCACGGGTTTCCAGCTGTCCGAGGACGAAAGCGAATACCACGCACCGCTCTGCTGAACCTCCGCCGCCATCACAAAGTCGATGCTCTTGATGTGCAGCAGTTCTTCTTCGGTATCGGGGAAGGTTTCGCCGAACTCATCGGTGAATTCCGCGACGATCTTCATGGTGCAATCGCCGATGGCGGGCGGCGTGAAGTTGCCGCTTTGATCCTTGCCGAACCAAACCACATACGCCGACTCGGCGGTGAGGGTTTCGACATACGTCACCATGCCGTTCGACGGGGTAGCCGTCACCTTGACGCTGTTCATTTGCTCCGCCGTCAGCGGCTTGCCCTTGAGCGTGGCATTGACCTTGATGGGTTGCCAGTTCTTCATGTCGTTGATTTTGAACTCGGCATTCGGCTGAGTCATCGTCGCTTCGATCTTAAACTCGGCGCTTTCGGGGACACTGAAGCCACCCTTCGGCCACGGAAGATCGCCATCCGCCATGTCGTCACTGGTGATTTTGTAAATCTCGAGATACTCCGCTTCCACGCGGATATCGGTTTTCGAATCGGGGGTCAGCTTGATCTTGGCACCGTTGGCATATTCCGCCGTGTTGCCGTCGGCAGTGGTGACATACGTCTTGATGGCCACGTTGCCGCCCATGAGCGGGTGATTGGTCACTTCCTCGCCTGTCGCGCTGTCCACAATGTTGGTGTTGACGGTGTAGTCGCCCGATTGCAGTTTGCCGGCTTTGGCGTCAACTTCCTCACCTTCAGCATTGAGCAGCTTGATGTCAAGCTTAACGTCGGGCTCATAGAATATCTGAATAGAGTCTGCACCCGCATAATCGAGCATATAGGTGCCTTTGGCACAGTCGGCAAAGTTGACGACCTGTCCCGCAAGAGTGTCGTCCCACGCGATGATGTCGTATTCCGGGCCGGTTTGTCGTCCGTGAGACACCTTGCTGTAGGTGCGCTGTCCGCTGTCAAGAGTGACACCCACAGGCGTCCCGTTCGCATCAGACAACGAGTTAATGACCGCGTTGGAGCCTTGCACAAACACGATCAGGCTCTTCATCGACAGATCCAACGTCAGTGTGTTACCACTCAGGTAGCCGGTGGGAAGTTCATCACGCTGGAAAATGCGGTTGCAGATATTGAGCAATTCTTTTTGCAGGGTCTTGCCGTCCGCGGCGGCCGCCGCATAAAAGCTCGATGCGGCATCCGTGGAAAACTGAGCGCCTTCCGTACCGAACAGAATATACTGCACCTCAATGCCGTTCGTCGCTTTGGAACGAAGCAGACTTTCCAGCTCATCGGGTCCGTAAGTAAGGTTGATCGCCGTGTTGTTGATCATACCGTCCGTCAGCACGATCAGCCACTTTTCATCGGCAGAGGACGAGGACAGATAGTTGTGAGCGTTGAAAATCTGCGTGTCGGGAGTACCGCCGCAATACGGCGTGTACATATTGGCGATTTTCTTGTCGATATCGTCCTTGCCGGCGATGACGACCTTCTGACTGCTCGGATTCTTATAATTCGAGTTTCCCGTCCATTCGTTGGTCTTGTTGTCGAACGACGCAGGAGCGTCAACAAAGGCGACCTCATACATCGGGAAGATGGTCAACCGGTCTCCCCCTTGATAATCCAGCATGGACGCGAAAATCTCCATGGCAAATTTTGCCTGACTCCATGCCTTGTTTTGATTCATGTACATTGAGCCGGAGTTGTCATAAACGACCGCGATGTCATAGGTTTTATCAACCTTGGTCGCCGCCGCTTGTGTCTGCACGATCTGCCCATTCGGTGTCACGACAAGCAGACCGCCGCACAGCACCAATGTGCACAACAGCAATGCCGCTACACGACGAGCGATCTTCACACATTTCTCCATGTTTTACCTCCTCACACAACAGAAGAACACAATCCTTCCGATTATATAATACGATAGTTTACATTATAGTCATAAATATGACAAAAGTCAACTAAAAATGACGAATTTTGAAACATTTTGTTTCGCGTTGGTATACATTTTGAAACAACCATTCGTTTCTTTTCAAAAATAATTGCATTTTCCGACGGTATTCGCTATAATGAAACCACCAATCATCGGAAAGGAAGATGTTTTCATGAAAAAATTCTTTGCAGAGTTTAAAGAATTCGCGATGCGCGGCAACGTTGTCGACATGGCCGTCGGTGTTGTCATCGGCGCGGCTTTCAAAGCCATCATTGATGCCGTTGTCAACAACGTCATCAACCCCCTCATCGGCGTGTTCTTCAAAACCGATTTCAGCAATCTGGCAATCGAGCTCGTTCCCGCTGTGGAAACCGTCGCCGCTGACGGTACGGTGACCGTCGAGCAAGAGGCTGTCGTGCTTGGCTACGGCATGCTGCTCACCGCCATTATCAACTTCATTCTTGTGGCGTTTGCGCTGTTCCTGCTTGTCAAGTCCATCAACAAGCTGCACAAGCTCGGCAAGAAGGAAGAAGTGGTCGAAGAGGCTCCCACCACCAAGAAGTGCCCCTTCTGCTGCACCGATATCGCCATCGAAGCAGTCAAGTGCCCGCACTGCACCTCCGATCAGCCTGTTGAGGCGGAATAATCTCTTTCAAGAAAAAAGACCACGTTCGCTTGAACGTGGTCTTTTTTTGATGGCTTACATATTGTCACCGCCGCCGGCATTGCCGAGAGTGCCGGTTGCCAGTGCTTTGAGATAGGCATTGATGAATCCGTCGATCTCGCCGTCCATCACAGCATTGATGTTGCCGCTTTCGAACGAGGTGCGATGATCCTTGGCAAGGGTGTAGGGCATGAACACATAGGAGCGGATCTGACTGCCCCACGCGATCTGCGATTGACCGCCCTTGATGTCCTCGATCTTTTCGAGGTGTTCGCGTTCTTTGATTTCAACGAGCTTGGAACGGAGCATTCTCATCGCGGTGTCGCGGTTCTGGAACTGACTGCGTTCGGTCTGACACGCCACGACGATACCCGTCGGAATGTGCGTCAAACGCACAGCGGAAGAGGTTTTGTTGATGTGCTGACCGCCCGCACCGCTGGAACGGAACACGTCCATTTTGATGTCCTCGGGACGGATCTCCACTTCGACATTGTCATCGATTTCGGGAATGACCTCCACCGCAGAGAAAGAGGTGTGGCGGCGTCCGGACGCATCAAAGGGAGACACACGGACAAGACGATGCACGCCCGCTTCGCCCTTGAGATATCCATAGGCGTTCTCGCCTTCAACGAGGATCGACGCGCTCTTGATGCCTGCTTCATCGCCGTCAAGGTAATCCAGGATCTGATATTTAAAGCCGTGCAATTCCACCCAGCGCGTATACATACGGTACAGCATCTGCGCCCAGTCCTGCGCCTCGGTACCGCCCGCACCGGCATGGAAGGTCATGATGACGTTGTTGTTGTCGTATTCGCCCGTGAACAGAGTAGACAGACGCTGACGCTCAAGCTCCGCCGCCACCGCCTCAACCGCCTCCACACACTCGGGAAGCAGTTCAAGATCTTCCACCTCATCGCCCATTTCGATAAGCGTCAAAGCGTCCTGATGATCCGCGACCAGCTTTTCATACGCTTCGATGCGCTGGCGCAGGTTGGCGGCGCGTTGCGTGGTTTGCTGAGCACGCTCCATGTTGTCCCAGAAACCGTCAGCCGCCGCGCGTTGTTCCAACTCGGCAAGCTCGCGTTTCATCTGGGAAAGACCGATGGCGTTGGCGAGATCCTCGATATCGGGCTGATACGCCGCCGCTTTGAGTCGCAGTTCTTCAAATTGAAGCATGATATGTGAACTCCTTTAAACACAAATTTCTCTTTATGTATTATACCGAAAGTCGGCGTGACTGTAAACCTTTATTTTTGAGTTTTTTCACTTTTTTGAAAAAAAACCGTTGTTTCCCGAAGGAAACAACGGTTTTTCATTGTGTGTTATCAGCCCATCATGCTGGCGACTTCAGCGGCGAAGTCGTCTTCACGCTTCTGGAGGCCTTCGCCCTTTTCAAAACGGACAAACGCCACGACCTTCATGTCGCCCGCGGTCTTCGCGCAATCGGCAACATACTGACCCACGGAAACATCGCCGTTCTTAACGAAGGCTTGCTCAAGCAGGCAGTTGGTCTCATAGAACTTGCCGATACGGCCGTCGACCATCTTCTGAATGATCTGCTCGGGCTTGTTGGCCGTTTTGGGATCGTTCTTGATCTGACCGACAAGGATTTCTTTTTCCTTCTCGATGTCAGCGGCAGGAACGCTTTCCTTGTTGAGATACAGCGGGTTGAGAGCCGCGATCTGCATCGCAACGTCTTTACCGCAAGCAACCATCTCATCGTGGTTGACATCCGCAGCAGCGTCGAACTTCACGAGAACGCCGATGCGGCCGCCGCCATGGACGTACGCCACGCAGTCGCCCTCATAGCGATCGAAACGGCGGATGCTGAGGTTCTCACCGATGACGAGGATCTTCTCGCGCAGAGCGGCGGCAACATCGCCCTCGCCCATGGGCAGAGTCAGGAGTTCCTCAACGGAAGCGGGGTTCTTGTCAGCCACAACAGCGGCGACATCCTGAACAAACGCCTGGAAATCCGCATTCTTCGCAACGAAGTCGGTCTCGGAGTTGACTTCGACAACAACGCCGACCTTCTTGTCTTCGTAAACAGTGGCATACACCAGACCTTCGGCAGCGATACGGCCCGCCTTCTTCGCAGCAGCGGCAAGACCCTTCTCACGCAGAATGTCGATGGCTTTTTCCATATCGCCGTCGGTCTCGACAAGCGCTTTCTTGCAATCCATCATGCCGACGCCGGTGCGCTCACGCAGCGTCTGGACATCTTTCGCAGTAAATGCCATGATATTGTCCTCCTTATATGGTGAATATTCCGTGATGATTATTCAGCGGCTTCAGCGGTTTCCTCAGCTTCAACGGTATCCTCGCCCTGACGGCCTTCGATGATCGCGTTGGCCATGGTAGCGGTGATGAGCTTGACAGCGCGGATCGCGTCGTCGTTGCCGGGAATGACATAATCGACATCGTCGGGATCGCAGTTGGTGTCGACGATCGCGACAACGGGGATGCCGAGCTTCTTCGCTTCGGAAACAGCGATCTTCTCCTTGCGCGGATCAACGATGAACAGCGCGCCGGGGAGCTTCTTCATGTCTTTGATACCGCCGAGGAACTTCTCGAGTTTCTCGATCTCGCGGTTGAACTTGATAACTTCTTTCTTGGGGAGCAGATCAAAGGTGCCGTCCTCGGACATCTGCTTGAGCTGAGCCAGACGAGCAATACGGCCGCGAATGGTGCGGAAGTTGGTCATCATGCCGCCGAGCCAGCGAGCATTGACAAAGTAAGCACCGGCACGCTCTGCCTCTTCACGGACAGAATCCTGAGCCTGCTTTTTGGTGCCGACGAACAGAACGCTCTCGCCCTTAGCGGAAAGCTCACGAATGAACATGTAAGCATCTTCCAGCTTGCGGACGGTTTTCTGAAGGTCGATGATGTAGATACCGTTGCGCTCCGTGAAAATGTACGGGGCCATTTTGGGGTTCCAGCGACGGGTTTGGTGACCGAAATGGACACCGGCTTCCAGAAGCTGTTTCATGGATACGACTGCCATAGTAAATTCCTCCTTGGTTGTTTCATCGACGGGTTTCCCGCCGACGGCCTCCGCAGGCGTGGTGAACGGTCACCGAATGTCGCGGCACCGACCGCCCTTTTCGCTCTGCGTGCGTTTTGCCGATATAGTATACCACACAGTTTACAATTTTGCAAGTCTTTTTTCGGAAAATATATATTTTGTTTTATCGCGCATTTTTCACAGTATGCCTCTTAATGGAATGATCGCCCTCCCTCACACGGCAGTCTTGTTCATACGGACAAACACGTGCGACATATACTCACCGTGAAGGAGATGATGACCGATGTTGTCGATGCTTTTGGAAATGCTGTCTCATATGGTGTTTTTTGCCCTGCACCTTGTAAGCCCCGGGTCTTTTCCCCGCCCGCTCACTGCCGAGCAGGAAAAAGAGGCACTTGTCCGCTTTCATGAACAGGGCGACATGAAGGCGCGGAGCTTGCTGATCGAACACAATCTGCGCCTTGTCGCACACATTGCCAAGAAATACACAAACAGTACCGCCGATCCCGATGATCTGATTTCCATCGGCACCATCGGACTGATCAAAGCCGTCGGGACCTTCGATCACACCAAAGGCGCCAGACTTGCCACCTACGCTTCGCGCTGTATCGAAAACGAAATTCTGATGTATTTTCGGGCAGGCAAAAAGACGGCACAGGACATTTCCCTTTCCGAGCCGATCGACACCGACAAAGACGGACACCCGCTCTCCCTTCTCGATGTGATCGCCGATGAAGACACACTCGCCGAGGATCTCGAAACCAAGCTTAATACAGAAAAGCTTCGCCGATTTCTCGGCGAAGCTTTGGACGATCGCGAAAGAGCGGTCATTGAATGGCGTTACGGACTCAAAGGAGACGGATTGCCGCAACGCGAGGTGGCAAAGATGCTCGGGATCTCCCGCTCGTATATCTCCCGTATCGAGAAAAAGGCGCTGGCAAAGCTCAAAGATCGCTTTGACAACCATTGATCAGACGGTTTTTTTCGGCACGCAGTCGGACACGGTCTTTGTCCACAGCTTGCTGAATTTTTTCGCCATTTTGGCATCGTCCATCTCATGAATGTTTTCGATCAGGTAAATGCCCATATCGCGCATACGTTGACGCAGATAATCACTTTCGACCGTGGCGGCGGCCAACACCTTCTTCACACCGTTACCGCCGAAACGATGGGCGACCGTGTGCAGCTTGTACAGTTCCTCGACCTCCACCCTGCCGCTTTTGCAGGAGATAAAGATCGGAGTGACACCGTGTGTCAGAACCACGTCGATCTCGTTTTCAGTGTCGTAGATCTGCTCGGTCTGTTCATCATGGAAAATGCCGTCCCAGTCGATGACAACACCGTTGACGGCATCGTCATACATGGCATTGCCGTTTGCCTCTTTGAGAGACTTCACGAACGAAAACACACGAAGTTCAAAGATGAGTCCCGATTTGGTCAGGCATCGTTTGACCTGCAGATCTTTGAAGGTGATGGTCATGTTGTAGCCGTCCATCTTGTATCCCGTAATCAATTCGTGCTGTTCAAGGTAATGTATCAGCTCCGAATCAATTTTAAACTTCCAACCCTTCTGATCGATCCACAGCTCCATCGACATCAAATTGGCGGTGACGGTGAGACCGTCGTCGCCGGTACGACCGACCGTCTTCGCCGCTTCAAACACGCCGATCTGGATATTCCATCGTTTGGTGTCACTGCGGCAAAACGACCACATCAGGTCGATGTCGTTTTTGAAATCATCGGTCATGTTCCAGCAATAGGTGTTGTCACCGTAAACATCGCCGTACACGATATCGCCGCCGTGAAGCTGAATCACATCCTTCACCGTCAGCTTTTTGGAAACGACCGCAAGCTGTGAGCCGTCTTCGTCGCAGTCGCGCTCTTTGAGAAGCTGCGTGTTGAGCTGATGCAAACGGATATTGTTGTCGCGGTAACGCTCATACACAATGCCGAACGCCACCATCATCAGCTGATCGCCGCCGTCCACATCAAACACCAGATCGTCATAGGTTTCGACGATCTCCGTCAGCATCTCCACAAAGCCTTGAAGCGTATGTTTATCGGTGGATTTCGCTTCAAAAACAACCTGTTGATCGCGGTCGTTGAACACACGCTGATACCGCGCGACATACCGATCGAGAACGTTTTTGTATTTGCCGACGACCAGCACGCGCTCGGGATTATACAACAGCGCCGAGCTGATGTTTCTGATGGGATCGGCATCGAAGAATTCGACAAAGATCATCATATGTCACCGCCTTGTCAGATGAAGTATATATACAGTATACCACATATTTCGACAAAAGAAAAGAGAAAAAAAGTCCTGCACACGAATGTGCAGGACTTTTGGAAATCAGCATTTAGGCGTTGGGAGCACCGGAAGCTACCACAGCAAGCTCGTTGACAACAACGGGAGTGTTGGCCGCACCGGCCGCAAAGATCTTCACGCCGGAGATCAGCACGTTACCCTTCTCATCGATGGCAAGCGGCACATTCTCCTCAAGCTTCAGATCGGACAGCTTGATGGTCGCTTTGACGTTGTTGCCGCCGATGATATCGCCCGAGCCGGGATCGGTCGGACAACCGAGGAAGGTGTTGATCTGCATGGTCATCACCTGCGAGGAACCGTCATCGGAGAACTTCTCGCTGACACCGTTGGGAGTCGAACCGGCGAAGAAGAACACGATGCTGGCGTTCACACCGGAAGCAGGAGTGATGTCGACCACGAGCTCGGTACCCTCATAGGGGACGTACACCGGGTTGACGGGAGCCTGATAGGCACACGGCCACAAACCGTCGGTGTTAAAGAAGGACAGCGTACCGTTGGCATCATTCTCCATTTTGATGGTGCCGACGCTCTCCCAGGTCTTGGGATCGAAATCCTGCCATGCGGCCGCATCATAATCGATGATGTCGAGCTTGTCGCCCGCAGCGGCGGGAGCCGTATGCGTGAAGTTGCAGATCGCCTTTTCGGTGTCAGCACTCTGCGGATACTTCGTGTTGAAGAATGTCGTCAGCACATCAGCGATAACCTTGTTGCCCTTATCGTTGGGGAACACACCGCCGGCCTTGAGGACTTCCGTGGGCTCATACTTGCTCATCTCAGCGTGAACATCGACGAGGTCGTAGCCACCTTCAGCCGCCACAGCGCGGACAGCGTCACAGTACATTTCGAGAACCTTCGCGGGACCGCCGTCATCGGCATAGTCCTTTTTGTTCTGCATGAAGGAGCCTCTCCACTCGGTCTCTTCCATCGTGTTGGGAGTCAACAGGACGGGAATAGCGCCGATCGCGACAGTATCCTCACACAGCTTCTTCAGATTCGCCTTGTAATCTTCAAGAGCGACGCCCGGGCCGTTCTTCTTTCTTTGCATATCGATGTGGCCGAAGTTGAACACAACATAGTCGGGGTTACGATCCGCCACATAGGTCTGGAACTGAGCAACCGCTCTTTCGGTGTTCAGGCCCTGAAGACCGCCGTTGAAGTGGTACATGTTGGTGTTTTTGGAAACTTCCAGCGGCCAGGTGCCTTCAGCGGTGATGGAGTCGCCGTAGACAACCATCGTCGAAGGAGGCGAGGTCAGCGAATAGTTCACCGCCGCACGCAGAGAGATCTCTTTGTCAGCCACTGTGACAGGGACGCTCACTTCGATGGGATCCACGCCCGTCGCCGCGGACGCATTCGTCACGGGAACAACAACAGACAGTGCCGACACGCTCAGCGCGCAAACCAGCACAAGAGACAGCATCTGACGATACTTGCGGTTCTTAAGAGCCACCGCACCGGCAACAGCCGCCGCAGAGAGACCGAGGATCAGCATCGTGATGGCCAGCGAGCCATCACCGGTCTGCGGGCTGGAGGGCTTCGTGGTGCCGCCCTTGTTGGCCGTCGTGGTGGTAACGGTCGCGAGAGTCTTCTCGGTAGTCGTGGTGGTGGGAGCAAAGGCCTCGGGAACGAGGACAACCGTCAGTTCAACAGTCTCGCCGGCCTTCAGCTCGGCAATTCTGGCATACTGGGTGTAGCCTTCCGCAAGCACATAACCTTCGGGAATGAAGGTCTGCAGGTTCACTTTGTAGACCGATGCGTCCTTATTGTTGGTGACCTTCACGGTGGCGGTGATGTTCTCGCTCTCCGTGTAGGAAGCCTTATCGGTGGTCATCACAACCGTCAGACCGTCCTGCTCCACAACAGAGGAAGGACCGGTGACAGGCGTGGCGGGCTCCGTCGTGGTCGGCTCGGTGGTGGTCGTCTCCGTGACAGTCGGCATGGTGGGAGCCATGGTGGTCGTGGTGGTGGTGGGCTCGGTGGTGGTGGTGGTCGGATACATCTCCGCACCGTTCACCTGCACGCCGCCGTTCACAACCGATGCCACGTGATCGACGACCATGTGAGTCGCCGCCCAAGGATCAATCGTAGCGAAAACCTGTACGTTTTCGGTAAGATCCGCCAGAAGCTCGAAGGTGATCGTGGCGATCACTTCGTTTTCGTCGGAGCTGAGCTGTGACATGATCATACCGGTGATCCACACCTCAGCGGTCATGGGATCGCCGTCTTTATCGCCGTTAGGAGCGATGTTGGCAGTCTTCATTTCCATTTCGGCAAGGTAGCCCTTGATCTCACTGCTGACAGCGGTCATCTTCGTCTTGTCGTAAGCGAGATACAGCTCCACACCGGCAATGTTGTGAATGCCGTTGGTGGAAATGTCGATGGAAACGGTGTCGCCGGCTTTCAGACCGGTGCCGTCGACAGTGCCGACCGTGTACACCACATTTTCGGGGGTTTCGCCGTCCGTGTTCTCAGCGCCCCAGTTGACGCTGACCTTCAGACCGCCGTCGACAGTGGACACGTTGTGGTCGGTGACCGCGTGGGTCGCCGCCCAGGCCTCTCCGACAGAGAACATCGGGACACTCGCCGTGATATCGGCAAGAGCCTCGAAGGTGACCGTCGCAATGACCTCATTCTCAACCGTGCTGAGCTGTTCGAGCTTCATGCCGGTGATCCACACTTCGCCGGTCGAAGCGTCGCCGTCCTTGTCGCCCTTGGGCGCCACGACGACATCCTTCATATCCATGGCCGCAAGAGCGCCTTTGGTCTCGCCCTTGGTTGCCTTTACGAGCGTGTTGTCATAAGCAAAATAGAATTCCACACCGCCGAGATTGTTGACCGCGTTGACAGTCACATCGACAGTGAAGGTATCGCCCGCTTTCAGACCGTTGGTTTCCACCGTTTGAATGGTGTAAACAACGTTCTCGGACGTCATTCCGTCTTCATTCGCGGCACTGACCGTCGTCAGAACAACCGAAAACACGGTTGTCATGAGCAACACGACCGCCATGAAGACACCAAGCAGAGTTTTCTTCATGTTTCGTTCCTCCTTAAGAACAGAGACAAGTATATGTGTACTTAGTATACAATCAATATAGGTAAAAAAGCTAGACCAAAACGAATAAAAGACACATTTGCGCAATACGTTGCACAAACAAAAACAATAACGCCGTCGCGGCTTGCCGCAACGGCGTTTTCATCAATCTTCAGGATCTTCGGAATGCCTGACAATAACCTCAATTTCGGTCACACGACGACCGTCGGTTCCCGTCACGACCACGTGAAGGTTGTCATAATCAAACTCGTCTCCCTGCGCAGGGATTCGACCGAGTTCTTCCATGACCCAACCGCTGACAGTGGTCATATCGCTGTCTTCGTTTTCGTCAAGATCAAACAGCTCGAACATTTCGTCGAGGTTGGCACTGCACATAATGCGATAGCGACCGTCGGCAATTTGGCGGAATTCCTCAACGACCTCATCGTGTTCGTCCCAGATCTCGCCGACCAACTCCTCAAGGATATCCTCCATCGTCACGACACCGACCGTACCGCCGTACTCATCGGAGATGACCGCCATGTGGGATTTTTCCTTTTGGAGCAAACGCAACAGATCGTAGATCTTCATCGAGCGCGTGATAAACACCGCCGGCTTAATGATGGCAGAAAGCGGTTTGTCGGTGTTGTAAACCTGCGCGTAGAAATCCTTCAGATGGATAATGCCGACGATGTTGTCGACCGTTTCCTCATAAACAGGCAGACGGGAGAAGCCCGTTTTGCTGAACACATCGGCGATGGTCTGAGGATCATCGTCTGCCTCGACCGCCTCAATATCGACACGGGGTGTGAAGATATCCACGACCTGCAGGTCATTAAATTCAATGGCACTGCGGATCAGTTCGCTTTCGCTTTCGTCAATACCGCCGTCCTGCTCCGCCTCTTCCACGATGGTGAGCAGTTCTTCTTCGGTGATGGACGGGGTGTTATCCGAACGAATGATTTTGCTGAGCAACTTTTTCCACTGCGTAAACAGGAAATTGACAGGAGTAAACACCACCTGAAACACACGCATGATCGGTGCGGAAAACATCGCAAATTTCTCGGGCGATTCCTTGGCGAGACTTTTCGGCGAGATCTCACCGAACGTCAATACAACGATGGTGAGCACCACCGTGGACAACGTCGGACCGACACCGCTTCCGAGCCACTTGACAAATAACACGGTACCCATCGAAGACAACGCAATGTTGACGATGTTGTTTCCCACGAGAATGGTGGACAACAGCTTGTCGAAATTATCCGTCATCTTGAGCACCAGGGCGGCACGCTTGTTGCCGTTTTCCGCCATGTTTTTCATTCGAATTCGGTTGAGTGATGAAAAAGCGGTTTCCGTTGCGGAAAAATACGCCGACATCACCACACAGATGACCATCACGATCAGCAAAATACTGTCACTACTGTCCATAAGGCAGTTTGTTCCCCCTTTGAATGGTTAAAAATAGGCATCAATAGCCGACGGATTCGCCGACAAATATCACATGGATACGTCCCTTGTGGCGCTGTCTTGCGGACACAAGGTAATTGCAACAGATGCGGGCATCCGTGCCGCACCCCACCGTCATGCCGCTGTCAACACCCGCGCAAACACCGGTTTCGGCACAGTAGGTCGCGCAGGACAGGCGTTTGGCGTTTTTTGGTGCCGCCACACGCTTGACCAGTTCTTCCGCCGCCGTCAGATCGTCGACGATTTTTTGGACACCGACAACCAGAACGACCTTTTTGGGGCCGAACGCAATGGCGGCAATGCGGTTGCTGTTGCCGTCGACGTTATACAGCTCACCGCGCACGGTAACGGCGTTCGACGAGCAAAGATACACATCGGCGAAAAAGCTTTGACGGAAAATGTCCGTTACCTCTTCACGGGTCAGGCCCTCGGCATAACGATCAAGAAAACGATAGTCGCCGCTTCGGAGAAGATCCATCACACCCGTTTCGTCGAGCGTCACAGAGCCGCCCACAGCGACCGTATCGCCGGGCTGAAGAAGCGCCTTCACGGCATCGGGAACCTCCGCGGCGGTCGCCACATAGGAAGCGCTCATATTGTTGCGTTCAAGCGCGGCAATGGTTTTGAGGACTTTCGCGGGAATATCAGCCAATGTCATTCCCCTCCTCAAGCGCCGTGATCAGGTCGATGCGGCGCTGATGGCGTCCGCCCTCAAACGGGGTTGTCAGCCAGGTCTCGGCGATCATGCGGGCAAGCTCGGGGCCGATCACACGAGCCCCCATCGCCAGCACGTTGCTGTCGTTATGCAGACGGGTCAGCTTGGCGGAATACGGCTCACTGCACAGAGCACAACGCACGCCGGGAACCTTGTTGGCGGTGATGGACACGCCGATGCCGGTACCGCAGATGACAATGCCGCGGTCACACTCGCCGCTTGCAACGGCTTTGGCGGCGCGGGCGGCAAACACGGGATAATCACAGCTGTCAGTCGTGTCGGTGCCGAAGTCGCGATAGGCAATGCCCATCTCATCAAGAATGTCCTTCATCAGTTGTTTCATGTCCAGTGCGCTGTGGTCGCACGCAAGTGCTACAGTCACGGTGGTCAGCCTCCCTTGGTATCCATATAGATTATATCAGCATGAGTATACTACATCGGTCGGCGATTTGTCAATGACAATCTCCGATCTGCGAACGGCTTGTTCAGTTCGTTGTCTTCTCCCACGGAATGGCACACAGCGCCTCCGCCACGGGTTCACGCATCCAGATCTCGGGCGTGATGCGCAGGGTAAATCCGCAAGCGGTGTCGGTCGCCCACTCGTTCATCGGCGCACGCGGTACGCCGTACATCGCCATGATCAGCATGATCACGCCGCCGTGGGTGCAGATGACCGCCTCGGTCTGTCCTTTGGAGATGATGTCGCGCACGACTGCTTCAAAGGAGTTGGCAATGCGCTCCTGAAACGCTTCGGGGGCTTCACCGCCGGGGATTGAGCCGCGTTTTCCCGCCATCCAATCCGTAAATGCAGGGTCTTGCTTGAGAATATCGAGACTTTTGCCGTCCCAGTCACCGAAGTCGCACTCGGTGAGTCCGTCGACGATTTCCATCGGGCACCCGGGATAGAGCACCTCCATCGTCTGACGGCAACGGGACAGCGGCGCGGAAAAATAGCGGGCGCCCGTCGGATATTCATACGCCTTCTTTTTGGCAAGCAGATCGGCAAAGCCGTCCGCCGACAACGGCAGATCGGTGCGCGAACCGATGTACAGATGGCGATCGACCGCCTCGGTCATACCATGACGGATCAGATGGATCTTATAGGTTTTCACAAGTATTCCTCCAAAAAGCACTTTACAAAACAGAATTTCCACTGTATAATGTACGGGCTGTATATTTTTAGTGAAAGGACGATCGGCAATGAATGCCACATTTCCGCGCATCATCACCCTGCTCAGAAAGGAGCGGGGACTCAGTCAGAAACAGGCGGCCGCCGACCTCGGCATCTCGCAGGCACTGCTGTCTCACTATGAAAAAGGTATCCGCGAATGCGGTCTGGAATTTGTGGTGAGAGTGGCGGACTATTACAGTGTGTCGTGTGACTATCTGCTCGGACGCACTGCCGACAAATCCGGCACCACCATTTCGCTTGAGGATATCCCCCGCTCGGCGGACAGTGTCATGGAGCCGAACGAGACCGATTCCCTTCCCGTGCTGTCCAAGCGTCTGATCATCAACTCCCTGCATATCCTGTTCGATCTGATGCAACAATGCAACAACCGCGGTGTGGCAACGGAAGCGTCCTCTTTTCTGACGTTATCGGTGTATACCGTGTTCCGTCACATTTACGCCTCCAACCCCAAAAACCTGCGGGCGCTGTTCTCGGTGCCGGACGATATGTTCCGCGCCGCCGTCATCGCCGAGATCGTCAAGAACTCGGCGCGACTGTCCACACTGTGTGCAGGACGCGCGTGCCGCGATTATGAGCCGATGAGTGCGGACAAAGCCCCGCTCATTCTTCCCGATCACATCTCCAGAGAATACCCGCTGTATGCAAGCAGCCTGTTCCACCTTCTCAAAAACGCGGAAGGTCAGCTCACCGATCTTTGATACTTATCAAGACGCCGCATCCGTCGGCGTCTTTTTTTGCGGAAAACCGACAAACAGCGACAGCGCCGTGAAGATGACCGTGATGCCGAGCATCACCAGTTGCACAACGGTGATCTCCATGGTGCCGTGTTCCCATGTCGGAACATAATCAACGATGGTGTTCCACGTGGGAACAAAATAGTCCTGCGAAAACACAAACACATTCAGCACCATCACCGCCAGATGAGCAACCGACAGGATATAGAGGGTCAGCCGGTCGCACCGCTCACCGAAGGATGCCGCGAGCACCATCGCCGGGAACAAAAACAGCACGATCATCTGGGCGTAGCTTAAGGTGACAGCCATATCGAAGCCCAGTGTATAGGAAAAAAGCGAATCGGGAGCAGACATACTCAGATTCATCGGGTGCGTCACCGACAGATCAAACAGCGCCGTTGACACCGCGCACACCACGCCGATCAGCGCCACCGCCGACGGCAACGCGACAAACGCGATGCGCAACGCCCGACGAAGGCCGTTCGCCTGACCCCACGCCACACCGGTCGCCACCAGCGCCGCGATGCCGACAAGGGCAAACAGCATGATGAGTGCCGCTCCGTCAAAGGTCTTACTCAAAAATGCACCGATGGCCGCGATCACCTGAACGATCGCCGCACCGATGGCGAGCTTCGTCGCAAGCGATGCTTTTTCTCGGATTGTTTCAGCCATGCGTATCCCGCCTTTTTACAGAATACCTCTATTATACCGAACAAGTCCTTATTTTTCAAGAGGGTTCGCGTATTGACTTTTGAGGACGGTTTGATTACAATAGAAGCACGGTTTTATGAAAAAAGGAGTGTTGTTGCCCCATGGCAATTCGTCTGGACGAGCTTGCCGCCGCACAATTCGGCGTCACAATACAGGAAGCCACCGCTTACATCATGGAAGGGCGCGTGTGGATGGGACAGATCCCCGCTGACAAGCCCGGTACCACCGTCAAGAATGACACGGTGCTGACCCTGCGCGAAAAAGCCAAGAAATACGCCTCTCGTTCGGGATATAAGCTTGAAAAAGCGCTGTCGGTCTTTTCGCTGGACGTGACGGGTCTGCGTGTGTGCGACATCGGCGCCTCCAACGGCGGGTTTACCGATTGCCTGCTGCAAAACCACGCCGATCATGTGTGGTCGGTGGACGTGGCATACGGTATCCTCGACTGGAAGCTGCGAAATGACGAGCGCGTCACCGTGATGGAACGCACCAACGCCAGAAAGCTGACAAGCGAGATGATCGGCGAACAGGTGGATATGATCACGGCGGATGTATCGTTTATTTCCCTGACAAAGCTGTTTGCCGCGATGAACGATATCCTCAAAAGCGACGGCGTGGTGATGACGCTCATCAAACCGCAATTCGAAGCTCCCCAAAAAGCACTCGGCAAAAACGGCATTGTCAAAGACCGCGCCATTCTGCCGCCGCTGGTGTTATCCATCGCGGACAGCGCCGCTGAGAACGGACTGTTTCTCAAAGACCTCGCCGTCTCCCCCATTCACGGACAAAACGGCAATGTGGAATATCTCGCCCTCTTCACCCGTACGCCGTCGCTGACCGACGAGGAACGCGAAGCCCTCGTCGCTCCGCTTGTCGACTGGGAACCGGACGAAGCCGTATAAACATACAACAGCGTCCCGAAGGACATCTTCGGGACGCTGTTTTTTTGATTATGATGTAAAATCGGCGGCAGTGATGTGACTTGCCAGCACATAGTAGCTTTCGGGATAATGCGCATGCTCAACGCCGGTGATGCCGACATTGATCAGCGCGTTTTTCGCGCTTTCGTAGCGTTTGGCGATCGCCAGCTCCACCGCAAAACGGTAGGCATCGATCTCCTTGCCCATGAAGGCGGCAAGCAGCTGCATGAAGTAGGACGGTGTCTGACACACCTCAAAGTCCCAGCCACCGAGCCAGCCGCCGTCATAGCGGGTGATCACACAGCTCGACAGCGCATTTTGCGGGATCTTCGCGATGGCCTTTTCACGACTGCTTTCGCTCATACCGGTGTTTTTGATGGTGATGGTATGGTTACTGCCGTCACCGTGACAGGTGCAGGTGTAGCGATAGCTGTCAATACGGGGGTCGGCACCGCTCGTGATGATGCCGGCGATGGTCTGTGCGCCGGAATCCACACTGCTTGACGGGTTATAATCGAAGATGCCCGTGAGCGATTCCCACTCGGTCTCGTAGCTGTCCCAGATGCTGGTGTTGGCCGTGTAGCGACCGTAGCAACGATAGCCCCATTCCACCATCGGCATTTTCGGCACAAAATCCTCTTTGTTGATAATGTTGAAAACGGAGTTGTAGGATGCCGCATCGGCGGCGAGGGTGTTATTGGGGGTGGCGAATGCGTAAGTGAACGCGGTGTTGCCTGCTTTTTCGAGATTGGCACCAATGATGTCGGCGATCGCCGCGCCGCGGGAGTGACCCGTCACCCAGTAAAGCAGGGTGTCGCGGTCAAGGCCGTGCTCATCGATATACCGCTCCATAAAACGCAGAATACGGGTCGCCGCTACATCAAAGCCCTTGTGGTTGTCGGTGTTGACCCAGTCGTCATTCTCCGTATCGGCAAGGAGATTGCCGATGTCGCAGTTGCTCGACCATTCCTCGATGGTGGCATTGGTGCCGCGGACAATAACGGCCAGCACTGTTTTTGTCTCGCCGTTCACCACCACGTTGCGGTATCCGATCGCCACCTCGGAAAGGTGATTGTCGGTGTAGTCGGTGCTGAGAGAGTACATCTGTGCATCCTGCATACCGAAATAGGTCAGCAGTTCGGCACAGGTGTCAGCAGTAGCGGTTCTGGTGCGGTTGGTGTCGGACACGTTGATGGAACTCGGCTCGTAAATGACCGCCGACATCACGGACGACAGCTTGCTGAGTTCGGGGATATACACGGTGTTGTCCTGTCCGAACCAGCCGTAATCCATCACAAAGCTCAGATTGCTCCGGGAAGCATATTCGGTGGTCATGGTGGCGATGAAGGTGTTGTCAAGCGGGTGGGCATCCTCTCCGTCGGGAGTACCGTCACCGTCGCCGTCGGAAAGAAGCGGATCGGACAGCAACATACCCTTCACATACACCATCGTGCCGTCCTCACTGTACACCAGCGAGACGGACACTTCCTCGTTGTCGGCAACGCCGTCGCCGTCGGTGTCGGCGCTCTGCTTGTCGAGCGGAATGCGGGTGCCGTTGAAGGCGATCATGTTGTCTTCGTAATAGTCGGGAATGGTGTCACCGTCGGAGTCCACCGTCAGATCGATGGTTTTGCCGATGGTGGCACAGATATCTTCCAGGACGCTGATCTGTTCGGCATAATAGTAAGAGCCGTTCACATCGGCGGCAAAGCGTTCGGGCGTCAGGTTAAACCAATGGGCATCGGTGTCCAGATCGATCATATGCAGGGCAATACCGCGATCGGTCATCTCCTGCACAATGGTGTCGTAGCGGAAGGTGTCGAGCGATACGCCGTCGCTGAGCACGATCATCACCCGCTCGGTCGTGGCGTTCTCGCTTTCGAACAGGGTGAGCGCCGTTTCCACGGCGGTGTACATTTCCGTGCCGCCGTCGGAGAGGAAATACTCCTCGGTGAGATACGACGACGCCGTCTCGCGGTCGGTCAGTTGCTCGGTGAGCACATTCATGATGGTGGAGAAGCGGACAAGTCCCACCTTGCTGACAGCGGGCAGTCCTGTGATCAGGTTTTTGGCGACGGTGAGGCGGTAGTTCTCGGGATCGGTCTCTTTGAGACTTGCCGAGTCGTCCATCACCAGCACCACCTCGACAGCGCCGTACAGTTCCGACACGCCCCACACGTCATCCCATGTCAGCGAGCCTTCGTACACGGTGCGATCAAGGAGAATATAGGTTGCCGCTTCGTTGACGGTCGCCAGAACGGTGCCGTTTTCAACGGTTGCTTCCACCATCTCGAGCGTTTGCGTCGCTTCGCTGAAATAATAGAGCGTCGGCTCGACATAGCCTTTTTCGAGCGGATAGGAGAAGGTCAGGGTGGCGCCTTCAAACTCACCGTCCACCGTCAGGTCGACGGCTTGTCCCATGTAGCCGGGAATGTCGTTCGGAAACAGCTTGGTGTTGGTCGTCGGTGCAACAGCGAGCGTGTCGACCTGCTCGCCGCTGAGGGTGACATCGACCGCCACTGTCAGATCATCGACCGCCACCGACTGCGACACATCGAAGGTGCTTTCGGGAGTGACGGGATCGGTGCCGAGTTCCAGCTCATAGCCATCCTTCACGCCGTCTGCATCGGTATCAGGAACAAGCGGATCGGTCGCCGTCTCGTCGCCGTCGGCAATGCCGTCGCCGTCGCTGTCGCCCTGCACCATATCGGTGCCGAGCGCTTGCTCATCGTTGTTGGCAATACCGTCATGGTCGGTGTCCTCTTCCCCGTCGACAATGCCGTTTCGGTCGCTGTCACTCAAGGTGGGATCGGTGCCGAGCTTGACCGTCTCGTCATAGTCGGAGATGCCGTCGTTGTCGGAGTCGGCATTGTCGGCATCGCTGCCGAGCAGTTCTTCGATCACATCGGCAATGCCGTCTTCGTCGGTGTCCGTTTCAAGATCCACCTCTTCATCGGGTGTCACCGCGAGAGGCTCCGCCTCGAGAGGGCGCACAAATTGACTGTCGCTCACGGCATTACCGATGACGGGAACAGACGGCAACACCGTGACGGGCGCATCGGCAACCGTCGGGGTCAGCGTGGGCGTTTCCTGCGGTTGATCGGCAATCACAAGCGAGGTGCAAAGCAGTGCCGCCACCGCCAGCAACGCCGTCATTTTCTTCAACAGGGACATCGTGTCACTTCCTCTTTTGTTTCATCAATCGGGCATCATTGTACAACAACAATGTTGTTTTGTCAACATCGAAAAACGGTTTCCACATATAAAAAGTATACCATATCCCCCGCTAAATCACAAGCAAAAGATATGGTATACCAATCACATCACCAAAAGAATATCACTTTTTGTCCTTCGGTGCTCGAATGGTTGTAATCCGTCGATGGACTGCGTTAAGCAACCAATCCACCACAATAAAATACAAACGAAAAAACCAGAATGAGCATAATGTTGCGATACATACCCCAATGACAAACCTCACGGACTCCCACACAAGTCTGTACTCCTTTGATTATGGTTTTTCAGGTTGCTGCACAGTCTCTTTACAGCAGACCGCTTTGGTCCATGCGCATGATGATCGTCGCGATCTGGGCGCGGGAAGCGCCGCTCTTCGGGGCGATCTTGCCGCTACTGAGTCCCGAGACAACGCCGTTTTGCACCGCCCACGCCATCGCATCTTTTGCATAGCCGCTGATGCGATAGGCATCAGGATAGGCGCTGAGTGTCTCCTCGACATTCTCCACCGCGGGAGAGCCCAAAAAGCGATAGAGAATGGTCGCAACCTGCTCGCGGTTGACGGTGTCGCGGACACCGAATTTGTACTCGTTGTAACCGGTGATAATGCCGTTGTCCACCGCCCACGCGACGGCAGGACCGTAATACTCACCCATCTTCACATCAAAGAACGTCAGCTCCGCATGCTGATACGCCGTCAGGTCAACGCCCGCGATACGGGCGAGGGTCACAACAAAGTCCTGACGCTGCAGGGTGTTGGCAGGGCCGAAGGTACCGTTTTTATAACCGGTCATAAACCCGTTCTCCGACACATATTCCACCGCATTATAATACCACTGTCCCTTTTTGACATCGGGATAGCGGGAGTTCTTGGTGTAGGTGGAAAAATCGGATTCGGTGGAAAGCTTGAGGGTGTTTACCGTGAAGGAACCCACGTTTTTGGCATCGATATAAAACGCCGTGATATTTGCCTTATCGGTGTCGATATACGGGAAATCGTAATCCTCATAAAACTGATACAGCTCACCGAGCGGCACGCAGATCTGATATTCACCCGCAGGCATAAAGCCGTTTTCGGGATAGACATATTCTCCGTTTGCATCAATGTTGATCGGCGGCTTGCCGACAGGCGCAATTTCAAACTCCGCGACCAGCTCAAAACCAAACGATTTTTCGGGATCCATGCCGGGCATGTCCAGTGTCATAATACGGATCGGCGTGTTGGTGGTAACACCGACATGCAGATACATATCCGTCAAATTCACTTTCTCAAGAATCGGCATAATGATCGCGCCATGAGCGGTCTCGCTTTCGTTGCCGCTCCACGCTTTGGTGACATCCACGCGAAGGGAACCATCCTCTGTGCGCGTGACGCGGCTTCCTGTGACATCCAGCGCCATCGCCTGACTCGGGAGCAGATTGATGATCCTTTTAATACTGTCGTCCCAGTCCTTTTCGGCACTGACGGGCGACACCGCAAGCGAGCAAAGCATCGTCAGCAACAGTACGGCTGTCATCATCATACTGATCATCTTTTTCATAACGTTTACCTCCTTGATAGCCTGTCCGGCAAGTTCCTATTTGTTATATCCCATCGGTTATAACAAACCATTTTCAACCATGCGGCACAACCCTTGAAGATCATGTCCTCTGTCATTCCGAAGCGAAGCTGAGGGGTTTTTCAAGATTGCCACGGAGCTAACGCTCCTCGCAATGACAACATCGAGCAAACTTTGCGGCGCGGCACTTGAGGCCGCCCCTACGTTGTCGGTGTGATACCGCTTACTTATTTCAGCATACCTTGCTGATCCATTCTCATGATGATCGTCGCGATCTGCGCACGGGAAGCACCGCTCTTCGGGGCGATCTTGCCGCTCTTGAGACCCGAGATCACACCGTTTTGCACCGCCCACGCCATCGCCTCTTTGGCGTAGCCGCTGATGCGATAGGCATCGGGGAAGGCTTCCAGTGTTTCTTCGACGTTTTCAACAACGGGCGAACCGCAGAAACGGTAGAGAATCGTCGCGACCTGCTCGCGGTTGACGGTGTCGCCGACGCCGAATTTGCGCTCGTTGTAACCCGTGATGATGCCGTTATCGACCGCCCATGCGACGGCAGGACCGTAATACTCACCCATCTTCACATCTTCAAAGGTCAGCTCCGCATGCTGATATGCCGCCAGATCAACACCCGCAATGCGGGCGAGGGTCACGACGAAGTCCTGACGTTGCAGAGTGTTGGCAGGACCGAACGTGCCGTCCTTATAGCCGGTCATAAAGCCTTTTACCGATACGTACTGCACCGCATCGAAGAACCACCCGTTTTTGTAAACATCCGAGAACGACGGATACTTACGCAGGTCAAACAGCATATTCACACCTTCGGGGACAGTGACCTGTTGTTTGGTCAAGCTGTTCCATTCCGCCTCGCTGCCGAAGAACTTGATCATTTCCAGAGCGGAGCGTCCCTCAAATGCATCCTCTTTGATGTCTTTGAGCGTTCTGTTGCCGATTTTTTCGGGTACGGTCACGGATTTTGCCGTGGCGACAATATCCACAACCGTAAATGTCTGATCACCGTTCGCCCGATACAACAGTTCTCCGTATTTCTGAACGGCATAATACTTTCGCGGTGCACTCATGAAATACCAGTCTTTGCTATCCACCGCTTCGATTGAAATCGACTTCCAGTTTGCTTCATTGCCGTTATAATACACCGTCTCAATCGAAGAGCAATTGATAAACGCATTGGTGGAAACCCTCTTCAGGCTGATGGGAATATACACCGTTTTCAGCGATGTACAATTACTAAACGTACTTTGCCAGATTTCGGTTACGCCCTCAGGAATCTCGACGCTCACAAGAGCGGTACAGTCTGCAAACAACCCGAGTTCCAGATTCTTGACGTTTTTGGAGAGTCTGACGTTTTTAAGCGACGAACACGCTCCGAACGCCTCCGTTTCCATTTTTGTCACCGTGTGCGGTATTTTCACATCTTTCAGACTCTTATTGCCGTAAAATGCACGTACACCGATCGTTTTCAATCCGTCGGGCAACGAGAGCTGCTGCAAATTTTCGCATCCGTTGAACGCGCTTTCGGATATGCGAAGAAGTCCCTTCGGCAAGACCACAGATTTCAACGTTTTGCAGTCTCTGAACGCCTGCGTTGCCACTTCCGTCAGAGAATATCCTTCGATATCCGCAGGAAGCGTCAATTCCTCTGCGCTTCCTGTATAATCCAGAACGCACGCCGTACCGTCATAGCACAATCCGTAAACAACATCCTTGTCATTCACGATGTGTTCAACATAATAGTGCGTCGTATACACAAAGTCCGAGCTGCCGTATTTGATCGTTATCGTATCCCAATCCGCTTTTGTTCCTACAAAAACGATCGATGAAAACGTCGCACAATCGTTGTATTCGTCAATCATTTTCAACTTGTTAGATAACCACACGGATCGCAGCGCAAAGCAGTCCCGAAACGCTTGCTTACCGATCGATGTTACCTCCAACAACGTGGGAATGTTGCACAGTTTTCGGCAATCTCTGAACGCGGCGGCGCCGATTTCGGTCACCGACGGGTTAAAGTATACGGTCTGAAGCTCATCACAGGAATCCACCAGCCCCGTCGGTACGGTGGTTATCCCATCGGGGATCGTCAGTTCTGTCAATGCGTCACAGTCGGAAAACGCGCTGTTTCCGATCTGCGTCACGCTGTCGGGAATACCCACCGACTTCAAAGCCGCGCATCCGGAAAATGCGCTGTTTCCGATTTGCGTCACGCTGTCGGGAATATCCACCGACGACAGCTTCTTGCATCCCCAAAACGCGCTGTTTCCGATGCGGAGGATATTCTCATGAAGCTGAACATTTTGTAGGTTATAGCAATTCATGAACATACTGTCGGCCACCTCTGTCATGCCGCGGGATATCTTCGCACTCGTCAGACCGGTGCACAGTTCAAACGCCCCTCTGCCGACTGTCGTCAGTGTATCCGGCAAGGTGAGTTCCGTCAACGCATAGCAACGAGAGAACGCCCCGGATTCAATCGTCTCCAGATTGGCGGGAAACACCACATTTTCCAGAACATGGCAATCGAAAAATGCCCGTTGACTGATAACGGTGACGTTGTCGGGAATCGCCACACTCTTCAAAAAACGACATCCGTCGAAAGCGCTCGTTCCAATATATGTAACACTGTCGGGAATGGAAATGTCGACCATATGTGAGCAGTTAAATGCCGCTCTTTCGATGATTTGAATTCCCTCAGAAATCGTCACGCTTTTCAGATTTCTTGTGTGTTGCAGCGCGCCGTAGCCGATCGTTTTCACCGGATATCCGTCAATGACCGACGGTACGACCACCTCTTCGGCTGTTCCGGTATACCTTGTGATGGTGGCTGTCTGATCTTCACCGACGGTATAGGTGAATTCCGCGGCAGTGTCGGCAACCACAGTCATTGCAGGTACCGTCGAAACAAGCAACACACACGCAAGCATCCATCCTAACCACCGTAATCCGATGTGTTTCATATAATCGTCTCCTTTACATTGTCTCATTGTATACGCAGTTTATGGGTCGCACAAACGGCACCGACGGTGCCCATCGTCACGCACAGCATGAACAGCCACGCAACATCACCCGTTTGCGGCGAAGTCGGATAGGAAGGCTTGACCGTCGGGTCCGTCGGAACGGTGACTGTCGGTTTTTGGCTGATAGGGATAAACGTCAGTGTTTCAAACACCTGACATCCTTCGATCTGCACCTTTTCCGGATCATATACATAGAGCTCCGCCGCCGATCCGGGTTCGCCGTAAATAATAACATCTGTGTATGAAAACACTTCTGAGCCGAATGTTTTCACCGAAGGCGGAATGACAATTTCCAACGGACCGCTGTTCGCCCACATAAAACCGGACGGGATATGGGTCACGCCATCGGGAATTTCCAGATAACAAATCATTCGACATCGGTCAAATGTCCCGTATCCAAGGACTCTCACTGTTGAAGGAAGTGTGATGTCGCTCAGGTTGGCACATTCACGGAAGGCACTGTCTTGAATTTCATAAAGCCCTTCGGGGAGTTTGACCGATGTGAGCCACGTGTTTCTGGCAAATGCATACGCCGCGATCACCGTGACACCTTTCGGAACGGTGTAGCTCATGCCGGGTTTGTCCATCGGATAAGCGAGCAGAGTGAACGGCTTTTTGGCAAACAGCACCCCATCGATCGTCATATAGACAGGATTTTCCGCATCCACTTCAAAGAAACGCATTTTTTTGCATCCAAAAAACACGGAATTGCCGATATGTGTCACATTCTCCGGAATGAATACGCTCTCAAGCGAGATGCAATATTCAAATGCACGGTCGCCGATGGAACGAACGGTTTTTGAAATCACCACAGACTCCAGCAAATTGCATTTTTCAAAAGCATAGTCCGCAATGGAAGTCACAGGACAATGCTCAATCATTTCGGGAATGACAACACTCGTCGTTGACCAATCGCAATCGGTGAGCTGAGCTGTTTTGTCACTGTAAATCGTATAACAGACGCCGTTCTTTTCAACTTCCGATACACGCTTTCTTTCCGTGACCGTCGTGGAAGTCGTGACCGTTGTCGTGGTGGTCGTGACCGTTGTCGTGGTGGTCATGACCGTCGTTGTTGTGGCAGAGGTCACAGCTTCCGCCGTTGTTGTGGCGGTTTGATCAACGGTTGTTGTGCTTTCCGCAATCGAGGTTGTGGTCTCGAAATCGGCAACGGTAAGTGACGCGGTTGTTGTGCTTATGTCTGAAACTTCCGTTGTCTCCTCCGCCGCAGCAGTCAATACCGGCAAACTCAACAATGCACAAAGACTGACCGCGCAACTGAAATATGACATCCATCGCTTCATCATTCATTTCTCCTTTTTATCGATTATGTCCGTTGTGTTATCAGGAAACAACCGTAAATTCCAGCCCACCCAGCATCACGAAAGCATCGTTTTCATTTACCGCTGTTATATCAACGCGCCACGGAAGCGTCGGAGACGGATCGGGAATGGTATAATATCCGACAAAGGTACCGTCACCCTGCTTTGTCATCGTCACGTTTGCATAATGATTGCCGAATTGCACGTTTCTGCCGCGATATATCAGCGCGGACACTGAACGGACTGACGAGGCGTTATGCAACGTGATCGAAATCGTCTCACCGCATTTCACGGTTTGGGGAGACACCGTCATGTACCATTCCCCGCTCTCGCCGGACGCAGACACAGCCGTTGTTGACGTTGTCCCGGCTGTTGTCGGCGCAGGTGTCGGTGGTGTTGCGACAGCTGTTGTTGCCGATGTCGGCGTAGCGGTTGTTGTGATCGTCACGGTGGTTGTGCTTGAGGCGGTCGTTGTTTCCGATGAGGTCGTTGTCTCAATCGCGGTTGTTGTCGGTGATAACGTCGTCGCATCGCTTGTCACCGAGGTTGTCAGCACCGTCGTTTCGGAAGGCAGAACCGTTGTTTGGGTGACTGCCTGCGTTGTTGCATTCGTCACATCATGTGTTGCCGCTTGACCGCTTTCGGGATCGGTCAAGAAACAAACAACAAGTACCACACCGACAAGGGCGGTGATCAACGTGATCCAGAAGGTGGGCTTTTTATAGCACAAGATCGCCTTCACACGAGATTTTACGGCCGTCTCGCCGAATGCCACGGGACACGCCGCAAGCGAGCGGTTCGGCACACTGCAACGTACCAATACCTGCGAATAGGCTTTCACCTTCGATGTGTCGTCATAGTCCCGAATGACGCGTTCATCGCACGCCATTTCCATATCGCGGCACAGCAGAATGTACGCCACCCACATCAAGGGGTTGAACCAATACACACTCAGCAGTAAAAACGCGAGCGGCTTGAGAAGATGGTCGCCTCGGGACAGGTGAGCGTTTTCGTGTGCCAACACATACTCCCGATCGACTTTTGACATGGCGGACGGCACATAGATTTTCGGCATGATAACGCCCAGAATATAGGGTGTTTGGGCTCTGTCGGACAGCCATACGCGACCTTCCAGCGGCATCGATTCACGCATACGGTATTTCAAAATGCCGTAGGTCACCAGCGTGTAGGCAAGCATCGCGACGACACCGACGATCCAGACGATGGATATGATCGAAAGGATATCTGTCGTCGGCGTTGGCGCAGGCGACATCGGTATTCCCGCCGCATCCTCCACGATCACCGTCGGTATATTCGTCGCTTCCTGATAGGCAGGAACAAACTCCTTTTCGGGTATCAAGCTGAACACACTTTCCACCGAAACGGGACACAAAAGGCGGATCGCCACAGGGACCCACAGCAGGATCGTCATATTTTTCGGCGCTTTTTTCAGAACAAGACGCAAAATCACCACCGCCACCACCAAAAACGACGCGGTGATGCTCATATCGAGCAGTTGTAAAAACAAATCCTTCATGGTCACTCTCCGTAGCTGTCGATCATGCGGCGCAGTTCATCGACCTCTTCGGAGGTCAGCTTCTTATGCTTGGTGAACGCCGCCAGAAACAGCGGCAACGAGCCTCCAAAGTTTTCCTCCACATATTGCCCGCTTTGTCCGGCATAAAACTCGTCCTTGGAAAGCTTCGCGCTCACCACGCCGTTTTCGTTTTGGAAAATCCCTTTTTGGCACAGTCGTCTGAGAACCGTGTAGGTCGTGGATTTTTTCCACGTCAGCTGTTCTTCAGCCAGTCGGCAAAGTTGTGTTGACGAAAGGGGTTCGTTATTCCAGATGATATCCGCAAAACGCGCCTCGATGACACCGAGTTGATAATCCGCCATGATACACCTCCGAAAGGTTTATAGTTTGTAAATCTATTTTCATTTTACAACATGTAAACCTACGTGTCAAGAAAAGATTTGATGATTATTTCGATTAGAATAACCGTAATTTGTGAAACGGGATACCCGTCCCCCTACGGAGTTGACGCAACATGGTTGCGCACCTCGCAGGATATCGAGGTGTCGCCCCGCAAACGGTGTTTAAGACGCAAAAATCCC
>JAZUOG010000054.1:0-18131 GCA_045604545.1 Acutalibacteraceae bacterium | reverse complement strand
AGGGGGTCTTGTTGTCCCCACAAATGTCGTGGCAACGCCCCGACCCCGTAGGGGACGACCTCGACGGTCCGCCAATGTGCCTGTCCCGATACGGACCACCGGGGACGGTGGTCCCTACGAATGGTATGGCACAATCCTGCGTCATCGCACCCGGCCTGTCACCCGCGAGGGCGGTCACGCCCGTGGCAATCTTTGCGAAAAGATTCTTGCGCTCTTCGCTCAGAATGACAACGTGGGGGCGGCGTTTCGCCGCCCGCAGAAGCCTCATCATACCGCTATTATAGCAAAAAGTTAGCCGCCTATCAATTGGCGGTTTTTCCAATCGTTAGGCGGCTAACCAATTATTTTACAGCAACAGTGACAATCTGTCCTATTTTTTACAGCTTGTACTCGGTGGCGTAGTACGCATACGCATCGGCAAATGACTGCTTGCCGGAATGCTTGAGCTCGTTGAGATAGCTGTGCGTCTCAAACGCATCACGCTTCGTTTGAATGAGGCAGACGGCGATGTTGGAGCAGTGATCGGACACACGCTGACAGCTGTTGAGCACATCGTTGAGAATGAAGCCCAGCTCGATGGTGCAAGCGCCCTTCTGCAGACGCTCGATGTGACGGGAGCGAATGGTGGAAATGAGTCCGTCGATGACCTGCTCGAGCGGCTCAACACGCTTGGCAAGCTCCAGATCACTGGTGTTGAAGGCATCGGTGGTGATGGACACGATTTCGTTCATCGCGGCAAACACCGTCTTGATCTCTTCCTTCGCTTCGGGAGAGAAGGAAATCTTCTTGTCCTTCATTTCCTGCGCCGCTCGCATCAGAATGAGTGAGTGGTCGGACAAACGCTCGAAGTCACCGATGGAGAGAAGCAACTTGGAGATCTCCGCCGCATCATGCTCGGAAAGATCATAGGACGACAGCTTGACGAGATAGGTGCCGAGGGTGTCCTCGAAGGTGTCGACGATACCCTCATTTTCGACGATGGTCGCTTCGTCAGCTTCGGAATAGTTGTCAAACTGTTTGGTGGCGAGGGTGAGCGAATCGCGGGCGTTCTCTGCCATTCTGACCGTCATACGCTTGCTTTCGACGATGGCGACCGACGGGGTCTTGAGCAGACGCTCATCGAGGAAGCCGGCGGGATGCTCCTCGGAGCCTTCGCGCACAACCAGCTTCGCGATCTTTTCAAGCAACGCGCTCATCGGCAACAGCAACAGCGTCGTGCCGATGTTGAACACCGAGTGAACAACAGCGATGCCCGTCTCATCAATGGGGCCGTTGAAGAAATCGGCAAAGAACATATACAATACACCGTACACACCGAGAAATACGGCTGTACCGATCAGATTAAAGGAAAAATGCACCACGACAACGCGCTTGGCACTCTTGTTTGCACCCGCCGAGGAGATCAGCGAGGTAACGCAGGTGCCGATGTTCTGACCGAAGATGATGGGGATCGCCTGACCGAAGGTCACGCCGCCCGCCATTGCGACCGACTGCAGAATACCGACCGATGCCGACGAACTCTGAATGATCGCCGTAACGACCGCACCGACCAGCACGCCGAGGAACGGATTGGACAGCACCGAGAAGAGAGACGCCCACGTATCCTGCGGCACCGCTTTCATCGCATTGCTCATGAAATCCATGCCGTACATCAGCACCGCAAAGGACACCATGATACCGCCGATATCGCGTTTTTTGGCTTTTTTGCACATCATGATCATCATAACGCCGACCACCGCCAGAACCGGCGAGAAATACTTCGGCTTGAGCATGGTCATGAGCAGGCTGTCGCCTTCAATACCCGTCAGCGTCAACAGCCACGCGGTGATGGTCGTGCCGACGTTGGAGCCCATGATGACGCCGATGGACTGCTTGAGGGTCATGATGCCCGAGTTGACAAGACCGACCATCATGACGGTCGTCGCCGACGAGCTTTGAATGACAGCGGTGATGACCATGCCGAGCAACATCGCCTTCAGAGGGCTCGATGTCATTTTTTTCAACGTTTTTTCAAGCGTGCCGCCCGCGAGCTTTTCAAGCCCGCTCGACATGGCATTCATGCCGTAAAGAAAAAACGACAGACCCAAACAAAATTCCAGTACATTTTTGACAATTTCGGTTGTCATGGTGCGCAGACACTCCTTTTTTGTGAGTATGGTAAACGGTTTGCGCCGACAGCATCATTATAGCAAAAACACAGGTCACTTCGCAACTGGTTTTTTTCCCAATCGTTTTGCGACCTGTGTTTTTGATTGTGTTGATTGTATACAATCCTACTTATTTCAGCTGATAAACGGACGCATAGTAGGCAAACGCATCGGCGAACGACTGCTTTTCCGTCTTGACGCGCTGGAGATAGCTGTGCGTCTCGAATGCATCGCGCTTGGTTTGAATGAGGCAAACGGCAATGTTGGAGCAGTGGTCGGACACACGCTGACAGCTGTTGAGAATGTCGTTGAGCACAAAGCCCAGTTCGATGGTGCAATTGCCCTTTTGCAGGCGGTCTATGTGGCGTGCCTTTGTCGCGGAAATGAGTCCGTCGATAACCTGCTCGAGCGGCTCAACGCGCTTGGCAAGCGTCAGATCACTGGTATTGAACGCCTCGGTGGTGATGGCGACGATCTCGCTCATCGCCTCGAAGATCACCTTCAGTTCACCCTTCGCCTGCTCGGAGAAGGTGAGGTTTTTGTCCTTCATCTCCTGTGCGGCATTCAGCAGAATGAGCGAGTGATCGGACAGACGCTCGAAGTCGCCGATGGAGAGCAGGAGCTTGGAAATATTCGCCGCATCGTGCTCGGAAAGCTCGCTTGCGGACAGCTTGACGAGGAAGGAGCCGAGATTGTCTTCGTAGGTATCGACAACACCCTCGTTTTTAACAATGACCGCCGCCTTCTCTTCGGAGAATTTCTCAAACTGTCCGACAGCAAGAAGCAACGAATCGCGCGCGTTCTCCGCCATCTTGACGGTCATGCGCTTGCTTTCGACAACCGCCACAGACGGCGTTTTGAGCAACAGCTCGTCGATGAAACCTGCAGGATGTTCGGTCGCCTTGTCGCGCACAACCTTCTTCGAGAATTTCTCCAGTTGGTTGCAGAACGGCAACAACAGCGCGGTGTTGAGAATGTTAAAGACGGTATGAATGACCGCAATACCCAGTGCCGACGCGATGGTGCCGTACCAGTCACCGAGCACACCGGCGAGGAGATAATACGGGATCATGAACACGATCGTGCCGATCACCTTCGACGCGAAGTGAACGACCACGACGCGCTTGCCGTTTTTATTCGCGCCGATGGCGGAAATCAGCGCCGTCACACAAGTGCCGATGTTCTGACCGAAGATGATGGGGATCGCCATGCCGTAGGTCATGGTGCTTCCTGCGGCAAGCGCGATCGTCTGCAGAATGCCGATGGACGCGGAGGAGCTTTGAATGATCGCGGTGACGACAATGCCGATGAGCAAGCCGAGAAGCGGGTTGTTGAACATCTGGAACATCGAGGCAAAGGAGTCCTCAGGCACCACGTTGATGGCATCGCCCATCATTTCCAGACCGAAGATCAACACCGCAAACGCCACCATGATGGTACCGATGTCGCGTTTTTTCGCTTTTTTGCACATCATGATCATCGCAATACCGATCAGTGCCAGCACCGGCGAGAAGCTCGCAGGCTTGAGCATTGTCAGCCACACCGAATCGCCGCCGTCAATGCCGGCGAGCGCCACGATCCACGCCGTGACGGTGGTACCGATGTTCGCGCCCATGATGACACCGATGGATTGCTTGAGAGTCATAAGCCCCGAGTTGACAAGACCGACGAGCATGACGGTCGTCGCCGACGAGCTCTGGATCACAGCGGTGATCGCCGCGCCGAGAAGCATCGCCTTCAACGGGCTCGAGGTCATCTTTTTGAGGGTTTTTTCCATTTTGCCGCCGGCGAGCTTTTCCAGTCCGTCCGACATAATATTCATGCCGAACAGAAAGAACACGAGTCCCGCAATAAACAGCGTTACGGCGGACAAGATGTCTGCTGCACTCATGATGTGTCACATCCTTTTGAAAAGTACATATATGTTCATTGTAACGGAAATTTCGTGCTTTTTCAACCGCTTTTTACATTTTTATTATCATCCTTAAAATTTGGTATAAACTGCCGCCGAATCGCGGCAAATCCCTTGACATCGGCTTGTCCGTTGCGGTACAATAAAAGGTGCCGAAGAGGCAGTTTAATGAAAAGGATGGAGAGACCCATGAATAAAGAAAAAATTGCGTCTTACCAAAAATTTTATCACGACCATCTTCTGAACGATGTTATCCCGTTCTGGATGAACTCCGACCTGCTCGACCGCGAGAACGGCGGCTACATCACCTCCGTTGACCAGAAGGGCAAGTGCTATAACACCGACAAATCCGTGTGGTTCCAGGGACGCGGTCTGTGGACCTTCTCCGCTCTGTGCAACCATTACGGCGCGCGCGAGGAATGGCTCGAAGCCGCCAAGCTCGGCAAGGATTTCCTTGAGAAATACTGCGTCGACGAGGACGGCCGTATGTTCTTCCAGACCACCAAGGAAGGCAAGCCCCTGCGCAAGCGCCGCTATATGTATTCCGAGAGCTTCTATGTCGTCGGCATGGCGGAATACGCCGCCGCAACGGGCGACAAGGACGCGCTCAAAAAAGCGGAGGATATGTTCGAGAATATGCTCACGCTGTTCCGCACCCCCGAAAAGGATCCCTTCAAGATCACCCCGAAGGGCTACGCCGAGACCCGCGCCGACCGTGCCTCTGCCGTGCCGATGGTGCTCGTCAGCTCCGCACAGGTGCTTCGCCGTTGCGACCCCGACAAAGCGGACTACTACACCGCCGTGACACAGGAAATGGCCGACGCCATCATCAAGTACCACTACAAACCCGAGCTCAAATGCGTGTTGGAGAGCGTGCTGCTTGACGGCTCCCGCTATGACACCCCCGCAGGCCGTTGCATCAACCCCGGTCACTCCTGCGAGAACTCCTGGTTCCTGATGAATCAGGCACTTGTCACGGGCGACAAAGACCTGCTCGAAAAAGCGCTCAACATTCTCGACTGGCACATGGAGATCGGCTGGGACAAGGAATACGGCGGCTTCGTGTACTTCGCCGATGTCGACGGCCGTCCCTGCGAACAGCTTGAGTGGGACATGAAGCTGTGGTGGGTGCACAACGAGGTGCTCATCGCGTCGCTGATGGCGTATGCCCTCACCGGCGAGCAGAAATACTTCGACTGGTTCGAGAAGACCCATGAATACGCCTTCTCCCACTTCCACGACAAGGAGAACGGCGAGTGGTACGGCTACCTCCATCGCGACGGCACCGTCTCCCACACCCAGAAGGGCTCGATGTGGAAGGGCCCCTATCACCTGCCGCGCGCCCTGATGGTCATCGATCAGATGCTGTCCGAGCTCGCCGAAGGCAAGCCCATCTCCCCCATTCTGTAATTGATCCGATCTTGCGGGACTGTCGCCGTGTGCGGCAGTCCCGTCATTTATGTGAGGTGATGTCATGACGACATTCGAACCCATCGGCGGCGGTCTGTCGGTTGCTGTCGACGACTACTGCCACGTGTCGCAGGACGGGATCCTGCTGTCGCGGTTTGCCGCCCCTCTGCCGACGGATACCGCCATCGATCTCGGCACGGGAAACGGACTGATCCCGCTTTGCTGGTGCCGTCGCGACCCGCCGCAAAAAATCTTCGCCGTCGAGCGGGAACCCGATTTCGCCGCCCTTGCAAAAGAATCCATCACGCGCAACCGTCTTTCCGACCGCATTGAATTGCGCGTTGCCGACTGGAACGACCTTGACGGTATCAAGGCAGATGTCATCACCTGCAACCCGCCGTTTTTTGCGTTCGGTGCGTCGCGTGTGTCGGAGGATCCGAAAAAGGCCGCCGCGCGACACGAGGACTCTCCCGATATGCTCGACCGACTGTTTCAGGCGGCGGCACGGATGCTGACCGCACGGGGCAAATTCTGTGTCTGCCATCGTCCCGATCGTATTTTCGACCTCATGAAAGCGGCGGAAAACGCCTCTCTCACCGTGCGGCGTCTGCAGTTTGTGCAGGTCAATGCGGAAGCCGCTCCGTGGCTTGTGCTGTGCGAAGCGGCAAAACGCGGCTCACTTCAGATACTGCCCGCCGTCATTGTCAGCGAGCAGGGCGACCACACCGCCGTGTATAAACGCCTCTACGGAGCAAAGACTCGCTAAAAAAGCCACCGCCCCCTTGCAATCGCCAAGGCGAAATGGTATGATATAGGGTGATGGCTTTTGTCATTCTGAGCGGAACGCAAGAATCTTTTCAAGATTGCCACGGGTGCGTTGCACCCTCGTGGGTGACAGAGTCGGGTGCCAATCCTGCGGTGCGCGGTCGTCATACAATTCGTCGGCGAAGCCGACTCCGAAATTGTTCATTATTCATTATTCATTTTTCATTGCCCTTAAGGTGGTGTTATTATGCCGCGTTTTTTCAAATCGATGACGACCCCGCCGACCGTCGGCGACCACATCATCATCGACGGACAGGACGCCGTTCACATTCGCCGTTCCCTCCGCTTGCGCGAGGGTGAGGCGGTGCTGGTGTGTGACGGTCGCTCCACCGAATACGACACCGTCATCGACCGATTCGGCGACAACGACGTGTGGCTGACGGTAAACGAGGTGCGTCCGTCGACTGCCGAACCGTCGGTCAAGGTGACGCTCTTTCAAGGTCTCCCCAAAGGCGACAAGCTCGAATGGATCATTCAAAAATGCGTTGAACTGGGCGTTTTCGAGATCGTTCCCGTGGAAATGAGCCGCTCCATCGCCAAAATCGGCGACAAAGCGGAGAAAAAGCACAAACGCCTGCAGACCATTGCCGATGAAGCCGCATCGCAAAGCGGCAGAGGCATTCTGCCGACCGTCTCGGCGCCCATCTCCTTTCGCGAGATGCTTTCCCGTCTTCACGACGCGCCCACCGTGGTGTGCTACGAAGGCGGCGGCAAACCGTTTTGTGATCTGATTGCAAAGGATATGACGGCACTGAACATCGTCATCGGTCCCGAGGGAGGCATCGCTCCCGACGAAATCGACGCACTGGTTGACGCGGGCGGTATGACCGCCACCCTCGGCCGTCGTATTTTACGCTGTGAAACCGCTCCTGTTGCCGTGCTGGCGGCAACGATGGCGATCACGGGAAACTGGGCATAAACCCGCCTCGTTTTCTCATATATTCCACAAAACACCATTTTTGTTCAAAAAGGAGTCGATCGATCTATGAAAGAACCCGTTCGCGCTGTTGCAGGCGGCATTGCCGTCGGCATCGCCAACGTGATCCCCGGTGTCAGCGGCGGCACCATGATGGCGATCATGAATATTTTTGACCGCACCATGTCCGCCATCTCGGACATCACCAAAAAAGATAACGACCATCGTGCAAAGGATATCCTCTTCCTGCTCGAAGTCGTCATCGGTGCCGTCGTCGGTATTCTCGGCTTCTCCCTGCTTCTCGAAAAGCTGTTCGAGGTCGTTCCGATGCCGACCGTTTTCTGGTTTGTCGGTCTGGTGGCGTTGTCGGTGCCTGTGTTCAAGAACACACAGATGCCGGGAGTCCGCTTCCACGCCGTCTCGTTACTTCTCGGCGCGGCGATCGTCGCGGCATTGACCGTCGCCAAAGTCATCTGGTTCCCCGAAGAAGCGCCCGCCATCGATCCCGTCACGGGCGAGGAGATCAAAACCGCCTATGACCTGCCGGCGTTCAGTCTCGGCAACTGCGGTCTGCTGACGATCGCGGGTGTTGTCGCGGGCTTTGCGATGCTGCTGCCCGGCGTGAGCGGCTCGCTGGTGCTGATGATTCTGGGGCTGTACGAGTTTGTGTGGTTCAACTATGTCAACAACGCGAAGCTCCTGTTCACCGAGCTCAGCCTTGACACCATCATCAAGTTCATTCCCGCGGGCTTCTTCGCCATCGGTGTGGTGCTCGGCATTGTGCTGTCGGCGAAAATCACCGCCTTTGCGATGAAGAAAAACAAGCGTCTGACCCTCAACTTCCTCCTCGGCCTTGTCGCCGCATCGGCGGTGTCCATCATCTTTATCAACGCCGATAAGATGACCGCCGACCCGCTGATGATCCTCGGCGCTGTCGTGGCGTTCGCCCTCGGCGGCGCGATCGTGCTGTTGCTCGGCAAATTCACCAAGGAAGAATAAAAAAGGAGCGTATTCTCATGAAACGACTGCTCGCGTGCTTGTTGATTGTCCTGCTGTGCGTGGCGATGACCGCCTGCGGCGAAGAAACGCCCGCTCCCACCCCCGAGGAGCCCGCCGTCACCACCGCGTTTGACGAGGCGATCCGCACCTATCTGTCCCTGTACTGGCAAGCCGATCCCGACGCGGTGGATTCTGCCGCGCCCGACGCGCTGTATGCCCGCCTGCAAAAAGAGGGCTACGGCGACAAAGCCGCTGTCAAAGACTATGTTGCCGCAGAGCAATCTGCCATTCAGACCAATCACTTCGGCGAGGAGATCGCCTCCTTCACCTTTTCGCTTGTCGAGCACGAGCAATACAGCGACGAGAACACCGCCACGGTGACGCAAAAGCTGTCGCTCGACTACGGCATTGACAAGAGCGCCGTCTCCGCCGCCTATACGGCGTTACTGGACAGCGTCGGAACGGGCAAAAGCGGCGCACAGATCCCCGTCGACGCCATCGGCATCACCATCGTCACCATCGACGGCAAGCATTACATCATCGAGGCATTCGATCTCATCAACGACTATGCCTACCAGCAATGGCTGGATTGAGCGAAAAAAAAAGAGGCTGTCACATGAAATGTGACAGCCTCTTTTTGATGATCGGTGTATTTTTTTTGTAGGGACCACCGTCCCCGGTGGTCCGTATCGGGGCAGGCACATTGTCGGACCGTCAAGGGGATACCGTCTGCACGACATGGTTTCGGGAAAAGAATCCCTCCGTCACTCGCATACGCTCGTGCTACCTCCCTTTAGGCAAGGGAGGCAACGGTCGTCGCAACGTTTGTGCCAATCTCGCGGTAAGCGGTCTTCATACAATCCGACGGCGAAGCCGACTCCTTCCCATCGCCGACAGGCGATATATCCCTTGCCCGAAGGGCAAATATCCCTCACACGAAGCGTGAATATCCCCCGCGACAGTCGTCGCGGATATCACGGCCCTTATTGTTCGTCTGCGCCGCAGCATTTTTTATATTTTTTGCCGCTGCCGCAGGGACAGGGATCGTTGCGTCCGACCTTTTGCGCGGCGGTTTTGATGACGGGTCGCTTTTTGAGTGTGCCGTCGCCGCCCGCAGAAGCAGAGGTCTCTTTGGCGACCTGCTCACGACGGACGTCCTCTTCACGACGCACCTCAATGGTGAGCATGGTACGGGCGGTCTGCTCGCGAATGTTCGCGATCATTTCGTCGAACATCTCAAAGCCTTCCTGCGTATACACCACCACGGGATCACGCTGAGCATACGAACGCAGGTGAATGCCGCGTTTAAGGTCGTCCATGCCGTCGATGTGATCCATCCAATAGCGGTCAACCGTTCTGAGAAGCACCATACGCTCCAGCTCACGCATCAGCTCACCGTAGCGCGCTTCCTTATCGGCATATTTTGCCTCGGCGCGGTCAATGAGCAGCTCGACCAGATCCTCGCGTTCGAGATCTTCAAGCTGTTGCGGCGTGTACACAAAATCGGTTTCGTCGCACAGCCAGCCGTTGTAGTAACTGCGCAGACCGAGCATATTCCAGTTTTCATGCTCCTCGTTGTCCGTGGTATAGGTCGCGACGGTGTTCTTGATGGAGCCGTGGATCATGTTCATGATGTTGTCGCGCACGCTTTCGCCGCGAAGCACCTGATCACGCTGAGAATAAATGATCTCGCGCTGGCGGTTCATGACATCGTCGTACTTGATGACATCGCGGCGGATACCGAAGTGGCGTTCCTCCACGCGCATCTGCGCCTTCTCCACCATGTTCGTCAGCATGCTGTTCTCGAGCGGCGTGTTATCGTCGATCTTGAAGGTGTTCATGATCGCATAGAAACGGTCACCCGCAAACAGACGAATGAGATCGTCCTCCGCCGACAGGAAGAACCGCGTCGTGCCGGGATCGCCCTGACGACCCGAACGACCGCGCAGCTGATTGTCGATGCGGCGGGACTCGTGACGCTCGGTGCCGATGATATAGAGACCGCCCGCGTCGATGACGCGTTGCACGTCCGGCTCGATCTCTTTCTTATATTTCGCTTCCAGCTCCGCAAACAGGCGGCGGGCTTCACGCGCTTCCTCGGTGGGGGCCTCGCCGTAGTTGTCCGCCTGAATGATCAGCTCTTCGGGCAGTCCCATGCGGCGCAGTTCCGCCTTCGCCATGAATTCGGGGTTACCGCCCAGCTTGATATCGGTACCGCGTCCTGCCATGTTGGTGGCGACGGTGACCGCACCGGGCTTACCCGCCTGCGCGACGATTTCGGCTTCCTTGTCGTGGAACTTCGCGTTGAGCACCTCATGCTTGATGCCGCGCGCCTTGAGCATTTTGGACAGCTTTTCGGATTTTTCGATGGACACGGTGCCGACGAGGACGGGCTGTCCCTTTTGATGGCACTCGATGATCTGATCGATGACGGCGTTGAATTTGCCAAGCTCGGTTTTATAGAACAGGTCGTTGAGGTCCGCACGCACCACGGGACGGTTGGTGGGGATCTCGACCACGTCGAGGTGGTAGATCTTCTGGAACTCGATCTCCTCGGTCATGGCGGTACCTGTCATACCCGACAGCTTTTTGTACATACGGAAATAGTTCTGGAAGGTGATGGTGGCGAGCGTTTTGCTCTCGCGCTGAACCTTGACGCCTTCCTTGGCTTCGATCGCCTGATGCAGACCCTCGTTATAGCGACGGCCCTCCATCATACGACCCGTATGCTCATCGACAATGACCACCTCGCCGTCCTTGACGACATAGTTGATGTCGCGATGCATACAGCCGCGCGCCTTGATGGCCTGGTTAATGTGGTGGAGCAGGGTGACGTTTTCGTCGTCCATGAGGTTGTCAACCTCAAAATAGCGCTCCGCTTTTTTGACACCCGCCTGCGTCAGCGTGGCGGTGTGGGCTTTTTCGTCGACGATGTAGTCGGCATCGGTGTTCGTGTCCTGATCTTCCTTGGTGTCCATTTCCTTGACACGCGTCAGGCGAAGCGTCGCCGCAAAGCGATCGGCACGCTCGTACAGATCGGTGGACTTGTCGCCCTGTCCCGAAATGATGAGAGGAGTACGGGCTTCGTCGATGAGAATGGAGTCGACCTCGTCAACGATGGCAAACGCGTGACCGCGTTGCACCTTGTTTTCGGCGTGAACGACCATGTTGTCACGCAGGTAGTCAAAGCCGAACTCGTTATTGGTGCCGTAGGTGATGTCCGCGGCATACGCGGCGCGGCGCGCTTCATTGTCCAGATCGTGGGTGATCAGACCGACCGTCAGTCCGAGATAGTTGTACACCTCGCCCATCCATTCGCTGTCGCGGGCGGCGAGATATTCGTTGACGGTGACGATATGCACGCCGTTGCCCGTGAGGGCGTTGAGGTAGGCAGGAAGAAGCACCGTCTGGGTCTTACCTTCACCGGTCTTCATTTCGGCGATGCGTCCCTGATGAAGAATGATACCGCCCATCACCTGCACGGGGAAGTGCGGGGTCTTCAGCACGCGGCGGGTCGCTTCGCGACACGTCGCAAACGCCTCGGGCAGAATGTCGTCAAGTGTCTCGCCGTTTTGCAGACGAGAACGAAACTCGGCGGTTTTCGAGCGAAGCTCCTCCTCGCTCATCGCGCGGTACGCGTCCTCAAGCGCCAGCACCTTGTTGCAGGTCGGCTTGATGCGCTTGATCTCACGCTGGCTGTAATCGCCGAACAGCATTTTCAGCAGTCCCATTGTATGTCAATCCCTTTCTGTTAAGGTAATATCCGGTATGTATTCTATCATATCACATTTGGAAAGCGATGACAACCGAAAAAGCGCGGAATGTATGTCGAAACTGTGAAAACTGTGCAAGTATTTCACAAAAACGTTCTTTGTTTGGGGAAGGATTTGGGCGTTTTGGAGACTTGTTTTTTGACGAAATTTCGTTTATACTGTATAAATGAGGAGACCTTTATCATCTCACACTACAGTAACCCGAACATCGGGATGGAGGGGAAAACATTATGGCCGCTGATTTGCATTGCCACACGAAAATTTCAGACGGTTCGATGCCCATCGAAGACCTCATCTCCATGGCAAAACGCCGTGGCATTTCGACGCTGTCCGTGACCGATCACGACACCACCGCCGGTGCGACCCGCGCCGTGATCATCGGTAAACGTCAGGGACTTAACGTGATCCATGGCGTGGAATTTTCCACCGCCGATCCTCAGCGTGACGGCAAGGCTCACCTGCTTTGCTATATGTGCGACACGCCCGACCGCCTCGAAGGTCTGTGCCGCACCATCAACGACCGCCGCAAAAAGGCCGCCAACGACATGGTGCGCCGCGTGATGCGCTACTATCCCATCACACCCGAAATGGTGGTGCGTTGCGCCCAGGGAAGCACCAACTTTTTCAAACAACACATCATGCACGCTCTGATGGACGCGGGGTATGCCGATTCCATCTTCGGCGATGTCTATAAAAAACTGTTCGGCAAGGAGGGCAAAGCCCGCGTCGAGATCGAGTATCCCGATGTGCGCGAGGTGATCGACCTGATTCACAGTGCCGGCGGCATTGCCGTGCTTGCCCACCCCTATCTCTACAAAAACGAAGCCCTGCTGGAGGAGCTTGCCGAAAAAGGCCTCGACGGTGTCGAGGTATGGCACCCCTCTCACAACGAGGAACAGGTCGCGGCTCTTACCGATTTCGCTTCACAGCATCACCTGCTGATGACGGGCGGCTCGGACTTCCACGGTATGTATACCCGTGAATGCCGCGCGCTCGCTTCCACCTCCTGCCCCGACGAACACGTGCAGGCACTCATCAACTACAAAGCCGCCAAAAAGAAACAGCTCGGCTGAGAAAGGACTACCCATGACCTACACGCATCGTAACAAGGGCGTCTGCTCGAGCAGTGTTTCTTTTGACATCGACGACAGCGGCATCGTCCGCAATGTCCGTTTCATGGGCGGTTGCAACGGCAACACCCAAGGTGTCGCCCGTCTGGCTGAGGGTCGTCCCGCCAAAGAGCTGGTCGCCGCCCTGCGCGGCATTCGCTGCGGTATGCGCACCACCTCCTGCCCCGACCAACTGGCACAGGGCATTGAAGAAGCGCTCCGAAAATAACATACCATAAGCTGTCGCGTTGGGAATATCCTTTAACACGGCAGTTTTCTTTTTTCATGAAAGGGTGAACGAAATGAACGATTTTCTGCAGTTTTCCATCGGCTCCTTGCGCATGGAAAGTGTGCTCATCGCGTTACTGGTGATCGTCATCGGTATTCTGCTTGTCAAACTGATCGTACGCGCCGAAAAGCGCGTGCTTCAAAAAAGCCGCTGGGATCAAAGCCTCAAAGACGTGGTCGTGCTGATCTCCCGCTTTGTCCTTGATGCCGTGGTGGTCGTGGTAGCGCTGGATTATCTGGGCATTCCCATGACCTCGGTGATCACCGTGCTCGGTGTCGTCGGACTTGCCGTCTCGCTTGCCATTCAGGACACGCTCGCCAATATGTTCGCGGGCATGATCCTGCTCGCCGCCAAGGTGATCTCGAGCGGCGATTATGTCCAGCTCGGCACCATGGAAGGCACCGTCATCAAGGTCGATCTGATGAACACCCATCTGCGCACCGCCGACAACAAAACGATCCGCATTCCCAACAACGATGTCCAGACCTCCCCCATCATCAACTTTTCCCGTGAATCGCGTCGCCGCGTGGAGCTGAGAGTCGATGTCTCCTACAACTGCGAGACCGACGATGTCAAAGCCTCCCTCCTGCGCGCCGCCGCCGAGGTAAAAACGGTGCTTGCCGATCCCGCACCGTTTGCGGGACTGTTCGCGTTCAAAAACAGCGGCATCGAATTTGTCCTTCGTGTGTGGTCGGAGTCGGCGGATTACTGGGACACCTATTACGCGCTCACCGAAGGGGTGCGCCGTCACTTCCAAGAGGACGGTATCGAGATGACCTATGACCATATCAATGTCCACATGATCACCGATTCCAAGGAGGAGACGACATGACCGACGACCGTTTTCGCATCGACCGCGACACGATCGTGATCGACGGACTGACAAAGCCGCTCACACTGATGCAGTTGTCCGATGCGCACATGAGTCTCGACTCCGAGCTGGACGATGCCGACAACCGCGAAAAAGCGAAAAAGCATCGCGAGATATGGACCGGTCACGGCAACGGTCTGTCTCAGCTGGAAAACTTTGAGACCCTCACCGCCTACGGTCGCGATCAAGGCGTCGATCTGTTTGTGTACGCGGGCGATATGATGGATTTCCCGTCGGTCGGCACGGCAAACGCCGCGACGGAGGTCATCAATGCGGCAGGACCGTATCTGTTCGCTCCCGGCAACCACGAATACGCCCAGACCCACCCGACGCTGTATGAAGGCGTGACAAACGGTACACCCGCGTTTCAGGTGACAGATCTCGGCGAGGTGGTGCTCGTCGCCGTCAACAACGCCGCCCACAGCGTCCCCGACGAGGTGATCGCCTCGCTCAAAGCGGTGCTCTACGGCGACAAGCCCGTCATTCTGCTCCACCACACGCCCGTTGACTGCGACACCCTTCACCCCGCGGCGGTGGACTACTGGCAGGACGTGACCTATTTCCTGTTCGGTGCTGACGGCAAGGGTGAGAATGTGGAAGAGTATATCCGCCTCGTTTCCAAGGAGACCACACAGCTCAAGGCCGTCATCGCGGGACACCTGCATTTTGCCCATGTTGATACATTTGAAAACGGCGTCAGACAGTTTGTCTCCGCCCCCTGCCTTGCGGGCTATGCAAGAATGATTGAACTCAGGAGTGTATGACGATCACCCGCCGCGAAATGTCGGAAAATGTCGCTCCAACGCCCCCGATCCTGTCACCCGCGTGGACATGTATGCCCGTGGCAATCGTTATCGATTTCTCAGCATACGCTTCGGAATGACAGGCATACCCATCCCATCACACCATAGGACGGCAAACCTTGCCGTCTTTTTTCTTGCGTTTTTCGGCATTTTGGTGTATACTGAACACATATTCTTAATGACGGGAGGGTCGCAAACTTGAACGCCTTTTTTTACACACTCGGCTGCAAGGTCAATCAATATGAAACGCAGGCGATGATGAAACAATTGCGCGAGAACGGTTTTGCGACCGCCGTCTACCACACGGGTCAGCCCGACGTCGGCGACGCCGTCATTGTCATCAATTCCTGCACCGTCACCGCCGAAAGCGACCGCAAGCTTCGTCAGTTGCTTCGTCGCACCCGACGCGACAATCCCGACGCCGTCATCGTGCTGACGGGCTGTATGCCGCAGGCATTTCCCGACAAAGCCGCGTCGCTTCTCGAAGCGGACATCGTTCTCGGCAACGACGATCGCTCGAAACTGCCGACGGTGCTTCACACGTATGTACAAGAACACGATCGCCTCGTGGACATACGCGATCATCAGCGATGGTATGAGCCGTTGATGATCGAGGATTTCGAAGAACGCACCCGCGCCTTTGTCAAAATTGAGGACGGCTGTGACCGTTTTTGCACCTACTGCATCATTCCCTATGCCCGCGGACGCGTGCGTTCCCGCGATCCCGAGGACATCAAAGACGAACTGCGCACCCTTGTCAGCGCGGGCTACCGCGAGGTGGTGCTGGTGGGTATCAATCTCACCTCTTACGGCAAGGACAACGGCTTGTCGCTTGCCGATGCCGTAGATGCCGCGTGTGCGGTTCCGGGAATCGAGCGCGTGCGGCTCGGCTCGCTCGAACCCGATCACATGACCGACGAGCTGATCGACCGCCTCAAAACGCAACCCAAGCTGTGCGAGCAGTTTCATGTCGCACTCCAAAGCGGCAGTGATGCGGTGCTTCGCCGCATGAACCGTCACTACGATACCGCCGTGTTTGCCGATGTGTGCCGCAAACTCAAAGCCGCTTTTCCCGACGCGAGCTTTACCACCGATGTCATGGTCGGCTTCCCCGGGGAAACCGCTGAGCATCACAAGGAATCCCTCGCATTTGTCCGCTCGATCGGTTTCACGAAGGTGCACGTGTTCCCCTATTCCCGTCGCGCGGGGACGCGCGCCGACAAGTTTGCCGATCAGGTCGCCAACGCCGACAAGATCGCCCGTGCGCACGACATGACCGCCGTGTGCGAGGAGATCCGCGCACAATTGATGGCGCAGACCGTCGGCACCACCCAAAGTGTGCTGATTGAAACGCGTACCGACGGCGGCGATTATCTCGGCTACACCCGCAGTTATCTACCCTGCCGCATCGTCGGCGACATTACCCCCGGCATCACCGCCGATGTCACCGTCACCGCTGTCGAAAACGACACCCTCATCGCCACCCCACTTCGAAAGGAGTCTGTTTAATATGAAACCTGTTGTTATCACCATCGGCCGCCAATTCGGAAGCGGCGGACATGAGCTGGGCAGAAAGCTCGCCGCCCGTCTGGGTATTCCGTTTTATGACCGTGAGCTGTTGTCGGAAGCGGCGGCGCGAAGCGATCTGACAAAGGAAATGATCGAAAGCCTCGACGAGCAACCCACCAGCAGTTTCCTCTATTCCCTCACCTCGGGTACCTACGGCTTTAACAGCGAAGCGACCCTGCCGCTCGGCAACCGCGCCTTTCTCGCGATGACCGAAACGATCCGCGACATCGCCGCTCGCGGCAGCTGTGTGATCGTCGGACGCTGTGCGGAATATATCCTCTCCGAACGTGAAGACCTCGTCCGCGTGTTTGTGCGCGGCGAAAAGGACGCCCGCATCGCCCGTATCACCGCGCATCTGGGTGTATCCGAAAAGGAAGCCGCCGCCATGATGGCGAAAACCGACAAAAAGCGCGCATCCTATCATGATTTTTATTCGGACGACCGCTGGGGTGCCGCCACGTCCTATGACATCATCGTCAACAGCTCCAAAATCGCCATCGACAACGCCGTTGAGATGATCGCACAGTATGTGGAAAACCGCTGATTTTTCCTGATTTTTCTTCAAAAAACGCTTGACAATCGCGTATTTGTCTGTTATACTATGTCTTGCGTTTGCGGCTTTAGCTCATCTGGTAGAGCGCCACCTTGCCAAGGTGGAGGTAGCGAGTTCGAGCCTCGTAAGCCGCTCCAAATGGAAACCCCCGTCCAATCGGACGGGGGTTTTTTGTTGCGTGTTTGTGTTTTTCCCGTAAATTCTTCCTCCTCGGGAACGATGTCGTAAGCGGCGACGGATGCGGGGCAATTTCGCACACACCTCACGGTATCGCTGTGATGATGCAGGGACCGTCGTCCTCGACGGTCCGCCAACGTACCTGTCCCTACGAATGGCATGGCACAATCCTGCGACAACGCACCCAACCTGCCACCTACCGTAAGAATGGCACATTGTTGCGGCGACCGTTGCCTAAAGGGAGGTTGGCACGAGCGAACACGAGTGACGGGGGCTTCTTTTCCGAAAAACCTGCGTAAAACGGTATCCCCCCGACGTCGAAATCGCCGTCGACCCCCTTTAGGCAAGGGGGTCAGGAAGCCACCTACCGCGAGATTTCGAAAAATGTCGCGGCATCGCACCGACCATGTAGGGGCGGCAACCTTGTCAAGAGTATGATTGTATACACTCTGCCGCCCGCAAAACTCACTGCATTCGGAATGACAATGTTCCTGTTTCTTGATCGGCGGGAGCAAGCCCCCGCCCTACCGCACAGACAATAAGAATCCACGCGTAAAACGCGTGGTTTTTCTTTTGCGGGCATAGCCCTCTGTTCCGCAGCCTCCGCGTAGAACGCGTAATACGGTCTGCCAGCCGCGTATTTAGCTATTTCTTGCCTCTCCCTCTGGGAGAGGTGGCATGGCGTAGGCCATGACGGAGAGGGCTTGTGATAACCATCAACATATTGAGTGGGGAATTTAAGCAGACCGATCACTTCTACTGTATACGCCGCCACTAA
>JAZUOG010000053.1:0-18321 GCA_045604545.1 Acutalibacteraceae bacterium | reverse complement strand
CGAAGAAGAACTGGCTGTTGTGGTCGCTCACGAAAACGCTCATCTGCAACGATTGGATCATCTGACCAAACTGTTCGGTTTTCTGCTCCTTTGCGTGTATTGGTTTCATCCGCTTGTGTGGTTGTGCTTTGTGCTGTTCTGCCGTGACTTGGAAACCGCGTGCGATGAGCGGGTCATTCGATCGATGAACGCGGAACAGAAGACGCGGTATTCCGAAGTGTTGCTTGCGTGCAGTGCGAAACACAGCGCGGCGTCCGTGTCACTTGCTTTCGGCGAGGTCGGAGTCAAATCGCGTCTCAAGGCCATTCTTCACTATAAGAAGCCTACATTCTGGATCGTTCTCGCCGCTGTTGCGTCAATCGTTGCGGTCGCGGTGTGTTTTCTGACCGTTCCGACAACCGATCGCGGCGCGCAGTCAGAACCGGAAAGCGTACCGTCAAGACAGCAATCGCTTGGAGCCGCATTCAAGCTTTGCGATGAAGAAGGAGAGTCGCTTCTCCGAACAGCGCATCTGTATGATATCGAAGCGGTATCTCTTGAAGACGACAACGGCAAGTCGCAATGCGCGATTCACCTGATACTCAACCCAAAAGGGACAATGCTGTTTGCCGATCAGACCGCCGCCAGAGTGGGACAGACATTGTCACTGTCTGTCGGAGGAAAGACCATTGCTTCGCTGACACTTTCAAATGCCGTTACCGACGGTGACATGACCTTTGTATGTCACGACACCGTAACACGGGATGAGGCTCAAGAACTGGTTGACAGAATCGGCTTCTCATACGAGGATTATTGTGAAAACGTCAAAAACGAATTTGAACGAGAAAAGGTGGTCAGCCTTCGAAAAGAAAACTGGCAACGTGACGGTCTTTCCCTGCTTGACCTGTATTCGCTGAGATGCGAAGAAAAAGGTGCGACAGATGCAGGACGCATCTATCTTTTATCACGAAACGGTGTGACACAGCATCGCGTCCTTCAGGATACCTATCTTGCGCTGGAAACCGATCACGGTGTGACGCTGATGGCGCTTAGCGAGAATACCCATATTGAAGATATCGCTTTATATGACCTTGATGGGCAGGAAGGAGCGGAGCTCCTTGTTCACGAAGATACAGGCGGTAACGGCGGCTTCGGGGCTTGTGTGACGAGAGTGTTCCGTCTTGCACCGCTCAGTGCGGAACAGCAATCCTCCGCAAAGGTGTTTGAGCCGATCTTCAATTCTTCCACTGTGAGAAACTATTTTTCGACGCTCGTAGGACAGGGTAGTTTCACGCTTCCCGGATTCCGTGAAGTATATGTTGACGCAGGAATGGGAGAAACCACCCTTGTACACCATCTTTCGGAGTACGCGCGGGAAACGGCGTATGACGAGCACGGCATACCGACCAAACAGCAAACCATTCAAAAGGACTCCACGTTCTATCGGTATGAGGTACTTGATGAAGACGGAGACGGAACTCTTGAATTGATCGGGTATTATTATGCCTACAATCTTACAAGAGCGAATCACATCGGCGAGATCCGCGCTGTGTTTAAAATGTCGAAATACGGCGAGCTGGCGTTGTATTCTTCGGAATTCTTGCCCGATGATCATTTGGCTGTTGCACAAGTCTTGTCTTCTCAACCGTATGTAGTTGGTGAAGGAATCATTACCTTCGACGATACTCTTACCATTCGCTATCCCGTTCTCGGCGGCATGGAAGGTGCTCAAACCATCAACGAAGTCCTGCCGGTTGCTGTGATGGAACAATTCGACGGTATTAAAGGAGATTTGGATACCCTACACTTTAAGAGCATTCTGTCGGTGGATAATGCGTATGTGATCATGGATTCGCAGCGCCACATATCGATATTGTTTTTGTTGAAGCTGAACGGAGACGGTGTCATGCAATTTGGTACGACTGCTGAAGCCACCGAAACCGTATGTTTCACGGTTACGTTTGAAAAGGGGACGGGGAATCGCATGAGTGCGCTTTCGCTTCTCAATGCGAACGATGCGTTTACGAAATCCGTCTGGCAGATGATGCAACAAGATGTGCTTTATATGGACGGATTCGATGTTTTCAAACGGTATTCCGAAGAGCAGGTTGCCGATATGATCGAAAATTGTGATGCCCCGACCGGTCTACTGAAGTCATATGTGTTTGAAGACTATGTCGCATTGATCCTTTCTGCACCGTACGGTGAGTACATGATGTATTTCCGACAATAACTTTCAAAGCCGCTTTGCCCTGTGCAAGGCGGCTTTTCACATCTTTTCCGCCTTGTCATATAGTGATTGTGTGACGAATATCGGGAGGGAAGCGGTGGGGTGATGTTCGTCGAATCAACATAAAGGGGTGACCGGAATGGAAACGGTGATGGGCGCGGTGTGTGTGTCGCTGATCATGATCGCGGCGCTTTACGGGTTGACGCAGCTGGTCGGACGATTGGAGGATCGGGTGATCCGTCCGCGGTGTGACCGATCGATGCTGGTGCTGTGTCTGGATAATACCATGACCGATGCGGAGCATCAGATCCGCTGGGCACAACATACCGCGATGCGGAACAACACGCCGCTGTATGTGCTGGATCGTACGGATGACGAAGAACTGCGCCGTATTGCGCAGTGGTTGCTTGATGACCGTGTGGGGGAGCTGGTTTGTGAAATTCCGTTGAAAAAGATGACGGCGATGTCTTGCGATACGGCGGCGGATTGTGTATAATAGGACTATTAAAAACGAAAGGAGGTGGCGTGTATGAATGAGATGCTGTGCGGCAGTGTGGATCGCATCGTGTTCCGTAACCAGCAAAACGGCTGGACGGTGCTGGATCTGGAAACCGAGTCTGACGGCATTCAGAAGGTTGTCGGCGAATTGCCGCTCGTTTCGGTCGGCGAAACGGTGCGTCTGCAAGGACAATGGGTCGAACACGCCACCTTCGGCAAGCAGTTTCGCGCCACGGCGTGCGAGCGGTATCTCCCGACCGATACCACCGCCATTTATCGCTATCTTGCCTCGGGAACCATCAAAGGCATCGGTCCGGCTCTCGCGATGAAGATCGTGCAGACGTTCGGCGACGGAGCGCTTACCGTCATGGAAAAAGAACCGCGCCGTTTGGCACAGATCAGCGGCATTTCCGTCAAAAAAGCGGAAGCCATCGGCGAAGAGTATGCCGCGCAGTTTGGATTGCGAGAAGTCATGCTTGCTTTTGCTGCCTATGGATTGACCCCCTCGGAGGCTGTTCGTTGCTTCAAAAAATGGGGCATGAAAACGGTCGATACCGTCAGAGAAAACCCGTATGTGCTGTGTATGAGCGGCATTCGCATCGGCTTTGAGCGGGCGGATGCCATCGCACACGATATGAACTGTCCGCTTGATGATCCGCGTCGAATTGCCGCAGGATTGCTGTATGTCTTGCGTCACAACACGGGAAACGGCCACACCTGCCTGCCGCAAAGCAAGCTCGTCCCCACAACGGCGGCGATGCTCGAAGCGACTCCCGATGCGGTGGAAGCTCAGCTTCACGAACTTGAAGCCTCATTTGAGATTTATGCAAAGAAGCTGACCAAAGACACACTGTGGTTTTTACCGTCGATGTATCGTGCCGAGAATTATATTGCGTCCCGCATGACCATGCTGTGTGCGACCGCTCCCGTCAGTTATGATGATATCGAAACACGGATCATCGCTGTTGAAAAGAATCGACACATCATTTTTGAAGATGCCCAGCGCGCGGCAATCGTCAATGCGATCGAACGCGGCACGCTGATTTTGACGGGTGGCCCGGGAACAGGTAAAACCACCACCCTCAACGGTATTATTTCATTGCTGGAAAGCTACGGTCAAACGGTGCTTCTTGCCGCACCGACAGGCCGCGCCGCCAAACGCATCGGTGAACTCACGGGTCGTGAAGCCAAAACGCTTCACCGCTTGCTTGAGGTACAGTGGAACGAAGCGGAGGAATTGACCTTTGCCCGTCACGAAAAGAATCCGCTTGATGCGCAGGCAATCGTTGTCGATGAGTTTTCGATGGTGGATGTGTTGCTGTTTGAAAGTCTTCTTCGCGCCATGCCCGCTGACTGTCGTCTGATCATGGTCGGTGACTGTGATCAGCTTCCTGCTGTCGGTGCAGGGCGTGTTCTCGGCGATCTTATCGACAGTCATCTTGTCCCGACGGTACAACTGACGCAGGTATTCCGTCAGGCGCTCGAAAGTCATATCGTTGACAACGCTCACCGTATTGTGCGCGGTGATTATCCCGAGATCCATCACAAAGACGGCGACTTTTTCTTTCTTCCGAAACGAGATGCCGCATCGGTCGTGAACACGGTCATCGATTTGTGCATGCGCCGTTTACACGATACCTACGGCTATGACTTGTTTGATAATCTGCAGGTGTTGTGTCCCGGACGCAAAGGGGAGCTTGGCACCATTGAGCTTAACCGCCGTCTGCAGGCGGCGGCAAATCCGCCTGCTCCTCAAAAAGCGGAGGTTGCCTTTGAAGGGCGCGTGCTTCGTCAGGGAGACAAGGTCATGCACACCCGCAATAATTATGACATCACCTGGACGCGTGACGACGGTGAAGTGGGGAGCGGGGTGTTCAACGGCGATATCGGCATACTGGAAGCGGTCGAAGCCGGCGGACAGGTACTCAAAGTCCGCTATGATGATCGCGTGGCGCTCTATTCCGCGGAAGATGCTCGTGATCTGGAGACGGCGTATGCCATCACGGTTCACAAAAGCCAGGGCAGTGAGTTTGATGCGGTGGTGATCCCCGTGTTTCATCAGCAATCTCAGCTGTGCTACCGCAACCTGCTGTACACCGCTGTGACCCGTGCGCGAAAAATGATGGTGATCGTCGGTAGCGCTCAGACGCTTGAGTCGATGGTGGACAACCACCGCAAAACGTTGCGCTATACGGGTTTGCCGCTGATGCTTAAAGAAGGCGAGGCGTTTGACTTATGAATCGATTCTGGTATCATGTGCTTCGCGTGTTCTTTCCCCGTCGCTGTGCTTACTGCGGCGAAGTTACGGACATGGACGCTCTTCTCTGCGACAAATGCCGTACGGCTGTGCCGCGCATGGAAGACCCCGTGTGCTATCGTTGCGGTCGCAGTGTGAAATGGTGCACCTGTAAAAAGCATCGTCGTCAGTTTGATCGCTGTGTGGCGGTGATGGCGTACCGTGACGGCGCCGCCAAAGCGGTGCTTCGTCTCAAGAAGACGGAAGATGACGACATCATCGACACCCTGTCTGCTGAAATGGCATCGGCGCTTCGCTCGCGTTGTGACGCCGCTGCGATCGACGTGGTGACCTTTGTTCCCATGCGCAAAAGGGAACTTCGTCGTCGCGGGTATAATCAAAGTCAGCGTCTTGCCGAAGCGGTCGCAACGATCCTTGATGTGCCGTGTCGCCCGCTTTTGACGAAACTATATGACACTGCGTCACAGAAGACGCTGAAAATGCATTGCCGAAAGGGTAATCTGCTTGGTGTGTTTGATGTGACCGAATCGGTCAAAGGTCTCCATATTCTCATTGTTGACGATGTGATCACCACCGGGTCCACATTTCATGAATGCGCCAAAATGTTAAAGATCCGCGAAGCGGCATCGGTTACCGCTCTGGCATTTGCCGCAACGGTACCCAAAGAGATCGATGACGATGCCGCCGAAACAATGTCGTGAAAAACAGTCACCTTTTTCGGGTGGCTGTTTTGTCGTTTTGTGGCAGATTTGCACGGTATGACTTGACAAGACCACAAAATATGGTATAAAATATATTTATATATGTTAATCGAAAGGAAAGGCAGATCATCGTGGCTAAGAAGAAAACAGCGGAATACGGAAACGACAGTATCTCTCAACTCAAAGGTGCCGACCGTGTGCGAAAACGCCCGGGCGTCATTTTCGGTTCTGACGGTCTTGACGGCTGTCAGCACGCCGTGTTTGAAATTCTCTCCAACTCCATCGACGAAGCCCGTGAAGGCTACGGCACGCGTATCGTGACGACCTGCTATGAGGACGGTTCGTTTGAGGTGCAGGATTTCGGTCGCGGCATTCCCGTCGATTTCAACCCGAAGGAAAATCGTTTCAACTGGGAACTGATTTTCTGCGAAATGTATGCGGGCGGTAAATACAACACCAACTCCGGCGAAAACTATGAGTTCTCACTCGGCCTCAACGGTCTCGGCGCGTGCGCGACGCAGTATTCCTCGGAATATATGGATGTCGAGGTACACCGCGACGGCACGAAGTTTACGCTTCATTTTGAAAAGGGCGAAAATGTCGGTGGTTTGCAAAAGGAACCCTACACCAAAAAGGACCGCGGTACCCGCATTCGCTGGAAGCCTGACCTTGAGGTGTTTACCGACATCGCCGTCCCGAAAGACTATTTCGTGGACATTCTCAAGCGTCAGTCGATCGTCAATCCCGGTGTGCAGTTTGATTTCCGTGTACAAACGGGAAAGAGCTTTGAAACCGAGACATTCCTCTACGAAAACGGCATTGTCGACTATGTCAAGGAGATCGTCGGAGAGGAATCGCTTACGGGTGTTCAGCACTGGACGGCGGAGCGTGTCGGACGCGACCGCGAGGACAAGCCCGAATACCGCGTGAAACTCGGTGTTGCCATGTGCTTCTCCAATCGCACCAATATGCTGGAGTATTATCACAACTCCAGTTGGCTCGAACATGGCGGTTCGCCCGAAAAGGCGGTTCGTTCGGCGTTTGTGTCCCAGATCGATGCTCTTCTCAAGCAAAACGGCAAGTACCTTAAAAACGAGAGTAAGATCACCTTCCAGGACGTGCAGGATTGCCTTGTGCTGGTGTCGTCCTCATTCTCGACGGTCACCTCTTATGAGAACCAGACCAAAAAGGCGATCACCAACAAGTTCATTCAGGATGCAATGACCGAATTCCTGCGACACAATCTGGAGGTGTATTTCATCGAGAATCCTCTCGATGCAAACAAGATCGCTGAGCAGATCCTCATCAACAAGCGCAGTCGCGAAAAAGCGGAGACTACCCGTCTGAATCTCAAAAAGACACTGCAATCCGGCAATGATATGATGTCGCGTGTGTCCAGCTTTGTCGACTGCCGCAGTAAGAACGTCGATGAACGCGAATTGTTCATCGTGGAGGGCAAGTCTGCTATGGGTGCGTGTATTCAGGCGCGCGATCCCTACTTTCAGGCGATCATTCCCATTCGCGGCAAGATTCTCAACTGCCTCAAGGCGGATTATACCAAGATTTTCAAAAGTGAGATCATCACCGACCTCATTAAGGTGCTCGGTTGCGGTGTTGAGGTGAAATCGAAGGCGAATAAAAGCATTTCGAATTTTGATCTGTCTCAGCTTCGCTTCAACAAGGTTATTCTGTGTACCGATGCTGACGTTGACGGCTTCCAGATCCGCACACTGCTGCTGACGATGCTGTACCGTCTGACGCCGACGCTGATCGAAGAAGGTCTCGTGTTTATCGCGGAAACACCGCTTTACGAAGTGACCACCAAAACCGATACGTATTTTGCTTACAACGAGCAGGAACAAACCGCGATCCTCAAACAGCTTGAGGGTCAGAAATATAAGATTCAGCGCTCCAAAGGTCTTGGTGAAAACGACCCGCTGATGATGTCGCTGACAACCATGAATCCGTCCACCCGCCGACTCGTGAAGGTGGAGCCCGCCGATGCCGAACGGACGGCACAGATGTTTGATGTGCTGCTCGGCGACAATCTGCAGGGCAGAAAGGATTTCATCGCCGAAAACGGCGCACTCTATCTTGAAAACGTTGATCTCAGCTAAGGAGAACGAACATGTTGAAAGTATCGATATGTCCTGCGGTCGTGGAAGATGCCGAAGCGATCGCACAGCTCAATGAAAGCTGTCTGGGGCAAAAGACCCCTGTGGCCGCTGTTGAGCGTATGCTTAAAATGATCATTCCGCGCGCGGACGAGAAGCTGTTTGTGGCTGTGTACCACGGCAGGATGATCGGCTATATCCATGCGCGCGACGACCTGCGCACCTATCGCGCACCGCAAAAGGCGGTGTTGACGGTGGCGGTTGATAAAGACTACCGTCGAAAAGGTGTCGGTACGGCACTGTTTGAAGCGGTGGCGGCGTGGGGTAAACAGACTCGCTGTGAGGCGGTGACGGCGTCGGTCGGAAGCTCCAAAGCGGCACAAAGCTTCTTTGCCGCGTGCGGCTTTACGGAGAGGCTTAACCACAAGCCCTATTTCAAATCCCTCGAAGAACCTCGTTCTCCGATTATAGAAAGGTTGGAGCAGAATGGCAAAAAAGTCTAAAAAAGAGCCGAAAAGCAAAATTCTGACTCTTCCGGAAAATACGCATATTGAGGGAGCGGGTCTGGTGGAATCCCAACCCATCACCGAAACGCTCGAAACCAACTATATGCCCTATGCGATGAGCGTCATCATGTCCCGCGCTATTCCCGAAATCGACGGCTTCAAACCGTCTCATCGCAAACTGCTGTACACTATGTATAAAATGGGACTTCTTCAAGGGGGTCTCATCAAATCCGCCAATATCGTCGGTCAGACGATGAAGCTCAATCCGCACGGTGATGCGGCGATCTACGAAACGATGGTGCGACTCTCAAAGGGCAACCAGAGCTTATTGCACCCGTATGTGTTTTCAAAGGGCAACTTCGGTCGTGCCTATTCCTCCGAAATGGAATATGCCGCCTCCCGTTACACCGAGGCAAAGCTTGATCCGATTGCGGCTGAGCTGTTCCGCGATATTGATAAGGACACGGTCGAATTTGTCGACAACTATGATGCCACCATGAAGGAGCCGACGCTCCTTCCCGTCACGTTTCCGTCCATTCTCATCAACAACAACGTCGGTATCGCGGTCGGCATGGCGAGCAACATTTGCTCGTTCAATCTTGAAGAGGTGTGCGAGACGGCGATTGCGTTGATGAAGGATCCCGAACACGTCATTGCCGACACGCTCAAAGCGCCCGATTTCCCCGGCGGCGGACAGCTTGTTTATCGCCGTGAAGAAATCGACAAGATCTATGAAACGGGTCGCGGCAGTGTCAAGGTGCGTGCGGTTTACACTTACGACAAGGACAACAACTGCATCGATATCACCGAGATTCCCAACACAACGACCGTTGAAGCGATCATTGCCAAGATCATCGAGCTTGTCAAGCTCGGCAAGATCAAGGATATCGCCGATGTGCGCAACGAGATCGGCCTCGACGGTCTGCGCATCACCATCGACCTCAAGCGCGGCGTGGATCCCGATCGCCTGATGAACAAGCTCTATGCGATGACGCCTCTTGAAGACAGCTTTGCGTGCAACTTCAACGTGCTCATCGCCGGTGTGCCGCAGGTGCTGGGTGTGCGCCAGATCCTCGAAGAGTGGACGGCGTTCCGCATGGAATGTATCCGTCGCCGTGTGTTCTTCGACTTGACAAAAGCGAAGGACAAACTGCATTTGCTCCAAGGTCTTTCCAAGATTCTTCTCGATATTGACAAGGCGATTCAGATCATTCGTGCCACCGAAGAAGAAGCAGAAGTCGTGCCGAACTTGATGATCGGTTTCGGCATCGATCAGATTCAAGCGGAATATGTTGCCGACATCAAACTGCGTCACCTCAACCGTGAATATATTCTCAAGCGCACAAGCGAGATCGAACAGCTCGAAAAAGATATCGCCGACATGGAAGATATTCTCAAATCCAAAAGCCGTGTGCGTCGCATCATTATCGATGAACTCAAGGCGGTCGTCAAAAAATACGGTCAACCGCGTAAGACGTCCATCATCTACGCGACCGATCTGGAAGAGATCGCCGCCGAGGCGGAAGAGGACGTTCCCGATTATCCCTGCACATTGTTCTTCACTGCGGGCGGCTACTTCAAAAAGATCACGCCGCAGTCACTTCGTATGAGCTCGGAGCACAAATTCAAAGAAGGCGACTTCATGCTCCAGACGATCGAAACCACCAACAACACCGACTTGCTGTTCTTCTCGGACAAAGCGACGGTCTACAAGTCGAAAGCCTCCGATTTTGCCGATACCAAGGCAAGTGTTATGGGCGATTTTGTCGCTTCAAAGCTTGGCTTTGACGAGGGCGAAAATGCGGTGTATATGATCCAGACGAAGGATTACAACGGCTACTTGCTGTTTTTCTTCGAAAACGGCAAGGTCGCGAAGGTGGAATTGTCCGCTTACGCCACCAAGACCAACCGTCGCAAGCTGATCGGTGCTTACAGCGATAAATCGCCGCTTGTGGCGATCCGTCACGTCACGGAAGACACGGAATTTGTGTTGGTGTCCACGGCGGGCCGTCATCTGATCGTTGATACGGGGGCGATTTCTGCGAAGAGTTCGCGTTCTACCATTGGCGTACAGGTGATGACCTTACGCGCCAACCACCGTTTACAGGAAGTTCAACCGTATGCGGACGGCCGCTTTGTCAAACCCGCCCGTTATCGCACCAAATCGCTTCCTGCCGCAGGCGCGATGCTTGCCGGCGATGATGTCGGCGAGCAGATGTCGCTGATATAAAAAAGAAACCGCTGTCGGGCGATGAGGGGAAGAGCCTCATCGCTTGACAGACGGTCCGACAGCGGTCACAACGGCAAACGCAGTTCATATGTGAGCGATGTCGAGACTAGTATGGGATTCCAGGCGATAATATATGCAGAAAATTTGTGTTTTTTTAAAATTGTTCTTGCTTTTTGTGAATGTGTATGATATAATTGCTCGTACATGATTTGTATGATATATCGCTGTGTCGATTTTTGGAGGTTTAATTATGGGCGTTTTTGAAATTGTGATTTCGATCGTGTTGATCATTGTCTCTCTGCTGATCATTGCTATCATTCTGCTCCAGCAGGGCCGTCAGGCGAACATCGGTGCCATCAGCGGCGCGATGGACAACTTCATGGACAAAGGCAAGGCGCAGACCTGGGATCAACGCTTGACCAAGTTCACGAAGTACATTGCGATTGCGTTCTTTGTGTTGGTTCTTGTTGCGATGATCGTCACGAACTTCATCTGATTGGATCGACAAACACCCTGCTTGTCCCAAAGACAAGCGGGGTATTTTATTTTCGTATCGGGAGGTGGACGGCGTGGCACTGTATCACATTGCGGGACTGCCGGTGGATATGTCGCCGCAATTTGTGCTTCTTGGTGAACGAGCACAGCCGTACCGCGTTGATGAGGGAGAGGCGGTCATCACGGTTCCGCCTCTCGGCAACGACGCTTTTGAGGAGTACAGCGAAACGGCAAAGGTTCTTTACCGTGCCATGTTGCCGTTTGACGCATTCTTTTTGCATTCTTCGGCAATCGAGTATAACGGCAAAGCGTATGTGTTTTCTGCGCCGTCCGGCACGGGAAAATCCACGCATACGGCCTATTGGTGCAACGAGCTCGGTGCCCGTATTATCAACGATGACAAACCCGTTATTCGCTTGATCGACGGTGAGTTTTATGTGTGCGGAACGCCGTTCAGCGGCAAAAACGATCTGAGCCGCAATGTGTGTGTGCCGCTCGGCGGCATCGCGATGCTTTATCGTGCCGACCATAATGTGTGTGATCCGCTTCCGAAACACAAAGCGCTGTTTTCATTGCTCAACCAGACGCTTCGCCCCGGGGATATGACCGAATATGAGAAACTGTTGTCGCTTCTTGAACAACTGCTCGATCGTGTCCCGTGTTACCGTATCGGTTGCACGAACAGTCCGCAAGCCGCTCGTGCGGCCGCCGACAGTATGACATAAAAAACCGCTCTTGCCAAACAGCAAGAGCGGTTTTTTGTTGGTATGATTACGACAGCTTGTTGATAAACATGACACTGCCGTGCTCGCTGTCGAGGGTGACGGTGGTGCCGCTTTTGAGAAGCTTGGTGGCGTTTTCCGCGCCGACAAGAACGGGCAGATCCAGTGTCATACCGACAATGGCGGCGTGGCTGTTGAGACCGGGAGCTTCTGTGATGATGCCTGCCGCTTCTTTCATCAACGGAAGCAGACGGTTGCTGGTTTGAGAAATAACCAGAATATCGCCCGGGCGGAAACGGTCGAACGCCTCTTTTTCGTTGTTGACAACACACAGGTTGCCGCAGGCGGTATGCTTGGTAGCACCCGTACCCTGTACAAGAATATTGCCGACAAGGTGTACCTTGAGCAGGTTGGTTGTGCCCGAAACACCAAGCGGAGCGCCCGCTGTGATGACGACGAGCTCGCCGTTTTTGATGACTCCCGCTTTGACGGCGCAGTCAACGGCGTGGTCGAACAGTACATCCATGTTGTCCTTTTCCTCTGCCATGATCGGCACAACGCCCCAGGACATATTCATCTGTCGACGGGTCGTTTCGCTGGTCGTACAACACACAATGGGGCAGGGCGGACGGAATTTGGAAATCATGCGGGCGGTCATGCCCGATTTGGTAACGGTCACAATGGCAGAAGCGCCGAGATCGAGTGCGGTGGTGACCGTTGCGTGGGAAATGGCGTTCGTCACGTTGGGCGTTTCCTCACCGAGATTGCGGTTGCGGAAGCGCTTGACATAGTCGATGTCGCGCTCTGCACGGACGGCGATTCGCGCCATCGTTTTCAGTGCTTCAACGGGGTATGCACCCGCCGCGGTTTCACCCGACAACATGATGGCACTGGTGCCGTCATAAATGGCGTTGGCGACATCGGTGGTTTCCGCACGTGTCGGACGCGGATTTTTCATCATGGAATCCAGCATCTGGGTGGCGGTGATAACCTGCAGACCGCTGTTGTAGGCTTTGCGGATCATGGTTTTCTGAATGGACGGAATATCCTCAAGCGGGATTTCCACACCCATGTCACCGCGGGCGACCATGATACCGTCGGAAACGCGCAGGATATCGTCCAGATTGTCAACGCCCTCGCCGTTTTCAATTTTGGCAATAATACGAATGGTGTGATTGTTGTTTTTTTCCAGTTCCTGACGCATCTGAAGCACGTCATCGGCACGACGGGTGAAAGAAGCCGCGATAAAATCAGCGTCCATTTCGCAAGCAAAGGCGATGTCAGCGCAGTCGCGCTCGCTCATGAACGGCATTGACAGACGTACGCCGGGAACGTTGATGCCCTTGCGCGAGGAGATCACACCGCCGTTGAGAACACGGCACACGATGTCGGTATCGTGGATTTCTTCAACGATCAGATCGATCAGACCGTCGTCGATCAGAATGTGACAGCCGGTGCATACGTCCTGCGGCAGTTCCTTGCAGGTAACGGACGCACGCTGTTCGTCACCTTCGCATTCCACAGTAGACAGCGTAAACAGTTGACCTTGTTTAAGAGCGACTTTGTCTTTGAGAACACCGAGGCGGATTTCAGGTCCCTTGGTGTCGATGAGCAACGCGACGGGACGGTTGAGTTCTTCGCGCAGACGCTTGAGCGTCGCGATACGCACACGCTGTTCTTCATGGGTCTGATGGGACATATTGACGCGGGCAACATCCATGCCCGACAGGATCAGCTCACGCAGTACCGCTTCGTTATCGGTGGCGGGACCGAGTGTGCAGATAATTTTGGTTTTTCTCATGGTTGTTCATCCTTTCAAAAGGGTTCGCAGACAGTATAGCAGAAAATACGCAGAATGGGAAGGGTGTAAATGACAAAAAGTTTGAAGATTTGGTAAAGAACCAGCAAAAAAATCACGAAAAAAACCGCCGTTTACCTTTACAAAGGGGATGTATATATGGTATGATTTAAAGTAGCTATGACTGTGAAGGAGGATTCTTATCATGGCAGAGAAAAAAGAATTGGCAAAAGTGTATGAACCGCAGGAAGTGGAAGACCGCATCTACCGTTTCTGGACAGACGGCGGCTATTTTCACGCTGAGGTCAATCCCGATAAAAAACCGTATACCATCGTGATGCCGCCCCCCAATATTACGGGTCAGCTTCACATGGGACACGCCCTTGACAATACGCTGCAGGATATCTTGATCCGCTGGCGTCGTATGCAGGGCTATGAAGCGCTTTGGATGCCCGGCACCGACCACGCCGCCATCGCCACTGAAGCGAAAATCGTTGAAGCCATGGCGAAAGAAGGTCTGACTAAGGAAGGACTCGGCCGTGACAAGTTCATGGAGCGTGCCTGGGCTTGGAAAGAGACCTACGGCAACCGCATTGTCGAACAGCTCAAAAAGCTTGGATCTTCCTGTGACTGGGAGCGTGAGCGTTTCACGATGGATGAGGGCTGCTCCAAAGCGGTGCGTGAGGTGTTTGTGCGTCTTTACGAAAAAGGTCTCATCTACCGCGGTGAGCGCATGATCAACTGGTGTCCGCACTGCAAAACCTCCATTTCCGATGCGGAGGTCGAATTCAAGGAGATGGACGCCAAGTTCTATCACCTGCGTTATCCCATCGAGGGTACCGACCGTTTCCTCGAACTGGCGACCACCCGTCCCGAGACACTTCTCGGCGATACCGCGGTGGCTGTTCACCCCGACGATGAGCGTTATCAGGCACTCGTCGGCAAAAACGTCATTCTTCCCATCGTCAACAAAGCGATCCCCGTTGTGGCGGATACCTATGTTGAGATGGATTTCGGTACGGGCGTTGTGAAGATCACACCGGCGCACGACCCGAACGACTTCGAAGGCGGTCTGCGTCATGATCTGCCCGTCATCACCGTTACCACCGAAGACGGTCACATGAACGAGCTTGCGGGCAAATACCAAGGCATGACCATTGCCGAGTGCCGCAAGGCGATCGTGGCGGACCTCGAAGAGGGGGGCTTCCTTGTGAAGACCGAGCCCCTTGTTCACAACGTCGGAACCTGCTATCGTTGCGGCACGACCATCGAGCCGCGTGTATCGCTGCAGTGGTTCGTGGCGATGAAGGAACTTGCCGCTCCTGCCATCGAAGCGGTCAAGACCGACAAGACACAATTCGTCCCCGAGCGCTTTGAAAAAACCTATTTCCACTGGTTGGAAAACATCCGCGATTGGTGTATTTCTCGTCAGCTGTGGTGGGGTCATCGTATTCCTGCGTGGTATTGCCCCGAATGCGGCGAGACGGTTGTCGGTCGTGAAGATCCGACCGTCTGCCCGAAGTGCGGTTGTGATCATCTGCATCAGGACGAAGATACGCTGGATACGTGGTTCAGCTCGGCGCTGTGGCCGTTCTCTACGCTCGGCTGGCCTGACAAGACCCCCGAACTCGAGTATTTCTATCCGACCAATACCCTTGTCACCGGCTACGATATCATTCCGTTCTGGGTCATGCGCATGATGTTCTCCGGCATCGAGCAGACCGGTCAGGTGCCGTTTGACAATGTGCTTATCCACGGCCTTGTCCGCGACGAAAAGGGCAGAAAGATGTCCAAATCGCTTGGTAACGGTATCGACCCGCTGAAGGTCATTGAAGAGTATGGTGCGGATGCTCTGCGCTTTATGCTCGCGACCGGCAACAGCCCCGGAAACGATATGCGCTTTATGCCCGACAAAGTGGAATCTTCCCGCAACTTTGCCAATAAACTGTGGAATGCGGCGCGCTTTGTGCTCATGAACATCGGCGACGAGGAGATCGAACTCTCGCTGCCTGAGGAGCTCACCATGGAGGATAAATGGATCGTGTCCAAGTTCAACTCTCTGGTGCGTGCTGTGACCGATAATCTTGAAAAATTCGAGCTCGGCATTGCCGTTCAGAAGCTGTACGACTTCATTTGGGACAGCTATTGCGACTGGTACATTGAGCTGTGCAAATCGCGCCTGCAGGGCGACGATGCCGCCAATGCCAAGCGAGTGCTGGTGTATGTCATGAACGGTATGCTCCAACTGCTCCATCCCTTCATGCCGTTTGTCACCGAAGAGATCTGGCAGAGCCTGCCGCATGACGGTGAGACGCTGATGTGCACCGCGTGGCCTGTGTATGACGAAGCGCTCAGCTTTGTCGCTGAGGAGCGCGAGATGGAGCGCATTATGGAAGCGATTCGCGCCATTCGTAACCGCCGTGCGGAAATGAACGTGCCGCCCTCCAAGAAAGCGGAAGTGTTCGTGGAAACCGCCTTTGCCGATACCTTCAAAAACGGCGCGGCATTTATTATGCGACTGGCGTCCGCGTCTGCCGTGCAGGTGGGTGAGAGCTTTGCGGTTGACGGCGCTGTCAGCATTGTCACCACCGATGCCACCATCAAGATCCCGATGGACGAGCTTGTGGACAAAGCCGCTGAAAAAGAGCGCCTGACGAGAGAGCGCAACAACGTGCAAAAACAACTCGACGGCGTCATGGCACGTCTGAACAACAAAGCCTTCACCGACAAGGCCCCCGAAAACATTGTTGCCACTGCGCGCGAGCAGGCGGCGCGTCTGGAAGAGAAGCTGGCACTTCTCGATCAGAGCATGGCGGCGTTGGGATGATACCTATGTACAAATATGAGATGCATGCCCACTGTGAGGAATGCAGTAAATGCGCGCGATCTCCCGCCACGGAGATCGTCCGCGCGTTTCATGCGGCGGGCTATGCCGGCATGGTGTTCACTGATCATTGTTGCTGTGGCTACAGCGCCATCCCTGCCGAATGGACATGGGAGGAGCGCGTAAAACGGTACTATGATGCGTATCTCGGCGCAAAAGCCGTCGGAGATGAACTGGATTTCGATGTTCACTTTGGTTGGGAACACTATGTCGGTCGCGGAAAAGAAATTCTGACCTACGGTATCGATCTCGATTTTCTTCTTGCCAATCCCGACATCCCCGACATTACGATCGAGGAATATTGCGAGCGGGTGAGAGCCTACGGCGGCTATACCGCACAGGCGCATCCTTACCGTATGCGCCCCGATATCGATGCCACATGGCAACCGTTTGTCCATTGTGTCGATGGCATGGAGGTATACAACGCCGCCAACGGACCTTGTCAGAACGCCAAAGCGATGCTCCTTTGCGTGGCACATCCCGAACTCGGACGGCTGTCCGGTGCGGACTGTCATTTCACCACCGACAGTGTTGCTAAAGCGGGACTCGCCTTTGATCATCGTCTTCGCACCAAAGAAGACCTTGTCGCGGCGTTGAAATCCCAACAAGGACAGATCATTGCCGACGGTCGGCTGATCACATCGATCGATGAGTTTTTAACAACCACTCCATAAACACAGCGCGCGGCACCGCGGTGCCGTGCGCTCCTATGCGGATATGGCGGAATTGGCAGACGCAATGGATTTAGGATCCATCGAGACATCTCGTGCAGGTTCGACCCCTGTTATCCGCACCAAACAGTATAAATCCGAACCTTCTCATAGTTGGAGATGGGTTCGGATTTATTGTTTTTGAGGAGTATCCTAATTTTAACAGTAAGAAGTAATCAATATATATTCAATTCTTGATATATAAAATTAAAAACCGATTGTATGCGCATTATAGCGATACATTCGGTTTTTATATATTTATTATGATTATAATTCATTTTTAAGTTCTCCCAAAAGACGAACCCATTTCACAGAAAACTGCTCTTTTAGAACATTACAATATCCCTTAGATTGATTTGAAATTATTGGAAAAACGTAATTGTTGTATGTGACCTTTGAAGCTTTTTTATTGTTTTTAAAAAAAGCTTTTTTTACTGAATGATATTTAATTCCACACACTTTTTGACCAGTGTTGTTTAGATCCGCATCTGCATTTTTATCAATAATATATTCCAGTAAAAGTTGGGGAATTATATAATCTGGTCTAAATTTCATATCTTTTGAGTTTTCATATACAAAAGAGCAACAAGCTACAAGGGGCCATAGTCTAACAAATTTTTCAACATCCATATCAGATATATTTTCAAAATTATATTCTTCAAAAAAATGCAAATCTAAAATCATCATTTTATTTGGACTGTTTTGTTCAATATGCGCTATACTTAAATTCTCATTCCAATCATTCAATTCTTCGCAACAAACTTCATAAGATGAACCAAGATAAAGGCATGGAAGACCGGGATAACTGTATCTTTGTGTGGATACCAAATATCTCTTTTCTAAAGGTATATGAAACATTTCGTCTTTAGTTCGGCATGACTTATCAGATTTTCGAGCTCTATAAAAAACATTTTCATTAAGAGGCTTGTATACGTCTTTAAAATTCACACAACTAATTGCCTGATCAAAATAATACTTAGCAGAATTGTGCTGTCCACAATAGTATTCAACCAAACAAATGTATATATTACGCGAAAATTCCTTTATCAACCTAATTGTATCTGTTTCAATTTTATTTTTTTCTAAAAAATGAATATAACTTTTCAAATATGTATCTACATAGTCAGGAAAATATTCTTCAATATTTTTAATTTTTTCAATATTAAAAATCTCACTATTTATATTAATTTTCATTTT
>JAZUOG010000052.1:0-16892 GCA_045604545.1 Acutalibacteraceae bacterium | reverse complement strand
GGTGAATATGCGAGACGCGATGGTGCTGTACCAATTCGTCAGCGGCGCGAAAGATGATCTTACCGAAGAACAGCAGGCGGCGGGCGAAGTTGACGGCAACACGACACTGAATATGCGCGATGTGATGAAGCTCTATCAATTCGTCAGCGGTGCGATCGATTCGCTCGCGTGATCCATATGTTGAAAATCCCCTGTCAGTCGACAGGGGATTTTTTGTACAAGATTGCCACGGGCGTGCCGCCCTCGCGGGTGACAGGTTGGTGCGAGGAATTCTTGGTTTCATCTTTTATGAATATTGAATTGTTGCACAAACGATGGTATACTTGGTTTGGAAACCATGAATTTATAAAAAGGAGGTTGCCCCCTATGAAAAAAAGAGCGCTATATTTACTGTTGCCTGTTATCACCTTGATCTTGGAGATCCTGCCTTACGGCGCCGTGTGTAATTTCGCCAATCCGGAGGGAGAGCCTTTGAGAAAAACATTTTCCTATTTTGACTTGACCCCGTTTGGCTATGCCAATGTTGCTCCGTTTCTCACAGCGATCATCACTTGTTTGATATTGGGATCGTTGTTGCTGTATCTGTTCACCGGCAAAGTCAAGGTCCTGACAGTCACAACCGTGTTGCTGCTTGTGGGAGTGATACTGTCATTGTGTCCGCTATGCTTTGGCTTCCGCTTTTTCTCTGTTGTCGGTGTGTTGATCACCGCGTCGCTGCTTGCCGAATCGGCTTTACTCATCGTCACTATCAAAAGCAGCAAAACATGAACATTCAACAAATACCGCTCCTATCAGTGATATCGATAACCATCCCCCTGAAAAGCCGCTCTGCTTGCCTTTTGAGGGATAAAAATCGGTTGCGCGGCGAAGTTGTGGTATAATACAATCATGAATTTGATACAGGAGGCGTTTGAGATGGCAAAAGATAAGCGATTTGAGAAAATATACAGTCAAGGAATGGGTTCGACCGAGATCTGGGTCGACAAGGAAACCGGTGTCAACTATGTGTTTCATGCCAGCGGGTATGCCGGCGGCATGACGGTGCTTCTCGGCAAAGACGGCAAGCCGGTCATTACCCCGATCGAAAATTGACAAACACCGACGTAAAGGGGCAACGATATGATCATACTGATTACCGGTGCATCGCACACAGGAAAGACGGCGCTTGCGCAAAAACTGCTTGAGCGCTACCACTATCCGTATTTATCCATTGATCATCTGAAGATGGGCTTGATCCGCAGCGGCCACACGGCGCTGACCCCCATGAGCGACGACAATGACCTGACAGCCTATCTTTGGCCGATCGTCCGCGAAATGATCAAAACGGCGATCGAGAACAAGCAAAACCTGATCGTGGAAGGCTGCTATATCCCGTTTGACTGGCAAAAGGAATTCGACAAGCAGTACCTTGAACAGATCCGCTATGTTTGTCTTGTGATGAGCGAAGGGTATATCCGCCGACACTTTGCCGACATCAAAGCATATGCCGACATCATCGAAGAGCGTCTTGACGATTCATGTTGCACACCGGAAAGTGTGCTGAAAGACAACGCACAGATGTTGGCACTTGCCAAAAAACACAAGGTCAACTATGTGCTGATCGATGATACCTATGACATCGATATCGATTTTTGAATATCACAAACACCGAGACGGCAGGGAGAGAACGAAAATCTCCCTGCCGTCTTGTCTTACGGCTCGCGTCAAAAGCGTAAATTTCTTTGCTGTAGAGACATATTTTTGATTGACGGCGGTAGCATGGTGTGCTATAATTAAACGACGAATACCTACGACAATGTTGCGAGTAAAACAATCGAATTGCATCATTCCACGACAAAACAACAGGAGGTCGTTTCCATATGGCAAAAAGAACAGACATCAAGAAAATTCTGATCATCGGCTCGGGCCCCATCGTGATCGGTCAGGCGGCTGAATTCGACTATGCCGGTACGCAGGCGTGCCTGGCACTGAAAGAAGAAGGCTACGAAGTGGTGCTTTGCAACTCCAACCCCGCCACCATCATGACCGACACCATTATCGCCGATAAGGTCTATATGGAACCGTTGACCCTTGAATATGTGGCAAAGATCATTCGCCACGAGCGTCCCGACGCGATCATTCCCGGTATCGGCGGACAGACCGGTCTGAACCTTGCCATGCAGCTCGAAAAGAAGGGCGTTCTCAAAGAGTGCTGTGTGGAGCTGCTCGGTACGTCCAGCGCCTCCATCGAACGCGCAGAGGACCGCGAGATGTTCAAAGAACTGTGCGAGTCGATCGGCGAGCCGGTTATCCCGTCGGAGATCACCTACTCTCTCGAAGAGGCCAGAGAAGCCGCCAACCGCATCGGCTATCCCGTCGTGCTTCGTCCCGCCTTCACCCTCGGCGGCACCGGCGGCGGCTTTGCCTATAACGACGACGAGCTGATGGAGATCGGCGTCAACGCCTTCAATCTCTCCCCTGTTCATCAGGTGCTCATTGAAAAGTCCGTCAAGGGCTTTAAAGAAATCGAATTTGAGGTCATGCGCGACACCAACGACCACGCCATCACCATCTGCGGCATGGAAAACATCGATCCCGTCGGTGTGCACACCGGTGACTCCTGCGTCGTCGCTCCTATCATGACACTCAGCCCCGAGGATGAGAAGATGCTCAACGACTCCGCCATCAAGCTCATCAAGGAACTGAAGATCGAAGGCGGCTGTAACGTGCAGTTCGCGCTCAACCCCCACACCTCGGAATACTACCTCATCGAAGTCAACCCCCGCGTGTCCCGTTCCTCGGCGCTCGCCTCCAAGGCATCGGGCTATCCCATCGCCCGCGTGACGGCGAAGATCGCGGTCGGCATGGCGCTCGAGGACATCAAAATTGCCAACACCAACGCGGCATTTGAGCCGAAGCTTGACTATGTTATCGCCAAGCTCCCGCGTTTCCCGTTTGACAAATTCGTGTCCGCCACCAACAAGCTGGGTACCCAAATGAAGGCGACGGGCGAGATCATGGGCATCGGCTCCAATCTCGAAGAGGCTCTGCTCAAGGGCATCCGCTCTTTGGAGATCGGCGCGAACCATATGTATCTCTCGAAGTTTGACAATATGAGCGTCGATGAACTGCTCGAATATATCACCGAATTCCGTTCGGACAACATCTTCGCCATTGCGGAACTGCTGTATCACGGTGTGTCGGTGGAGAAGATCCACGAAATCACCATGATCACCCCCTATTTCCTGGAGGCGATCAAGAACATCATCGACATGGAAGAGACCCTGCGCGACAACAAAGACGCGGAAACGCTCACCGCCGCCAAGAAAATGGGCTTCTCGGATAAGTATATCGCCCGTCTGTGGAAATGCACCGAGATGGATGTCTACAACATGCGCAAAGAGCACAACCTCTTCCCCGTCTTCAAAATGGTGGATACCTGCCACACCGGCGCGTATATTCCCTATTTCTACTCCTCCTACACCGGTGAGAACGCCTCCCGTCTGACCGACAGAAAGAAGATCATCGTGCTTGGTGCAGGTCCCATCCGCATCGGTCAGGGTGTCGAATTTGACTACTCCACCGTTCACGCGGTCATGACCATCAAGAACGCCGGTTACGAGGCGATCATCATCAACAACAACCCCGAAACGGTTTCGACCGACTATACCACCGCCGACAAGCTGTACTTTGAGCCGCTCACTCCCGAAGATGTGATGAACATCGTGGAATTCGAAAAGCCCGAAGGCGTTATCGCGTCGCTGGGCGGACAGACCGCCATCAACCTTGCACAGCCGCTTCATGACCGCGGCGTGAAGATCATCGGCACCGACTGCGCCGCCATCGACCGTGCAGAAGACCGCAACGCGTTCGAAAATCTGCTCAACGAGCTGGATATTCCCCGCGCTAAAGGCAAGGCGGTCACCAAGTTGGAAGACGGCAACGCCGCGGCGGCGGAAATCGGCTATCCCGTGCTGGTGCGTCCGTCCTTCGTGCTGGGCGGTCGCGCGATGCAGATCGTTGCCAACGAAGAGCAGCTGCGTCAATACCTGAAGACGGCGGTTGAAATTGACGAAGATAAGCCCGTGCTGGTCGACAAATATATCCAAGGTCGCGAGGTGGAGATCGACGCCATCTGTGACGGCCGCGATGTGTTCGTCCCCGGCATCATGGAACTGATCGAACGCACCGGTGTCCACTCGGGCGACTCCATCTCCGTCTATCCCCCGTTCTCCATCTCCAACAAGGTGAAGGGCATCATTTTGCAGTATGCCAAGAAGCTGGGTCTGGGCATCGGCATTGTCGGTCTGTTCAACATCCAGTTCATTGTGGACAATCAGGACAATGTATATATCATCGAGGTCAACCCGCGTTCGTCCCGCACCGTGCCGTTCCTTTCCAAGGCAACCGGCTATTCGCTCGCGGACATCGCCACCGAGGTCATCCTCGGTAAGAGCCTGAAGGAGCAGGGCTTCTTTGACATCTATCCCGACGAGAAGGATCGTTGGTATGTCAAAGCTCCTGTCTTCTCCTTCAACAAGATCCGCGGACTCGATGCGTATCTGTCTCCCGAAATGAAATCCACCGGCGAAGCCATCGGTTACGACCGCACAATGACCCGTGCCGTCTACAAAGCCCTGCAGGCATCGGGCATGCATCTGCAGAACTACGGCACCCTGTTCTGCACCATCGCCGACAAGGACAAGGAAGAGTCTCTCCCGCTCATTCGTCGTTTCTATCAGCTCGGCTTCAACATCGAAGCGACTGCCGGTACGGCCGCCTATCTCAAGGAGAATGGCATCCGCACCCACGCACGCGGCAAGATCAGCGAAGGCAGTGACGAGATCCCCAACGCCCTGCGTCAGGGTCATATCGCCTACCTCATCAACACCAAGAACCCCGGCTCCAACAGCGACACGGACGGCGCCAAGCTGCGTCAGGTCGCGACCGAGTACAACGTGACGATGTTCACCTCGCTTGACACCGTCAAGGCGCTTCTGGACGTTCTGGAGGAAACGACACTGACCATCTCCACCATTGATGCGCAATAAGAGATTTTATCGATAAGGAGAATACACTATCATGGAAGCTTACAAAAGAGAATTTATTGAATTTCTGCAGGACGCCGGTGTGCTGAAGTTCGGCGACTTTACCGCCAAATCCGGCCGCAAGATCCCCTATTTCGTCAACGCGGGCATGATCAAGACCGGCGACCAGATCACCAAGATGGGCGAATTTTACGCCAAGGCGTACTTCGACAAGCTGGGCAAAAAGCAGGCGGTGCTGTACGGCCCCGCCTATAAGGGCATTTCCCTGTCCATCTCCGCGGCGGTCGCGCTGTCCAAGAACGGTCTGAATGTTCCCTTCTTCTTCAACCGTAAAGAAGTCAAGGATCACGGCGAGGGCGGCATGTTTGTCGGTTATGTCCCCGAAGCAGGCGAAGAGATCGTCATCATCGAGGACGTTATCACCGCCGGCACCGCCATTCGTGAGTCGATGGAGATCCTCAGCCATCTCGAAGGCACCAAGGTTATCGCCACCTTCATCATGGTCGACCGCAAGGAAAAGGGTCAGACCGAAAAGGGCGCGATGCAAGAGATCGCCGAGCAGTTCGGTTTCCCCGTGTACTCGGTTGTCGATGTGTATGACATCATCGAGTATCTGGAGGAAGATCCCGCCAACGAAGAAAACGTCACCCGCATCAAGAACTATCTCGCGGTAAACGGTGCGAAATAAATACTATACGCAAACGGGACTGTACCGCATCGGTACCGTCCCGTTTTTTCGAAGATTGCTTGCATTTTTCGGGAGTTTGTGATACCATAATCCTACGACAAAAGAATAAACGCAGATCATCGGATGTGTTGCCATCCGGTTTCGGACATACCGCCCGACGGTATTGTTAGAAGATAAGGGAATCGCGGTGAAAATCCGCAGCAACAGCCATTACCGTAACTCGTGATACATCTCACGTCAAGTCGGAATGCTTATCGGTCTGTGACACGTAAAAGTCTCTTGGGCAATGAGGGGAAATGTGTAAAGATGGTTTCGGTATGGCAGGATACCGAAGCTTTGCTCGCAGTACCCTTTGAAGGGTACTTTTATTTTATCCTTTTGTGGACAAATGAAAGGATTGAGCAAAGTATGAAAATCATCATGAAATCCACTGTCTGTGTCTTACTGTCCGTTTTGTGCCTACTTGGCCTCACGGCTTGCGGACAAACCGAACAGCCCAAAGAACCCGCGCAGCAAACCGTAAGCACCACCAATCAGCAAGTAACCCCGACCGGACTCTGGAGCGATGCTGTCTATCAAACCGACACCACCCTTGGCGAAGGCGCCAAAACGCTTACTGTGGAAGTGAAAGCCGAAGACAAAGCGGTCACCTTCACCGTCAACACCGACAAGGACACCGTCGGCGATGCGCTGATGGAGCACGGTCTTGTGGAAGGCGAGGAAGGACCGTACGGCCTGTATATCAAAGCCGTGAACGGCATTGTTGCCGATTACGATGTTGACCAAAGCTACTGGGCATTTTACATCGACGGCGAATATGCCATGACGGGCGTGGACACCACCGACATCACAGAAGGAGCGACCTATCAGCTTGTCTACACCAAATAAAAGAAAAGCCGCCCTGAGCATACCGGAAATGGGTATATTCGCGATGCTCGGCACGCTGATGTTTATCTCGAAGCTCGTGATGGAAGCCCTGCCCAACATTCACCTGCTCGGCATGTTGACGATGGTGTATACCATTGTGTTTCGAAGAAAAGCACTTGTTCCCATTTATATTTATGTCTTTCTTAACGGACTGTATGCCGGGTTTAATGCGTGGTGGGTTCCCTATCTGTATGTCTGGACGATTTTGTGGGCGGTTACCATGTTGTTGCCCAAAACCATGCCCAAAGCCGTTGCGTGCGCGGTGTATCCCCTTGTTTGCGGATTGCATGGACTGAGCTTCGGCATTCTGTATGCCCCTGCTCAAGCGGTCATGTTCGGACTGGATCACCATCAGATGATCGCGTGGATCGTCGCCGGGATGCCGTTTGACATCACCCATGCCATCGGCAACGCCTGTGTAGGAATACTGATTTTTCCGCTTTCGGAGCTGCTCAAAAAGCTCAACGCGCAGATGCACCGAACGATGTCATGAAGAAGGGAGCTTGACACACATGACGATCCCGCATTCCGCCTCGTTCTTTTGCAACACGGACTGTGAATGGTTTCCGTGTCACAAGGTGGAGGACGAGGACAATTTCAACTGCTTATTTTGCTATTGTCCGCTGTACCGCATGGCGGACTGCGGCGGACACTATCGCTTCACCGCAAACGGCATCAAGGACTGTACCGACTGCACCATACCGCACAAAGCAGAAAATTATACCTATATCCTGTCAAAGCTGACATAAAAAAGGAGTCGTTCAAATTGAACGACTCCTTTTTTATTCTTTGATCGGTACGGCAAGCTGTGTGATATAGTCATCACTGTGATCGCCGCGATTGGGAGGCCCTTCCAAATAGATAGAGCGGAACGGGCCAATGGTTTCAATGTTGTGTTCCTTTACATATTGCATCAACGCGCGAAAGGCGGTTGATGTTTTCTCGTACGGGCCGCGATAATAAATGCACAGCGCCGGCGTCTCGGCAAATTCCACACGTTCGTCTCCCTCAAAACTGTCTTCTACGGGAATGCAACACATAAGATCCAGCTTCTCTATCGATTGCGACATACGCATCGTGAACATACGTCTTGTTGTGAACAGTTTTCCCGTGTGGACAGCGGCAATATACACGTCGCGCAGAGTGACAGACGCCTCGGACACATCCTTACATTCAAAACGACGGCAGTAACATACCTGTCGGGGAAGTGTGGTTTTGCGGACGGTCAGGTCGCCCGATTTTGCGGCGCGCACCTGCAACATCTGAATATTTCGATCCAAAGACGCACGCATTTCCGTCAGTCGCTGTAAATGGATGTCGATGTTATCGGTGTCATAATAGTATTCGCGCACCTCTTTCAAGGTCAGCCCCAGCGATTGCAAAGATCGGATCGACCGGATCTGCATCATATTGTCCGCTGTATAGTACCGATACCCGCTCTCCTCGTCCTTAACAGCAGGAGACAAAAGCCCCATATCCTCGTAAACAAGAAGCGTCTTGCGGGTGATTCCCATAAGCTTTGTGATCTCGCCGATTTTAAATAGCGTATTGTCATATTTTTTCAATGTATCATCACCTCAAATGCTAAAGGAGTTGGCAATCCCCCTTGACTTGAACCTTAGGGTTTAAGTTATAATAACAGTGTACCATAGTATCTCATTCTTTGCAATAGATATGCAACGAGTGAGACGGTCAAAAAGCGGAAAGAAGATGATTGTATGAAACAATGGTTATCCCTGGTTTTGACCCTTTGTCTGATCCTTTCTGTAACACCGATTTCCGTTGCTGCCGCGCAAACGGAAATCCCGTTGGAAGGCTTCGCGCTGATTGACGGCGTTGACTATGTCCCGCTCACGCTGGGCGAAACCTACACAGCGGAATTCGAGTGTTATCCCGAAAACACAACCGACACGATCACACTGACAGCAGACCGTGCGGACGTGCAGATCAATGGATTTGACATCTCTCCGCAATCCGCGGGAGATATCGGGATCACCGCCACCGCAACAAGTGGCGTTACCTATGAATTTACCGTTCACGTGCGGGACGCAGCCGGCCTCACTATTACAAAAATGCCGTATAAAACGACATATGCCGTGGGCGAAGCGCTGAATATGAACGGCGCGGAAGTTCAGGTCACTTACACCGACGGCACGCAGGAAACGGTATCCGATTACAGCATTCTCGGCTATAACAGCGCGACAGTCGGCACGCAAGCGGTCGAAGTCCGCTGGGTGGCGCTCAGCGGTAAAAGCGTTTCTTCATTCTTCGATGTCACCGTCAGCGACACAAAGAGAACGGCCGTAAAAGTCCATCTTCTGTCGAAGCCGACAAAGCGGGAATATGCGCGCAGAGAACAACTGGATCTGAGCGGACTCTCCGTAATGGTAGAATATGATGACGGTTCTTCCGATATCGTGACCGATTATACGGTTTCGGGATACAATTCGCTGAAAATCGGATTGCAGGTCATCTCCGTCACCTACGACAACCAGAAAGCCTCGTTCCTCATCGCCGTAGACCAGACACTGGTGGCAGGTGACATCACCTGTGACGGCAAGCTGAACACGCAGGATGTGCGTTCGGCATTGAGAAAAATGGTGGCACTGGACGGTGGTTTCACCGCTGTCGAAGAGCTTCTCGTGGATATGGATGAAGACGGCAACGTGAGAAGTTCCGATATTCGCCGTATGTTCCTCATTCTTTTTGAAAACAGCCATCTGGTCACCTTCAAGGATTACGACGGACGTGTTCTGAAGGCCGAAATCGTCGAACACGGACAAGCGGCAATCCCTCCCGAGGCACCGACACGTACAGGCTATCTGTTCGATGGTTGGGACAAAGCATTCGACAATGTGACAACCGATTTTGAGGTCACTGCGAAGTACAGTCCCCGCGCTGACTATCATTTCATTATTTACCGCAATCTCAACGGCGCACCGACACCCGAAGTGACAGGGTATCTGGAAAGCGAAGGCCTTTATGATATGCCCGAGCCCGTTGCTCCCGGTTATCAGTTCAAAGGCTGGTATACGGCTTCCGAGGGCGGCATCGTTGTCGACTATATTCCCGTGGGCAGCACCCAGGACTACATCCTTTACGCAAAATGGGAGCAAATCAGTTACGCCATCCGATATATCGAGGCCGCGGTAAATGACAATCCCGCCACTTACACCGTAGAGGATGACATCTATCTGAACACGCCCAACTGGAGCGGTCTGGGCTTCACCGGTTGGACCGAGGACAACAACAAGATCGTCACCGAAGTGCGCGACGGCAAAACCTATTACAAGATCCCCGCCGGTACCACCGGAGATTTGGTTTTGACGGCCCACTGGAAGCTGATGCGCAACATCGCTACCCCCGGCACCAACGACATCGTGGCAGCTGAGTACATGGAAGAATCCGGTCGGTACATGTTCATCTACGAACTGGGCACCATCGAAAACGTTGTCATCGAGAAAATGAGCGCCTCCAACCTGTACAACCACACCGGTGCCGGTGACTTCACCCTGACCATGTCCGTGGAGAACACCATGGAGGAAAGCGTCGCCGACTCCATCACCAAGACCATCTCCAAGTCCGTTTCCTCCTCCTCTGAGTGGGAATCGTCCAAGGAATGGGCCAAGGAAAAGTCCAATGAGTATGCCGCCAACGCCTCCTACGGCATGGAATTCGGTGGCGACGCCAGTCCCGTGAAGTCAACCATCGAACTGGAATTCGGCTATACCCACTCCAGTTCCTCCTCCTGGGGCGGCAGTGAGACCACGGGCGGCAGCATCGGTGAAGAGACCGAGACCGGCGAGGAAGTCGGCTCCTGCTTCTCCTATCTGACCTCCATGACCACCACCTCCGAGACCTCTGTCACCATCAGCGGTGATTCTCCCTACGGTTACTACGACTATGTTCAGGTTGGCAACATCCGCGTTTTTGGCGTTGTTACCTATGATCCCAAGGACGGCAACTATTACCTGAACACCTACAGCATCCTGGATAATATGCATGGCATGGTGCTGTATTACCCCGATGTAAATGCACTGAACAATCCCACCTGCGAAACACTGCAGTATCGTATCCCCGAGGATGATATCGAAGAGAAGATTGCCAACAGCTACTATATCTCCTACGATCCCAACGGTGGCACAGGCAAGGCGAACAGCTCTGTCCACACCACAGGCGGCAGTGAGAAGCTCACCGCCAACACCTTCGTAAGACCCGGCTATACCTTCGTTGGCTGGGAGATGCGTGACGAGAACGGTCTCTCCATCGCCACCTTCTCCAACGAACAAGTTATCAACACCAATCTGGCCAAGCCCGGCGAAGTTGTGAAGATCTATGCGGTGTGGGACGAGAATGACTACACCCTCGAGTATGACGGCAATAAGCCTGTCGATTCCACCAGTCCGGTTGAGAATGTGCCCGCCAATACCGTCTGCGTCTATGACCGGGATGTGATCCTTGCCAACGCTCCCGTCATGGCAGGCTACAGCTTCCAAGGATGGTACTACACCGACAAAAACGGCAACTCTGTCAGACTGGGCGATGGCGGCGAGACCCTGACCAAACCCAATCTGAGCTCTGAACTCAACGGTATCGTCAGAGTATACGCCCGGTGGACTCCCAACGAGTATACACTGACATTCGATCTGGGCGTTTCCGATGCCACTTGCGGCGAAACCTCCAGAATCGTGACCTACGACTCCTACTACATGGCAAACGGTCTGCCCACGCCTACTGCGTCGAAGCACCTCTTCATGGGCTGGACGCTGAACGGCGTTGATGTGAATGATCTGACCAGAGTGAACATTGCCGGCGATCATTCCCTGAAGGCCAAGTGGCTGCCTTTGACCTGGAGTGAGACCAGAGGCGACGGTAAGAACAAGCGCTTCAGAATGATCACGGATCGCAACGACTTCTGGACTGAACTCGACGAAGATTGGAATCCCAACATCAGCAAGGAGTTGCTGGAAAAAGAAGGCTACACGAAGGTGATCATCACCATCTCCTTCTGGGTGGATGAACTGGATCAGGGCAACCAGAGAGTGTACTTCGCATCTCCCGGTGGTATGGAAATGTGTAAGTGGAGCTTCACGAGTACACCTTCCAGCTGGCATCAGTACACCAGATCCACAGCCAACGAATCCTACAGATATATGGATATCAGCAACTTCGGCGACAATATGGAATTCAAGACCATTTGGGAAGCCTATGGTAACGGCGGCGATTCCTGGGATCTTGGCGAAACGACCATCACCCTTGAATTTGTAAAGGGCTGATCTCCGTCAAGTCCGCGCTGACATAACGTCCTCTTTCCCCGCTGTGGCAACACAGCGGGGATTTTTGTTCCCCACCCCACACTTTTCAGCAACAAAGTGTGGGGACATCAGCAGCGGAACATGGTATAGTATAAATGAGAAACGGTATCCTGTTGAACAAGGAAAGTGCCACAAAACATGATTCGCCGAGCGCGATGCAATAAAAAAGCACTGCAGTCACATTTCAAAACGTGTGTAACGGAAAAGGAGAGATTATCATGTCAATCTTTGATAACCTGAAGAAAAACGCCCCTGCACAGCCTTCGGCTTCTGCCACATCCGCCGCCTCTTCCGATGAGCAAACCTTTCGGTTTACCGCACTGCCGGAAACGCTCTCTCAGATGAAAGCCCTCCCCGAAGCGGCACTGACCGATCCTTTTCAAACTGCCGCGCTGACGGTTTGTGCGCTGTGCGCCTATGCGGCAGATAAGGATGTCGGTACCGAGATGCTCAACTGGCTTCGCGGTCCGCGTCCACTCAGTCCGATGGAAATATCCTTTTTAAACGACCGTTTCCGCGACGGCAAAACCTATGTCCCGTTTTCCTATTTCAAGGGAGCGACTCCGGAAAACGACTATACCCCCGACGTCCCGTTTACGCTGACGGTCGAATCAAATCTCTACTCCGATGCAAACGAAGGCTACAAAAAGCTGTTTGTGAGAAGCGGCGGTGCCGACCATCCCCGTGAGGTGATTCTGCGCCGCAAAGGGGACGGTACATGGTGGTTGTGGGATCAGATGCTCCTTGTCGGCATCCGTGAGCCGAAATCGGCTGATCCGTGGGCATAACGCATCATGTGCACTGTGGCTGTTGCCGCTTTTCGGCGATATCACCTCTTTACCGCCCCTTCGGGGCACCTTTGACAAAAAACGGCAACCCGACCGAGAGTATCTCCTCGGTCGGGTTTTTCAAAGCTTGTTCTACACATCATAGAGAAGGAATTTTGGCAAAACAGCTTGTTTATTGTCGGATTTGTGGTATAATGGAAAAGGTCTGTGTGTCGGACGAAAACCGAACGGTTTAACAAAACCGTTCAGAAAGGAACAAGAGCGATCACTGCTGTGACTGTACGTAACCATCGTGCATCACGATCCGCTTTTGGCAGTTCATAACTCATGACGATTACCGCAAAACAAATCAAAGCCTTCGCCGGGGTGGCGCTTGTGGTGCTCTTTGCCCTCGGTTGGAATCAGCTGATATACTATTCCGCCATCTGGATCTCCGCATCCCATCATCACTATGACATGACGACAAATATTGACCGAGCCGTCCCGTTTTTGCCGTGGACGACCGGTATTTATTTTGGGTGTTATCTCCTGTGGGTCGCCAACTACTTCCTGTGTGCAGCAGACAAAAACACGACAAGACGGGATCGTTTTTTCAGTGCCGACGCTTTGTCGAAGCTGATGTGCTTTGTACTCTTTGTGCTGGTGCCGACCACCAATGTTCGCCCCGACGTGGTGGGAACCTCCTTCTGGGACGCGCTCACAAGGCATTTGTATCACATCGATTCTCCCGTCAATCTGTTTCCGTCGATCCACTGTCTGGTCAGCTGGCTGTGTTGGGTCGGTGTGAGAGATCGCAAAGACATTCCGGCTGTTCATCGCTGGTTTTCACTCGCTGTCGCGATCGCCGTTTGCATCTCTACGCTGACAACCAAGCAACACGTGATTGTCGATGTGCTCGCAGGGGTCGGCCTTGCGGAAGGTTGCTACCTACTGACGGGGCGTTTTGAAAAGCTACGAGCTGTGTATGCGGCAACGATCGCTTTTCTGAAACGGATATTGCGTTTATAAACAGTACAAAGCGGGATACACCTTGTTTGGGTGTATCCCGCTTTTGTTTTAACAACAGCTCCGTTCTTGCTTTTGAAGAGACCAGGTTTCGGTCAGCTCGGCGGTCTCATCGGGTGCAACAGCCGTCAACGCGCCGAGGCTTTCCAGCTCGATAAACTGGTCGTTTGTGTAGGTTTCAAAGGAGCACCCACCGTCGGGATAGATGCCGTCGGCATGATGCGTTTCATACTGCTTTTTAAAAACCGTCTCACCCAGTTCATACCACACCTGTCCTTCGGTGAGGTTGAGTCCCAGTTTAAGCGGTTGGGGATTTTGCGGGTCCTGACGGACATAGAGCGTGTCTTTGTCGAAGCGAATGCGTTCGTCGGTCATGTCGGTATAGGGCCAGATCGACAGCGTGCGGTTCGGGAGAAGATCGGTGTCCTCCGTGTTCATCGGAATGACCGCTCTGCCGCCCTGTGCGCAAACGGTCAGTCCCCAGACGGCAAACGTCTTCGCCTCATCGGCAATATTCTTCACGCGCATGGCGACGGTCATTTCCGCTTTTTCGGCGTGCATTCTCACCACCAGCTGTTTGGCGATGCCGGTCTCGTTTTCTGCCTTCGGCGTGAACACCGCGCCGTTCTCGGTCGGCTCGACATGAACGGGTGCCGTATCGGGATAGTAGGTGTGCGGATACCGTTCGGGAGAAACCCACAAACGATGTCCGCCGAGATTCTCCCAAATCGTTCCTTCGCCGAACAGATCGGTAAACGCTTTATCGGTGCGGGGGACAAACGCCTCACGGTCATCGCGCAGAATATTGTCGCCGCCGACAAACGCAAAACGAATGATGCGCGGGCCGACATCAAGGGTGACAAACGCTTCGATGACACCGTTTTCGATGCATAGGACACGACCGTATTGCTTATAGGAGTCTTGCTCTGTGATGCGGACCATGGGGATTCCTCCGATGCTCAAAATCTGCTTTTATTATACGATTTTTGGCGATTGATGTCAACTCGGATCACATCTTGAAATCGTCCTTGTTTTTTGCTATAATAATGGCAAAGACCCACGAAGGAGGAACAACCATGAAGCGTGTTCTGTTGATTCTGCTGACGCTCGCGATGGTATGCACAATGCTCGGATGTGAAGCGGAAAAGGAGCCTGAACGCATGAAGGATATCAGCGGAAAATACGATCTCGACGACCGTCGCAACGAAGCGATCGTCGATGATGCCGGTCCCGTCAGCAAAGCGATCGACGGTAACAACAACGTATTTTATCAGATTTTTGTCGGCTCGTTCTCCGATTCCGACGGAGACGGCACAGGTGATCTGCGCGGGATCATCAACCGCTTTGATTATCTCAACGACGGCAAGGGCGACTCGGGTGTCAGTCTGGGTGTTGAAGGACTGTGGCTCAGCCCCATTTTCAAGTCGCCGTCCTATCATAAATACGACGCCACCGACTACTACACGGTTGACGAAAAGTTCGGCACGGAAGCCGATCTCAAAGAGCTCATCGACCTTTGTCACGAGCGCGGTGTGAAGATCATTCTCGATCTCGCCATCAATCACACCTCGACCAATCACCTGTGGTATATTCAATTCCTCAACGCCCACAAGGATAAAAACCTTGAGAGCGAATACTATGACTACTACGCCTATGCACCGAAAGCCGAGCCCGGCAAAACCTTTGCTCCGCTTTCCGGCACAACGGAATACTACGAATGCAACTTCTCCACCTCCATGCCGGAGCTGAATTTCGACAACGAAGCGGTCAGACAGGCGGTGGTAGACATTGCCAAGCACTATCTCGACATGGGTGTGGACGGTTTCCGATTTGATGCGGCAAAATACATCTATTTCGGCGAGGAAGACAAGAACGCGGCATTCTGGGACTGGTATATGGGCGAGCTTCGCGCCATCAAGAGTGACATTTACACGGTCGCGGAGGTGTGGTCGAGCGATTCACAGACCTACCCTTATTTCACCTCCACCAACTGTTTCAATTTCACCATGTCCCAGACCTCCGGTAAAATCGCGGAAACCGCCAAGGCGGGTGACGTGAACGAATTCACGTCCTATGTCAAACGCTACATTGACGCGATCACCGCCAAGCGTGCCGACGCTGCTCCCGTCACGTTCATCGCCAACCACGATATGGACCGTGCGGCGGGCTATCTGACGCTCGCAAGCGGTCACGCCAAGGTTGCCGCCAATCTGTCGGTGCTGATGCCGGGCTCGACATTCATTTACTACGGCGAGGAGATCGGCATGAAGGGCTCGCGCGGCGGTGCCAATACCGACGCCAACCGTCGACTGGCGATGCTGTGGGGCGACGACGACACGGTGCGCAATCCCATCGGCACGACCTATGACACCTCCAACACCAACGGCACCGTCAAAGAGCAGATCGCCGACGGCAACAGCCTGTACAATCACTATAAAAAACTCATCATGATCCGCAAGGCGAACCCCGAAATTGCTTACGGCACCTATACCCCGCTCGTTGTCACGGGCTCCAAGCTCGGCGGGTTTGTATCCACCTATGAAGACCGCACGGTAGCGGTGCTTCACAACACGTCGATGAGCGATGTGACGATCGATCTTTCGACCGTCACGGACTTGACATTCGGCACACTCGCCGCATCGGTGGGTATCGGACGTGCCGCACTTGACGGCACGACCCTCACCATCGGCGGACAGACCAGCGTTGTTCTGAGATAACTGTCACAGACACATACGAAAAGGGCGGTACAATGTGTACCGCCCTTTTGCGTTATGCTTTTTAATAGATCAGATTCTTTTCGGTTTCGGGATCGAAGAAGTACATCACCTTGCCGGGGAAGCTGAGGCTGACGCTGTGGCCGTTTCTCAGCAGGTGACGGTCCTCGTGGGACAGGTTCACCGTAGGAGCCCGGGCGATGAGCTTGGTCTCCTCCAGATTGCCCAGAGCACCCGCATCGTAGCAGCGGTTGCCCGCGATCAGGGGGGAGATGCAGTTGGCCACGATGATGCCGTCGCTGCCGGTGCGCTCGATGAGGTTGCCCCGGACGACCACATGGGTATGATGGATATCTACCAGACCGTCCTCGTCCTGGTTGACACGGACGCCGCTGGTGAGCACATCATGGATGTGGTTGCCGGCGATG
>JAZUOG010000051.1:0-3691 GCA_045604545.1 Acutalibacteraceae bacterium | reverse complement strand
TTCAAGTCCTTCTGCCCCTGCCAAAATACAGGACATCACATTTCGTGGTGTCCTGTTTCTTTTACGCCAAAAGCCGCTTAAACTCTCGATAAAACGGCTTTCATTGTTTCTATTCGGTTTTATCTGCTGATCTACCTATATATTTAAACATAAACACTACCTATTCCCCATATATCCATTCGCAGCAGGAGATTAGCTGGGGAATGAAAAAATTAACCCCTCTGTTTTTTGCAGAGGGGCTAGCGTCTATAAAGACCTGATTTTTATTTTGTTTTAGATTTACCTATAGGATAACCTGTTTCGATACCTGCGATATGCTTCTGAATTGCAGTTGCATCTTTGATGTTAATCTTTGTATTAAGGTCTGCATCTGCAAGTGCCTCACCTGTTTCGGTAAGAGTTGTCAGATTAGCAATAGACTTCTGAATCAAGGTCGCATCCTTGATATTTACCTTGCCATCTTCATTTGCATCACCGAGCAAACCTAATACAACAGGATTTGTTGGGTCGGTGGGTATATCCTCACTGCCAGTTGATGGCTCGGTTGTATCAGAAGGTTTAGTGTCATCGCCTGTTGAAGGTTCGGTTGGATCAGAAGGCTTAGTGTCATCGCCTGTTGAAGGTTCGGTTGAATCAGTAGGTTTATCCTCACCACCTGTTGAAGGTTCGGTTGGATCAGTAGGTTTATCCTCACCACCTGTTGAAGGTTCGGTTGGATCAGTAGGTTTATCCTCACCACCTGTGGAAGGTTCTGTGGGCACAGTAGTCTCATCGGGTATCGTGAAGGTATAGCTGATGAGATAGCAGGATGTCGCACGCTCGATCGTCGCCGGATTACCATTCACGGTCACCGTCATATCCGATGTATCCGCATACTTGAACTGAGGCTCCCACGTTGGATTAACGGCGATACACACATCATATTCTCTGCCCGCGGTGAAGAAGTAGCTCTTGTTCGCCTGCAGTCTCACGCCGTTTTCCCACCAACTCATACCGTTTCTCCAATATTCGTCGTCGCTGTCGAATGTATAGTCGGAGAGTTCAAATCCGCATTCGTCAGGCAGAGTGGATTTGTAGGTGATCGGACCGCCCTTTATCGGTGTGGGTATCGTGATGTCGAGTCGGTCGATCAGGTTTTTTGCGGTGAAGGTATAAGAGATCAGATAATCGGTTTCGGAATAGACGCCGCTCACCCCTGCCGGGTTGCCGTTCACGGTAACGGGCATATCTTCTCCGGAAAATACATGACCGTTCGCAGCCTTGATACGAATCGTCACCTTGTAGGTCTCCATGGCTTCGAACTGCTGCTTTTTGCCGGGGGTGATCGCCGTCGTTCCCTTATACCACATCACACCGTTTGACGTGAGTCCGCTCGTTTGATTCGCTACCGTGTAGTCCGCGCCCTCGGGAGCCGAGGCTGTCCACTCAAGCTGAGCGCCTGCCCTCGGCTCGGGGATGGTCAGGTCGACGCCGCCAATGACATTTGTCAGATTGAAGGAATAGATGATGGCATATCCGAACTGCCCGTAATCAACGACGTTATCCGCGACGCGGTTGTTCACCACCGCGGTCAGCTCATCGGGCTGCGGGAACACATACCCTTCAGCGGGCTCAAGCAAAACGATCGCCTCATATTTGTTTCCGAACTCAAATTTTCCGGGGGTTGACGGCGAGAGCGGCTCGCCGTTTTTGCTCCACAGTACGCCGTTTCGGGTACTGTACGCGGTATAGTTGTTCACCGCGTAGTGCGCTCCGCTCGGCACGTTGACATTATAAGAGATCTCGCCTCCCGCAACCGGCGCGGGGACCAATACCTGAACGAAGTTGACCACGTTCGAGACAACGAAATCACAGCTCACGGTAAGGGTACCGTCGAGGTTCTCGGTGACCTTGGCGGTATTGCCGTTGATGGTTGCGGAAAGCTCGTCGAGATCGGCGAATTGCGCGATATATTGATCCTTCAAGCCGACCCGGATTCGGATGTTGTATTTCACGCTCGGTCTGAAGCGGTTGGTCGTACTGCTGTCGAGCACCAGTGAAAGAGTGTCGGTCGGATAGTTGAAATAGCTCCAGCTCACGCCGTTCTTCCAAGCCGTGCCATAGTCATAATCCTCGACCTGATAGGGAGAGCGGGAGGGCGTGGAAGCGGCGTAGGCGATCACGTTCCCGCCCTGCGGATCGTCGATATCGAACTGCAGCGTGCTCACGGTATCGAGCGGCGTGATGACATAGCTGTCCCTGAACAGCGGTCCGGTCAGAGCGCCGATGCCGTTATAAAGGATACCGTAGTTGCCCTTGGGCTGCTTTGTCCCGTTGATGAAGGCGTAGGTATCGGGCGAGACGATGCTGTTCCAGATCGCGAACGCGTCGGAGGCAGTGTGGCTCTCGGAAAAGTCTTTTTCGAGGTTGAGGTTAAAAGCAGCTACCTTCTCGTTGCCGGAGGCGTTCTCGATCTTGCACCGCTCGATCACAGGATGATGATCGGGCAGGATGCTGCCCTCGTACGCTAAGACGGCGACCTGTCTGTTGACGCGGAGCGTGCCGTCGTGGATCACGCATTTTTTTAATTTGCCAAAGCTGATGAGATAGATCGGATAGTCCGCCTCCAGCGTACCGCCGTACACTTCTATGTTTTCACCAGAGTAAACGCAATCGCGCCGTTCGGAGGAATGGTTGTTGTTTTTGATGATTCCGCCCTTGATGATGATCTCTCCCAGCAAGACGTCAGTCTCCCAATAGGCCATATTTTTTGTTTTACATTCGAACTCCAGGCGTCCGTCGACCCACTGCTTTTTTGAGGAGTCATAGCGCCTTGAGTCTTCGATCGTAACCTTTCCGATGGCACCGTTGATCAGCGATAAGGATTGATTTGATGTAATGCCCATCGTGTAGCCTGCGAGGTCGAGCACAACGTCCGCGCCGTTTGTTGTCAATATTGCCCGAGAAACATCGGTATCTATTGTACTGAAGATATCTTTGGCGAGCTTGATGTAGACGGTAGTGCCCTTCGGGCGCTCCTGTTCAAAAACCGCCTTCAGGCTGTTAAGATCAGTCGCCATGTAGGGATTGTCCGGGTCGGTGTAGTCGTAGTCACCGGTCGTGGCGAGGTCATCGGCTCCCTTTCCCAAGGATGCCGACTGAGGGGTTTCGGCGGCAAAAGCCGTCGCCACACTCGCAGTCACAGGTGCAACCGTAATAACACCTATCATCATAACCAGAAAAAGAAGTAAGCTCAACCATCTTTTTGTCGTTTTCATCACCAATCCTCCTTAAAGTAAAAAGTGCGCAACCGAAGTTACGCACCGAAAAACGCATCTCCGTTTGTTGCGACACAAGTTTTCGACCAATTCCAGGGAATGCGAAAACAGAGAATGCATTTTTACCTAAATAAAAATACAGCCTTGGTCATTGGATTTTTATAAACTGATGTCGTACTTTTAGTATAATACCTATCTTAGTAAAAATCAATAATATTTCTATATTTCAAAACTATCGGTTATACCAATAAGCCTTGAGCTATCTCTTTTTACATAGTACATTTCTGTTATCTGTGAGGTGCTATGCCCGAGCAGGTCACCTGCTTGTCTTGGGGTGAGGCACTTTACCCCACCGTCGGGTTGTTTGATTCCGTTCACAAGATTCGTTGCAAAGGTGTAGCGAAGTGATTTTGCTCAATAAAAAGTTAACCCCT
>JAZUOG010000050.1:0-7365 GCA_045604545.1 Acutalibacteraceae bacterium | reverse complement strand
CCAAACCGGGGTCCCACCCCAAAAAAAAAACCCGACACGCAAAGGCGTGTGGGTTTTTCTTTTGGAAATGAAGTGTTACCTTCGGGAACATGAAGACGCTCATTGCTAATGAAGCAGCCGTTGGCTATGAAAAATGACCGCAAAACATCCAAGAACACTTTGCTTCATGTTTTGTAAAGCAAAACGCATCATGGCGGCTTTGTCGTCACTTCATGCGAGCGGCAAGCGAGCGCTTCATTTCAAACATTTCCTGCAAGCCACTCTCCCTTGACAATTCAACCTGCGGTTGAAGAAAATCAACCGTTTGTCTATGACATTTTCGTTTTTCGGTTGGTACATTTAAGACAGCAAAGAACCAGCTAAACCAATAACCGCCAAAGCCCCAAGGACGAACGTTCTTGGGGCTTAATTCTTCCCTATTCCTTTATTTTCCTTGGGGCTTTGGAAAGTAATACGTAAGAGGTAATACGTATTCTGCAAGACTTCGCCTTGCCTTTTTTATTTTATAGAGGTATAATTAATGGGTAAAAAGATCTTAGGACTTACTGAATGGAATGCTATGTCCTACTTAAAATCAATAACGGAGGACTTCTGCGACGATGTCTAAATTCGTGTTGCGGGGAGATTTTTCAAAAATACAACAACTCTTTACGCCGTATCCGGAAAAAGAACATCACAGCATATTTCATTTTTGTTTGAAACGGTATTGTTCAAGGCGCGAAGGTATCCACACATATATTGACACGAATAACATCAGCGGTTATTATGAAAATGGAGAAAAAACTCGAACCGGGGGATTAACAACCGCCAAAAGTTGGTTCTATCTTTTCGCAAAAAACCAAGGTGAAACGGTTCGTGTGAACTTACTTGTTTTACCTGAACCAACCATGCTTTTGGTTGAAGTGTCCGTTATTTTAGGGTGCTTGTTGCGTTTCCTTTTGGACCCTTCCGGCGGCACAGCACTTGAACTATTAATCGGTGGCGGCATTGCATTGTTTTTTCTCGTAAGTCAACTGTTGGAAATCGAAAAGCTGGAGAACACACTCATTGATCTGTTGACACAACTCAACAAGAAGGATGAATAACACAAAGAAAAGCAACGAAGGAGATGGATGATTATGACCTATAATTCCTCTAAGGCGTATTGTCGATATGTATGCATACTGGCGGCTGTATTTGGAGTTTCATTTATAGTTGATTTTATTTCCCACGCCATTGGTCATCCGTTGGGACATCTTTTTATCATCGGTGTTGATTTTCCGCCGGATGCAGTGTCAACATGGGCACTGACGGCGCTCAGCAGTGCATTGCTGATGACAGGACTTGCAAACTATTTTATTATGGTATATGTTTTTTGCAAGAAGTATTTCACTACTACGTCTTTGGGATTTCGTATTGCAGTAGCATTTCTTGCACCGCTTGGACTAGTTGTTGGCATATTGTTGTTGATTCCGAATGTAGTGATATTTCTTGTGAAATGGTTGTTTATTAAACAATAAACGCTTTAGTATCTATGTTTTTTCGCATTTCGACAACACTTGCCGATTTCGTGTGCGTTCATTTCTTGCTATGACTCAATTGCCATCTATTAACCGGTTTGATTCGTTTACTATGGTAATAAGTATCGTAATGCAGTGTGTATCCCAATCCGTGATGGTTGTCACTATCAGATTTCAGCATAGAATGTCGACTCGATAAAACCGAATATCTTGCTGTTATTAAACATTACATTTGTGGAGGAACCTCTATGAAAAAGTCACTGTGTTTTATGTTGTGTGTATTTGTTTTTTTCGGGTCAAGTTGTTCGGATGTGAAGGAACACCCATTGTCGTATATTTATGAGGATTTTTCGACACCATATGTTTTAAACGAGGAAATGACAAGCGAAAATGTATCAGTCGATAATGTAACGTCGGCAAATGAGTTGATAACACAAGAACTTGACATCCACGACTTTGTGCAGACACATGTATTTCCTTCCACCTATCTTAGAGCATATGTAGATGTGAATGAGATGTCTTTGGACTATGGGGTGGAATGTTTACGTAAAACACAAGCCGGAGCACTATATAGTGTTCATCGCGTGAAACAAGGCGGTTGGCTGTATGTTTTTTACCATACATACAATCCGGATTTATTGCGTTCGCAAATCAATCACTGGTTTTATGTGACAGAGTGGCTTTCGTTTGAAGATTTTTCATCTCTTAAAAAAGGGAAAAGTACCATCGAAGATGCGATAGCGATCTGTGACTCGATTCAAATTGCTAAAAATATATATGTTTCTTCGAAAGAGGATTCTTGGTGGGAAAATGTTGATGACAACCAGGTTTTTTATAAGATTTACTTAAAAGACGGTATTTCCACACTGACATTTAAGATTCAGGGCGATTCGCTGATATTTATGGATATCGTACATGATTCAAATTTTGATTTGCAGGACTTTTCATTGTCTCGGTCCTACCCGTATGATGCACGACTTTTAGACAGCGACTTTTTGTAAAAGATGACAGTAAGAAATCAGATAGAAAGGAACTGATGCTATGTATGATGAACTTTTGAACACCGCCAAGAAGACACTGGAGACGGTAACTGAGGCGGTAAACGGGTTGCCTGCACCGCAGGTCACGGTATTGCTTACCGCATCTCATCGTATCTATACGGCGGTCAATGATGTTGACGGTGCGATTTGCAACACGTTGAAACAACACAACGACACAAAGGTCGAGGCCATGCTGACAATGTGGAAGGACGGATGTGTCGATGTGGCATCTCTCCCCTTCCGCAAAGCACTGACAGAAACGGACGAACACAATCAGCAGACCGCGGTGGTGCTGTGTTCGGAAGACGGTTATCATGCGAAAGTGCTGAGCGCCACTCTCCCTTAACAATTCAACAAAAAGCGGTGCGATTCCTTGTGAAATCGCACCGCTTTTTTATACTATGTATGATCAGTCGATCTCGACCCAGTGGTTGATACCGCCGCAGGAGTTGGCGAGGATCAGATCGTCGATGGAGATGCGCATCGCCGTTTTGGCGGGAAGCTCCATGTCCCACTCCAGCGAACGCTCCAGCCACACGTCGCAGAAGGGCTTGCCGTCCACGCCAAACCACCAGCGACCGTTCTTTTCGATCAGCAGGTCTTTGTCGACACCCGCAAACGCCTCGTCAAGAGAGCCGAAGTTGTAAGGTTGCATATTCAGCTTTTTGCAGAGGATATCCCCTGCTTCGTTGCGGACGATGATGGCGAGAACACCCGTGTTTCTGCCGTAGAAACGCAGTTTGCGGGGCTTGTCGCCGACGTTGATGAGGTTGTAGTTCGCGGTGTTTTGCACCATCCAGTTGCCGGTGTTAGCTTTAAGGCCTTCGCCGTCGGTGTGCTCGTTGTCGATGACCACTTCCTTGCCATCGGTGGTGACGCACTTGAATACGATCATATCCGTACCGACAGCGGTGGGGTTGTCATTCGGGTTGAGAGAGGTCAGCCACTCGCCGCCCTCGACGGTGAACGTCTGCATATTCAGCGGCGCAAACGGCTCTTTGACATCGCGCCAGTTGGGGTCACGGGAGACGGTGTAGGTCACGGGGAGCTTGCCCGCTTTGGTCTCGTCACTGACGATGAAGGAAATTTCCGCTTCGAGCAGGCCCTTCGTTTCGTCGTCGATGCCCTTATACTGAGCGGCGTAGTTCTTGCCGTCACGGTTGATAATATAGCCCTGTTCGGGTTTGGTGATGTCGCACTGAGCGGGATCGGTGTAGCACCAGAAGGTACCGTGCAGCTCGCCGCCTTCAATGATGAAGCGGACGGCGCCGTTGGCACATTTGCCGCACAGAACCGCCTGATCGGCGGTCGTGCCCGACCAGGAACCGGTCGGCAGGTCGCCCGATGTGCCGCCGAGCACCCAATAATACTCACCCGGAGCAACCGTCACGGTTTCGGGAGTAAACTGACGCGGGTTGTAGCGGACATAGTCACAGCCGACGTAAATCGGGTTGACCGTTTTACCGTCCGCGAGGAAATAGTCTTCGGGAAGGTCAAATTCCATGCCGTAGAAATCGATCCACTCGCGCTGACCGAGCCACTCGCCGCGCACCTGATTGCCGATGTTGGTCACGGTGACGGTGACGGGTTTGTCGCCGTTGTTAAAGAGCTTGTAGCCGAGGAAAAACGGCTCGCCCGTGTGATTGGAATGCTCGTAAGTAAAGAAGCACTCGCCCGTCAAATGCTCATTTTTGAGCAGCAGCTGATTAAGATCGGGAGCGGCGAGCATTTCGGGGTTGTTGGAATAGATATACTTACCGCCGGGGCGCTTGGTGTAGCGGATCTGCGCGGCAGGGGTCAGATCTTCATTGTGGGACAGTACCGCTTCCCACTCCGTTTCCTCAAACTTGGGCGGATAGGGCATATCAAGGCGCTCATCCGCCTGCTTGTGAGGGGGCATCGACACCTTCACGGCATATTTGCCGTTTTCAAGTTCTTGCAGTTGAATCATGAGTGAACACTCCTTTGAAAAACGTCTTATATACGATATGTTCTCGCAAAACGCAAGCCTCGGCAGAACTGTCGAGGCTTCGTTTGTCAGTCAATTACAGAACCAGAGACGGGGCGCTGTACACACGCGCCGCCAGCTCCTGATTGAGCATATAGAGTCCCTTCGGGTCGGAACCGAACAGCTCCATCTTGGTGATGAGGTCGTTAGCGTTGGTCTCTTCCTCACCCTGTTCCTTGACAAACCAGTCGAGGAACTGCATGGTGCGGAAATCGCGCACGTCGTATGCCGCGCCGTAGATGGTGTTGATGAGCGAGGTGACAAGCTCCTCATGCTCAAGACCCGCTTTGAGGACGGTCATGTCGCTGTCAAGCACCTTGTCGGGCTTGGCGATGGCTTCAAGAGTCACGACCTGATTCTCGTTTTGCAGGTAGGTGTAGAACAGCATGGCATGATCGCGCTCCTCCTGCGCCTGGATCATATACCAGTTGGCAAAGCCGTCAAGGCCTCTCGCCTTGAAATAGTTGGAGAAGTCGAGGTAGAGATAAGCAGAATAGAGTTCTTTGTTGATCTGATCGTTGAGCAGATCGCGTACACGTTTGTCCATGGAAATATATCCTCCTTCAAAGGGAAATTACGCCAGAATGGGTTTGAGGGCATCGGCAAGCACCGTCTTTTGCGCCTCGGCTTCGGCAAGGTCTTTGCCGAGGGTGGTGAAATAGGTCTTGATCTTCGGCTCGGTGCCGGAGGGACGGACGATGACCGTCGCGCCGCCTTCAAGACCGAACACCAGCACGTCCGCAGACGGCAGACCGGTTTCTTCGGTCTTGGTGTAGTCGGTGACCTTGACGACCTTGTAGCCGCCGAGCTCTGCGGGCGGGTTCTGACGCAGGTCGTTCATGATGCCTGCCATCTTGTCCATGCCGCTCAGACCCGGGAATTCAAACGAGTCGACCTTGTTGAGGTAGCGACCGTATTTGGCGTAGATCGCCTCAAGGCGCTCCTTCACGGACGAGCCGATGGAACGCAGGTAAGCCGCCATTTCGCAGATGAGCATCGAGCCGATGACCGCATCTTTGTCGCGGACATAGGGACCCGCCAGATAGCCATAGGACTCTTCGAAGCCGAGGATAAAGCGTTCAACCTCGCCGTCCGCTTCCAGATTGGCGATCTGATCGCCGATCCACTTGAAGCCGGTCAGCACGTTGCGCATCTCGACGCCGTAGTTCTCAGCAACAGCATCGGCAAGCGGCGTGGACACCAGGCTCTTGACAGCGACGGGGTTCTTGGGCATGGTGCCTTTTTCGATGCGACCCTCACAGATGTAGTCGAGGAGCAGTACGCCGACCTCGTTGCCCGACACCAGCTCATAAGAGCCATCGGGGCATTTGATCGCGATACCGACACGGTCGGCATCGGGGTCGGTCGCCAGCATCAGATCGGCACCCGTTTTCTTAGCAAGCTCCAGACCGAGGCGAAGAGCTTCGAAAATCTCGGGGTTCGGATAGGGACAGGTCGGGAAGTTGCCGTCGGGCTTCTCCTGCTCGGGAACGACGGTAATATCCTCGATGCCGATGTCCTTAAGCACACGCATGACGGGAACGAGACCCGAACCGTTGAGCGGAGAATAGACAAGCTTGAGGCCTGCGGTCTTGCAAAGGCCCGGACGCACGGAGCAGGCTTTGATCGCATCATAGAGGGCTTCCTTGCAGTCCTCACCGACATACTCGATCATGCCGGAGGCAACACCCTCATCAAAGGACATCGTTTTCGCGCCGGTGAGGATGTCGGTATTCTGAATTTCGGCATACACCACCGCCGCCGCGTCGTCGGTCATCTGGCAACCGTCGGGGCCATAGGCTTTGTAGCCGTTATATTTTGCAGGGTTGTGAGAAGCCGTAACCATGACGCCGGCGTTGGCTTCATAGTAACGTGTGGCAAAGGACAGTGCCGGAACAGGCATCAGCGCGTCATAGATGCGGACTTTGATGCCGTTGGCGGCAAGAACGCACGCCGTTTCTTTGGCGAACACATCGGAGTTGATGCGGCTGTCATAGGACACCGCGACAAGCTGGTTGCCGCCTTGGGTCTTGACCCAGTTGGCAAGTCCCTGCGTTGCCTGACGGACAACGTAAATATTCATACGGTTGGAGCCGGCACCCAGAACACCACGCAGACCCGCCGTACCGAATTTCAGCGCCACGGCAAAACGATCCTTGATCTCATCGTCCTTGCCTTCGATCGACTGCAATTCCGCGGTAAGCGCCGCATCTTCCAGATCGGCTTCCAGCCAGCGTTTGTAATCGTCCATGTACATGTTTTTCTCACCCTAACCTTCGTTTTGAATTGGGAAAGCGGCACAGCCCTTTCCATTGTTTACAGTATACCGCTTTTTATAGGAAATGTCAACGATATGCGGGGGGATATCGATCGTTTTTCGATAAAAAATATCCCGCACAGACAACGCCGCGCGGGATAGAATTATTGCTTGATCTGCAAGGTTTTTACCGTGATCACCTCGGGGTGGGTCACGGTCACGGTGTATTCGCCGTCTTGTTCCATGTCGATGAAACGGCGGATATCGACAAAAGCGCCTTCCGTACCGCACACGGACACGGTCACGTCCGTTCCCCCCACCTTCACGGTGACAGGCGTCTGGGCGAGGACATCGGTGTCACTGAGCACCGACAACAGCAGTGCCGTTGCACCGGCTTTGAGGGTAACGGGATACACGGTGTCGACAACGGGAGACACTACCTCAGCGATGACCGTCATGTCCTCATCACTGCGGGTGATGGGATACTTCGGCACACAGCCCCGCTCCAGATAGTCGGCAAAGGTGCCGCTGCGCAAAATCCAGCGCAGGATATTTCTGACA
>JAZUOG010000049.1:0-3406 GCA_045604545.1 Acutalibacteraceae bacterium | reverse complement strand
AGCGAGCATCAGGAATTTCATCCGAAGTATCTGATTTCCATTAAAATTGCTGACGATCGCTGTGCGTTTATTGAGGAAAACTTCCCCAATCTGGCTCCGTTTGCGCGCAAATCTGCTTACGGCTCCAGAATGTCCGCGATTAAGAAGATCGTGCGTTCGGGGGCGGCGAAACAGTATCGCGAGATTTATGATGATTTGGTGGACTATTTACGGGACACCCCTGCACCGGCAAAGGAGCAAGAGCATGACAGAAGGTTGATCGTATATTTTCCGGCGGTTTATAAATTGAAAATGGATTTTAGATATAAATACAGAAAAAAAGTCAAGCAAATCCTTTTGAGGCCGGCGAATGCTTTACGGCACAGATCGAAATAACCGTCTGTAAAACTAGTAAGAGGTTTAGGTGAAAAGAATGAGAAAACTGATTTCAAGTATCTATAGAGCCGTGATTAAGGTTTTAATGTTCTTGCCGTTAAAGAAGATTGTTGTATTTGAAAGTAATCCCGATTACGCATGTAACACGTATCCGGTGTTTCTGCAGATCAAACAGGCACATCCTGAGTATAAGTGTGTGTGGCAGGTAAAAAAAGAATCCGGCAAACATCCTTTGGCGGATGATGCTATCTATACCGACGACAGTTCTTTAATGAACGCGGTCAAGAAATTTTATTATCGCCTTTTTGCGAAAGCGTTTGTTTCCTGTAATAAATATATGAAAAAGTACCGTAAGGATCAGGTGTCTCTTTTTCTAACCCACGGCAGCAAGACAAAAAAGACTCGCGGTATTTACGAGATGGGTGACAAGGTCGATTATATTCTTGTACAGTCGCATTTTTTTGATGACATTGTATGTTATGAATATAATGCTAAGCCGGAGCAGTTGGTATATCTCGGTTATCCGCGAAACGACTATTTTTACCGTGCGGCGGACAATATCGCTCAGCGACTGGGACTTCCGCAGGGTAGTCGGTATGTCATTTGGCTTCCGACGTTTAGAAAATCTTTGGGCGGTAATGATGGGGAAGCGACAGGCAACAACCTTGGTGTTCCGCTGTTGTATACCGTCGAAGCCTTAAATGCGTTAAATGACTATTTGAAAGAACAGAACCTTTTTATACTATATAAGCCTCATCCTGCGCAGGACATCTCCGTGTTGAAAGCATCATCATTGTCGAATTTACTGATTATCAACGATCAGTATCTGCGCGATGCGGATCTGCAGCTTTCGGAAGTCCTCGCTGACTCGGAAGCTCTGCTGACAGACTATTCCTCGGTGTTTTTCGACTACATTTTGTTGGACAAGCCGATCGGTACGACGACCGATGATATCGAGCGCTGGAAAGAGAGTCGTGGTTTTGCATTTGACCTCGATGCGATGTACGATAAGAGCACGCAGAGGATTCCGGATTACAACACGTTGATAGCATTTCTTGACAATGTATTGTCTGGATATGATGATAAGCGTCAAGAGCGTCAGGAAATACGCGAGCTGACGAACACGTATTATGACGGTGATTCCGCAAAACGTGTCGTGGAGTTCTTGCTGGAAAAGGTTGGTGAAAAACGCGGATGATTATTTTCTTGTGTGCTTTAGTTGCTATCTGCCTTTATAAAATCAAGTTTTCCCGTTTTCACACGGACTATATGGGCTTTTCGGCGACCGGTGCGATAAAGGGCATTTTTGCGGTGATCATCCTCTTTTCTCATATGACGGGTTATGTTGAGATTGTTAGTACGCTTGGTAATAACATATTCGCCGCGTTTTTAGCGCGTATCGGACAATTGATGGTGACGATGTTCTTTTTCTATTCGGGATACGGCATTATGGAGTCATACCAAAAGAAACCGAATTACGAAAAAGGGTTTTTGAAGAATCGTGCCGTCAAAACATTAGTGCATTTTGATATTGCCGTCTTATTGTATTTATTGTTAAATATCGTTATCGGCCGTTATTACGAGTGGCAGAGTTATGTTTTCTGTTGGATTGGTTGGGAAACGATCGGTAATTCCAACTGGTTTGTTTTTGATATGCTGTTATTATATTCTATCACTTGGTTCGCCTTGAAAATGGTGCGGAGATTGTCGCGTATGCGCAATATATGGTTGTTGGTGCTGGTGTCGGTGTTATCGATTGGCGCGTGGATCGTACTGGCTGTGGTAAAGGGTACGGTCTGTTGGTATAACACCTTGCTTTGTTATCCGTTCGGAATGGCTTTTTCTATGATCAAACCGAAGCTGGAAAAAGCAATCACCCAAAAGTGTGGCAGATATTATCTCATTACGGGGATCGTCTTAGCAACATTTGCAGCAACATACTTAATGGAAGGCGAAATTTCTTACAGTATCGCGGCGTGTTTATTTACTTTATTGTTAACGTTGATCAGTGTGAAAGTGCAGATAAACAACCGTGTTCTTCAATGGCTCGGGAAGTATTCGTTTTCGATCTATATACTCCAACGGTTGCCGATGCGCCTGTTTGAGCATCTGGGCTGGAATGCAAATGCTGTAGTGTTTTCGCTTGTATCGATCGCGGCAACCTTGTTATTGTCGGTGGTATTCCAGAAACTGTTGGATAGCATAGATGGAGTGTTATTTAAGCGTGAGAGAATGGAATGTGTTAGTGCCGGTTAAACACGGTATGACGACAGAAGCGAAACTAAGCGTAAAAAATGGTTTAAGATTTGATGAAGTGTGCACCGGACCTTACGATTGTGCGGATGTATGATAACTTAAAATCATAGCGGAGGAATGGATATATGAATATAAAAACTCTTCTTACAAAAACTCTTTGGTTTGTGAGAAAGACACGATTTTTGTTATCTCAGCCAAACACATTCAACATAAGTAAGTGGCAATTGATCAAGGCATATTGGTATGGTTTTACGCCAAAAGAATATGTTGTTTACGATTTGAATAACAACTCACACAGACAATATTTATCGGAATATGATCGGATGGTATTTCGCAATCAATTAAGAGAAAAGCGGATTATCGTGGATAATAAAATTGTCTGTTACAGTATCTTGCGCAATTTTGTCGATATCAATAAGATCTACGCCTATAAACTGCGTGGCGATACAGAGTATACGATGTTGGAAGATGTCAATCCTCAACAAAATCTGGTGCAGGTGCTGATGGAACAGAAAAAGCTCGTGTATAAACGCATCTCTTTTGGCGGTGGCAGTGGCTTTAAACTGTTGGAATATGACGCGGACGGCTTCTTCATGAACAGAGTGCCTTGTGTCAGGGCGGATATAGAGGATTTATTTTGCAACACCGATGATTATCTGATTGAAGAATACTGTGAGCAATCGGATTTCGAAAATGCGTTATTCCCGTATTCCGTTAACACGGTGCGGTTGATAACGGTTGAACATAAAGATCGAACGATCGAACCGATCGTTGC
>JAZUOG010000048.1:0-8664 GCA_045604545.1 Acutalibacteraceae bacterium | reverse complement strand
ACCACAAAACCCGCCCGCCGCCAACGCATCGGCTGCTTTTGAAAAAATCTTAGTTACAAATGGTTTGCTCGGTGTCTTTGTCGAAGAGGTGGATCTTGTCGTTGCTCAGAGCGATGGACACATCCTCATCGCCGGGGCGGGCGGTGGAGGTGGGCTCAACGCGAGCGGTGAAGTTGAAGGTGTTGACATCGAGGTAGAGGAACGTCTCAGCGCCCATGAGCTCGGTGACTTCGACCTTCGCCTTGACGATGCAGTCGCTGTACTCTTCGAGGAGACGGGGCTCGTCATGGACGTCTTCGGGACGGATACCCATGACGACTTCTTTGTCGACATACGCGTCCAGAGCGCCGTCGGCGTTCTTGGAGTCGGGAAGCGGAATGTAGTAGTACATCTCGCGCTTGGTCTTGGTCGCCTCGGTACCGAACTGCACATAGAAGGTGCCGTCCTTCTTGATGAGCTTCGCATCGATGAAGTTCATCTGCGGGCTGCCGATGAAGCCGGCAACGAACATGTTGCAGGGCTTGTCATACAGGTATTGCGGGGTGTTGACCTGCTGGATCAGACCGTCCTTCATGACGACGATGCGGTCGCCCATGGTCATAGCTTCGGTCTGGTCGTGGGTAACGTAAATGAAGGTGGTGCCGAGCTTCTGGTGGAGCTTGGAGATCTCCGTACGCATCTGGGCACGCAGCTTAGCGTCGAGGTTGGAAAGCGGCTCGTCAAGGAGGAAGACCTTCGGCTCACGGACGATGGCACGACCGAGGGCGACACGCTGACGCTGACCACCGGAGAGAGCCTTCGGCTTACGGTCGAGCAGGTGAGCGATGTCGAGGATACGGCCGGCTTCTTCAACGCGGCGTTTGATCTCGTCTTTCGGAGTCTTGCGGAGCTTCAGACCGAATGCCATGTTCTCAAACACGGTCATGTGGGGATACAGAGCGTAGTTCTGGAACACCATCGCGATGTCGCGGTCTTTCGGAGCCACGGTGTTGACCAGACGGTCACCGATGTGGAGTTCGACTTCGGAAATTTCTTCCAGACCGGCGATCATACGCAGGGTGGTGGATTTACCGCAACCGGAGGGACCGACCAGAATGATGAATTCCTTGTCTTTGATTTCCAGGTTGAAATCAGAGACAGCCGTAACACCGCCGGGATAGCGTTTGTAGATGTTTTTGAGAGACAAGCTTGCCATTGTAACAAACCTCCTAAGATGAAAATCCATCGCTGTCGCAGAGTGCGACAAGGATGCTTTAATCGTTGTTAATACTATAACAGATTTTTTCGATAATAACCATACTTGGATTTTACAAAGTTTTATGGGGAAGTTTGGTTAAAACAACTATATTTTTTTCAATGTTCATAAATGTGTCACAAAAAAACCGTCATTGCGTCGTTTTCTGTTAATATCTTGCTTTCGCCGGGGGCTAAATCGGGGTCGAGAGACAGTCCTCCCATCGACAAACGGTGGAGAGTTTCGACGTGTTTGCCGCAGGCGGCAAACATTCTTTTGACCTGGTGATATTTTCCTTCCTGCAGGGTGACGCGGACGCTTGTCCCTTCAAGCGGCTCGCAGACGGCACGGCGGCAGACATCGCCGTTTTTGAGCGTCATGCCGCTTGCGAACGCGTCGACGACCGCTTGGTCGGCGGGGCTGTCCAGCCGGGCAAGATATACTTTGCTGACGTGCTTTTTCGGTGCGAGCATACGGTGGGCATACTCGCCGTCGTCGGTGATGATGACCATGCCGGTGGTGTCCTTGTCGAGTCGTCCTGCGGGGAACAGCTCACGCGTGCGCCATTCGGCGGGGAGCAGATCGCACACGGTCTGCTCGTTATCGTCGCGTGAGACGCACAGCACACCTGCGGGCTTGTTCATCATGATGTACACATGACGGCGGCAGGTAACGGGCTTGCCGTCAAGAAGGACGGTGTCGGCGTCGGGATCTGCTTTGACGGCGGGATCGCGGACAACGTTGCCGTTGACGGATACCTTTCCGCGGCGGACGGCAAGACCCGCTTCGCGGCGGGACAGGGTGGTTTGGGCGGTGAGCAGCTTATCCAGTCGCTCCATGGTGTTTCACATCCTTATGTTCAATGGGGGAGAACGGTGGCTTTGCACAGCGGCAACACCGTTCCCGTGTTGTCGGTGATGTCGCCGCCGATAATATGGTTTTTATATACATATACGTGTGCGGAAGAATGGTCGTCGAGACGATAGGTGCGGTATTTTACCCGCATACCGACATAGCCGCTCAGATCGAAATGGGCCTGACGCTGGAGGGCGTTGTAGGCGCTGAGGGCTTCGTCGAAGGTGTCCGGCAGACGGATCTCGCGCACCTCAGCGGCAGGAAGCTGTGCTTCGTAGCCGAGTGAGCGGAGAAAGGCGGCACAGGCGGCATCGTCGCTTCCGTTGACGGAGGATACCGCCGTCATCATGGTGCGTTCCGCGGGAAAACACCAGCCGGCGATCAGCACGGCGATGATGGCGGCGATACACAGCGCCGTCAGCAGGATATGGCGGCGGGTTGCTTTGACAGACAGGACAAACATCGGTGTTCACGCTCCGTTTCTTCATACGGTTTTTTATACTATATGAAGCGGAGCGGGCATTTATGTCACAGCATCACGGTGCCGATGGTCATTTCGCTTCCGCAGGGCGGCGGGGCGGGCAAAAACAGCCCGAACAGATCGGCGGCTTTACATTCCAGTTCAAAGATGCGCTTGGCGCGGTCGTCGAGCCCCTGTGCCTGCGAAGCGCGGGAAATGACGGGGAGCGATGTGCCGTTTTCCTTGGCAAGGCGCAAAATATCGCGTCCTTTGGCGTTGGCTCCCAGCACGCGGAGATACGGCGGTGCGTCGTTTGTCATGTCGGCGGTCACGCCCAGAAAAGCACAGTAGATCAGACGCTGTAAACGGGTGCGGGCATACCGCTTGGTTTTGGCAAGCATGATGAGGGATTCGAGATCCTGCGCCTCACGCACGGCGCGGTAAAGCCGGTTTTCAAGTCCTTCGCTGACAGCGGGAAGAACGGTGAAATCCGCGGCAGACTTCAGTCGGAGAAATGCCAGCACCGCCCGCTCGGCAAGCTCTTCGCGGGAGGGACACACGCCCTTTTCCGCGGCGTCGATCAACAGGTTGCATACCGCAGAGGGAACAAAAGCGGCGATGTTTCTGACGCGTCCCGAACGGATCAGTTCGCGGATATAGGAGGCGGACGCCATGCCGCCGATGGGGGACAGCGAATCGTGTTCCGCGCCCATGCGTCTGACGGTGAAGGGGGTCATACGGCTGTCGGTGCGGGACAGTGCGCCGAGGTATTCCACGGCGAGGGTGTTGTTGGGCGTGTCAAGAAGTCCGGCACGGTTTTCGCCGCTTGTTTCGGCGACCGCCTGCCGTCTTGCGGCGGCATAGGACAGTCCCGTGTCCATCAATCCGCGCATACGTCCGACAGTGCGGGGAGAGTCCAGCACGCTTCGGACAACAGAGAGCGCGTCGATGTCGCCGCATTCACTGCCGAAGCTGAGCATATCGACGCAGTTGAGCGCGTTAAGAAGCTGTACACCGCCCTCGGCAAACCCTTCGGCGGAGGACAGCACCCACGGAAGCGGCAACGCGATGACGAGGTCGACACCGCCCTTGAGAGCGGCTTCGGCGCGCGTGAACGGGTCGCACAGTGCCGGCTCGCCGCGCTGGGTGAACCACCCGCTCATCACCGCGACCACATGGGTAGCATCGCCCTCTTTTTCGGCGCGGGTGTGCTCAATGTGATAGGCGTGTCCGTTGTGAAACGGGTTGTATTCCGCGATAATGCCGGCGATCTTCATGAAAAGCCTCTCCTTTTGACGAAAAATGCGAAAAGCACTTGAAAATTACGGAAATCCGTACTATAATGAATAGTCGGTAAGAGAATATAATAAGTAAGGTATATTGCCAGTATACCGCATCTCTGCGGAAATTGCAAGAATACCGCGAAAGGACGATCGTATTATGAAAATTCTGGTCATCAACGCCGGCAGCTCCTCGCTGAAGTATCAGCTCATTGACATGGACGGCGAGAAGGTTATCGCGAAGGGTAACTGCGAGCGCATCGGCTTGGAGGGCGGTCTGTTCTCCTATGAGAACGCGAACGGCTTCGAAATCGACAAAGAAACCTATGATATGCCCAACCACACCGTGGCGTTCGGTCGCGTGAAGGCGGCTCTCACTGAAGGCGAGGGCAAGGTGCTTGACAGCTTGTCTGAGGTGTCCGCGATCGGTCACCGCATCGTCCAGGGCGGCGCGGTGTTCAACAAATCCGTGCTGGTCACTCCCGAAGTCATTGAGCAGATCGACGCGCTGTCGCCGCTCGCTCCGCTTCACAACCCCGCTCACGTGCAGGGTATCCGCGCGGCGGTTGCCGCGTTCGGCGAGGAAGTGCCGCAGGTCGTTGTGTTTGACACCTCCTTCCATCAGACCATGCCCGAAAAGGCGTATATGTTCGGTCTGCCCTATGAATACTATGAGAAATATGCCATTCGCCGCTACGGCTTCCACGGCACCTCGCACCGCTATGTGACGGCGCGTTGCTGTGAGTTGCTCGGCAAGACGGAAGGCACCCGCATCATCACCTGCCACATCGGCAACGGCTCTTCCATCTCCGCTGTGAAGGACGGCAAGGTCATCGACACCACGATGGGTCTGACTCCGCTCGACGGCTTCCTGATGGGTACCCGTTGCGGCGCGATCGATCCCTCTGTCGTCACCTTCGTGATGGAGAAGGAAAACCTCACGCCCTCCCAGATGGACACCCTCATGAACAAAAAGTCCGGTATCCTCGGCATCTCCGGTGTGTCCAGCGACGACCGCGATCTGACCGCGGCAATGGAAGAGGGCAACGCGCGCGCTCAGCTTGCATGGGATATGCGTGTGTATGAGATCGTCAAATATGTCGGCGGCTATGTTGCGGCTCTGGGCGGTCTGGATGCCATCGTGTTCACCGCCGGTGTCGGCGAGAACCAGTGCCGGCTCCGTCGTGAGGTGCTCGAGGCGTTGTCCTACCTCGGCATGACCATCAACGAGGAAGCCAACAACACCCGCCGCACCGAGATTGAGATCAGCGGCGCGGATTCCGCCATCAAGGCGTATGTCATTCCCACCAACGAAGAGCTGGTCATCGCGCGCGATACCAAGGCGATCGTTGAGGCCATGTAATGAATTTTACCAAAGCGGCGCGCCACGGCACGCCGCTTTTTCAAAAAACGAAAGGAGCCAGCCATGCAAACAAGACATCTGATCGATCTGTGTGATCTGTCCACCGAAGAGTGGGAACAACTGACCGACCTTGCTTGTGATATCCGTGAAAATATGGCGAAGTATGCCCACGTGTGTGACGGAAAGATCATGGCAACGCTGTTTTATGAGCCGTCCACCCGCACGCAGATGTCCTTCCAGACGGCGATGCTCAGACTCGGCGGACAGCTCATCGGCTTCGATGATCCCAACAACTCGTCCGTTGCCAAAGGGGAATCGCTCAAGGATACCGTGCGCGTCATCAGCGGCTATGCCGACCTGATCACGATGCGCCACCCGATGGCGGGTGCCGCCAAGGTGGCGTCGATGTATTCGCGCGTTCCCGTCATCAACGCGGGCGACGGCGGTCATCTGCACCCGACGCAGACGCTCACCGATCTGGTGACCCTGCGCAACGAAAAGGGACGCTTTGACGATCTGTGCATCGGTCTGTGCGGCGATCTGAAAAACGGACGCACGGTGCATTCGTTGATCAAAACGATGAGCCGCTTCCCCGGCAATCGCTTCGTGCTCATCTCGACACCCGACCTGCGTGTGCCGGTGTATGTGCGCGATCAACTCCGCCGCAGCGGCTGTCAGTTTGAAGAAGTGGACAACCTCGCCGAGGCGATCGGACAGCTGGACGTGCTGTATATGACGCGCATTCAGAGGGAACGTTTTGCCTCCATCGAAGAATACCATCGTCAAAGCGGCGTGTACATTCTCGATGCCGAAAAGATGAAGCTTGCCAAAGAGGATCTGGTGGTGATGCACCCCTTGCCGCGCGTGGACGAGATCACCGTCGAGGTGGACGATGACCCCCGCGCTAAGTATTATGAGCAGACGGAATACGGTCTGTATGCCCGTATGGCACTGATCATGACGATGCTCGAAAAATCGGAAAAGATGCTCGCCGATCTGCCGGTCGGCTCGCTTCACACCTGCGGCAATCCCAACTGCATCACCAACCGCGAACTGTATGTGCCCAGAAGCTTCCGAAGGGAGAGCGATATGCTTGTGTGCGACTACTGCGATGAACACACCCTCGTCCCCTGAGAACACGGTGGTGCTGTTCGGTGCGCCGCGCACCGACGGAGCGACGGGTACGCTTGCAACGTTGTATTTGTCCGCGCACAGCGGCAACGTGACGATGATCGATTGCTTCAAAAGAGCGGTGAAGCCGTGTGATGACTGCCGCTATTGTCACAAGGTGCTCGGTTGTGCCAAGTCCGACATGGACGACGTTTACGAAGCAATCGAAAAGGCGACGACGCTGGTGATCGTCACACCCGTTTATAACCGTTCGTTTCCCGCTCCGCTCAAGGCGGTCATCGACCGTCTGCAACGCTACTGGGCGGCGCGGTTTGTGCATGAACTTCGCCCGCCGATCGCCGTGCCGAAAAAGGCGGTGCTGCTGACCGTTTCGGGAAGTGACCGCGATGACGGCGAACAGCTCGAGACACAGCTTGCCCCTCAGCTGACGGTGCTGAATGTGACCCGGACGGCGGCGCTTCACGTCAAAAATACCGACAAAACCGTCGACTGGGACGACGTGGCGGCAAAACTGGAAAATATTTGAGTCAAACAAGGTGGAACTTGACGGTTTCGCCTTGTTTTTTTGTGCGATTTGTGGTATATTAACAGTAACCTGAATTTTTAAGCACAGGAGGTACCTCTTTATGAAACAACCTTGGTGGAAGAGCGCGGTGGCGTATCAGATCTACCCCCGCAGCTTTAAAGACAGCAACGGCGACGGTATCGGTGATATCCGCGGTATCATCGAAAAGCTCGATCATCTGCAGGATCTCGGCATCGACGTCGTGTGGATCAGCCCGCTTTACAAATCGCCGATGGACGATTGCGGCTATGACATCTCGGATTACTATGCGATCGATCCGCTGTTCGGCACCAATGAGGATATGTATGAGCTGATCGACGAAGCGAAAAAACGCGGCATCAAGATCATCATGGACCTGGTCATCAACCACTGCTCCGACGAGCACGAGTGGTTCCAGAAGGCGCTTGCCGATCCGAACTGCGAAGAGGCGGAGTATTTCTACTTCCGCGAGAGCAAGGACGGCCCTCCCAACAACTGGCGTTCCATGTTCGGCGGCTCGGCGTGGGAAAACGTCGGCGGCGACCGCTACTATATGCACCTGTTCGGCAAGAAACAGCCCGATCTCAACTGGGAGAATCCTAAGCTGAGAGAGAAGCTGTATGAGATGATCCGCTGGTGGCTGGATCGCGGTATTGCGGGCTTCCGCGTCGACGCGATCGTCCACATCAAGAAAGAGGAATCCCTCGCGTCTCACCCCGCGGACGGTCCCGACGGTATGTGCGGACTGCAGGGCTGGGGTCGTAACACCCCCGGTATCGACGAGTTCCTTGCAGAAATGCGCGACAAGGCATTCACCGGCTATGATGCCGACTGCATGACGGTCGCGGAGGCTCCCGGTGTTCCCGAGGAAAAGGTGCACAACTATGTCGGCGACAACGGCTATTTCAGCATGCTGTTCGACTTCACCTATTCGGAGATCAACTTCTGGGGTCTCGGTTGGGAGAATGCCCGCCTGAAGGAGGATATCCCCACCGCCGAGCTTCGTGACAGCATTTTCTATCACATGGAGCTGGCGCAAAAGATCGGCTGGACGGCGGTCTATCTCGAGAACCACGACTATTCCCGCTCGGTCAACAAGTATCTCCCGACCGGTGATCAGCGCGACTATCACGGCGTGACGATGCTCGCGACGATGTTTATGAACCTGCGCGGTACCCCGTTCATCTATCAGGGTCAGGAGATCGGCTCCACCAACATCAAGTTCAACTCCATTGACGAGGTCAACGACATCTCCACCCGCAACAACTGGAAGAGCTGGACAGAGGCCGGTCTGCCGCTGGAGAAGAAGATGTACGGTCTCGAGTACAGCCGTGACCAGAACCGTATCCCGATGCAGTGGACGGCAGGCGAGAACGCCGGCTTCACCGACGGCAAGGCGTGGTTGCCCATCAACCCGAACCACACCGAGATCAACGTGGAGTCGCAGAAAAACGATCCGAACTCCGTGCTGTCTTACTACAAGAAGCTGGTCAAAGCCCGCAAGGAGTCGGTGGTCTCCGAAGCACTCAGCCTGGGCGATTTCGAGTCGGCGATGCTGGACGACGGCGATATCATCGCCTACAAGCGTATCGGCGAGACCTCCAAGGCGTTCGTCATCAACAACTACCTCAAGGCAGAGCACAAGGTCACCCTTCCCTGTGATGTCAAGAGCGTAGTGGTCTCCAACTATGATGATGTGGAGATCGACGGCCGTGAGCTGACGCTCAAGCCTTATCAGGCGATCGTGTTTGAAATCTGAGAATAACAGCCGTACCCGTCCGAAACAGCTGTTTCGGA
>JAZUOG010000047.1:0-84416 GCA_045604545.1 Acutalibacteraceae bacterium | reverse complement strand
TGCCGCCGTTGTGGCTTCGGTGGGAGCCTCGGCCACGGTGGTCGGCGCCTCGGTCGTGGTCGGCACCGTTGTCGTGGTGGTCGGGGCTTCGGTCGTGGTGGTCGGCACGGTGGTGGTCGTCGTCACCGTCGTCGTGGTCGTGGTTTCGCTTGCGGTGGTGGTCGACTCGACAGTCGTGGCGGTCGACTCCGTCGTCGTTGTCCACAGCGTGGTGGTCGTCAGTCCGCTGACGGTGATTTTGTCCTCGTCGTCGATCGCCACCGTGCGATGGGTCGCATTCTGGCTCTTCGGTCCGTCGTCATTCGGCGCGATCACAGGCCACACGACCGACATGACGATCGCCACCGAACCGCACAGCACAATAAAGAGTACGATGACCAGGACGAGCAAAGCGGTGTTGCTCTTGCTTGTTTTTTTCGTTTCCCGCTGAGGACGGCGAGGGGCGGGCTTTTCGTCCTCTGCCGAAGGGATCACCGCCGTCGCAAAACGATCCTCCCCTTCGGGAACGACCTTCATGTCCGCATCGTCTGCAGGGGTGAACATCATGGTCATGTCGTCATCGGTCGCATCAAACACCATCGTGTCCTGTGAGGACGGCACAACGGGACTGACCGTCTCATCGTCCTCCTCGACAAGCGGTGCCACGATCGTTTCCACACGGGTTCCGCACACGCCGCAAAACGGCTCTCCGGGTTCGATCTCCCGATTGCATATCGGACAATTCATACCATTTCAATCTCCTTTTTGTCAACCAATCTATATGTCATCTTACGGTCAAAAAGACCTTATACTATGCTCATAGTATAGCATACCACAATTCGCCCGAATTTTCAATACTGTGCATCACGGCAAAAAAAGATGCCGTGTTTTTCAAAACACAGCATCTTTTTCAGTCTTTGGCATACACCGTCACGACAGACCTTCGGCGGTGTTTCGGCCAACTGCGGCACGTATTTACTCCGGCTTTTTCGCAAGGCAGGTGATCAGCATCACGCCGCCGAGGGAAACGAGCAACGTTGCCGTCAGCACCAGCGTCATGTCGGCCGCTCCCGTTTGCGGGGAGGTCACCGCAGGAACAGACGGCGCAGTGGTCACAACGGTGGTCGCGGTCGTCGTTGCGGTGGTCGTCGTTGTGGTGGTGGTCGGAGCGTTCTCAACAACAGGTGTCCATCGGGGATAGAGCGTCACATCGGTGTCGCGCGCCGCATCGAAATCAAACGGCGTGTCGCCTTCGGGGTCTTCGAACCAACCCTCAAACACATACCCTTCTTTTTCTCTCACCAGATTCGGGGAGTTGTAGTATTGGTTGAGCGACAGTCCCGCAGGAACGGGCACCTTCGCCGACCAGGATTCGCCCTTGAAATGCACATCGTATTTTTTGACCGCTTCGACGGTCACGACAATATCGCCGTCGATGTCCTCGGGCATCACCAGCAGATCGCCCGTCAATTTGGTGACTCCCACGCCGTAGCGCGCACCTTCAAACGGCTCGCCGTCCACCGTCACGCCGATGGCGGCAGGCATCATGTACCCCTCGTCCGCTTTAAATGTGACAAACAGCTCATTGCCGCTTGTGACGGCGTCGGGACCGTTTGCCGTCACACCGACCAGTTCATAGGTCACCGCATACTGCTTCGTCCATCGGGGATAGAGGGTCACATCGGTGTCGCGTGCCGCATCGAAATCAAACGGCGTGTCGCCTTCGGGGTCTTCAAACCAGCCCTCGAACACATACCCCTCTTTTTCGCGGACAAGATTCGGGGAGTTGTAATACTGATTGAGCGACAGTCCCGCGGGAACAGGCACCTTCGCCGACCAGGATTCCCCCTTGAAATGCACATCGTACTTTGTCATTGCTTCGACGGTCACGACGACATCGCCGCGGATGTCCTCGGGCATCACCAGCAGATCGCCTGTCGTTTTGGTGACACCCACGCCGTAGCGCGCACCTTCAAACGGCTCGCCGTCCACCGTCACGCCGATGGCGGCGGGCATCATATACCCCTCGTCCGCCTCAAACGTCACAAACAGCTCGTTTCCGTTTGTCAGCGTGTCGGGACCGCTTGCCGTCACGTTTGTCAGCTCATAGGTCACTGTAAAGACTTCATCCGCCGCCGCGCCGAACGGAACCGCACACAGCACCACCGTCAGGCAAAGCAACATCGCCAAAAGTATCCGTTTCATACACATCATCCCTTCTCACGAATTGGGTTCTGTCTTCAGTGTAGCACGCTTGTCGGCATTTGTAAAGATAAACCGCCCGATATCCCCAAAGGGACAGCGGGCGGGCGGTTTATGAAGCACGCGGCAGGTCTCCGTCGTCCCGCTGTTGCGCGGGGACGAGGGACGGTACCTTTTTCGGGTTGCGCTTGCGCGAGAATTTCACAACCTTTGCTTGTGGTGTGAGTGATTACCATTCACGGTCATAGCGAATTTCGTTCCAACGGTATTCGATGCTTTTTACCGTCAGTTCAAGCTGACATTCTGCATAAAAACCGGCATTCCTTTTCCATATCCAGCATCGGTAAAGAGATGCCATAGATGCGTGGTATTCGGTGATAAACTCTAAGTCATATTTCCCGGTTTGGAACATCTTAAGAAACACAGAGCCGTCCGGTTGCAGTCTGCGACAAAGAATGGGCTTCCCACATATACGAATCGTTTTATATATATCGATAGCATCGAACGGATCTTCTTCAATCATTCCGTGAACACATACCTGTGCAGGGCCGGTTTTTATCGGACGATCGTGATGAATATGGTTGCTGGCCGGTGTAATCCAAAAACCGTCCGGAAAATCAAAAATCCAATCACGGCCTTCCTTAGTGATGGAGGTAGCTTTACAATCATGCAGACTGATCGTGTTGTATGCATCGAGTTCTGTGTATTGCCACATAGAGTAAAACTCCTTTCCTCAAATTCAAACGATGGAAACGGTTTGTCAAATGCGTATTTATCAACATGATTCAGGAAAAGAACCGGCATTGCATTTGTAAGTACAAACGCTTTATCGGGCTATACCCAAACCCATTCTACCATAACACAACCGTATATATTGTGCCAGTTTTATTCGCCAAACTCGGCGCAGCCGAATACCACTGTGCAAAGCACAATATCACGGCGTAGCCATACCACTCGCCGTCAGGCAAATAAAACCGGGAGACTTCTCATAAAGAAGTCTCCCGACGCGGCATCTTTTTTTGGGGGGTTATCTGAGCGAATCGATACTGCCGCCGACGAAACGGTACAGCATCATCACGTCTCTCATGTTGATCTCGTCGTCATCGGTGATTCTTGCCGCTCGTAACGGAAGGTCATCCAGTTCCGCGGTCGCACCGCCGACATACTGGTACAACGTCATCACATCTCTCATGTTGATGACCACGTCCATTGTGATGTCACCGAGCACATACGGATCGATCGGCACCGTTGCGGTCAGCTCGCCCGTATACGCCCGAACGCCCGTCACGCGCACCGTGAGCGTTTTGCCCATGTCGTCCTTTGTGACGGTATAGGTCGCTCCGACCGCTCCCGACACAGCAACGCCGTCGGAGTACCACTGATAGGTCACCTCGTTTGCATCGCCGTTGGTGCTTGTCAGATCCACCGTGAGCGTTTGACCGCCTTGCGGCTCTCCGACAATGGTAACGGCACCGTCAAGGGCGATAAGATCCGCCGTTGTCAATGCCGCCGTACTGCTCGCACCGGCATGGGCGATGGCGGTTTCCTTATAGCGCTGATAGAAGGTATAGGCGGTGCTCGGTGCCAATCCCGTGAACACGGGATCGTCCGTCCACTCGCCGCCCTCGATTTTGTATTCCATCGACGAATCGGCAACCAGCTCGATCGTGTTATAGCTGTTGCAGAACATCTGCGGCGCATGAGGAGCTCCCACCGTCAGCTTGTCGGTGGTGATCGTCGCACCGACGCTGGTGTCACTGGTGTATTGAACATCGGTTTCCTTATACCGCTGATAGAAGGTGTAGGTCGTGTTCGGCGCCAGTCCCGTGAACACGGGATCGTCCGTCCACTCGCCGTCCTCGATTTTGTATTCCATCGACCAATCGGCGATAAGCTCGATCGTGTCAGAGCTTATGCGTTGCGCCTGCGGTGCCTCGGGAGCGTCTAACGTCAGCTTATCGGTGGTGACCTCCGTGCCGTCACTGTGTTCACTGGTATAATGGAGATCGGTTTCCTTCCAACGGACATACACGGTGTAGGTCGTGTTGGGAGACAGGTCGTCAAACGCTCCGCTGTCCTGCCACGTTTCCAGATCAAGGCTGTATTCCATGTAGGCATAGGTGACAGCTATGAACGAGGTGCTGTCAACCTTGACAATGATAGGGGCGTTCGGCTTCAACAGGTGGCACTTGGTCACCACGGCTTCCACCGTGAATTCGCCGTCATAGCCGTCGATACCGCGCACGGTCAGCGCGAGGGTCTTCTCGTAATCCGCGCGCACAATGGTGTACTGTTTTTCGGTGCTGACGACAACGCCGTCCACCGTCCAGCAATAGGACAGATTCGCCTCTGTCGGCGTCAGCGCGGAAATGTCCGCAGACACCGTTCTTGTCAACGCCACTTCACCGGAAATGGCCACATGGCCTTCGAGAACGGTGAGATCCGCCGTTGTCAATGCCGCCGTACTGCTCGCACCGGCATGAGCGATATCGGTTTCCTTATAGCGCTGATAGAAGGTATAGGTAGTGCTCGGCGCCAGTCCCGTGAACACGGGATCGTCCGTCCACTCGCCGCCCTCGATTTTGTATTCCATCAACGGATCGGCAACCAGCTCGATCGTGTTATAGCTTCGGCTTTGCCACTGCGGTGCCTCGGGAGCCGCCACCGTGAGCTTGTCGGTGGTGACCGTCACGCCGACCGTGCTGTCGCTTGCGACATCGGTATCGGTTGCTTTGCGACGGGCATACACGGTATAGGCGGTGTAGGGAGACAGGTTGTCAAACACCGCGCTGTCCTGCCACGTTTCCAGATCGAGGCTGTATTCCGTTCCTTCGACCTTGACGACCGCAAACGAGTTGCTGTCGATCATGCTGATCATGGGAACCGGCGGAACAGGCGGCTTTTTCAGCGCCACGACAACCGCTTTTTTGACCTCTCCGACATAGCCGTTGATGCCGCACGCGGTCAGCGTCAACGTTTTGTCGCCGTCCTCGCGCGCAAGGGTATAGCGATCGGTCGTGCTGACGGTAACCCCGTCAATCGACCAGCGATAGGAAACACGCGCCTGCGAAGGCTCCAATGCCGACAGATCGGCATACACCGTGTTGCCGACGACCGCTTCGCCGCGGATGTCCACCTGTCCCGTCACATTAACGGGCGTGGTGTCCGTGACGGTGACCGACAGGGTTCGGACCGTCGGCTCGTCATAGCCGAAGTCAAACAACAGCTTGAACGTGTGCTCATCGTTGTCCAGCTTGCCGAGATAAGACGCGGGAATGGTGATGATGTGATCGGCGACCGTGAAATCGGTGCCCTTTGTCAAGCCCTCAATACCTGTGAAATACGCCGCCTTCGCGGTGATGGCGACGGCGATATCCTGCGGCGCGTATTTGTCAAACACCACCGCATTTTCCGAAATTTCGGGGTTATGACCCGTCTGCTCGGGATCGGTCTTGAACACGTCCTCTTGGATATGCAACAACGTGACCGATTCGGTGTTGTTGAGCGGATACGGATCGTTCACCGTCGATGTCACCACGCAGGTCACCCGCTCATCGTCGGCATTTGTCAGCACGCTCAGCTCAACAAAGAACTGCGCGGTGTCACCGGGAGCGACCGCGACAGCGGCAATGAAGCCGAGTTCTCTGCCGTCGGTATCGGGCGCATACAGCGTCACATCGGCCGACGACGTGACATTGCCGTTGTTGGTGACGGCGACGACAAGCGCATTCTTTTCGCCGATGATTTTCTGCTGTGCGGCGACACACAGATCCGCAAAGCCCAGCGTGACCGCCGCACGGTTGTCATCGGGGTTCGCATCGTCGGCTGTCGTTTGGGGCAAAACCTCCACATAATAGGGGGTCGTCGACAGCGATGTCGGCAATGCGACCGACACGGCATACACAGCCGACGCACCCGGCGAAAGCGTTGCTTCAAGTGCGGTGGTATACACCGGTTCGCCGTCGTTGTCGAGAAGATTGACGATCACACCGTCGATCGCGTCGGTGCCGTTGTTGGTCACCTCCGTCATGATCACAAACGGCGCGCCGGCTTTGGCGTCTGCCAATTCAAAATCCACCCGATCAAGGGTTATGTCCGTGAACAATGCGATGGCTTCGCTTCTGAGATGGGTCACGGTCTCCACCGTGCCGCCGGTCATGTCGACCGCCGCTTCCGTGAACACCGTCACCAGCCGATCGTCTTTGAAAACGGTATCGAAGGTGTTGACATAGCCGTCGGTTACGGTCAGCCGCACGGGAAAGGTGAGGCTTCCGTTTTTATCCATATATATACCGTACACGTCGGTGCCGCCTTTTTCGGCATCGCCCATCGTGACGGTAAGCAAGATCCGTCCGTCGGGCAACGACACGATCCGATAATCCGTGCCGACCGTCACCCCTTCGGGAACGAGACAGATCGGCTGTTCCTCCGCGTCGGTGACAGCGTAGATCCTGCCGTTGTTGTGCCACGTCAACGCGGCGCTGTCGCCGAGTTGTTCCGCCTTGACGTCGGTGATCAGACCCGTATCGATAACCGCCGCCTGCCCGTTTTCACCGACAAGCACCAGTGCCAGATCGTCTTTGGTTTCCGCACTGCCGTCGAGATCGGTCACATACGCCGTGAAAACGGCATTGCCGAGCTTGACGGTTGCCAGATCCGAAACGGTATGGTGCACGGGAAGCGATCGTTCGGGCTCGCTCCACCCCGTTTCACCGCGCACGGTCACGCACACGGTGTTATCGGCGGTCTGACCGTCCGAGCCGACCGTTGCCGCCTGTACCCACGCGACCGTCAACACGCCGTCAACGGCGGTGACACGCGGCAGTAATTCGCATTCCTCGTTGTCGGTCAGGCGCACGGGTTCACCGAAAGCGCCGTTTTTATACGCCGTCACCGACACTTCCACGCCGCCGACAACAGCGGCCATATCCTCTTCGTCACCGCTCATCATTGTCGCGCTCGCGTTCGGAACGGCCATGTCGGTATACACGACATAGATCGTGTCACCGTCGGTGTACACATCAAATTCACAGTCAAATGTGCCGTTGTCCGCGACCGCCTTCGGTTCGGACCAGACACCGTCTTCATAAAGAGCATAGTAAAGCGTCTGAAAATCGGCGTCGGCGCGCTCGCGGTTGTCATCGAGCCACAGCATCATCACGGTATCGCCGCAGGTCACGATTTCGGGCGACACCTGATCGTAAATGTGCGTTTGCAGGTACTCGCCGCTTTGCCATTCGCTTCGCTCTTGCAGATACGAGCGGTCGTTCCATTCATACGACGACGGGTCCTGCTGTGCCGCATACAGCTCAGCCGACAGCGACCGCAACAGATAGGTTTGGGCGGGATAGCGATAGATATCGCCTGTGGCGATGACGTGCTGTCCGCGGCGAAGTCCCCAGAAAAGCGACCATTTCACGCCGAATTCGCCGCTGATGTACACACTTTCCACTTCCGGCTTCGGAACAAGTCCGACCACAAAGCCCATCTGCGCGTCGGCGTACAGTTCCGCCGAGCCGAAGCCCCACAGCACATAGGCACCGCCCGCCACGCCGAGCTTCGCCTCCATGCCGAAATTCATGTCTTCCACGCCGAAGCCTGCTTCGGGTTCATAGCGTGACACGATCATATTCAGCGTCGACGAAGCGGAAAGCTGTGCCTTGAAATACACGCCGACAACGCCGTACCAGCTGGCCTGCGCGTTAAACGCCATGTTCGCCGTCATGCCGACCTTCACATAGTTGGTTTTGACATAGTATTCGCCGTTGCCGAGATAGTCGATCTCCAGATAACCGCAAAGCGTGTATTCAAAGCCTGCTTTGCCCTTGGCGCTCTTCTTCATCGCCGCATCGACCATTCTCTGCAGGGTACCTTTGGGAAGGTCGTCGTCCTCTTCTTCCAGAAGCGAACCGATATCCAGATTGATACCCACGCGGATCGTCCGTCCCTTGACGGAGGTATAGAACGTTTCATCTCCCGTCGCCGTGAAGGACATGGGTACCTTGAAATTACCCATATCTCCCAGCGAGAAGGTCAGATCGAGCGACGAAAGTTCATCGAGAATCTGCTGTTCGGAAATCGCGGCAAGACGGATCACGTCGATGTTCAGTGCCGTTGCCGACGTCTGACCGTCGGTGGTATACATCTTGACAAACACCGTCTCGTCTTCCTCAAACACGTTCGCTTTCACCGAGAATGTGCACAGCGTTTCGTCGGTTTTGACAGTGCTCAGCAAGCGATTTCCCTGATACAGTTCATATTGCCAAATGGCATATTTCGAATAGCCGTTCACCACAATTTCAGCGGTGGTGTCCGCACCGCAGTCGATGATCTCCACCGAGGTCGCGATGGATTTGCCGTTGAGACGCACACCCTGCACCACCGACGGTTTGTCGGACAATTCGATGATATCCATCGCCTGAACGGCACTCGCCGAAAAGGCGGCATCGGTGAATGTGACATGATCCGAGCAGGAAACCGTCAGACTTTCTGCGGTCGTCGGCTTGACAAAATACGCCATGCCGTCCTTGTTGGTGGATTCCACTTCCTCGCCCAACGTGACGACCGCGTTGCTCAGCGGCAGGTTATGCTTGTCGACAACCTTGATGATGTACACATTGGTGCCGTCAAAATCGGCTTTGGCGATGGCGTTATACGGAATCGCTTCATAGCCGTTCCACCGTCCGTCGACGATCGCCTCGTCCCAGCCCTCAACGGTGCGGTAATAAAACACATATTTGCCGACGGTGCTTCCCAGCGCATGGTCACCGAACGAAACGGGCGGTGTCGAGCGGAAATACACCTGTGTCAGCTTGTCGCAGGCGGCAAACGCCTCGTTACCGATGGCGGTCAGCTTGCCGTCGATCATCACCTGCACCAATTCGCGACAGCCTTCAAACGCGTGATCGCCGACAACGGTCACCGAATCGGACAGGCTGAACGACCGCAGTGACGCACAGCCCGAAAAGGCATAGGCACCGACAGACGCGATGCTGTAGCCGCATTCGACAAAGGTCAGCGCGGCGCAGTCCTCAAAGGCATACGCACCGATGCTTGTGATACGCGGATCGATGTACACCTCGTTGATCTCTCCGACCCACGCGTACCACGGTGTGCCTTGACTCGTGTAATCGGGCATATCCCCCGTTCCTCTGAACACCAGCAGTCCCTTTTCGTATGCTGTCCACGTAATATACGCGTTGCACGCGCCGCTTCCCAGTCGCGGATTTTCATAATACACCACGTCAATCGTGATATCCTCGTCCTGCACCACACCGACGGTGTTTGCCGCCTGCGCGGAATAGCCGATAATGTCGGGGATATCCACGCGGTAGGTCTCGCCGGGCTTCATGGACTTTTCCACCGAAGAAAGCGCGGGGTCCCCGTTTTGATAGGTGTAATGCACCCGGACATACAGGGTGTGGTTTTTCGGCTTACAGATGATCGCCGTTTTTTCTTTGTTGTACAGCACGCCGCTTGACGAGCAATACTGTTCGTTGTCCTCTGCTACCTCGATGCGCTTGAGCGCGGTGCAAGTCGTAAAAGCGTTGTCGGCGATCTGCACGACGCCGCTCGGGATCGTCACACTCGTGATCAAGCGGCAGCCGTAAAAGGCGTTGTCGCCGATGCCGATGACGGGATATCCGTCAAGCGTGTCGGGAATGACGATGTCGCCCTCAGCGGTCGTCACGCAACCCGTGATCATCGCCGACCCCGAAACGACTTTGTAGGCAAAATGACCGCTGAGCTCATCGGGGATCTCCCGGGTTGTCAAACAGACATCGCATAACGTATCCATCGCATTGACAAAGGTATGGGGTACGGTCGTCCCCCGCACCTTGCCGCAATACAGGCAGTCGACATCACAGTCTCCTAAATAAATATGTCCGCTTTTGCAGCCGTTATATGTCCATGCGGCATCGGTCAACCTCGTATTGACGCTTTCGACGGTGATACCGTCTCTGTCGGTCGACGATCCCTCATACCACACCGTTTCAAGCGCCAAACAGCCCTGAAACGCCTCCTTGCCGACAGATTTCACACTGCGCGGCAGTACAATGTGTTTGAGCGCCGTGCAAAAATAAAACGCGCGCGTTCCGATGGTGGTAACACCGTTCGACAAGACCACCTCCGTCAACGCTTTACAATCACAAAAGGCGTTTCCTCCGATCGTCGTCACACTGCTCGGCAACACGATCTTGGTCAACGAATTACACGCTTCAAAGGCATATTCACCGATGCTGATCACGCTGTTCGGTATGATGATTTCTCTGAGTGCCGAACACTCGCCGAACGCGCCGTATCCGATACTCTTGACACCGTTTGACAGGGTCACCTTCGACAACGCTTTACACTTTGAAAAGGTCGCTTGCTCAATGGTCGTCACACCACCCGGTATCACCGCTTCCGTCAAAGATGTACACCCGGCAAACGCGGCATAGCCGACCTTGGTCACGGTGTCCGGTATGACGATATCCGTCAAAGAGGAACACCCGTTGAATGCATCGTAACCGATTTGCGTGACACCATGGGGAATGTTCACGTCCGTCAACGCCGTACAATCGCTGAAGGTCTTTCCGCCGATCACCGTGATACCGCTCGGCAGAACCGCACTTCTCAGCGAATAGCACCCCGAAAACACATAGATTCCCATTTGCGTCAGGCTTTCCGGCAATGACACGTTCTCAAGTGCCGTACACCCGAAGAACGCATAATCACCGATACTTTTCACACCGTCCGAAAACGTGACCGCCTTTAACGCCGTGCACTCTCGAAATGCGTGTCCTTCCAGGCTTGTCACACTGCTTGGAAGGATCGCCTCTTGCAATGACGAGCACCCTCTGAACGCGCTGTTGCCGATGCTTGTCACACTGCTCGGAATCGTCACCCGCGTGAGCGAGGTGCACGCTTCAAACGTATGCGACAGGATCGCTCCCACGCCGTTCGGCAGGCGGACCTCCGCCAGATTTTCACACGTATAAAACGCATAGTTGCCGATATAGGTGACACTGTCGGGAATGTCGACCGACCTGAGCGCACCGTATTGATAAAACGCGTAATCATTGATACGCGTAACGGTATCGGGGATCGTCACGTCGGAAACCGCGACACCGTTCACGCACAGATTCTTCGCATAATACAAGGGGTTCGATGTCGTATTGGAAAAGGAGATGCCGCACCATTTTGCCAGATCGACGAGGTTGACATCTGTCAGCGCTTCACACCCGTTGAACACATTGTTTCCGATCGATTTGACAGAGCTCGGGATCGAAACCTCCGTCAAGGCGGTGCACTTGTTGAACGCATAGGCCCCGATCGCCGTCACTCCTTCTTCGATGGTGACCTTGGTAATACCCGTTCCCCACGGTGCCGCAAAAGAGGAGGTATACGCCGTCATCCCGCCGTTACCGCTGATGGTCAGCTGAGTGCCGTCAAGTGTCCATGTACAACTGCCCGTCGTACCGCTTGTCGCCGCGGACGCGCCGAACGGCAACGATACCGCAGGCATCGATGTGAAGAGTATGGCGACCGTCGCAAAAAAAGAAACCATGCGTTTAAAAGTCATTGGTCTGCAACCCCTTTGTTTGTCAGTTACTTTTTATCATTGTAACACATCAAAGCGTACTTTTCAACAGCGTATTCGGGTTGTGCGCATTCTTGCAATCGCAAAGCCCCTGTGGTATACTGATCGACGAAAGGAGTGATATCATGGCCTATGTGAGCGAGGAGACAATGAAGCGGTTGCTTCGTCCGTCGGAAGACCCCACACCGGGCAAGGTGTATCCGACAAAAGCGTTGCTCATCGTCGGCATCATCTGTGCAGCTTTCGGTTTTATCACTGCGGTTGTTGCCGCGGTGATCGATTCATCGCCATGGGTCATCCTCGCCCTTGTTTTGTTCGGCATATTCAGCTCGATACTGATCGTGGCGTTCATCAACTGCCGCATCCGTTATAATGCGAATGGATTTACCGCCAAAAGCTTCTTCGGTATTACCCGCACCTATACCTACGATCAGGTCACATCCATCAAGGAAAACCGGAGCGAAACCTTCATCCGTGTCGGCGACCGCTCCGTCATGATCGACGCGACGTACGTCGGCGGCAAGGAATTTATCACCTTCGTCAAACAGCAATACAGCACCCTCCACGACGGCGAGCCGCTTCCCGAAACAAAAACCGTGTGGTACGACATCTTCAACGGCAATCTCACCGACCCGCTCGGCTATGTCATCGCCTGTGTCCTCCTCAGTGTCTTTGCGGTCGGATTTCTCATCTTTTCCGTTGTGTTTACATGGTTTTCTCCGAGCACCGTCGACAATACCATCAAACAAACGGTACAGTTTGTGTCTTACGGGATGAGCGACAACGATATCGTGATGTTCACCGCAGACCACACCGAATACCGCATCCGCTTCACAGACGAAGAGTTCGAAACGGACAAGATTCTGCGTCTTTTTGACACGGGAAGACGACTGACCGTTTACAGCAAAGAAGAGAGCTACAGACGCAGAGAATCGTGCTTGTCCGTCAAAGCCATCAAAAGCAACGGTCGCTATGTGTTAAGTTTTGAAGAGACAAACCGATTGCGCGAACAGGAATACCGCTATCTCGTCTGGGTCACACTGGGATTCTGTCTGTTTGTAGGCGTGTATATAACGGGATCTGTTATCATCGGAAGGAACCCGAAAAAATACAACAGGTGGGTCATTCGTCTGTTCTTCCAAAAAAAGCATCTCAAAACAGAAGAGGAAACCGATTCGAGCGGAGGTGAATGCAGATGATACTGGTCACGGGAGCAAGCGGCTTTGTCGGCAGTAAGATCATGGCGCACTGCCGCGATGTTGTCGCGTGTCCGTCGCTGAAAAACGCCACCGAAGAGGACGTGCGCCGCATCGTGAGCGAAAGCGGCGCCGACACCGTCATTCACACCGCCGCCATCGCCGACATCGGCGTGTGTCAGAAAAACCCCGATGCCTCCTACCGCGCCAATGTGCAATTGCCCGTGTGGCTCGCCAAAGCGGCAAAGGGCATCAAGCTGATCTGCTTCAGCTCCGATCAGGTGTACGGCGGCATGACGGAGGAAGGACCTTACACCGAAGAAAACGCCAAGCCAAACAACATCTATGCCGAACACAAGTTGGAAATGGAACAGCGCGTGCTGGATATCGCCCCCGATGCGGTGATGCTTCGCGCGGAGTGGATGTATGACTTCAAAGCAAACAAGCCGAACTATTTTCTGAATGTGACAAATGCCGTCTCACCGCTTCGTTTCAGCTCAAAGCAGTTTCGCGGTATCACCTATGTCAAAGAGGTGGCCGAAAACACTCCGGCGGTCATCCGCCTGCCGGGCGGTGTTTACAACTTCGGGAGCGAAACGACACGCTCGATGTTCGACATCACGAAGGAATTTCTCGCACTGATCAACAAAGACATCCCCCTTGAGGACGCTCCCGCCGTCCACAATCTGTGGATGGACTGCTCAAAAGCCGCACGCCACGGCGTTGTGTTCCGCTGTGTTGAGGAAGGACTCCGGCAATGCGCCGTCGACAGCGGCCTGCTTCGCTGACAAATCCATATGATAAAAGAAAGACCACACCGTTTTGTGTGATACTCCGAGCGGAGTATCACGCAGTTTTATTCGCCTGACGGCGAGCTGTATGGCTACGCCGCGATATTGTGCTTTGCACAGTGGTATTCGGCTACGCCGAGTTAAAGGGCGAATAAAATATCACTGCGAATGTCATGAGCAATATCACTTTTGCGAAGCAAAAATACCACGCTGTGCGTAAGCACAGCATATCACTACAACAGAACGAGAAGGTTCAGTAACTGAACCTTCTCGTTTCCTCTTCTGTAATAAGGGGTTCAGGTTCGCCTGACGCATTTGTGGCACAAGTGCGAATCTCGCCATAAAAGTGATAAACACATAGTTGTATGAAGAAACGAGTCCTCCCCGATCGTAAGCAATTGAGAAGACTCGTTTTTAATTTGTTATTGTCATCGATAGCCGCAGCCCCGTTCTACAACAAGAGACAAATTTTACACTTTCTCCGTTAAGGATCACACACCGTTTTGCGTGTGGTCTTTTTGTTTGTTCCGGATCACTTTACTATGCTCCCGATACGCATCGGTATAGTTCCATCGAATCCATTGCATTCACTCGGGCATCACAGTTGATGTCCGCCAACATTAAAAATATGGGGGCCAGTTCCTTTTGTCCGCTGACCCACGCATACAAGTACAGCGCATCGCGCATGTTCTTTGTACCGTCACCGTTCATGTCTCCCGACTGCCAATCAAAATCGCAGTGTATCTCAGCTTGGTTGCCAACATTCGATTTAAAAAATGTCAGTGTTTCCCATTCCGCCTGTGTACCTTTGTAGTAGACATTGTCGATCGTTTTGCCGCTTGAGATGTGGTAGCGGGTAATGCCAATAGCATGACAACCGCAAGTACAACACTGATTGCTCTTTTCTTCATGATAACACCCTCTCTACTCTGCAATTCGTCTATATTATAGCCCGTTTTCGGGCGATTGTCAAGAAATCGACTTCCGCTTACTATAGAATTGGATAACATTGTTGGGAGGTGCTGATATGATTGTATACACCAAACTCTGGGCCACCATGAAAGAGCGCGGAATTTCGCAGTATAAATTGATCAAAGATTATCATTTCAGCAGCGGTCAGCTTGATCGTCTCCGAAAGAACGAAAATGTCAGTACCTACACACTCAACCAATTGTGTACCATTCTTCATTGTAAACTGGAAGACATTACTGAATATATACCTGATTATACCGAATAACACGGAGATTGGTTCGCCCTTTTCTCCGTGTTATTTTTTAACGTTTACTCCGTTGAAGAAGGACTTAGGCAATGCGCCGCCGACAGCGGCCTGCTTCGCTAAACACAAAAAGCCGGAAGGGATTGCTCCCTGCCGGTTTTTGTGTATATTCGGGGGTGGACGGCGTATCAACACGCTTCCAACGATACGGTCAGCCGCAGTGTCTGCGACACCGCATCACCGCACACCGTATAGTCATCGTGAACATAGGCGGTGACCGCTTCGCCGTCGCTTTGCACGGTGAAGTGGTGATGATCTGCATACAAGTCGACCGACACACCGTCGCCGTCCGTGTTCACCGAACGGATCTCAAGATGTTTGCCGCGGATATGCGGAAAGGGGAAGGCGGCGTTTTCGCTGAGCACATACCGTTCTTCCCCGTCGTCCTCGTCATACCATGTGCCTTCCTTGTCGTAGGTATAATGCCATGCCATCACAAGTCGATACGTTGTCACGGTTATCACCTCATTTGTCATCAGGAATAGTCCTCTTTCCGTGTGATGCCACCGAAATCGGTCGCATCGTCACCGAAGAACAGGTATCCGTCCATATAACCGAGAAATCCCGTGTTGTTGTCGAGCGGATCACACCGCATCAGAAGCGGCGGCAAAGTCCCTCTCTTTCCGTTACGCTTCATCGCCGAGTTCCGCTGCATAGATTTCACACAATTCCTCAACCTCATATTTCAGGCGGCACGCGTCCTCCCAATAGTCGGTTTGTGCGTCCGACCGACCGCCCATCAAGCGTCCCGCCATCGCGTCGCAATATCCCGCGTGGCGTGCCTGCCAGAAGGCGTTTTTTAAAATGGCAAAGCGCCGTTTCGGGTCGGTCTCCCCCTCGAACAACACCGCGCACACCGTTTCCAGTTCTTCTTTGTGTGTCATACGGTACCTCCGTTAATCCAGCTGTTCCAGCAAGCGATAAATGCCCTTGTGGTATTCCTCTTTCAATCCGGGCAGGGCATTTTTCTCGAGAAACTCTCTCGCCAGTTCGGGTTGCGGCGAACAGCCCCAGCCGTACATATTGGCAAGCGCGAGATAGACAAACTCCGTGCCGTCAGCTTGTTTGACATCAAAGATATACTCCAGCATAATATCCGAAAGCCCGATCTGTTTGGCATAGTCGGAGTCCATCACCTGTATCAGCACCTCAAAGGAGGAGTGATCGTCCTCTGCGGAGGCTTCCACAGCGGCCGCCGAAAGGAAGTCGGCGGCTTCGTACAACTGCGCCTGACGGGTGGTGGCATCGGTCAGCAGACCATGCGTTTTGCACAGCGCCACGCCGATGGTGCGCTTCGCCTCACTGCCGGTCGTCTTGTGAGCGAGCACCATCGTGTTTTCTGCTTTTGCCAGATCAACGGCACCGGGCTTTTGTTTGAGCAGGATCTCCAGCGCCTCTTCATAAGTAGCCTTCTTGGTCAAGCCAAAGCTTTCGGTATAGACCATTGCTTCTCCGAGAATTTTATTGAACAGTCCCATGCTCTTTTCCTCCTTTTTCAATCAATAGCCGAGTTCGATCTTGACATACTCGCCGTCAGCCGTATGGTGAATGACCTCGCCGATTTTTCCGAACATCAGCTTCATTTCAGCGGTCACCTTGCCGTTTGCATCCTTCATCACATAGTTTGTCACAAGACCGGCATTTTCCTTGACCTCTTCCGCTTTGTCCATGTCGATGATGCGGCGGATGTAGGTTTCGGGAACGATGCTCAGCAGAAAATCGAATTGCTCCTGATATTCCGCGAGAGGCATATCGCTTTCCGTTTCGACATACTGCTCATCGGTGACGATCTTTGTCAGTGTATTGACGTTGGTGTTGACGCGATAGGTGACGTCCTGTTCAAAGCCTTTGAACTCTCCCGTGACGAGGTCAAAGGTGAATTCATAGCCGTTGGCAAGATAGTCAATGTCGATTTCCACCGTTTCCGCCTCGTTGCGATACAACACATAACTGCCGTTGCCGTCACTGCTCTCCGCCATCAGCTTGCTGAGCTCATCGTCCGCCGCGGGTGCGGCATCGGAGTACACATAATCCTCCAGATCGGGAGAATATTCATAATCGCCGTAGGAGAAGATCCACAGCTCCCTCATATGCTCCTCGGGGTAATTGGTGACAGCGCGGAATTCTCCGCCGCTGATCTTGGATTCGTCCTTGGCGAGCATATAGGAATACAGCATCGATTGATCCTTGCGGATAAATTCCAGCCAGAAATCATTCGAGCCGGACATGGCATGTTCGCCGTCGGCAACCCGTTCCATCACAGCGGCAAGGGCTTTATCATGGCTCAGCGCCAGCAGCTTGAGCGCATAGGCATCGTAAAACGCGGTGCCTTGCTTATATATCTTTTCGTTGGTGTCATCGATCAGTACGCCGATACCGTCAAGCGTGGTCAAGGTGTACTGTCCGTCCGGCATGCCGGTTCCCGCATCATCGCCTTCAAACCGATATTCGAAGGTACGACCGCTTTCGGAGTTGTAGCCGCCCATGCTATAGCCGATCGTCTTATCTCGACCGAAGGTCTGGCCCAGATAGCTCATCATATCCGTCGGCTCTTTTTCATAGGTCATATGCCAGTAAGAATGTTCCGCATCGAGCGACATCAGGTAGGTCTGATACTCCTCTGCCGAGCGCGCCGCTTCCTTGTCGGCGGTGACATACGTCCACTCACCGTCCTGTGTGTCGGCATAGGAATAAATGGAAAACGCGCACCCCGCAATGATCACCAACGCCAGAATGGGGACGAGCAAACGGGACAGCAGAATGCTCCGTGCGGACGGGTGCTTGCGACCGAGCAGGCGGCTGTCGTTGAGCACAAGGCACGCGATCTCCTTCTTTTTCCAGGGAAGATGACTTTGCCCGATGTGCTGATCGGGTTCCAGCGCACATTTGCTGTTCGTGCATTGATAGTAGTGCTCTGTGTGCCTTACATTCTCGTGAATATCCTTACGGTCCACCGTTTTACTGCCATCGGTGTAGGTGGTAGTGGTCACCAGCTCGCCCACCTTTTCCCGTCTGTAACGGGAGCGTTTTTTCAAAACAAGCTCCGCACCGCAACGCGGGCAGGTTTCATATCCGTTCGCTTTCGCTTCACGTCTGTACCGATTCATGTACCCAAGCGGCCATCGACGCCGCCAGCAACGAAACAGCCCGATCGCCATCATCGCCGCCGCAAGCGGGATAAACACCACCCGCCACGCGACCGTCATGCCGCTTGCCGCCATGGGGACCATCAGCTTGTCGAAAACGGCAGGCCCTCCAAACCACATGGCCGCAAGAATCCCACCGTAGAGGATACACCTGCGAATGAACGCGCCGTTGTCGGGACTGCCGACGGCTTGTTTGACATCTCTTCTCATCATGGACTCCTCCTTTTTGCACCAAAAAAACAAGGCTACTCCTGCGTGTATCGGCAGGAGTGGCCTTGAAAAGTACACCTATGCTGTTTTCTCATTTTCAGTGTAGCACAATTATTCGCGCTTGTAAAGAGCGGGAATGCGGGTTTTTCACGGGCTTTCGGGGCAAGGCGGTGTCTCTTCGATGATCTGTTCTGCTGAGGCGCGAATGACGAAGAAGGTGTTGAACACGTCATCGTTTTCGTCGAGCGTATCTTTCATGGCGATCGTGGATGATGGACTCGATCGGCAACCACGCAAACAGCGGTTTCCGCTTCGTTAACAACAACGTGTGCCACAATCGACCGATACGACCGTTGCCGTCCGCAAACGGATGGATCCATTCAAATTCATATATAGAATCGTCAAAAACCCGGTAACAAAGCCAATTCGGAGTCCACCGGCACCACCTAAGTGGGAATAATGCAGAAAATAAAACATGCCCTTGCAGAACGAATCTGCAAAGGCATGTTGTTATTGTTGGCGAGGACAGAGAAGTGTGTCCTTTTGAGGATACACGGCAGTGTCCTTCGACAACCGGGCTCATTCAAACTCAATCGTTCCCGTGGGTTTCGGCGTAAGATCCATAAGTACGCGGTTGATGCCGTCAACCTCCGCGGTGATGCGGGCAGTGATCTTGTGAAGCACAGCATATGGAATTTCCTCAATCGTGGCGGTCATGGCATCTTTCGTATTGACGGCACGAATGATGGCAGGCCAGCCTTCGTAACGCTTCTCGTCCTTCACGCCGACGCTTTTCATGTCCGGCACAACGATAAAATATTGCCAAACGGTTTCGGAAAGACCGCAGTTATCAAACTCTTCTCGAAGAATCGCATCCGCTTCGCGCAAGGCATGAAGGCGATCACGGGTGATCGCACCAAGGCAACGCACACCGAGTCCGGGACCCGGAAACGGCTGACGATAGACCATCGCATGCGGTAAACCGAGTGCCTCACCGACAACGCGAACCTCATCCTTATAAAGAAGCTTGAGGGGTTCCACAAGCTCCATCGCCATATCCTCGGGCAGACCGCCGACATTGTGATGGCTTTTGACGGGTTTACCACTTTCCTTAGCCTTGATGGATTCCAGAATATCCGGATAAATCGTGCCTTGTGCAAGAAAATCCATTCCGTCAAGTTTAGCGGCTTCTTCGTCAAACACCTTGATGAATTCGCCACCAATGATCTTGCGCTTTTGTTCGGGATCGGCAACTCCTGCAAGCAGATTCAAAAAGCGATCGGTTGCATCCACATACATCAGATTGGCATCAAGGCCTTCCCGAAACACCTTGATAACATCCTCGCTTTCGCCTTTACGCATCAGGCCATGGTTGACATGCACGCATACAAGCTGTTTACCGATTGCCTTGATGAGAAGCGCCGCCACAACGGAAGAATCTACGCCGCCGGAGAGTGCTAAAAGCACCTTCTTGTCACCGACCTGTGCGCGGATATTCTTAATCTGTTCTTCTATAAACGCCTCCGCGAGCACTTGTGTCGTAATACGCTCCATGGCTTCGGGACGGATATTATCCGACATAACGGTTCCCCCTTTTCTTATTCCTTGCCTGTCCAACAATAGGTACAGACCTTGTCTTTGTCGATACCGATGGATTCCAACACGCCGTCCAATGTTTGATACCCCAGCGAATCAAATCCGAACATTTCACAGATGCGCTTTAACATACATTGTCCGCGCTCTGTATGTGAATCTGCATACTCCTCCAGATGTTCGGCACCCTCATCGCCTTCCAATTCATGTACAACGCGGCGTGCCAGAAGCTCCTGCTCGGAGTTGCTGCGAGAAAAGTTCAGGTATTTGCACCCATACATAATCGGCGGGCAGGCAGAACGCATATGCACTTCTTTTGCGCCGGAATTATACAGAAAATCCACCGTTTCGCCAAGCTGTGTGCCTCTTACGATCGAGTCGTCAACAAGCAACAGCCTTTTGCCTTCAATCAGTTCCGGAACGGGGATTTGCTTCATTTTGGCAACCTGGTTGCGAACACTTTGGTTTGCCGGCATAAACGAGCGCGGCCAGGTCGGAGTATACTTAATAAACGGACGCGCATATTCCACCCCGCTCTCGGTAGCGTATCCCATAGCATGCGGTATACCGGAGTCCGGCACACCCGCAACAAGATCAACCTCCGGAATACCGCCGTGCTCCCGTTCCTTGCGTGCCATAATCTTTCCGTTTGTGACACGCATAACTTCTACATTTTTTCCTTCGTAACGGGAATTGGGATATCCGTAGTACGTCCAAAGAAATGCGCAAATCCGCATATTGTCACCGGCAGGAGAAATGGACTCGATGCCATCCGCCGTCATTTTCACGATTTCGCGAGGCCCGAGTTCATAAGCATCCTCATACCCCAGCTTGTGATAGGCGAAGGATTCCAGTGCCACACAATATCCGTCATCGTTTTTACCGATGAGCACCGGCAAACGCCCGACTTTATCTCTTGCGGCGATAATCTCGCCGTCGGTTGTGAGAACAAGCAGAGTCATAGACCCTTCCATTTCGTCCTGTGCATGGAGAATGCCGGACACCAGATCGTCGCACTGATTGATCAGTGCTGCCACCAGCTCCGTAGAATTAACCTTTCCGGAGCTCATCGCCATAAACTGGTGTCCGTGATCCGAAAAATACTTTTCCACCAGCTCTTCGGCATTGTTGATAATACCGACCGTTGTGATGGCATAAATACCCAAATGAGAACGCACAAGCAACGGTTGCGGATCGCTGTCGCTGATACAGCCGATACCGCTGCAACCGTGGAAGTCAACCAGATCCTTCTCAAACTTGGTGCGAAACGGGGTGTTCTCAATAGAATGGATCTGACGCTGAAATCCGTCCTGAACATCGTATGTGATCATACCCGCCCGTTTTGTCCCAAGATGTGAATGATAGTCAACCCCGAAAAAAACATCCAATACGCAGTCCCTCTTGGAGACCGCACCGAAAAAACCGCCCATTATGCGAAGAAGAGTTTGTTGAGCGTCATCGGATCAATGTATTTGCCGTCCTTATAGACGCGCATATTGCCGGATGCGATCTCGTCGATAAGCATTACGTTGCCATCTGCATCGTATCCGAATTCAAACTTGATATCATACAGTTCCAGACCTTTTTCTTTCAGATCGTCAGCAACAATCTTGGTGATCGCCTGTGTCTGAGCTTTGAGGGAGTCATACTGCTCGGCCGTCATCACGCCCAGGTCAACCAGACCGTCTTTAGTCACCAACGGATCACCTTTTGCGTCGTTCTTAAAGGTTGTTTCCACATATGCCGGAAGGTCTTGTCCTTCGGTGCAATAATCGGAATAACGGCGGTAGAAGGAGCCGACCGCTTTATAGCGGCAGATTACCTCAAGACCTTTGCCGAACACCTTTGCCGCCAACACCTCCATGGTGGTGTCTTCCAGATTCGCACGGACGTAGTGGGTTCTGATGCCTGCAGCATTGATCTTCTCAAAGAAATAGATCGACATACGAAGGTTGACGTCACCGACACCTTCAATGGTAAGACCAACCGCGTTCTCGCCGGGATCGAACACGCCGTCTTTACCGGTGCAATCATCCTTGAACTTCAAAAGACAGTTGCCGTTTTCCAAGGCGTAAACATCTTTTGTTTTTCCGGTGTAGATAAGCTTCTTTTCCATAACAAACACTCCTTTGCATATACGGAATATATCCCTGTGAGTTTCTGCTTTTAAACACAAGCTCATTTCAACATGGTTATTATACGCCGAAAATGTTGATTTTGCAATAAAAAATTGTAACCACCACCGATAAATTTGAAGGTCAAAAGCACCGTACCATACAATAAAACAACTCCATATACGTGAATTATCTTTTCACCGTCTTGAATTGTGCCGTAAACCAGCGTATAATGGACACGGTAATGTCAAAGTATATGAGGTAGGGTTATGCGCGATAACAAAGAAATGCTCGGCACAGCGCCGATCGGCAAGCTGCTGTTCCGATTAGCGGTACCGACGGTGGTTGCCCAGCTTATCAATATGCTGTACAACATCGTTGACCGCATCTACATCGGTCACATACCGGGTGACGGAAGTCTTGCACTGACAGGTGTCGGCGTGTGTATGCCGATCATTATGATCATCTCGGCATTTGCGGCGCTGATTGCCTCGGGCGGTGCGCCGAAAGCATCGATCTTTATGGGTAAAGGTGACAATGCTTCCGCCGAACGGATTATGGGCGGTTGTTTTTCCTTGCAGCTTATTATTTCTGCAGTTCTGACTGCCGTTTTGCTGATTTGGAACAAAGATTTACTTTTGATGTTCGGCGCAAGCAAAAACACCATCGGTTACGCCACCGATTATATGAACATCTATGCCATCGGTACGGTGTTCGTTCAGCTAACGCTCGGTATGGGTGCGTTTATTACCGCGCAGGGCTACACCAAAATCAGTATGATCACGGTGCTGATCGGCGCTGTCAGCAACATTATTCTCGATCCCGTTTTCATTTTCGGCTTTCATATGGGTGTTAAAGGCGCGGCACTTGCCACCGTCCTTTCCCAAGCTGTTTCTTGCGTTTGGGTGCTTCTGTTCCTTTGCGGAAAGAAGACATATCTGAGGCTCAAAAGTCGCAACCTTCTCATAGATGCAAAGCTCGTGTTTCCTTGTATTGCACTGGGAACGGCAACCTTTATTATGCAGAGCAGTGAAAGCGTGATTTCGGTCTGCTTCAATTCTTCGCTCTTAAAATACGGCGGCGATATCGCCGTTGGGGCAATGACCATCCTTACAAGTGTGATGCAGTTTGCGATGCTCCCGATGCAAGGCATTGCACAGGGTGCTCAGCCGATTTTGAGTTATAATTACGGAGCAAAAAACACCGAGCGCGTCAAGAAAACCTTTCGCCTTTTGCTCATATCCTGCCTTACGTATTCCTTTGCCATTTGGGGCGCTATTATGCTGTTCCCGCAAATGTTTGCAGGAATATTTACGCCCGATGCGGCACTCATTGATTTTACCGCAACGGCACTCCGTATTTATTGCGGTGTGATGTGCATCTTTGGTATTCAGATTGCTTGCCAGATGACCTTTGTTTCCATCGGCAATGCACCGTGTTCTATTATCGTTGCCATCGTTCGCAAGTTTGTTTTACTCTTGCCGCTGATTTACGTTATGCCGCAACTGATAACAGACAAAACGATGGGCGTTTATACGGCAGAGCCGGTTGCCGACGTGATAGCCGTAACCTTTACCGCAATCCTCTTCACCGTACAATTTAAGAAAGCACTGAAGTCTTTAACCGTAGAAAACTCAAAGGAAACCGCATAAAAAGGACGCTCACTTAGAGATAATCCCTCTTAAGTGAGCGTCCTTTTCTTACAACGGAATGTTGAATTGTGCTGCGGCGCACCGATCGCCGCCTGTGTATTCACGCCCTTTGAGCAGAACATAGTCCTCGTAGACCTCAACATCGTAGCCTTCCGATCCGCTGATCGCTTTATCCTCATCCGACCACAGATAGCCGACCGAAGCGGTATTAGCAAAGGTCGCATCCTTACCATTGCCGAACAAAAGCGGTGTCCGGTTTGACTGTTCGGAGATGACTCCTCATTCAAGTTACATATCGTTTGTTTTACAATATCCCCATGATTTGCCGAGACGGACTTTTTTAAGCATACCGTCTTCGGTCAATTTTGCAAGGATGCGATTGGCGGTTGCCGAGGATACCTCAAACAGCTCGCGCACATCCGCGTTGGTAATCGTATCGTTCGTTTTCAAGAAACGCTCAATCTCATATCGGCGTTTTTCGCCCGTCGTCATCGGCGCATCATCGGTCACCACTTCCATGAGCGCCTCTTTGATTGCCGACAACATGAACCCGATGAACACGGTGGATTCGCCTTCGGTGTTTGAGCGGTTGATGGCGGCGTAATATTCTTCTTGGCGATCGTGGATGATGGACTCAATCGGCAACCACGCAAACAGCGGTTTCCACTTCGTTAACAATAATGTGTGCCACAATCGACCGATACGACCGTTGCCGTCTGCAAACGGATGGATCAATTCAAATTCATAATGGAACACACAGCTTTTGATCAACATATGCACATCGCTTTCTGCCGTCCATTCGAGCAATTCCGTGACGAGTTTCGGAACGAAATCGGGAAGTGTTCCGAAATGCAGGATGCACCCTTGTTTGTCGACAACGCCGACGGGACCCGATCGGAAATAACCGGACTCTTCCACAAGACCTCTCGTCATGATGCCGTGTGCTGTGAGCAGATCGTCCACTGAAAAGGGGTTCAGTTCTTCCATACGATCATAAATCTCATACGCATTTTTCACTTCCGCCACATCTTTGGGTGGAGCAAGAACACGCTTGCCGTTCAAAACAGCCGTGACCTGATCAAGGCTCAATGTATTTTGTTCGATGGCAAGCGAAGAGTAGATCGTGCGAATGCGGTTGGTACGTCGAAGTGTCGGGTTTGTGGTCAACCCCGACACAGCGGTCACCTGACCGACAAGCTCGGCGATTTCGGCGGTTTCTCTCAATATCGCCGTTGTAATGGTAAACGGTGGTTTTTTATGATTCATACACAACACCTCTGAAGATACTATAACACTTCATCAATCATTTATCAAGTACAAATGATCGATGAAGTGAGTGATGAACATATGATAGATGGTTGCATTTGTCAAAATCAAATATTACGACCATATAACTGTGTTATACCCTATTATACCCCTAAATGTTTTCACAAAAGGGGTATAACACAAATCAACTGTCGGGAGATATACTTATCTCTTGCTGATATATTTACTGTCATTTTCCGATATGGTATACTTAAAGCAAACATAGCACATTGCTTGAAAGGAACATAACTATGTTAAGCTTTGGACAACGATTAAAGGCGATACGGAAAGATGCACAGCTTACACAGGCAGAACTGGCGGAAAAACTGACGGTGTCCGTCCAAGCAATATCCAAATGGGAATGCGACAACACTATGCCTGACATTTCCCAAATCGTTCCGCTTGCCGCAATCCTTGGTGTGACAACCGACTGCTTGCTCGGTGTCGGCGGTGATGAAAAAGCTGACCGTGAAGCGTTATATGCAGAAGCGGAGAAGATCAACAAAGGCATTGAAAAAGTGTATGCGCGTCAGGATGACGCCTACTATGCGTGTTATCAACTGTATAAAGCACACATCAAAAAATATCCGCTTGATTATGAGGTGAAGCTGTTATGCGCAGACAGCTTGGTCAGATGTATTTACTATGGGGTGCATTGTGCGGAAGATAAGGATAAGTTTTATAACGAAGCTATCCACCTTTTGAAATCTGTTATCAACTATGACCGCGATACCACAAGGCAGATCGATGCGAAGCAAACGCTGATCATCCTGTATCTTTACCGCAACGACTTTGCGAATGCCGAGGAGATAGCCGATGGCTTACCGCAAAGAGGAAGCATACGGGCGGCGATGGAGATTGAAATCTATTCCAAAAAGAACGATCATAGCAAATGCCTTGATCTGTCCGAGACAGTATGCAACGAAGCCGTTCACCACTATTTATGGGCATTGGCGGTAAGAGCAAAACAGTTATCGATCGCCGACGGTGCCAAAAAGGAGGAGGCGATTGCCGCTTGGCACGATCTTTTGGATGGTGTGAAATTCAACTACGCAAAGTTTCGGGATATCCGTATTCATACGAAATGGTTGTACAGCGCCCTCAACAATCTTGCTACTGAATATATAGTAGCATCTGAAATAGATAAAGCTTTTGATGTCATCGAAGAGTTGACCGATACACTTATTCTTGATTACGGAGAATGTGAGGACTCTGCCGTGGCGACAGAGATTAAGAGCAATTTTAAATTCTATCTGCACGGTTGCTACAACCTGTGCTTTGAGACGGATGACAATATTATCACTAACGATCTGCGATTCAAAAAATGCGAACAAATGCTTCAAAGTGTGGATTGATGGCGGTTAAAAGAGTGCAGTTACAAGACACAAACAATTAACAAATATTTTTTGAAAGAAAGCAAAAAAGCCCCGCTGTCGAGGAGTTCATCTCGGGCAGCGGGGCTGTGTGCGCAACAAGCTTGTAGTTTGGTACATCTTTTCTTTTTCTTTAATATGTGATATAATCAGTTCGAATAATAAGAATTTGTAAGTTAGATTATTATGCTATCTTTGCGGTAAGGAATGATAAAAATGAACATAAGGGAACAATTTAATTTTGTGGCAAAAGAATATGATGCTAATCGAAAAAAGTTTATACCTTGTTTTGATGATTATTACGAAAGCACAACAAAGTTTATTATTTCTAACATTGATAAGCCTAAACGGGTTTTGGATTTAGGGGCAGGAACAGGACTGTTATCTTATTTTTGGTATCAGGAATGCCCATCGGCAGAATACGTACTGGTGGATATAGCGGATGAAATGTTGAATATCGCCCGTAAGAGATTTAATGGTATAGACAGCATATCATATCAAGTGTTGGATTACTCAAAGGGGTTGCCGAGCGGAGATTTTGACGTAATTGCATCTGCTTTGTCGATTCATCATTTGGAGAATGAGGATAAGCAAAAACTTTTCACGCAAATATATGACAAACTGCAAAACGGTGCTATATTTGTAAACTATGACCAGTTTTGTGCTGGTCAGGATGAAATGAATGAATGGTTTAATTCTTATTGGGAAAGTCGTTTGGCAACAAGTGGATTAAACGAACGCGATATAGAATTGTTGAGAGCGCGACAAAAGCTGGACAGAGAATGCTCTGTAGCAGAAGAAATTGAAATGCTTCGAAAAAGTGGATTTAAGACAGTTGAATGTGTGTATTCTTATCAGAAATTCTCGGTAATCGTAGCTATCAAATAAACGCAAATTCCAATTTATCGAACTGATTTAGATCGTAATAAATTGAAAAGAGGTATCGCGCAAATTTTGCGCGATACCTCTTTGTTCATAGTTATTTAACAAATCGTTAGCTGGGAAAAAGCAAAAAGGAAAGACACCCTTTTTGGGGTGTCTTTCTTTTGAGTTGTCGTGACAAAATAGATACCAAACAGGGGAGTGTTATGATCAAAGAAATACCGCCAATCGCAGCAGAGTGCCATTGGCGGTACGATATTCACAGAAGGTAATGATATATACGGATCCATTCTTCCTATGCTTTCTCAATGGTGAACGTGAGACTTCAGCTTTCGTGAACCGAGTCGCCGGCAACCGAATAGCTGTTGCTTGCGTGTGCGATTACCAGTTCACCATCGCTGACAACCGTAACGGCATGATGATCCACATAGATTTCGGCTTTGACGGTAACGCCTTCTTTTACAACCGATTCAATGACAACCTTGATTGAATCCTCGTGGGGCAGGGGATAATTCAATTACTCCGCGACTTTTTCAAAAGTTATCATGTCAAAATACAGAGTTCCGCCATTGCTTCCTTTGAAAATTACATACATATGGTAATCGTATTGTGAAAAAACAATATTTGGATTATTCGGATTATCGCGCACATCATTGATGGAAATATCAACCCCGGTGTTGCTGATATCACAGTAGAAACTATCCATATCCAGTATTAGGACTCCTTGTCCAATATAATCGTTGGGGTATTCCCGCATTTTTGAAAACAATTCATACGTATTCTCGTGGAGGATATCGACACCTTTTGCCCCATAAAAATTCATATCCGAGAAATAGTCTTCCATTGAAGAGTATTTGGTTTTGGGATAAGCAGAAGGATCTGTTTCGTTCCACCGGGCTATCCAATTTTGGAATTCCTGATCATCTGGGTGATCCTGATAATATTGTCTGCCGTAGGCTTCGGAATACTCTTCGTCATTTCTGGCTATCCAATTTACCACTGTAGGAATGCAACTGTTTTTAAACTCTTCCTCTGTCATTCCTAAGGATGCTAAAATGCCGCTGGCTTTTGATGTGTCGTATATTTCAATATTCTCAACGTTGCCCGGCGCATATTCCATCTGTTGATGAGCATCATCGTTCCGCACCAATCGATACGTTGCTTCCTTAAATCCCCACATGGCATATTCATCCGGAATAACCTTAACAATCCGACATTCAATGCTATCGGGATCGGAAAAATCAATTTCGGCAGTAACGGTATTCCCCCAGCTATCTTTTATACCTTCACAAGCGACAATATTGTTTTTTATATTGTCCAAACTTTCGGTGATCCCAAATTCCGCTGTGCGGCTTGCAGGCGCAGATTGGGTGTAAGATAGGAATATGGTCAGGGTATCCTGCGCACATTCCACATCTATGATCAAACCGCCGTTATCCGAGTTGATTCCGGGTTCTGCCCAAACGCCCACAAAATCTTCTACCGATCCTTTGGAGGGGACTTCTTCGGTATCTGCAGTATCGGCGGTGGTGCCGGTGCTGTCGGAGGACAGTTCAGCTATTTTCACAGCGATGCGCGAATCTTTGGTTTCGTCAAAACCTTTTTGAAGAATACTCCAAGCTTCATCGTAATCACCTTGTTCGATAAAAGACTCCGCCATGGAAAGGTAGGTATCGGCAGCAGTGGTATCTTTGGTCTCGCCTTTGCCACAAGAGCAAAAAGCAGAAGTCAGAAGCATGACTGTCAAAAACACGACGATAAACCGTTTGCACATAGTTGGGGACGCCTCCTTGGATTATTGATTACTGTAATCGCTTCTCATCAACAGTAATAGTAGCACAGATATTATAAAAAGTAAATCCCTCCCTTGAAAATGGCCATTTGAGACAACCCGTGTTTGTGAATGATTATTACATTTAGCTGCCCGAAGGGCAATTTCGCTTCCGTAGGAAATTTAGCTAGCAACGCTAATTTAGCTCGCCGTCAGGCGAATATAGCTGAAAAGAGCCTTGTCTTTCGACAAGGCTCTTTTCATGGTGGGCGTTGGTGGTAAATAGATACGAGAATAAATCACAAACAATCAACAAATCAAAGAGAGTTCAACTTATCCGTCAAATCATTCTCACAATCAAAGATGAATTTATGTGTGGCGTTATTTTTCAAAAGTATCGTATATTTCAGTTGTCCCTTGCGTCCAAATTCATAAGATACGTTAGCAATATCAGAGATAGAAAATTTGGCACATTGCTTTTCTTTAGCCAAAAGATTTCCTAAAAGCCCGAAACAAATTGTCACCCATCTCGGCTTTTGAAAAACCGTGATTTCTTCTTCAAAATATTGGATGGTTGCTCGATCTCCTTGGTATTCGGCTTGAATTGTGACAGTCCATTTACTCATAATAAACTTTCCTCTCATAATCGCATATAAAATAAAGCTACAATTACTATACAACAATTCATATAATATTGCAACCATGGTATAGAAAATCGAAATGTTTCGATATACGCGAAAACAGCATCTTCTTGTCCGGTTTGAGGTGTGTAAAAACAAGGGCTTTTTGCCGTCTCCTCGGCCAGCTTTCGGAACGAGGCCCGCTTCTCCGTCGTAAAGGGTAAAAAAACGTATACAGCGTTCGTGTTCATAGCAACTGCTCTCCTACCGCTTGGTTTTTACCTATCATAGCATCGTCGGTGAGGTTTGTCAGTTTTACGAAACAAATGTCGAAAACCCGCTTAAAAATTTCTTCTTTTCTTTCGGCACAGCATATGCTATACTCAAGGTGGGAGGCAAATACTGTCGAACCCTCATACTCAGGCAAATCCATAATCCTTATACTTGTGGAGGTGCAAAACAATGAGCAGAGTCAAACACATAGTCATGCTTGTATTCAAAGCGGTATTCATCATTCTATGCTTTGTAACAGCCACGATGTTCACCGCACTGTCCGATATGGATACCGGCGAGCTGGACGGCTTAAAGGGACATATGGCGATGGAGACCGTGGAAATCTCCGTGATGGACGCGATGTTTGCCGATGTCGGCGCGTCTCTTTCCTACGAGATTGCAGACGGCAAGATCATCTTCGATCTTGTGCAAAGCGGAGGAAGCTATGACGACGTCGCGGTATTTCTCAACTATCCCGCTTTTGAATACGATGCCGATGCCATGCGCACGTATCTTCAAAACACCGTAGGCGACCGTGCCGCACAGGAGGAAGCCTACCTGTCCGCTATGGAGAAAGGCCCGTGGAATCTGAACTACAGCTTCCGAATGGTCGGTGAGAAAAGCGGTTCGGGCTCTTACGGCACAAGCTACACCGTTGTAGATCCCGCTCTCGAGGGCTATTCGGAGATCCTCCGAACGGAAGACGATGACGATCGGTGTCGCATTGAAAATGTGTATACGGAAAAGGGCGACCGTCTCTCCTTTATGCTGATCTTCGGCTCGGAAACGTTCGGAGCCTTACCCTCCGGGCGCTATGTATTCGAAGCCGATCTCAGCGTCAGCGGTCTGTACGAAAACAACGCCTCCCTGTCCCTCGGCACCACGGTACATATTCTCACAAGCACCTGTATGAAGGCCCTTGCGGAACAAGGGTGGGATATTTTCACGGTTGAAAACTGGTTAACGTTCTACGGTGCCATGATCGTGACAGGTATGTTTGTCTATCTGTGGCGCGATCTGCGCTCGTTGAAAAAGATCTTCGGCGCGATGCTCGAGGAACGCCACCCTCCCGTCCGCGTAATCGTGACAGTGTATGTGAACGGGTACGTGTCGGAACAGTATTCGTATATGGATGACGGCACATCGATGATCGCCGCCTTTGTTGTCACGTTGCTCGCGTATATTCTGTTCCTGCTGACCTATCCGTTGCGCATTCTGATCCACATCATCCGCGATATCGTTTACCTGTTTAAAGAAGACGATGACATCGAGGAATTCTCGCTTATCGGCAATATCCTCGGCAGTGCGGGCGTGTATGTTCTGCTGTTCGGTGTGGTCGGCCTTCTCGGTGCAAACTATCTGCTCGGCGCCATCGGCACGGTAGTCGGCATCGGTATGTGCGTCGGCGCACACTTCCTGTGTAAAGCGGTCGAGGATTAACCCTCTGACCGTAAAACGCAACCCCCTATCATCAAAAAAGGCCACACCTTCATCGTAGGTGTGGCCTTTTCTTTTGAGTGATCGGTGGTAAATAGATGCGGGATTCAGTTTTCGTTATACGGATTATATGCACATTGATTCAGGCATTCGCCGCAATTCGTGCACGTAGCATCTACGATCGACGTCGGTACACCATACGCATTCTTTTGAAAGGAAATATGCTCGCAAAAAGAACATTCGCCGCAACCGACACACATTCCCGCATCGATGATTTTTGAAATATTGTTCATAAAAATCCTCATTTCATTCTTCTGTAGCAATATAACTTTCGTAATATTGTTCTTGAAAATGCACTGCATCGGCGATTTCTTCTTTCGTATACTTCACGCCGACGGGAGCGGCAACAAGTTTGTCCTCCACGTCGTTGCGCCGATACACAATGCCGATGATTTGAGCGGTATAGGTTTCCTGTGGCGTATCTACGCCAAGCAAATATACATCCAGTTCTTCGCCGTCGTCGCCGAGCACACCGGGAATATAGCCGTAGTTGATTGGATAAACGAGATCAGAATGCTTCGGGTGAATGGTGCCAATCGGGCGGTCAATTTCGATGGTGACGATTTTGCCTAAATACGATGTCGCTAATTGTTCGTGTTCTTGCTGTGTCATTTTGAGATGAAATTGATTGATAAACTCCTGCTTTATTTTCCTTATCTCAACCGTTTCGGCTGGAGGCTCTTTTCTGGTCAATTTACCGTTGTAATATTCAAAGCATTTATGATGGATCTTGTCAAGCTTTGGCGTTACCGATAATTGATGTATGATTACAGGCTTGTCTGCATCTTTCGTGATCAGTGTAAAATCCATGAAATAAAGGCTCTTTTTAGGCGATTTTATTAAATAAATTATATCGATAATATCCGAGTACGACACCGCGATATTCAGCAACGAAAATGATACCAACCAAAGCCTTAAAGGAGTAATAAAAATAGCTAATATCGCAGGAATGATGGACAACATAATGATAGGAAACAAGAAAAACAAAACAATCTGATGTTTCTTCCACACACCGAAAGCAGGTTTTACATACGCCGTTATATTAGATAGCACCTGTTTGTATGGGAAAAAGTGTATTCTCTCAACCTTTCTTCCAGATATCCAACAAAAAAGAGCATGGCAAAATTCATGAATCGGAAGGCACAAAAGCGATGATGTAAGGAGCAACAGCCATTTGCTTGTCAATCCCTGACTATATACAATAACAAACACAAAGAAGGGAATGACAAGCATCCACATAAAAAATCTCTTTAAATTTGGGGATTTAGAACCCAACTCAACGTTTTCTGCATTTTCCCAAACATAAGATATACGCGGGTGAAAATGTGCTTCGTTTTTGAAGAAAACAATTTTCATCCATATCACCGCCTTTTTTACATTATACCACCGTGTGTGGCTACTCGTCAATCAACAGATGGTTGCCGTTACGCCAATGGTATTATCAACCGTCGGGAGACCGGATTATCTCCTGTTGATATGTTTACTGTAGTCGCTCAATATGGTATACTTAGATTAAACATAACACGGTTTTTGAAAGGAACGTAACCATGTTGAGCTTTGGACAACGATTAAAGACGATACGGAAAGATGCACAGCTTACACAGGCAGAACTGGCAGAAAAATTGATGGTGTCTGTCCAAGCTATCTCCAAATGGGAATGTGATAACACTATGCCTGACATTTCCCAAATCGTTCCGCTTGCCGCAATCCTTGGTGTGACAACCGACTGCTTGCTCGGTGTCGGCGGCGATGAAAAAGCTGACCGCGAAGCGTTATATGCAGAAGCGGAGAAGATCAACAAAGGCATTGAAAAAGTGTATGCACGTCAGGATGACGCCTACTATGCGTGCTATAAGCTTTACAAAGAACATATCAAAAAATATCCGCTTGATCATGAAGTGAAGCTGCTGTGTGCGGACAGTTTGGTCAGATGTATTTACTATGGAGTGCATTGTGCGGAAGATAAAGATAGATTTTATAACGAAGCTGTTCACCTTTTGAAATCCGTTATCAACTATGACCGTGATACCACAAGACAGATCGATGCGAAGCAAACGCTGATCGTCCTGTACCTTTACCGCAACGACTTTGCGAATGCCGAGGAGATAGCCGATGGCTTACCGCAAAGAGGAAGCATACGGGCGGCGATGGAGATTGAAATCTATTCCAAAAAGAACGACCATAGCAAATGCCTTGATCTGTCCGAGACAGTATGCAACGAAGCCGTTCATCACTATTTATGGGCGTTGGCGGTAAGAGCAAAACGGTTATCGATTGCCGACGGTGCCAAAAAGGAGGCGGCGATTGCCGCTTGGCACGATCTTTTGGAAGGTGTGAAATTCAACTACGCAAAGTTTCGGGACATCCGTATTCGTACAAAATGGTTGTACAGCGCCCTCAATAATCTTGCCAACGAGTATATTGCGATATTTGAAATGGATAAAGCGTTTGACGTGATCAACGAGTTAACCGAAACACTCATCCTTGATTACAAGGATTGCGAAGATTCCGTTGTGGCTACAGAGATAAAAAGCAATTTTAAATTCTATCTGCACGGTTGCTACAACCTGTGCTTTGAGACGGATGATAATGTCATCACCAACGATCCGAGATTCAAAAAATGCGAACAAAAGCTTCAAAATGTGGATTGATGGCGGTTAAAAGAGCGTAGTCACAAGACACAAACAATTAACAAATATTTTTTTGAAAGAAAGCAAAAAAGCCCCGAATCTGAGGAGAATTTTTCTCAAATTCGGGGCTTACATTGTTATGCAACGGTTCGAGTCCGTTTAAGAGGGGGTTGGCATCTTTTTGAAAGACACCTGTTTTTGGGGTGCAAAAACCCCCGAAAACCGCACGGGTTCTCGGGGTTTTAAGCGTAGGCATCTATTTTGGTCCTACAACATGGTGGGCGTAAACGTGTCGTACAAAGGCGGCAGTCTCTACCTCGTTTATTGGTACATGTAAAACCTCCGCTTTTCTTCAACTCCACGCCCTAAAAACGTGCCACCGGCACGTTTTCTTAACGGGCTTTCGAGTCCGTAACGCTCATAGCCAAACAAAAAAAGCACACCCTCTTGGGTGTGCTTTTTTTGTTTGAGTTGTAGCACCAAAATAGATGCCAACCTAACCTTTTTGAAAAACCTTAAGATTGGCTTTGTATCAACGTTTTCGAGCATTTTGTCCCCTTGTCGGGGGGGCTTTTTTATGCTTAAATAGCCGTTTTTGCCCCGAAATGTTGTAACGAAATAGATGCGGCCGCATTTAGTGTTGTAACGAAATAGATTCCAAACGGGGGGAATGTTGTAACGAAATAGATGCGAGCGAATTTATTGTCAACCTAACCTTTCTTTTGAACTGCCGTTCATTTTTCCGAACCCCCCACCATTTCATGGATCAGAGCATACTTGCAACTCCTGATGACCTACCGCTCCATCGCATGGAATTTGCCCATTCAAGAAGTTCTGCTCGTTCATCTTCATCGTAAGAATTATGTATTGCCGAGAGGAATTCAACATAGCCCGAAATTCCACCGACATCTTCCATGACGGGAAGACCATCAGCTTTTACGCAGATAGGTTCTTGTTTTGTGGTAACTTTCTGAATCGGAGCGTTGTCTTGTTCCATAAGATCGCTCATATAGTACGCTTCGGAACAGGTGATGGACACTTTCCAATCATCGCCGTAATCATAGAAATAATCAAGACGATGAGTTTGTGCCTGTAACCGCACGGTTGTTACGAAAGCGATGGACTCAAATTCAGCATAGTTATTTTCCAGATCGGCGGTTATTTCTTCCCATCTCTTTGCTAATTTTTCACCGCTCTCAAGGAATTGAATATCCTCGTCAATGGGTGTTAAGAAATAATCGTTATCGGGAAGGAAGATATAATCTGCTACGGTCATTTTTTCAAGCAAATAATTCATGGGGCCGCCGAGGTAGATGCTATTCCGCGCATCGTCAAGCGTGGCGCTTTCGATCGGCACCTCTCTCATCTTTTTGCCGTCATGCACTTTCAGTACGGGCATATCTTGTTTAAGCTCTCTTACAAGGCGTTGGTTTTCATAATAATGATCACCCATACCGCCATAACCATAGGGACCGGAATACTTGGATTTTAACCAAGATTTGAAACTCATAACCGGCTCATAGTTATCATCCCAAAACAGATCATCGGATTCTTCTTGCGGGAAACGGAAATAGATGCCGCAAAGGCGGAGCCATCTATCAAAACTGTTGCGTGTAACATGTTCAAATACATCATTCGGAAAAGCGTAGTGGTGCAAGTGGCTGTTTTGCCAACCGAACAATCTTTGGATAGCATAATGCAAGGCGTGCAATGTCATATCGGCGGGAATGATGATATCGCGAGATATTGCTTTCTTCATCTTTCCGTGTTCTTTTAAGATGCACAGTTCCTCTGCAGACAGACCTTCGGTATCGAGTTCCAAATGCAATTTCAGCGCCATCGGCTTTTTGGTGTGTTGACCATCGGAGTCCTCGTGATGCCTAATGGCTTGGCGAGCCATGCCGTTAGGCGGCAACGAACCTGCACGAACTTGTCTGCTCGCTGCCAATTGCATTCTTTCACGATATTCCTTAGAAGTGGTGGAATATGTGCTTTCGCCGCCATAGGCACCCCGTGTATACGGCAGGAATGCTTGTACATTCTTTTCGGAGTAGTTAAGCTTTTCGGCGATCTGAGCAACCGTGAGACCATCTTCATACAGAGCCAAAATTTTGAGACTCGTAGGGCTACTCCACAATCCTTCGGTTATCAGCACACGGCGAACTTTCACGACGCTCGTATGCAACTTGGTTGCGGTATCCTTTACAGATCCCGTTTCGTTATAAGTTTTGATAATGTTTTCATACAATTCGGCGCGATCCATAATCAACCATCCTTTCGAGGTGATTTTGTTCATCCACCTATATTGTAAAGTGTATATCAAACTTTGTCAACCTAACCTTTTTCGGAGTTTTGTCCGTTGCCGTATTCAAATCTGAACATCCAAATTGGACAGACGTATGTTATTGCAGTAAGAGATTGCCGCTTACGAAAGTGGGGATTTCTTACTGCAACAATCAATGATGAGTTTCTTGCTATTATTCCAAAATGTGCTATAATGGATATATCATCCAAAACAGGGCGGTGCGAAAATGATTACAGCAGAAGAAGTAAAAAGTATTGTGCGTTCGCTCGGTGCAGATCTTTGCGGAATTGCTTCGCTTGACCGTTTTGAAGATGCGCCCGAAGGATTCCATCCGTGTGATGTGTTTCCTGCGTGCAAGTCGGTGGTGTCGTTTGCTTGCCGTTTCCCCGTGGGTTGTTTAACCTCATCTTCACCGACACCGTATACACGCATCCGCAACAGTATCACCGCAAAGCTCGATGCCATCGCATTGGATTTCTGCATTGAAATGGAGAAACACCATATCCATTGTGTACCGATCCCGACAAACGAAAGCGAATACGATCCGCGTACCAATCGTTGGCGTTCCGTGGTTTCTCAAAAGCATGCCGCACAGGCAGCAGGGCTCGGCACAATCGGGCGACACTCTTTGCTGATCACTCCCGAATATGGAAGTATGGTATGGTTAGGAACCGTGCTATGCGATGTCGAATTAGAAGCAGATGAGCTGAAAGAAAGCATCTGCGACGGCTGTATGAAATGTGTGAATACTTGTCCGGTTCATGCGTTGGATAATGTGGATATGAATCAAGAGGCGTGCGATGCGTATGCGTTCAAAACAGACGAGGTCACGCAAGTATGGGGTATCTGCTGCCACGCCTGCCGTGATATATGCCCGCATAATTTCGGCACCGAGAATTCATTTTGAAAGTCACAATCAAAAAGGGGATGTTGTGTTATGAACAGAACGTGGCAGGATGATTGCATAAGCTTTGAATATAACGGTCAAATGTTTTTTTGCCGTATAACAGATAATAATAGTCCAATTCGAACAATTCGTGGGATTGAAAAAATGAGTCGATATGCTAATTTTTATGATTGCAATAATAATCCTATAGTAACGGGTTGGGCTGTATATGGTACCGAAGAGGAAATGACGAATATTAGCCCCTCAATGGTCGAAGGATGGTATAAGGATTATCTGAATCAAAAAACATATTAAAGCTATTCATATTAGATGAAGGAAAAACAGGCGACCGTAACAAAAATGTTTCGGTCGGGGGTTTGGTTGTTTAATCCTCAAAATTGCCCTCGGCGAGTTGTTGGTTCTCATCCAAGATATCGGCGGTATCTTCCAAAAACTCATAGACGAAGTCTTTCATCATCGTTTCGTCATCGCCCATTTCCGAAATCTGCGCGGGGACATTCGAAAACATGATCTCAAACAAGGATACGATCAGTTGATATGCTTCGCGATACGCATCTGCATCATGCAACGTTTTGAGAACTTCTTGAACGGATCTCGCGGCTCCAAAGCCCTCGGTCAGTTTAAGAAAAGTATCCCAAAACGGCGTGCAATAAGCACCGGAAACAAGGTATGCCTTTCCATAGGAATCAATCAGAGCTTGTCTTTCTTTTTTGGTCATATACCGATCACCTCATTGTTAATATAGATTGGGGGTTCATCCCATTGTTATATAGTCCGATTCGTCGGCGCTGATAGTTTCTTCATACCATGACATAGTTGAGCAGATGCCGTCAGTGACATTCCTCATGCTGTCTAAAAGGTTGTCTTTCAGCCGTGAGAGTTCCGTCATTTCGGAAGCCGAAACACCTTCCATACGGCTCAACCGTTCAAACACATTTGTGATCTTATCTGCAAGAGTCATGCTGTCATCCATGACTTCGCCGAGGGTAATTTGCCGTTCTGCTGTGACAGCAGTTTCTTCGATCTGATCCATCGGTATCACATCCTCTCACAATTCAAGTCATTGTTACATCGTTAAAAGGGCCGTCGAACTCGCCGTTCATATATTCACGGAAACTCATCTCACCGTCGCCGATGATGAAGAACGGGTTATTCTCGTCGAATGTGATGTGTGTTTGCCCGTCGAATTCGAGCGGTTCGTCGGTGACGACACATCCCGCAAAACGGTCGGTGAGTGTCAAACTTACCGAATACGGCTCGCCGTTATCGGTGCTGTTGAAGTAATAACAGAACAGCCCCTGCGGAATATCGGCGGCGGTCAGCTTTTCATCGGTAAACAGCGCGGGCTTACCGAACAAATCCGCAAGCTTGAAACTCTCCATCTCGGTGTAGACATAGTCAGTGCCGAGAACATTGAGTTCGTAACCAAGCCCCTGCAGATCATAATCCCACACATTGCACGCAAACTCCAATGCTTCTTTTCCTTCGGGAATGAAGACATCTACGCGTTCTCCTTGTGCATAGGTTACCCGACCGCAGTTACTTCCGAGATCTTCATCTGCCCATTCATGGGTAAATGTCAGATCGGGATACATCTCAGCGAGTTTTGCCATGACGGGATGCGGCGCACTCCACGCAGTTTGGCAATACAAACCATTGCCGTTTTCGTAACCTGTTCCGTCATAGCCGTAGGCGTTCCATTTCGTACCCCAATTATCGATAGCCCAACCGTACCATGTCTGCGCACCGTATTGCGCTTGATTCATATACGCTTGCTTGCCAAGCTCCCATTCCTCACGGTCGATGTCTGACCGGATGCGGAGGAAGGCTTCTTGGCTCTCAATCGGCACTTTGGATATATCCGTTTCACCGGGATGTGCGATGCCATAAACTTCGAAGAAATCACGAACTGCTTTAACACCGTTATTGGTGCGTGTGCTACACTCGATTTCCAGCGACGGCGGCATCGGCGCAATTTTATTAAAATCAATCGTGCCGAGTCCGCACTCATCATTTTGGACAGCTTCGCGCATCTCGTTGATACGCTTCGGATTACCGCTGACCGTGATCATATTGATTACATGGTTTGGCATGGTGCATTACCTCCCGTCTCGATTGTCGGGTGATCGGCTTCGGCGTGATACACACCGTCATCGAACACATTGGCACCGAGCATACCGAGCATTGCTTCGGCTCGGTCACTTTCCGAACAACAATTGGGGGCGTTGACAGCATACACCGCTTGCTCGAGCAGATCTTCGGCAGTGATGCCGTCGATGGTCTGCCGCACACGCTCACGATGTTCATCCTGATCGTCAAGCCCCAAATAGGTGCGGATGCCCTTCGCAATCGACTCGAATCGATCGTCGGGGATCTCATGACCGACCGCAAGACAGAAATCATCGATCTGATCTTGCAACTCGGCATCCTTATACACTTGGCAGTAATAGCCCTTGCAGATTTCGGGCTTGCCGTTTGCGTCCACGCGCTCGATTCCTTCGTCGTAACACGCGGATACATACACATTTCCGAATTTCATCGGTATCACACCCTTTCACATGGTTTGTTCAAATACGGGCGAATCAACAGGAGTTTCGCCCTGTTCCTGAAGGAAGGCATCGTATTGCTGTTGCCATTCTTCTGCTTTGCGGAATATGGCTTTGTAACTTTCCAGACGATCCATTTCTCCGAAGCTGTCATCGCCGATGTCAAGAATACGGCACAAACCGTTGATGCCATCCTTGATGGCTTCGCAGTACCCGCGTGCTTGTAACGCGTGGTGGATTTTATTCGGATCACTCATAGTTGCTCATCTCCTTCGATAGATGCTACAGGCGCCGACCTCTCTTTTGAGATCGGCGCCTGTGCGTCAGATATTATTGATCCTCTTTACGCTTTCTTCTGCGAGAGACGATCAGCCCGATGCACGAGGCACCGGAGGCGACGCCGACAATGGCAAGCACCGCCATCACTTTCGGGAGAGATTCACGGGCAGTATCACCGGTCTTGGGGGAGTCCACAGGCGGGACAACCGTGTTGGTGATATCAAAGCCGTTGACAGTTGCCGTGTAGTGTGAAACAGGTTTCTCCATCACGGTATAGGCGACCTTCTTACCCGCCTTGTAAACGGGAAGGTCGACAAACTCATAGCTCCACACATCGGGGGACTGTGTATCAGTCATCTTCACTTCGGCGGTTTCGATTTCCACACCGTCCGCACAAAGCGTAAGCATAACCGCTTCGGGACGAAGCTCGGCGGCGTTAGAGCCGTCGTTCCAGATCTTACGACCGCTGATGGTGATCTTTTCGATCTCATGCGTGTTCGTCAGATTATAGCCGTCGATCGTTTTGGTGTACCCCTCGACAGCGTCCTCATCGATTGTCCACACGATCTCGACACCGCCGTCGCGGAATTTATCGAGACCTGTCCACGAGTATTTCCATTCGTCTGCTTCAGTCACAGTCTTGGAATCGAATTCCTCGCCGTCACGATAGAGACGGACGGTGATACTGTCGGGACGCAGACCGTCACGGTCATCATCGTCAACCCACGTTTTCACACCTTCGACATCGGTCTTGGCGGTTTCGTGAGTGTTGATGATGTTATAACCATCATAGGTCGTAGTGTAGCCCTCGACTGCATCTTCGGTGACCGTCCATTCGATCTTGATGCCACCGTCGCGGTAAACGTCAAGATCGGTGAACAGGTACGACCACACACCGTCGACATCCGTGATTTCTTGGCTCATGAATTCTTCACCGTCACGGAAGAGTCGAACGATGATCTTTTCGGGACGAACGCCGTCCTGATTATTGTTGTCGTTCCATGTCTTGGTGCCGCCGATCTCGGTCTTTTCGGGGATCAGCGTGTTCACGATGGTGTATCCCTCATACGAGGTGACATAGTGCGGGACTTCGTCCTCGACAACGGTCCAGACAATTTCTTCGCCGCCGTCGCGGAACTTCGGCAGGTTCTCGAATTTGTATTTCCATTCCTGTTCAGCGGAGACAGAGCATACCGCATATTCCTCGCCGTCGCGCAGAAGGCGGACGGTGATCTCTTCGGGACGGACACCGTCTTGGTTGCCGTTGTCATCCCAACGCTTCTCACCGCTTACCTCTACGGTTTGGGGAGTGTAATGATTCGTGATATTAAAGCCATCATAAGTCGGCGTGTAACCGTCGACGGGATCTTCCTTGACTGTCCACTCTACCAGCAGACCGCCTTGTTCGTATTTGTCAAGGTTGTCCCAATGGTACTGCCAACCATAACGAGCGTGTACGGTTTGGGCATCGTATTCCTCACCGTTGCGGTACAAACGAACGGTAATGCTCGTCGGACGGATGCCGTCCTGATCATCGCAGTCATCCCATGTTTTCTGTCCGCTGATTTCGGTTTTCTCGGTGATATGGGTGTTCGTGATGTTAAAGCCGTCATACGTGGTGGCGTATTCGGGGACGGGATCTTCGGAGATCGAATAGACAATCTTGGTACCGTGGTCACGGTACTTGTCCAGATTTGTGAAAGCATAACGCCAATCGTCTTTTGCGGTCACAACCTTGCTGTCAATCTCCACACCGTCGGCGAAGAGACGGACGGTAATGCTGTCGGGACGGTAGCCGTCCTGATTATCATTATCCACCCATGTCTTTTGACCGCTGACCTGTGTCTTTTCGGGAATGTGCGTGTTGATCACATCGAAGCCGTTATACGAAGTGTCGTAGCCGGGAATGGGATCTTCCTTGATCTCATACTTGATCTCTACGCCGCCGTCACGGTATTTCGGCAGGTCAGCAAATTCGTATTTCCAACCATCGGCTTCGGTCACGACTTTGCTGTCGATCTCCTTGCCGTCCGCATACAGGCGGATCGTAATGCTGTCGGGACGAAGACCGTCCTGATCCCCGTTATCATCCCACGTTTTTGTCGTAAAAGTTTTAACGATACTCGTTTGGTGGGTGTTGATGATGGTGAAGCCATTGTAGCTGGTCGTATATTTGGGGACAGGATTTTCGGAAATCGTGTACTTGATCTTGGCGCCGCTGTTGTTGTATTCGGGCAGACCTGTGAAGGTGTACTTCCAACCGTCCGCTGCCGTGATATCTTTTGATTTATACAGGTTGCCGTCAGCAAGAAGATTGACCGTGATCTTGGAAGGACGAACACCGTCACGGTTATTATCGTCCACCCACGTCTTGTTCACGGTGATCTCGGTGGTTGGGGCCGAACCCGTCTTGATAGCCACATACGCTGACATAGGATCGGGGATGGACGAACTGACCACCGCTTGAGCCGTATCACCCGTTTCAAGAGTACCGCCGTAAATCAGCATCGACGGAGAAGTCGATGTGCTGAAGCCGTGATCCTTGTTGATACGGGAACTGGCGGTTACCGTTGTAATCGGTTGCGTGGTCCAGATGGTGAGGTTGTTGCCGCTCTTGGACACATTCACATGACTCGGAAAAATACCCGATGTGTTCATCTTTGAAAGCAGACCTTTGGAGTCCGTGACAGTCGCTTGATATCGCTTGTTTGTCGCGTTCCATTGAAGTGTGATCGGTTTTGCTTTTGCCGCCGCAGGAGTCGAATACATACAGCTCGGAATATCATCAAACTGTTTATATGCATTGACAAAGTTTACATAGCGATCGTGATAATATGTTTGCTGATCGGTCGTGGCAAGGTTGGCAAAGCTGTCTTGAAGTGTCGTTTTCAATGCTTCGCCGGTCAGCGGATCGCGGATACCGCAGATGATCTCCCACAGCACGATTTGTGCGATCGCATGGACATCGGCATCTTTGGTCGGGTTCATGTGATCGGCCAGAGCAACACAACGATAAATGCCTTGTACGATCTTTTGATGTTTTGCATCGGGCGAGTTTTTCAAAGCCGTCCAATACTTATTCGCTTTCGCGGAATCAATCGTGGAATCGACTGTGAGACCTGCGCCGGGTTCGATGCAATAACACAGTTTGGTACCGTTGTCCACCGTGAAATGCATGATGCGCGCATCTTTTGCCTTGACGACAACCGCTTTCGTGTTCGCCGTACCGTCACTCTTGAAAGGCGGAACAAGGGTCACATCCTTGAGGGCATAAATGCCTGTTCGCTCGCAGGAAGGAGATTGTGGTGCCGCCAATACGATTGACGGGGCGTAACTCATCAGAAGTGCAAGAATCAGCACAATACTAATGAGTGCTTTCATACTTTTCTTCATGTGCATCATTCCTTTCGTTCGCATATGGTTTTTATTTATAAAAGAGTCAGTGAAACAAGAAAGAGAGTCAAACAGCGTTTCGAGCTGCTTGACTCTCTTGGGAGGGGTTATGCTGTTGTCGGTTAGTGGAGGATGTACAACCACCCGTAGGTGTTATCCCACTCATTCGGTCGGTACTCAGCGACTGCCCGCATCGGATGTCCGGGCAACAGACCTCGGTGTTCGATCGTGATATCGATATGCATACGGATGAAATATTGTTTTTCTTCGTATGTATCGCCGACATCCCAAGTCATTGGCGGCATATATCCCGCGTTACTCGGTGTTGCCGTATAATCGATCTCCATACCGAGACTTTCAAGGTATGCATTGGCATATGCTTCGGCTTCGGCGAGCGTCATTGTTTGCGGAGCTGCCGTTGTGGTGGTCGTGGGTTTCTTGGTGGTTGTGGTCGCCCGTGTGGTGGTGACGGTTGTTTTCACGGTAGTTTTTGCCGTTGTCGGCGCTTTTGTCGTAACCGTGGTTGGCTTTCTTGTGGTCGCCGCCGTCGTTTGTTTGGTTGTCGCCTTTGTGGTAGGCTTGACGGTAGTGGCCTTCGTTGTCAACCGTGTGGTCGCTTGTGTCGTCGACTTTTTGGTCGTCACTTTTGTTGACGGGCTTGTGGTTTTCACGGTGGTGGCTTTCGACTTTGTGGTCGTGACCGTAGACCCTGCGTTTGATTTGTCGGTCGAGGTTGTCACACCGTTTTCGGTGGTCGATGCCGATCCTGTTTCCGTGGAGGATACATCCTCGGTGGCTGTGGTGGATGCGGTCGTGGTGATCGATGCGACCGTTGTGGTCGTGGTGATCGCCGTATCCTCTGTGGAGGTGTTCGGCGTACACCCTGTGATCATCATAAGCATCATAACCACAGCCATACACATTGCTACTTTACGCATAGTTCTTCTCCTTTTGGTTTGTTTCATTGACTCTATTATACATGTTCTTCGATCTCTACGCCACCCCCAAATATCACGGTAATTCGTCCATCGGCATATACTTTGACACATTCGACCATCTGCCTGACGATAGAATCATCATATTCATCGCTGTGTCCGAACCGTTCATCGATGGTGGCTTGGATTTTTTGGGTTCTTGCTTGCAAGGTTTCATCGTCGATCGTGCTTTCTTGGATGGCACGGATGCGGCTCTTGAGCTGCCCGATTTGCTCGGACAGTTCTTTGATTTCATCCTCGGCATTGGTGATATCCCCGCCGCTTTGAACGCTTGCGGATACCGTTTCGAGGATACGCTTATTCAGAGCATCGATCCGTCGTTCGAGTAAGCTGATATCATCGTTACTGCTCGTCAGACCGATCGCATCGGCGATAGTGGATCGCATCAGTGCAAGGTACATTGCTTCGTCCTGTTTGTTGAATTGGTTGAGGGCGCGGACGATGGCTTGTTGGATGAGGTGCTCATCGACCGTCAACGAATCTTTACAGTATTTTTTACCGTAGTCGAGGCGGTTGACACACCGCCATACGATCCGTCGCTTGCCGTGACCTGTCCATGTACATCGACGGTAGCGCGTACCGCATTCCCCGCAGATAAGGACATCGGTCAAGGCGTATTTGGAATACTTTCCTGTAGATGTGAAGGTGTTCTTTTTTGACTTAGGCGTGATCGTTTTTCGCCGTGCCATTTCCTCTTGGACTCTGTTGAAGGTTTCGCGTGAGATGATGGCGGGATGACTGCCCTCGACATACCACATCGGTGCTTCTCCGTCATTGGCTTTCCGCTTTTTGAGGATGGGATCGAGTGTGACTGTTTTTTGGAGAATGCAATCACCGCAGTATTTTTCGTTTTGGAGAACGCGGAGGATCATCGTTTTACTGAATGACAGGGTTTTGTTTGGGAAGGTTGGAGACTCGGCTCTGATCGTTTCGGATATTTGTTCGAGCGTAGCACCTGCAAGGTACATACTGTAGATCCTGTCGACATACACCGCTTCTTCGGGGACGATTTCGGGTTCACCGTTTGCCCCTTTGCGGTAACCGAGTGTTTTCTTGTACATCATGTACACTTTACCTTCCTCGAAGTTCTTGCGGAATGCCCATGTGATGTTTTTGCTCATGCTCTCGGATTCGGATTGAGCGAAGGCGGCATAGATGATAAGGTACATTTCGCTGTCTGCTTTGAGCGTGTCGATGCTCTGTTCTTCGAACAGGATGCCGATCCCTCTTGCTTTGAGGATACGCACATACTCGATGCATTCGACCACGTTTCGGGCGAATCGGGAGACCGATTTGGTGATGATGTAGTCGATCTTGCCGTTTAAGCAATCATCGATCATCGCTTGGAATCGCGGTCGCTTTTCGGCGAGGGTACCTGTGATACCTTCGTCGGCATACAGACCGGCGAATTCCCATTCGGTGTTCGCGGCGATCATTTCGGTGTATACCCTCATTTGGTTTTGGTATGAGGTAAGCTGTTCTTCGCTGTCTGTGGATACACGGCAGTATGCGGCGACGCGCTTTTGGTGATGCTGTTCCTTGTTCACAATGAACGATTTCTTGGGTTCGATGAGCGTTACCCGTTTCGGGATGCGTGTGACACTCATTCTTGTTCACCTCCTTCCGTTATGATGCTGTCTACATTGGTGTGCAGACTCACTTTGCCGTTGGCACCGAGCGTGATGAAGGCAACAATGTCGGTGAAGTAATCGCCGTTGAAGTTTTCCTGCGGTTTCATCAGCATCACCCGCTTTCGTGCGAGCTGTACGGCGATCATGCTCTTGGCTTGGCTTTCCTTGTATAGCTGCGAAGCACACTCGCGGATCTTGCTGATCAGCAGGTCATCGCTTGGGTAGTCGCTTTGCAGTTCTGTGCGGATATCCTCTTTTATCTGTCTGACCATCGGGGAGTCCTCTGTGCGTATTTTGGGTTTCGGGATCAGAAGTTCGCTGTTGGCGATCAGCCGATTCATCAGCAAGGTGATCTTTTGGAGCAGGTCGCTGTCGCTGATGCGGATGCGGCATTTGCAGTCCTCGTTGATGCATACCCAACTTTCCTTGACATGGAATCGGGAACTGATTCGCCTGACCATCGGTTGTCCGCATTTCTCGCATTTCACGCGGTTGCGGAGGAGGCGGATTCCCTCGCTTTCACACGCCGGCGTTTTCTGTTGCCGGGCGCGTTTGGCATTGATCGCATTCTGAAAAATGGTTTCGTCGATGATCGGATCGTATTCGTCATCACCGATGTAGCGGATGTTTTCGATGATCCGTGATACTCTCGCTTTATCCCACTCGTCGATCTTCTCGGTATACGGTATTCGTCGTGCTGTGAGCCATTCGGCGATGTCCTTGAGCGATGATCCCGTGATATACATGGAGAAGATCTCGCGGATGACATCGGCTTCGTCGTGTTCGACGATCGTGCGGCCGTCGCGGACGGTGTATCCGTAGGGGATATAGCGTATCGTTTTCATGTCCTTCACCTTAAATCCGTTCTGTAAATTTCAACCCACCGAGGAGTGTGATCGTCATTTGGTCATCGTGGTCGATGAGTATATCCGTGACGGTATCCTCGAACAGGTGATCATCAAATTCTTCGAGTGGTTCTTCGATCTCGCCGAGGACGTGGCGAAGCTTTTTGACTGCATCTGCCATATCGGATAACGGCGAGGTGAATTCCGCTTGTCGCTGTTGCCGCAGATCGCGTAATTCGCGTTGCAGTTCGCTGACCTGTATGCGATGAATGTCCGCGTTGAGGATGCCTTTGGTATGGAGCTGATCGAGCATGAGGATCTTGCCGTTGACTTCGGCGATCTTTTCGCTGATTTCCATTGCGTTTTTACTGTTGTGTTTGACATCGGTGAGGGCTTCGTTCAGCATGGCGGCAACTTGGTCGAGGATGCGTTCCTGACCGAACCGGAGTTTGTTGATCACGTGGATGAACCCGTCGTAGATGCGTTCTTCGTCATAGTAATAGGAGTGGCACGAGCTTGCATCTTTTTCGTGGCGTGTACACACCCACTTGATACATCCCGATCGTACCTTACGACGATAAAACGAGCCGCATTCAGCACAGCGAATGCGACTCGTTAAGGGATACGTCTGTTGACGCTCTATTTTGTTGAAACGATCCTTTCGTTTTTGAAAGAGCGATTGCACCTTGTCGAAGGTGTCACGATCTACGATATACGGATGGGTATCGGTGGCATAGAACTGATCCGCTTCTCCTCGATTGACATGGCGTTTGAAGGGGACGGTCGGCTCGGTGTAGGTCTTTTGGAAGAGGCTGTCGCCGACATACCGTTCGTTGGTCAGTATATACGATACGGTGGCGGCATACCAGATCCCGCCGAACTTGGTCGGTACTTCGTTAGCGTTCAATTCATCGGCGATTTTATGGATCGACATGCCGTCGAGGTACATGGCGAAGATCTCTCGCACGACCTCTGCTTCGGGTTCGAAGATACACAGGTTGCGGTCTATAATGCGGAAGCCGTAAGACGGCATACATTCGACATACTCGCCGAGTTCCATGCGTTTGACGATGGAGGTACGCAGGTGTTGTGATATCGCTTGGGATTCTTCCTGAGCGATGGCGGCGAAGATGTTCATCAGCATCTCGTCGTTCATTAAGAGGGTGTTGATCCCTTCTTTTTCGAACTGTACGCCGACACCGAGCAGTTTCAGTTTGCGGACATACTCGGTTGATTCCTTTTGGTTGCGACAGAATCGCGACATGGACTTTGTGATGATGAGATCGATCTGACCTTTTTCACACATGGTGATCATCCGCATGAATTCCGGGCGTTTTTCAGCGGAGGTGCCGCTGATGCCCTCGTCGGCGAACACTTCAACGAGTTCCCAATCGGGGCGACTGTTGATGAGTTTTGTGTACACCTCGACCTGTCGGACGTAGGAATTAAGCTGATCTGCCGAGGAAGAAGACACACGACAGTAAGCAGCGACACGCAGGATCTTCGATGATTTCAGCGTTGGGGTGATAAGTCGGGGCTTTGGCATCTTCTTCTCTCCTTTCGGCATCTTTTTACAACACAATTATATTGAGTTACACGGATATATCCAGCGCAGAACGGACACTTTTATTTGCACTAAAAGACAGTCCTCGGATGCGCTATGCTGCTGTAAACTTATGACGCGGCGTAAAGGGAACAATGATATCGGCACCTGCCATTTGGTAGTAATAGCGTTTTGCTTGAGTAAGCTGGGCTTCGGTAATTGCATTGGTTTCAAACAAAAAATCCAGCACGTAGGCCATTTTGAGATAATTGGCATTTTTTCTTGCTTGTTCGATTTGCACATTGCGAGGTGCTTGGGTGACAGTTTCATTCATAGTAATCCGCATCTTTCACGCTCATGATGAATTCCTTGATATCGTCGACCGATTGAATGATCGGGTATTTGCCGAGTGCCGCGACGATCGCTTTATGGTAGTCGACGCGGCTGGCGCGAGGATCGAGGATCGATACCACGCCTGTGTCCGTTTCGGTGCGGATCAACCGCCCGACACCTTGTCGGAGCTTGATGATCATGCTCGGCACACAATGGTTGTCGATGAATTCACGATGGCTGTCGCATTGTTCTTTTTTGCGTTGCATCTGTATCGAGCGACGCGGAAACGGCAACCGCACAATGATTACCGATGACAGGCAATCACCTGCACAGTCCACACCTTCCCACATCGATCCCGATGCGAACAACACGCCGTTTTTGGCGAGTTGAAAGTCACGGATGGCGGTCTTATCACCGGAATTCATACGGATCACGTTGTAATCGAGCAAGCGGTTCTGTAAGGCTAAATAAACGGCATTGAGCGCGTAATACGATGTAAACAGGATGGCCGTGTGTCCGTTTGTTGCACGGATAAGTTCTTCAATCCGATCCGCTACCGCTGCAATGTATTTCCGATCGTGATTATCGGGGAGCGGCAGATCGGCGGGGATATACAATCGTGCATGACGGGTATAATCAAAAGGGGACTCAATCTGGACTTCGGACAACAAGTGTTCGGGGATCCTGTCCAGACCGTTCTCTTTCTTAAAAAAGCCAAAGCCGTTACCATCAGACATCGTGCCGCTGGTCAGCACATGACTGGCGGTTCGGTTCCAGATGCAATCGTACATTTTATCGGTGACATTTTTCGGCGCACCGCACAGGGTGATCTCACCGTTTTGATCGCTTTCGATCCAATAATAGTTGTCGGACATTTTTGTCAGCAGTTGAAGAGCGTTGTTGACCTTCATGCCCGAAGGGGAAATCTCGCCTTTACGGTTAGGTAGATATCCTTCGCATTCACGGAGGATCACACCCATCCGTGTGAGGCTTCGGCGATGAGAAATGGTGAAGGTGAAATCATTTCCGAAATCCGACAGGTCATTGAGGATCGATCGGAGATCCGCAAACAACGCCGTATTCTCCGTCCGAAGTGCCGAGAGTGCCGCACGGTGTTTCGGGCGGATCACAAAGTTTTCACAGCGTGTGAGCGTATCGGAGATATACCACGGGATCATGGTTTCGCTTAGTTGTTCGCCGTACAGTTCTTCGGCGGTGTTGCGGAAGTTATGGGCTTCGTCGATTACAATAAAGCTGCTCGGATGCAATTGCCGGGTGCGGGTGCTTTCTTCTTTCATAGCAACGATATACAGGTTATGATTGAGGATTTGAAACTCCGCACCGCGATTTTCACGGATCGTATTGACCATGCGAATATACTCGCAGGTATCACAGTACGGACACTCACTGCAAGCTCCGTCGACGCACATCTTCTGTTTCACGACAGCTTCGAGATTATAGCGGTCAAGATCCACACCCTGCGGAAGCGTTCCGACAGCAACGGCATTTTTGATCTCCCGATGATGGAGTTCGGGGTGTTGTTGCAAACCTGCGATATAGTCCTGATACCGCAAACGGCAAAAATAGTGTTTACGCCCTTTAAGCAGATTGGCTTGGAGCGGACGGTCGATGATCCCGTAGGTGTACAGCATCTGTGAGAGTCGCGGGATCTCTTTTTCGACGAGGCTTTTTTGAAGTTCGATGGTTGCGGTCACGATCGTGACGGGTTCGACGCGGTTGTGTTTGTCGATGTTGTATTTTCTTGCGAGCAGACCGGCGACGAGATAGGCGAAGGTTTTGCCTGTGCCGACTTCGGCTTCGCAGACGGACACTTGTTTATTGAGAAAGCCGTGGTACATCCGCTTGCACAGCTTGATCTGTTCTTCACGAACGGCATAGCCGTTTTCGGGAAGCACGAAACGGAAGATCAGATCAATAAACTCAAAAGGGCGATCCACCATCATCCTTGTGCAATCGCGGGTGGTATGGCTTCGGGTGCGCTCGATGATCAGCGGGATCAATCGCGTATAGGTATTTTGAAGGTAGTCATCCTTCTTTGTGGTGGTGATGCTGTATTCGCGGTCGGTCAGCAGATCGAACGCGACATAGTGCAATTTGCCGTATTTACGGATATGATAAAGAATGAAGCGGTTTTCATAGGTGAAATCGTATTCACCGTTACGGTGAATTTTTTGATCGGCGATCAGATCACGGAATACATCCTGATCGTTATATTTGATTTCGTACATAGTTCTCACTCCTTGATAAAGTAATGCTCTGCATTGAGCAGCAGAATGTTGCACAGACGCGGGGTGCTTCTGTGCAAAGGTTCTACCGCCCAACTCCCAATAGTCGGGAAGGTAGATTCATATAACCGGATGCCGACGATCTCGCAACACACGCAAAGTGCAAAAGCACAATGCCGAGCATCATATACCTCACGCATACGGCGTACCGTATGTATGCCATATCCCGCCTTCCGGCGAGCCCCACAGGGGAAGTATCATTAATTCCGCACGGGAGTCTTGGCCAATCGGGAGGTGTTGAGTACATCCCGACTCGACGCGTGGTTGATCGCTCGCTCATAAAGAGGTCGTGGCGCCCACGTCCGACAGCTTATCCAATGCGTTTATGTCATCGGCATCCGAAAAATTATTCACTTGTCAAGGTTCAGCCTGCTCACAAAGAGCAACAGGCGAAGAGTTTTTAAAAGCCCCTTCACTTGTTTGTTCACTTAGAGGGGCGTTTTTTACCCCTCTGACAAAAAGTTTTTTATTTTCTTTTCGGCGAGCTTGATACTTTTATAGATTTGTTTAACAGAACTTCTCTCCATTGCGGCGATTTCTTCGTATGTGAAACCGTAAAAATGATAAAGGCACAATCGTCGCCGTTGCGTTTGTGTAAGAGTGTCCAGAGCACGTTCTACCTGTATTTTCTGTTCTACGACATCCTCCAGCGGATCGAGTTTTCTGATAGCTCGCTTGTTTAAGGTTATTTCCGTTAAAACGGAATGTTCATGATGCCGGGTGTATTCGTTTATAGCGGACATGTCATCTCGTTCAAATTGATCGAATGCCGCATACAGTTGTTCGTTGATTTCCATACAGATACCTACACCGCGACCGTCCACAAACGACAAATAATAATGCAGATCGTTTGGTGGGCCGACCGTGAATATCCTGTACGGATTATCTTTGGATTTACTGCGGTTTGGGGACGGGTTTCTTTTAAATGCTTTGTTACACATAGCTGCAATCTCCTTTTTTGTTTTGGTTTGAAACAAAATCGGAGATCACGGATATTTGGCTATGTAGCAAAGCCATACCTTGTTCATACTGCAACCTTTCCGCTTTTAAGCGTCGGTTGCAAATAAAAAAGGGCATGACAACACAGCTTAAAAGCTGTTTGTCATGCCCTAACTCGACAGTCCTTGTTCTCGTCTTTCAAGACGGATATAGGCTCTTTTCCGCATTAGCGATACTCGCATATGCCCGCGGCGGTTGAACTATGTACGAAACATCATTTTAATTTTGAAGATAGATTATAAACTTGGAGGAACACTTCGGACACTTCACAACAACATACGCACCAACACAATCCGCATACGCATCCTCTGTGGTTTTCGTGATTACGATGCCACCATGCGGGATATCACATAATCGTCCTCGTTTACATAAAGGACATTTCAAATAATCGTATTGCGCTGCATGATCTTCAAATAGTTGTGCGATGTGGAATAGCTTTCTTTTTAGTCACCTTCTTTTTTCTCTGATCGGTAATTTATTACAGATAGCGGCATTTTTCGCACCTCCCCGCATAGATTGTATCTTATGAAACTTGCGAAATTTGTTGTATTTTGGAGTGCGCACTTATTTTTCTTGGTTTTTCAACCGTTTTTTTGATAACAAAAAGCACCGACGGCCGAGGAAAGATCCTCGACCGTCGGTGTTGGGATGGTTCAACAAAATTGCGAATCTTATGTCATTTATTATATCCACAGTAAAGGGAACTGTCAATGAAAATCCTCGAGCGATCAATTCAGGTAAAATGTGGGGTCGCCGTTGAAATTATAGTAAATTCTTTCGTAATTGGCATACTCATCGCATAGCGCCGCCACAGCAAGAAGCATAAACAACTTATCTTCTTTTGTGAGTTCATATACTGTGACTTGTTCATCGTCAAGATCGACCGTTTTCACCGTAAATAAATCGGTGCTGTTTAAATGGTCTTTGAAGCGCTGTTGATCGGCAATTCCACATTTACTGCAAAGCGAAGCAATCGTAAACACGGTGGTGTGCGTTTTCATTATGAAAGCAAGGGCTTTTCGGAAATCGGGCAAGGATAACAGATGCAAAACATCAACAGCAGTTGTTCCTTCCAAAAGACTTTGCCAACCGTTTTGCGGTCGCTTTAATAATAAGGCATTCTCCCCTCATAATACTTTGAGTTTTTTCAAAAGTTTTTCAGTTGTTTCAGCTATTCGTATACATTGGAATCACCTCGTAATAAATCAAAAGTTCCTATTTTTCATCTATCAACGTCTTGATTTCCTCTAAAGTCTTCGGCTCAAGATCGGTAAACACCATATTGCTTTTGGGATTGCCGTCTGCATACGATCGGGATTCGTGATATTTTCCATCATAATCATAGAAAAATTTCCCAACCTCCGGATACTCCCGAACAAACCCGTAAATCGGCACATCTTCGCCTTGCGAGCTTTTTATCACAATAGATTGTTTCACCAAAAACAGCAATACGCGATTGCCGCGTTGCATCATCGGTATACTGATGGCATGCGTACGCATGCTTGACGTCGGATCGTCAACGCAAAGCTCGGTTCCTTCTGTCACATTACCTTTCAGCACTTCACGAATCTTAACCGTTGCATGATTGTTGCAAAAGGCATTGCCAAGGCGGCTACCTTCCTCAACAGCCACCACATCCGCCACAACAATCAACTCGGAACAGTTGGCGAGTTCTTGAAAGTCATACACCTTCCCGTCCCAAAACTGAGAAGAAGAATTTATCGGTTTCGTGCCTGTATTTGGGGGAATAACAACCGGCGTATTTTCGGAAGCATACACAATATCGGCATCATTGTGAACAGAAGCATTATAAAGAGAATAGACACAGGTGAAGATAAGAGCAAAACACGCCGCTATCGCACATCCTTTCAGCCACAGAGTGGCTTTTCTTTTTTTAATATGATGTTCAATGGGAGCCGTATCCACAAAGGCGGAATCCACTTCACCCATTTCGCGCAACAAACGCGCACTATTCATAAAATAATTCCTTCTTTCTCTAATCGATCTTTCAGCTTTTTGCGCGTGCGGCTGAGTATCATGCGCACGGTCGCTTCGCGCTTTCCGCAAGCGGCGGCAATGGCTTTTATATCATCCATATTCCAGTAACGGCGCATAAAGATCCAACGTTCTAGTTTTCCAAGCGATAACAAAAACGCATTTAGGGTATCTTTGATCACGATTGCATCCGTCGCTTCGCTCGTAGAATCCTGCACCCAACCACATTCTTCAAGCTCTTGATATAATTCTTGTGTGGTTGCCTGTTGCGATTTGCGCTTGTTATAGATATCCGCGGCCACATTGCGGGTTATTGATGCTATGTAGTGCTTGAGATTGGCGATATCCTCGGTTTGCGCGATACGCCAAATCTTCAAATACACATCGTTTAGGCATTCCTCAACGTCTTCTTCGTTTTGAAGAATGCGAAAGGCAATGGTGCGACAGTATGCTCCGTAGCAGTTGGAAAGAATGACTAGGGCGGAATCCGAGCCTGCGCGCAAATTCTCGAGTATTTCGCGATCAGTCATAGTTTCAACTCCTTACCGTTTTTTGCCCTTCATTATAATAGACGGGTATATGTCCTAAATTGTAACATGCTTTTTATAAAAAACCATAAGAAATTTAAAGACTTTATGTACAGGTAAAACTTAATCGTGATCTTTTCAAGTGCGAAGAATCGTGATTTATACACTCCGATAAAAATCTGTGCCCAAAGGTAAGCACTTGGTAGCTTTCCATTGCCTTTAACACGCCCTTGCTATTGTGAATGGTGAGGGGTGTATTATTCTATTCATCGCAGAACAATAGTCGATTGGAATTTATAAAAAGGAAAAGACAGTATGGTATTTGTATGACCATACTGTCTTTTCCTTTTGTGTCCGTCAAGCAACTGTTTTTTGGATGTTCCCAAACATCCTTATAACAACTTACCTTTTTAAGAAATTATTAAAGACATTTCTGCAACGAAGATGTTATTTTTGCATTTAAAGCGGGCAATCCCATCATATTTTTCTAATGTCCTTTGTAATGAATATAACACATTGCTTGAAAGGAACATAACCATGTTGAGCTTTGGACAACGATTAAAGGCGATACGGAAAGATGCACAGCTTACACAGGCGGAACTGGCAGAAAAATTGATGATATCGGTACAATCCATCTCAAAATGGGAATGCGATAACGCTATGCCTGACATTTCTCAAATTGTTCCGCTTGCCGCTATCCTCGGCGTAACTACCGACTGCTTACTCGGTGTCGGTGGTGATGAAAAAGCTGACCGCGAAGCGTTATATGCAGAAGCGGAGAAAATCAACAAGGGTATCGAAAAGGTGTATGCGCGTCAGGATGATGCCTACTATGCGTGTTATCAACTGTATAAAACACACATCAAAAAATATCCGCTTGATTATGAGGTGAAGCTACTGTGTGCGGACAGTTTGGTCAGATGTATTTATTACGGAGCGTATGGTGCGGAAGATAAAGATAGATTTTATAACGAAGCCGTTCATCTCTTGAAATCCGTTATCAACTATGACCGCGATACTACAAGACAGATCGACGCAAAGCAAACGCTGATCATCCTGTATCTTTACCGTAATGATTTTGCGAATGCCGAGGAGATAGCCGACGGCTTACCGCAAAGGGGAAGCATACGGGCGGCAATGGAGATCGAGATCTATTCCAAAAAGAACGATCAAAACAAGTGCCTTGCCCTGTCCGAGGAGGTGTGCAACGAAGCCGTTCACCACTATTTATGGGCGTTGGCGGTAAGAGCAAAACGGTTATCGATCGCCAGTGATGCCAAAAAGGAGAAGGCAATTGCCGCTTGGCACGATCTTGTGAATGGCGTGAAATATAACTATGCAAAGTTCCGGGATATCCGTATTCGTACAAAATGGTTGTACAGCGCTCTCAACAACCTTGCCAATGAGTATATTTCGATATCCGAAATGGATAAAGCGTTTGACGTAATCAACGAGTTAACCGATACACTCATCTTCGATTACAAAGATTGCGAAGATTCCGTTGTGGCGGGAGAGATCAAGGGCAATTTCAGATTCTATTTGAACGGATGCTACAATCTGTGCTTTGAGACGGATGACAATATCATCACTAACGATCCGAGATTCAAGAAATGCGAACAGCTGCTTCAAAGTGTGGATTGATGGCGGTTAAAAGAGCGTAGTCACAAGACACAAACAATTAACAAATATTTTTTTGAAAGAAAGCAAAAAAGCCCCGAATCTGAGGAGATTTTTTCTCAAATTCGGGGCTTAAAATGTTATGCAACGGTTCGAGTCCGTTTAAGAGGGGGTTGGCATCTTTTTGAAAGACACCTGTTTTTGGGGTGCAAAAAACCCCGAAAACCGCTTGGTTTCGGGGTTTTAAGCGTAGGCATCTATTTTGGTCCTACAACATGGTGGGCGTAAACGGACTCGAACCGCTGACCTCCTGCGTGTGAAGCAGGCGCTCTAACCAGCTGAGCTATACGCCCAAAAACAGCGCCGCCGTGGCGATTGCCGCGATTGCGCTTAATTGGTGACCCGAACGGGAATCGAACCCGTGTTACCGCCGTGAAAGGGCGGTGTCTTAACCGCTTGACCATCGGGCCATGTATGGTAGCGGTAGTCGGATTCGAACCAACGACACTGCGGGTATGAACCGCATGCTCTAGCCAACTGAGCTATACCGCCATATATACGCGTTCCTGCGGGAACGCAGATAATCATAACAGAAACGCCGCCGTTTGTCAAGCATTTTCAGAAAACTTTTTTGCCTGCCGCCGCTTGAGCACTCTCCGACAACAAAAAAGCCGTCCTGCGACATGGCACAGAACGGTTTTTTTCGCCTTACATTACAGTTTGATGCCCAGCTTTTCGAGGATCTCAAACGGCTTGTTGGCAAATGCGCAGTAGTAGATGTACACGGTGATCACCAGCGACAGCACGCTCCACACAGAACCAAGGATGCCGAAGATGGACAGCACAGCCGTGAGCAGACCGAGCACAAAGCCGAGCACAAAGCCGCCGACAAACGTGATGATCGACACCTTCAGCACCGCACCTGCGTTCTCCTGCTTCTTGTAAAATGCCCAGACAACCGGAATCGCCGCAATAATAAGAGACGTGATCAAGCCGCCGAGCAAGCCCCAAATATAACCCATTTGACATACTCCTTTCTCACATAATTTTTATTCAGTATAGCAACATTTCCATAACCTGTCAAGCGATATTGACCACTCTGAGTCCCTTCTTTTGCGCATATGCCACGGTGGCGGCGGTGCCGCCTTTTTCGCCCGTGAAATAGCACACGCACACCTGACTGTGGTCAACAAGGCGACGGTTGCGCAGAGAAAAGCAATAAGGGGTGTAGTCCCTGCCGACATACACGACCTTGTCCGCGCGGCGCAGGATATCCTCATAACGGTCGCGGTCATAGACGCTCCATCCTGCCGCCTGATCGGCAAAGGGAAGCACCAGAATGAGCTTGATGAACGGGTATTCGTACCGCAGACGCAGTACCGTTTCGGCGGCAAGTGTGTCAAACCCGAGCGCCCCGCCGGCGCCGAAATAGCGCACCCCGCTCTCAATGAGCGTCCGAAGCGTCTTTTCAAGCCGCGATTCCAGATCATAATAGGTTCCTTCGGGAATCACACGGTGTCCCGTGAAGCAACAGGTCGTTTCCACTTTACCGCCTCCTTTCCTTTTTTATTATAAAATCCGCTCTATAATTTGTCAATCAGCGGTTGACCGCCGACGGCGGTCTATGGTATACTTTTTATGTATGTTTATTCACAAAAGGAGTGGCTGTTCCATGATTGCGATTCTGGATTACGGGGCAGGCAACCTGCGCAGTGTGCAGCTTGCCATGAGCCGTTTACACGCCGATACCGTTGTCACCAGCGACGCTGACGTTGCTTTGGCGGCGGACGGTCTGATATTACCCGGTGTCGGTGCCTTTGCCGATGCGATGACGGCGCTTCGCCGCAGTGGGCTGATCCCCGCTCTCGAGCACGCTCGCGACACCGGCAAACCGCTGCTGGGCATCTGCCTCGGTATGCAGGCATTGTTCGAAGGCAGTGAGGAAGGCGAAGGCGTCGAAGGTCTCGGTTTTATCCCCGGCTTTGTGCGCCGTCTGCCCGATGACAAGGGGCTGAAGATCCCCCACATGGGCTGGAACGATATCCGCGCGGAAAAAGAGAGCGATCTTCTGCTTCATCTGCCCGACGAGCCGTACGTGTACTTTGTGCATTCCTTTGCCTGCTTCGCCGAGAATGCCGAGGACGTGCTCACCTCGACGGAATACGGTGTGCGTTTCTGCTCGAGCGTGCAACGCGGCAACATCTTCGGCACCCAGTTCCACCCCGAAAAATCGGGTCGTGTGGGCGAACAGATCCTCAAAAATTTCCTTTCGATTGTTGAAAAGGAGGTGCGCTGATGTACGCGAAACGTATTATCCCGTGTCTGGACATCAAGGACGGACGCGTCGTCAAGGGCATCAACTTTGTATCCTTGCGCGATGCGGGCGATCCCGTGGAGGTCGCCGCCGCCTATTCCGATGCGGGTGCGGACGAGGTCGTGTTCCTCGACATCACCGCCTCCAACGAACAACGCGAAACCGTCAAAGACCTTGCCGCCCGTGTGGCGGAGCAGTTGTCCATTCCGTTCACCGTCGGCGGCGGTATCCGCACGGTGGAGGATTTTCGCGCGGTGCTTCTCGCAGGTGCCGACAAAGTGTCCATCAACTCCTCCGCTATCGATCGTCCCGCACTCATCCGCGAGGCGGCGGAAAAATTCGGCAGTCAATGTGTCGTTGTCGCCATCGACGCCAAACGTCGCGAAGGCGGCGGCTTTGATGTGTACAAGCACGGCGGTCGTCTCAACACGGGCCTCGATGCCGTTGAATGGGCGAAAGAGGCTGTCCGTCTGGGCGCGGGCGAGATCCTGCTGACCAGCATGGACGGCGACGGCACCAAGGCAGGCTATGACCTTGAGCTGACGCGCGCCGTGGCAGATGCCGTCTCCGTTCCCGTCATCGCTTCGGGCGGTGCCGGCACTATGGCCCATTTCAAGGACGCCTTGACCGAAGGCGGTGCGGACGCGGCACTCGCGGCATCGCTGTTTCACTATCACGAGATCGACATTGCCGATCTGAAGGCCTATCTGAAAGCGGAAGGCATTTCCGTGCGTCCGCACCAATAAGAGGTAGCACCATGAAATCGCTGTGTTTCGACAAAACCGCCGTCATGGGTATTCTCAACGTCACCCCCGACAGCTTTTCGGACGGCGGGCAATTTCAGACCGCCGAAGCGGCACTCACCCGTGCGCTTGCCATGCAAACGGACGGCGCCGCCATCATCGACATCGGCGCGCAGTCGACCCGCCCGGGTGCCACCCCCATCACTCCCGAAGAGGAGTGGGCGCGGTTGTCTCCCGTTCTGGATATTCTCAAAGGACAGCTGACCTGTCTGTTATCGGTCGACACCTTCGAGCCGACGGTGGCAAAACGCGCTCTTAAAAACGGCGTACAGATGCTCAACGATGTATCGGGCAGTGAAACAAACGATTTCCCGTTCATCGCCGCCGCACACGGTGCGGCACTTGTCATGATGGCACGCGATGCCGAACACACCGATGATGTTGCGCAGTATTTCGACAGAGCCCTCGCCCTTGCCGCCAAAGCGGGACTTTCCTTTGACAACGTCCTGCTGGATATCGGCGTCGGGTTTCACAAATCCCGAGAGGTTGACCTTGCGGTGATCGCCGCCCTGCCGCGACTGACAAAGGATCTGCCGTGTGCGGTGCTTTGCGGTGCGTCCCGCAAGCGGGTCATTCCCTATGCCGCCGACGCGGATATACCTGTTAACGAGCGTCTTTCGGGTACGCTCGCCCTGCACACCGCCGCTCAGCTCGGCGGTGCCGCCGTACTGAGAGTTCACGATGTCAAAGACGCGGTGCAAGCCGCCGCTGTTATCGATAAATTGATGAAGAAAAGGAGTTTTGAATCATGATCGATTGGAAGCATTTTAAAAGCGGAACCGATATCCGCGGTGTCGCCATTGACGGTGTCGTCGGCGAGCCGCTTGACATGACCGATGAGGTCGTCACCACCATGGCGAGAGCGTTTGCCGCCTGGCTTGCCCAAAAGCTCGGAAGAACCACCACCGAAGGACTCACCGTGTCGGTCGGTCGCGACAGCCGTCTGTCGGGTCCGCGTCTGCGCGATGCGGTGTGCGCGGGACTGACGATGAGCGGTGTGACCGTTTATGACTGCGGTCTGTCCTCCACCCCCGCCATGTTCATGAGCACGCTCAATCTCCCCTGTGACGGCGCGATCCAGCTGACCGCGTCCCACCACCCCTTCCACCGCAACGGTCTGAAATTTTTCCGTCCGAACGGCGGTCTGGAGGGCCGTGATATCACCGAGATCCTCGCACTGTGTCAGTTTGCGAAGTTTATCGACCGCGAGGGCGGCAAGGTGATCGAGACCGATCACATGGTCACCTACGCCGAAGGTCTTCGCGATATGATCAAAAAAGGCGTCAACGCCGAAAACTATGACAAGCCGCTTGACGGCTTCAAAATCGTCGTCGATGCGGGCAACGGCGCGGGCGGCTTTTATGCCACCGAGGTGCTTGAGCCCCTCGGCGCGGATATCGCGGGCAGTCAGTTCCTCGATCCCGACGGACGCTTCCCCAACCACATTCCCAATCCCGAGGACGCCGACGCGATGCGTTCGGTGTGCGACGCGACCGTCAAGGCGGGCGCTGACCTCGGCGTGATCTTCGACACCGACGTCGACCGCGCGGGCTGTGTCGGCTCGGACGGTCGCGAGATCAACCGCAATCGTCTGGTGGCGCTTGCCGCGGCGATCGCCCTCGAAAATGCGCCTGCAGGCAGTGTGATCGTCACCGACTCGGTCACCTCCGACGGTCTGAAGGTCTTCATTGAGCAAGACCTCAAGGGTGTGCATTGCCGTTTTAAGCGCGGCTATAAAAACGTCATCAACGAAGCGATCCGTCTGTGTGACGAGGGTCGATATGCCCCGCTCGCCATCGAGACCTCGGGTCACGCCGCCCTCAAAGAAAACTACTTCCTCGACGACGGCGCCTATCTGATGACCCGCATCATCATCAAAGCCGCCAACCTGCGCAAAGACGGCAAGACCCTCGACGATCTCATCGCGTCGCTCAAAGAGCCCAAAGAAGGCAAGGAGCTGCGCTTCAACATCAAAGAGGACGATTTCCGCGCCTACGGCACCGATGTGCTCGACAAGCTCGAAGCCTTCGCAAAAGGCAACGGCTGGGCGGTCGCGGACGACAGTGCGGAGGGTGTACGCATCTCCTTCGGCGAAGCGGACGGTAACGGCTGGGCACTGCTTCGTTTGTCGGTGCACGACCCCGTCATGCCGATGAACATCGAGAGCGACGAGGAAGGCGGTTGCCGCATCATCGTCGAAAAGCTCAAAGAGTTTATGCTGTCGTTTGACAAGCTCGACTGTTCGAAAATGACCGCCTATCTGGCGTAAAAAAGGAGTGTTTTGCCGTGAATGATCAATGGACCGAGGTGTGCATCACCGTGCCGCAGGCGGACACCGACCGTGCCGCCGACATCGCCAATATGCTCATACCCTACGGCTTGTATATTGAAGATTACAGCGACCTCGAATGGGGTGCCAGAGAGATCGCCCACATCGACCTCATCGATGAGGATCTGCTTCGGAAAGACCGCACCCGCAGCCTGATCCACCTGTACCTCTCCCCCGAAGATAACCCCGCCGAAGCCCTCGCCTTTTTGGGCGAGCGTCTCACCGCCGCGGGCATCGACCACGAAGCGGTGACGAATGCCGTGCGCACCGAGGACTGGGCAAACAACTGGAAACAGTATTTCAAGCCGCTTCCCGTGGGCGATAAACTGCTCATCTGCCCGACATGGGAAACCGTTCCCGAAGGCAACACCCGCACCGTTCTGCCCATCGACCCCGGCATGGCGTTCGGCACGGGCAGTCACGAAACCACCCGTCTGGTGCTTGAAGCGATCGAGAAAACGCTCACCGCCGGCACCACAGTGCTGGACGTCGGTTGCGGCAGCGGCATTCTCTCCATCGCCGCCATTCTGCTGGGGGCGAAATCGGCACTTGCCGTCGATATTGATCCCCTCGCGGTCAAAACCGCGATCGAAAACGGCGAGAGAAGCGGACTCTGTGCGCCGCAGTATACCGTCGTGGAGGGCGACCTTGTCGACAAGGTCAGCGGACAATTTGATCTCGTTGTCGCCAACATCGTCGCCGATGCGATCATCATGCTGTCCCCCGCTGTCAAGCCGTTTGTCAAGGACGACGGTACCTATATTGTGTCGGGCATCATCGATACCCGCGAAGCGGAGGTCGTCGTTGCCCTTGCCGCGTGCGGCTTCACCATCGAGACCCGCTATGAAGACCGCGGCTGGCTGTGCTTCGTTTGCAAGAAAGGATAACACCGTTATGCAAGGACGCCTTACCCTCGTGGGAACCCCCATCGGCAATTTGTCGGATCTGTCCGACCGCGCGAAGGAAGCGCTGGAATCCTGCGATTTCATTGCCGCTGAGGACACCCGCGTCACGCTAAAACTGCTCAACCATTTCGGCATCAAAAAACCGCTGGTGAGCTATTTCGAACACAACAAACGCGAAAAAGGCGAACAGCTGTGCGCCCGTATGCAGGCGGGCGAGCACTGTGTTCTCGTGTCGGACGCGGGTATGCCCGCCATCTCCGACCCCGGCGAGGATCTCGTAAGGCTGTGCCGCGAAAAGGGCATTCCCGTCGGCTGTGTCCCCGGCCCCAGCGCCGTCATCACGGCGCTCGCGCTTTCGGGTCTGCCCGCGGGACGCTTCACCTTTGAAGGGTTTTTGAGCGTATCGAAGCGCTCGCGCAAGGAGCATCTCCAAAGTCTCACGGGAGAAGTGCGCACGATGATTTTTTATGAAGCGCCGCACAAGCTCCCCTACACCCTGCGCGACCTGCTCGACACCCTCGGAGATCGTCCTGTTGCGTTGTGCCGCGAGCTGACAAAGCTCCACGAGGAGGTCATCGTGACCACCCTTCGGGAAGCGAGTGACCGTTTTGACAAGGAACAGCCGCGCGGCGAATTTGTGCTGATCGTCGGCGGCGCACAACCGACGGAAAGCGTTCCGCTGACGCTTGAAGATGCCGTCGCCATCGCCCAAAGCGAGATTGAAAACGGTGCCTCCCTGTCGGATGCGGCCAAAAAGGCCGCCGCAGAAAGCGGACTCAAAAAAAGCGACATTTATCGCGAGCTTTGCGACTGTCGTTGAGAGAAAAGGAGAATGCCCCATGTGGATCGCCCTGATGATCGCCGCGCTCGCGTTGTTGTTCTGGTTCGGGCAGAAAATGCTTCATCCCGACACCTCCAAGGCGGCAAAGCTGATGAACACCTACCGTCATCTGACAACAGAAACGCTTGAGGCACTGCCCGACGAGGAACTTGTCACCGCCGTTGTGAGCAATCTGCTTGCCAAAGCGGAGGACGAGCGCAAAGACCCGTATATCGTCATTCCGAAGCTGTCCGCCGAGCGATGCGCCGTGTACAGCATCTGGCTGTTCGAGAAACAGCTCTCCTCCGACACCCCTGAGGCACTTCGCCACAGTGGGCAATTCGGCTTTTCGGAGCTTGCCGCAGACGGACTCGATTTTCTTGAACAACCCGCTCTTGCCGCCACACTCAGAGACTATCTGCAGACCGCCGACGAGACACTCATCGACACGATGCGCGACGCGATGAAGGAGATGTCCGTAAACCGCCTGCTTGTGGATCTGATCCGCGCGGATATAGCGGTGTTTTGTGACGAATAACCACCGTATTTGGGGGATTGACAAAACGCCTCCGGGACTATATAATAAAAGTGTATGTAAACCTGTTATTATCACCTTGTGTTATATTTAGGAGGAATGTTCCATGAAAAAACTGCTTGCTGTGTTGCTTTGCTGCCTGCTGATGACCGTGTGCGTGATGCCTGTTGCCGCTGAGATCAGCCCGACGGCTCCCATTGTCACCGAACCCGGCAACGATTCTCCCAATGCGCCCCAGACGGGCGAGGCTTGGGTGTTTGTCGCCGCTGCTGTTGCCGCTCTGGGTGCGACCGGCGTTGCCGTTGCCGCCAAGAAGCTGGCCGCCGACAAATAATCCGCTGTTATCCCTCATCGTATGAAAAGTAAGCCTCGCATGTCCTCGTCATCATGAGATCATGCGAGGCTTTTTCACCGCAACCCCTAAAAGGAGACCTGGCAAGCTATGAGCAGTCAAAAGAAAATGTGGATCACCATTCTTATCGTGTCCCTGCTGATGATCGGTGTCGGCGCGGGACTGTGGGCGTTTTCCTACTTCGGCGTGACCGATGACGATGTCCTTGCGGGCTACCACGATCATACCGCCAACCCGACCGTCCCCCACGACTCCCACCAATCGGGCGGCGCCCCCACCCAAGTGATCCGTCCCATCGACTCCGAGCCGATCAGCGGCGAGAACAGTGAAAACGGTCGAAACCCCATCGATTTCGACACCCTTCTCGAAACCAACAGCGATATCCGCGGCTGGCTGTATATCCCCGACACCAATGTCGATTACCCCATTCTATGTTCGCTTGAAAAAAGCGACAGCTTTTATCTGGAGCACAACTATTTAAAGCAATATGAGTTTGACGGCTCGATCTATTTTGAGAAACAGAATGCCGTCGATTTCTCCGACCGCAACACGGTCATGTACGGACACAACCTGCTCAACGGGCGTATGTTCCGCACACTGCACTATTTCGAGGATAAGGATTTCTTCGACAACCACCCGTATATCTACATCTACACCCCCGGTCACGTCTACACCTACACCGTCTTTGCCGCCTACGAATACGATGACCGTCACATTCTCAATTCCTTTGACTTTGACGACGATCAGGTGTGGGCGGACTATCTCGCGTATGTTCAGCATCCGCAATCGATGAACGTTCACACCCGTGATGTGGAGATCACCACCGACGACCGCATCATTACCCTGAGCACCTGCGTCGGCACCAATAAAGGTGCGCGCTACCTCGTTCAAGGAGTGTTGACCAATGACCAACCGACTGCATGATCCCGAAACGGCAGAGGCTCCGTCCGAAAGCGAGCCCCGTCATCGTTTCGGCATCGAAGACATTAAGCTTGCTCCCGCGCCGCGCCGTGAGCCGCGACACGAGATCGAAACGGAAGCCCTCCCCACTCCCGCATTTGTTTTTCCGCCGACAAGAACACATAAAAAGCCGAAAAAACCGCGTTCCGTCAAACGCACGATCCTGCGCGTACTGCTGATCTTCCTCATCGTGATCCTCTCTCTGGCGCTGATCGCGACAGGCACGGTACTGGTACTGCACCACATCGGCAAGCAACAGATGCTGGACAATCAAAACGCCGTTCTCACCGCGCCGCAGGAGCTCATCGACGACGACAGCGTCGCCATTTCCTCCGACGGTCGCACCGTGACCTACAACGGCGAGACCTATGTGTTCAACGAAAACCGCACCAACATTCTCTGCGTCGGCACCGACAAGGAAGCTCTCGGCACGGAAGGCGATGTGATCGGCACGGGCGGTCAGGCAGACGCGATCTTTATTCTGTCCATTGACACCGAAACGGGTGCGATCGATGCCGTTGCCATTCCGCGTGACACCCTTGTAGATGTGGATATCTACAACGCCGACGGCCAATTTGTGCGCACGGAAAACACGCAGATCTGCCTGTCCTTCGCCTACGGCGACGGCAAAGACAGCAGCTGTCTGAACACCGTCAAATCCGCTTCCCGCCTGTTTTACGGCATTCCCATCAACACCTATGCCGCCATTGATCTGTCGGCGATCGTGACGCTCAACGACGCGGTCGGCGGTGTGCCTGTCACCCTTTCCGGTGATTTCAAACGCGAAAACGGCACCATCGCCAAAGCGGGACAAACCATCACCCTCGTCGGCAAGGAAGCGGAATGGTTTGTGCGTCATCGTGACGTGGAGGTGCTCGATTCCAATATGGCGCGTATGGAGCGTCAGAAGCAGTATCTGACCTCGTTCTTCTCCAAAGCGATCTCTGCCGCCTCTGAGGATATCGGTGTGCCGCTGGAACTGTTTGATAAGGTGTCGGGAAGCAGCGTCACCAACCTGAACTCCTCCCGCATCACCTATCTTGCCACCACACTCGTCACCAATCATCAGCCGCTCGTGTTCCACAGCGTCGCGGGCGAGGTGGTCAAGGGCGAGGACGGCTATGCCGAATACAAAGCCGATTATAAGACCCTGTACGAAAAGGTGCTCAGCGTATTCTATGATAAAACCTAACATGACGACCCGCAATCGTGATTGCGGGTCGTTTTCTGTTGTTGCTCTTTTGCTTCCCGTGTGCTACAATAGCGGTAACCGATATTATTTGAAACGAGGCGGTTTTCTATGACCATTGTAAACGGACGCGTACTCATCGACGGACACTTTGAAGACATGCCGCTTGCCGTTGAAAACGGCATCATCGCGGACTTTGACAATGACGGTACGGAGGAGTTTGATGCACAAGGGCTGTTTGTTCTGCCTGGCATGATCGACACCCATATCCACGGTTTTTACGGCGAAGAATTCGCCAAAGCGGAGGGCGGCTTTGACAAGGCACAGCACATTCTCGCGTCACAGGGCGTGACCGGCTTTGCGGCGACGATCCGCTGTATGCCGTTTGAGGATATGCTCGCCGCCGCGCGCAATGCCGCCGCCCATCTCGGCGCCCCCGATAAAGGGGCAAAGGTGCTTGGCATTCATGCCGAAGGCCCGTTTGTGTCTGCCGAACGTGCGGGCGCGATGTATCCGCCCGCGGTCACCTGCGACATCGACACGGTAAGCCGTCTGATCGATGCGGGTGACGGTGCCCTCAAGCTGATGACCATCGCCCCCGAGCGCGAAAACGCCGCCGAGGTGATCGCTTTCGCCGAAAGCCGCGGACTGCACTGCTCGATGGGTCACACCGACGCGACCTTTACCGTTGCCGAAGCGGCGGTGGAGGCAGGCGCCCGACGCGCTACCCACGTGTTCAACGCGATGCGCCCGCTGTACCATCGCGAGACGGGCATTCTCGGTGCCTCGCTGACAGACGACCGCGTGTGCTGTGAAATGATCGCGGATTTTGTGCATCTCGACCCTGCCGCCGTCAAGCTCGTGTACCGCGCCAAGGGAGCCGAGCGTATCACCCTCATCAGTGACGCGGGCATGATGTCGGGACTGCCGAACGGCGAATATGCGGTCGGCGGTCACACCCGCATCGTCAAAGACGGTCTGTGCCTCAACACCGAAGGACGCATCGCGGGCAGCTGTTATTCCATGCTCAAAGGTGCCCAAAACCTGCGCACTCTCGGCGTACCGCTCGAAGAGATCGCCGTCATGGCCTCTCATAACCCCGCCAAGGCGCTTGATGTGTTCGATCGCGTCGGCTCCATCGCCGTCGGGAAATGCGCCGATCTGATCGTCGTTGACGACCGCTTCCATATCCACGCCGTTTTTGTGAACGGCATCAAGCAATAAAAAAAGGGGGGCTCGTCCCGTATGTTGTATCTCGGAATCGATATCGGGGGAACCGGTGTCAAGCTCGGCATCGTCGACGACGATTGCCGCGTGATCGATACCGCCGTCGTTCCCACCGATGCTCACCGCCCTGCAGAAGAGATCGTCACCACCATCATCGCCGCGGCAAAGCCGCTGTGTGAACAGTATCAGCCGATCGCCGTCGGCATCGGCTCGGCAGGACGCATTGACCCACCGAACGGCACGGTGCTTCGCGCAGGCAACCTGCCGACGTTTTGGAATGTGCCGCTGTGTGCGCTTGTCGGAGAAGCGCTCGGTCTTCCCGTTGCCATCGAAAACGATGCCAACTGTGCGCTTCTGGCGGAAGCGCACGCGGGCGTATGCCGTGACTGCCGCGATGTGCTGATGGTCACCCTCGGCACGGGTGTCGGCGGCGCGATCATGATCGATGGCAACATTTACCGCGCCCACAATTTCCGCGCGGGCGAGATCGGGCATTTTATTCTCGATCACAAGGGGGCTCCCTGTCCCTGCGGACTGCATGGGTGCTATGAGCAGTACGCCTCCGCTACGGCGCTCATTCGCCGCGCAGAAGAAGCCGCCGCCGCACACCCCGACAGCCTTCTCGCCGCTTCTCCCATCGACGGCAAGGCGGTGTTTGACGCGGCAAAGGCGGGCTGTCCCGTCGCAAAAGATGTCCTCAGCGAATGGGGGCGTTATGTCGCGATGGGACTCAACAGCATGGTGAAGATTTTCATGCCGCAGTGCATCGTGCTGGCGGGCGGTGTCGCCAAAGCGGGAGAGGAACTGCTCTCCCTGCTGACACCGCACCTGCTCCCCGAAGCGGTCATCCGCTTCTCCGCGCTCGGCGGCAACGCGGGTATCATCGGCGCCGCATTGACGGGAAAGGGAAACGAGGTGATCGTATGCTGAAAAAAACCATCGCACTGATTACGGCTGCTTTTCTCCTGCTTATCAATATGAGCATCGTTGCTTTAGCTGCAGACGACGCTTCTGTTTCTCTTGAGAATCCCCCTGTGCGCTTTTCTCTTCCTCCCGGCTATACCATCATTGATACAGAGTCTCCCCAAAATATGGCAACATACTCTATACCGTCCCACTGTTGTTTTATGGCAATAGACAACTCAGTATATCCGGATATCATTACCATCAGTGCGGTGAAATCGGATCTGGACAATTGGATCGGATATCCGGAAAACGAATTAGACAACGAACTCGTAAGCATGAAAAAAGCCATTCGTGATGTGTCTGAGATTTTCATCTATTCCTCGGAGATTTATTATCACAAACAATCCGACCTTCCGATGCTCTACCTATATTACCACGAACTGAAGACAAATCTGTACTTTACGGTATACGCAACGGTTTACGACCATCAAACGATTTGCTTTACCTTTATTTCCGATACACAATCCCCGGATGATGTAACGGAACATTCTTCTCGAAAGATGATGGGTAATCTGTCTTTTACAACTCTGGAATTTTACGTAACCAAACTCATTCCGGTCATCGTGATTGCCGCCATTGCTATTATTATCATCATCTCTGTCGCTGTTTTCCACAATCAGAACAAGACCTCAACGCTACCAAAAGCGAATTCTCCGACATCCTCTTCACCCGGTCACGATTCCGACACCGTCCGCAAGGCTTCGGAGTGCCTCCATTGCGGATATCTCGGCGAGTATACGCACTACTGTCCCATGTGCGGTTCTAAAAAGGAAACCGATATCCACGTCGAGAAAGAGACTCTGCAAACAAGCGAAACGCTACCGCCGACTTATCAGGCATCGAAAAAGGCGCGCGTTCCCACCAAGAATAATCCGTCACCTTATGCAGGAAACGGTATGAAAGTATTGCTTTTGATTGCCTGTTGCTTGCTCCATGGTATCATCATCACGGTGATAGAATCCACCGGAATACGATTGGGAGCGATCCCCATGATCCTGTTGGTCAGCGTTCCCTTGGGACTTTACTGGTTTTTATGTAAAAAGTGGACTGCCCGGCAAGTTCAAAAAGCGATGAACGAGAATGCAAAACCGGTGCTGTCCGGCGACGGTTACATCTGCCCGGTATGCAACATGACTAACGAAAGAATGTCTCAGTGTGAACGCTGTGGATATCTCCCGCCAAAAGAGTAACACGGTGCGATGCCGCGGCATGGTTGCGCGGTTTCGCGGGACGGGAGACCCGTCCCCTACGGGGTCATTCCGAGCGCAGAGCGCAAGAATCTTTTAAAGATTGCCACGGGCGTGACCGCCCTCGCAATGACAGGCTGGGTGCCAATCTTACGGCGTGTGGTCTTTATACAATCCGTCGCGTGAAACGCGACTCCGAAATTTTTCATTATTCATTATTCATTTTTCATTGCCCTTATCACCGAACGCACAGCGTTCGATTTCACTGAAAAAGGCACCCGTTTTTCGGGTGCCTTTTTCTATAGGGTGCCTTTTTCTATGGGTGTTTTTTACATCAAGCCTTGCTGATCCATTCGCATAACGATGGTGGCGATCTGTGCGCGGGAGGCACTGCTTTGCGGTGCAAGGTTGCCGCTCTTGGTGCCGGAGATGATGCCGTTTTGCACAGCCCACGCCATCGCTTCACGGGCAAAGGGGCTGACTCTGCCGCTGTCGGGGAATGCCGCCAGTGTCGCGTCCGCATTCTCGACCGCAGGTGTGCCCTTCCAGCGATAAAGGAAGGTTGCCGCCTGTTCACGGCTGAGGTAGTCGCCGACACCGAAGTTGCCGCTGTTGTAGCCGGTAACGATGCCTTGCTCCACCGCCCATGCAACCGCGGGGGCATAATAGCTGTTCACCGCGACATCCTTCAGACCGCCCGTCTGATCACGATAGAACCATTCGTCCTCACCGTCCATTCGCATCAGCATCACCACAAAATCCTGACGCTGAATGTTGTTGGCAGGACCGAATCGGAAGTTTTTATAGCCGGTCATGTAATTCTTCTCTGCGACATATTCCACCGCATCGTAATACCACGTGCCTTTGGCAACATCCGGGAAAAACGAGGTGTCAAATGTCGCCGGCAACGCCGTGCTCGCCTCACAGGAAATGATGCGCACGAGGGTGCCGTTGAGTTCCACGTGATATTTGTTGCCGGGGTTCTTGTGTTGGATGCACATCGAGCCCATAATATTCACATAGGTTTCGCCGTTGTATTCCACCGAGGAATAATATCCGCGTTCGTTCTTCACGGCATTCTGCTCGACAAACTCCTCATACGGCAGATCCCCGTCATACACATCGCTCAGATAGGTGTAGGAATATCTAAAATAGTACACATCAAACGTGTTGTCCGCGCGACGCACATAGCCCGCATACGTCGTGCGGGGCATATTGCCGCCGAAGCCGCCCATTTGGCGCACCTCATAGGTATCGGTGACAGCATCATACTTGGCGTTATATTGAAATTCGTTGTTACGGATGCGCTGCATATCTTCATCGCTGATCACAAACCGATCACGCAATGCGGATTCATATTTGGCCGCAGGTACCGTTACGCTCCCGCCGTTGTTGGACGCAAACACTTTTGCCATGTGGACGGTCATGTAAGACGGACCGTAGGTGTAATACTCTGCCAGTGTGTTCAGCGTACTTTTGAACGCGTCCGCATAGGGGTCTGTCCCCGCCGCGGCAGGCATCACACACATCGACAGCAGCATCGCCGCTGTCAGCAAAAGAGCCAGCAAGGATTGGATTTTCATGGTTGTTTCCTCCTGTTTGTTAAGGTATGTACACAGCATATCACCAAAACAACGACTCGTCAATCGAAACATTCCGCAAAAACAAGCAAAAAAGTCGGCTTTCGCCGACTTTTTGTTGGTTATACGCGGGTAAATACCGTGATCAGATCGTCCAGATGCCCAGCACATCCAACACCGACGACACCAGGATCAGCACGATAAAGATGGGGCAGATATACTTGATCATCACATTGAACAGCTTTTTGCGGCCGAATTTCACGCCGCCGAGCTCGATCTCATCGGTAATCGTTTTCGGCTTGACGACATAGCCCACCACAATGCAGGTGAGGAACGCAACGATCGGCATCAGCACGCTGTTGCTGATGAAATCGAAGAAATCGAGGGACGCCATGCCGAAGATCGTGACAGCGCTCCACTCGCCGTAGCCAAGGCAGGACGGCAGGCCGAGAACAACGCATCCCACCAGCACGACACCGCAAGTGAAAGCACGGCTCCAGCCAAGCTTATCGCGGAGAATGGATACGACCGTCTCCATCAGCGAGATGGACGAGGTCAGCGCCGCAAGCAGCACAAGAACGAAGAACAGCGCGCCAACGACCGTACCCATGCTGCCGAAGGACTCAAACACCTTCGGGAGCGTGACAAACATCAGACCGGGACCCTTGCCGAGGGCTTCGGGATCGCCGCCCGAGAAGGCAAACACGCCGGGAATGATCATCAGACCTGCGAGGAACGCAACACCGGTATCGAAAATCTCGATTTGCGACACGGCGCTGCTGATGGACACATCCTTTTTCATGTAGGAGCCGTAGGTGATCATGATGCCCATCGCCAGCGACATGGAATAGAACAGCTGACCCATCGCGGCGAGCACCGTCTGCACCGAGAAATTGGAAAAGTCGGGCGTGATATAATACATCAAGCCATCGATCGCACCGTCCATCGTGAGCGTATAGCCCGCCACAAACAGCGTCAGCACAATGAGAACAGGCATCATGACCTTGCTGACCTTTTCGATGCCCTTTTCCACGCCGAGCAACACCACAAGTGCCGTCATGCCGATGTAAAGCAAAAACCAGCCGATCGTCTCCACCGAATGATCGGTGATGAATACATCAAAAAACGACTGCGTGCCGCCGTCAGCCGTAGGATACGCTGCCGCCGTTGCCGCGGCACCGCCCGTCACGAATTCCCATGCATATTTCGTGACCCAGCCGCCGATGACGGAATAGTAAGGCAAAATGATCATCGGGACGATCGCGCCCAACACGCCGACAAATGTCCATTTTTTATTCAGCACGCCGTAAGCATTGATCGCGCTTTGTCCCGTCTTGCGACCGATGGCGATCTCCGCACACATCAGCGCAAAGCCGAAGGTGACGGCAAGAAGCAGATACACAAGCAGGAAAATACCACCGCCGTATTTCGCGGCAAGATACGGAAAACGCCAGATGTTGCCAAGACCGACGGCAGAGCCCGCCGCCGCCAGAACAAATCCGATTTTTCCCGTGAATGAACTGCGTTTCGCGTTACTCATCGAGAACCTCTTTTCTTTTGCATCACAGACACAAATTTAAAAATATTCATTTAATTATAACAAATTATTCGCAAAGATGCAATCCTCTTTTTGGGATACGATGTATAATTTTTGGAAAAGACTTGTCTTTTTTTACCGCCCGCAGTATACTGTAGTTATTAACATTTCGGAGGCATCTTGTCATGGCAAAAAAACAATTCAAAGCCGAATCCAAACGACTTCTTGATCTGATGATCAACTCGATCTACACCCACCGCGAGATCTTCCTGCGCGAGCTCATTTCCAATGCCAGCGACGCGCTGGACAAGCTGTACTATCGCTCGCTGTCGGGAACAACGGGCATCTCCCGCGAGGAATTCATCATCTCCCTCACCCCGAACACCGACGCTCGTACCCTCACCATCAGCGATAACGGCATCGGCATGACCAAAGAGGAGCTCGAAGACAACCTCGGCACCATCGCCAAAAGCGGCTCGCTCGCATTCAAGAAGGAAACCACCGACCCCGCCGACATCGACATCATCGGTCAGTTCGGCGTCGGCTTTTATGCCGCGTTCATGGTCAGTGACCGCGTCACCGTCATCAGCCGCGCGTTCGGCAGTGACGAAGCCTATCAGTGGGAATCGACGGGTGCGGACGGTTACACCGTCACCCCCGCCGAAAAGGCGACCCACGGCACCGACATTATCCTGCACATCAAGGACAACACCGACGACGACAATTTCGACGAGTTTCTCCTTCCCCATCGCATCAAAGCACTCGTCAAGCGCTATTCCGACTATATCCGCTACCCCATTCAGATGCCCATGCCCAATCACGTTCTCAAAGAGGGGGCTTCGGGTGAGAAGCCTGAGGACTACGAACGGAGCCTGACCATCGAGACGCTCAACAGCATGGTGCCGCTGTGGCGCAAACACAAAAACGAGCTCACCGATGAGGATTATGCGGCATTTTACAAAGAAAAATTCGGCGACTACCAACCGCCCGCCCGCGTCATTCACAGCGCCACCGAAGGTGCGGCAACCTACCACGCGCTTCTCTTCGTTCCTTCCCGCGCACCCCACAACTACTACTCCCGCGACTACGAAAAGGGTCTGCAGTTGTATGCCAGCGGTGTGATGATCATGGACAAATGCGCCGATCTTCTGCCCGACTGCTTCGGCTTTGTGCGCGGACTGGTCGACTCGCAGGACCTGTCGCTGAACATCTCCCGCGAAATGCTTCAGCACGACCGCCAGCTCAAGATCATCGCCTCGCGTCTGGAGAAAAAGATCAAGAGCGAGCTGTTCTCCATGCTGCAGAACGACCGCGAGACCTATGAGACCTTCTTCAAGAATTTCGGTATGCAGTTCAAATACAGCATCTACAGCAGCTTCGGCAAGGATAAAGAACTGCTCGAAGACCTGCTGATGTTCGCGTCCTCGAACGACGAGGAGCACCCGACCACGCTGTCGGAATATGTCGGTCGCATGAAGGAAGGACAGGACTGCATCTACTACATCGCCGGTCCCGACAAACAAAAGCTTGCCCGTATGCCGCAAACCGAAGCGGTGCTGGATCACGGCTATGAACTGTTGTATCTCACGGAAGACGTGGACGAGTTCTGTCTCCATGCACTCCGAGACTATCAGGGCAAGACCTTCAAAAACGTCACCGACGGCGACCTCGGACTGGAGACCGACGAGGAGAAACAGCAGGCAGAGCAGAAAGCGACCCAAAACAAGGATATTCTCGACGCCATGACCGCCGCTCTCGACGGCAAGGTGGCGAGCGTGCGTCTGTCCTCCCGCCTGAAAAGCCACCCTGTCTGCCTGACCACCGAAGGCGGCATGTCGATGGACATGGAGCGCGTACTCAGCGCCATGCCGGGTGAGCAAGGCGATCAGTTCAAAGCGACCCGCGTGCTGGAGATCAACGAAGGTCACGCGATCTGGCAAAAGCTGCTCGCGCTGTTCCGTGTCGACAACGACAAGCTGGCGGTCTATGCCAAACTGCTGTATGATCAGGCTCTTCTCATCGAAGGCTTCCCCATCGAAGACCCCATCGCCTTTTCGAGCGCGCTTTGCGAGCTGATGACCGAAGCATAACCATTCGATACCGCCGACCGTCACGGTCAGCGGTATCTTTTTTGCGCAAAATCCGACCGATTTTGGCTTTCCCTCTTGCACATCTCTTTTATCAGAGGTATAATAAGAATTGATATGTCAACATCTATTCTCGGAGGTTTTTCCATGATCAAGCTGATCACCTGCGACATCGACGGCACGCTCATTCCTCATGTGTCGATGGAGCTGGATCCCGTATATTTCGACCTGATCCGCCGTCTGCGCGAACAGGGCGTCGCCTTTGCCGCGGCAAGCGGACGACAGTTTTTTCGCCTGAGACAGATGTTTGCGCCCGTGGCGGATGACATTTTCTTCATCTGTGAAAACGGCGCGGTGGTGTCCGACGGCGACAGGATATTGTCGACCACCGCCTTTGACAGACAAAAAGCGCATGAGCTTGCCTCGCGGATTTTGGAGCACGACGAGCTGGAACTGCTCATCTCCGGTCCCGAAAGCTGTTACATCATACCGAAAACGGAGGACTATGCGACCCTCATTCGCGACGAGCTCGGCTACCTCACCACCGTCGTGTCCTCGCTCGATGAGATCACGGAACCCATCGTCAAGGTCACCGCCTATCGCAAGGCGGGTGCCGCCGCCGTTGCCCCGCAATTTGAGGAGTGGGGCAAGGTTTTCAGCATGGCAATCGCCGGTCCCGAATGGCTCGATTTCACGCTGTCCGACAAAGGGACGGGGCTCGATGTCATTTGCGGCGAAATGGGCATTTCTCCCGCCGAGGTGATGTCCTTCGGCGATAATTTCAACGATGTTCCTCTTCTTGACAAGGTGGGCGCGCCGTTCATCATGGCGGGCGCGTGCGACGAGCTTCTTGCCCGTTATCCGCGTCACTGCGACCTTGTATCGACAGAACTGGAAAACTTTTTGCAAAATTCGGACAAAAAATGACGAAAACCACTTGAAAATCACGACAGCTGTGATATACTGACGATGGTTTTGAAAACGAGGTGACAAGCGATGGCCGCCAAAGCGAAAACCGTATATGTTTGCTGTGAATGCGGTGCCGAAACGGCGCGTTGGAGCGGTCAGTGTCCTTCCTGCGGTGCGTGGAACACCCTCAGCGAAGAGGTGCGTCAGAAGACGACCGCCGCCGCCCGTCCCGCTGTCACCGTTACCCCGAAAAAACTCGCCGACATCGACGAAAAAAACGAAGCGCGTATGTCCACGGGTATGCCCGAGCTTGACCGTGTTCTCGGTGGCGGCATCGTTCCCGGCGGGCTGATGCTCATCGGCGGCGATCCCGGCATCGGCAAAAGCACGTTGCTTCTTCAGGTGGCGCGAAGCGTCGGCGAGACGCATACGATATTATATGTATCGGGCGAGGAATCCGCACGACAGATCCGCCTGCGCGCCGATCGTCTGGGTGTCAACACCGAGCGGCTGTTCGTGCTGTGTGAAAACGATGTCGACACGATGCTCGCGGCGGTGGACTCCGTTCGCCCCGACCTGCTCATTGTCGACTCGATCCAGACGATGACGTTGTCCGCTGTCGCGTCAAGCGCGGGAAGCGTCACACAGGTCAGAGAATGCACCTCCGCCATCATGAACGCCTGCAAGGCGATCGATCTGCCCGTGTTCATCGTCGGTCACGTCAACAAAGACGGCGCGATCGCAGGTCCGAAAGTGATGGAACACATTGTCGACTGCGTCCTCAGTTTTGAGGGCGAACGTCACACGACCTACCGCTTGCTCCGTTGCGCCAAAAACCGCTACGGCTCGACAAACGAGATCGGCGTGTTTGAAATGGGCGACAAAGGCCTGCGCGAGGTGGAAAACCCGTCACAGATGTTGCTCTCGGGTCGCCTCGATAATGTCAGCGGCACCTGCATCGCCTGCACGATGGAAGGCAGTCGCCCGCTCCTGGCAGAAGTACAAGGTCTTGTCACTCCCAGCGCCTTCGGCAACGCACGACGTATGTCGACGGGCTTTGACTATAACCGCCTCAATCTAATTCTGGCGGTGCTCGAAAAACGAGCCGGCTATTTCTTCTCCACCCTCGATGTGTATATCAACATCGTCGGCGGTCTGAAACTTGAAGAACCCGCGGCGGATCTTGCCGTCGCGATGGCATTGGTGTCGGGACTCAAAGACACCCCCCTGCCGCACGACGCCCTCGCCTTCGGCGAGATCGGACTGGCGGGCGAGGTACGCGCGGTCAACGCCGCCCAACAACGTGTCAACGAGGCGGCGCGCCTCGGTTTCACCCGTATCATTTTACCCATGCACAATCTCGACGGACTGCTCTCACCCGACGGCGTGACCCTCATCGGCGTCAGAACGGTTCGCGAAGCGTATGAAGCGATTCACTGAGAAGGAGACGATCATCATGAACAAAACCTACGGCGTTATGCTCATCGGTTGCGGTCGTATCGGTGGTGACCACTTGGACGACATGTACTGGCGCGACAATCTCAACATTGTCGCCGTCGTCGATACCAACGAGGAACAGGCAAAGCTGTTTGCCAAAAAGTATCATGCCGCTCATTACGGCACCGATTATCATGAGTTTCTCAATCTCCCCGAACTCGACATCGTGATCATCGCGACCTATGTCAACACCCACCTGTCCATTCTCAAGGAGTGCCTTGCCGCGAAAAAGCACGTGCTGTGTGAAAAGCCCATTGCGGCGACCAAAGAAGACGGCAAGGAGTTTTACCGCGTCGTCAAAGAAGCGGAGAAGGAAGGTCTTCGGGTGCTGGTCGCCTACATTCTCCGTCACAACGACACCTATAACAAGATCCGCGAGCTTATCTGGAACGGCGAGATCGGCGAGCTTCGCGTGGCGCGCATGACCCAGAACCACCACGCCCTCAACTGGCCGCGGTATAAGCGCCTTCTCAACGACTGCTCCCCCATTCTCGACTGCGGCGTGCACTACATGGATATTATCCAGTGGTTTGCGGGCTCTCCCGTTGTGGAAGTGCTCGGACACGGCGTGACGGTCGACGAAGACCTCGAGCCGGGCATGGTTAACTACGGTATGATTTGTATGCGTCTGCAAAGCGGCGCCATGGCGTACTACGAAGCCGGCTGGGGTCAGACCTTCTCCTCCGCCAACGTCAAGGAATTCATCGGTACCAAGGGTCGCATTCGTCTGACGATGAACGCCAACCGCGGCACCGACACCGAGATGGGTGACTGCATCGAGCTGTTCCGCCTTTCGACGGGTGCCACCGAGATCATCAACGTGCAAAGCAAATACAAGCCGATGTACAAACAGCTGTGCGCGCTCATCGATATGATCGAAGATCGTCCCACCCACGCCCCCGACATTGAACAAGCCTATTCGGCGTTCAAGGTCGCCATCGCCGCCGACCGCGCGGTCCGCGAAAGCGCCTTTATCCACGTCGAAGAAGCGAATATGTAAAAAAGAGCTGTGAAATTTATACATTTTTTGAAACAAAAACCCGCAGAGGCATATTGTGCATTGCATCTGCGGGTTTTATTATACAATCCCAGTGGTGATATACATGAAGGATCCATTTCCTCAAAGAAAACACCCCCGTCTGAAGCACCACGATTACAGTGCTCCCGGCGCCTATTTTGTCACAATATGTACCCAAAACAGACGATGCTTGTTGTCTCATGTGGTAGGGCGGGGGCTTGTGACCGAAGGAAATCCCTTTAGGGGCTCCCGCCGCGTTCCCGTAAGGGAACGGTAGCGTGAAACGCGACTCCGCAATTTTTCATGATTCATCATTCATTTTTCATTGCCCTTTTACAATCCGTCGGCGAAGCCGACTCCTTCACATCGCCGACAGGCGATATATCACTTGCCCTTAAGGGCAAATATCACTCGCACGAAGTGCGAATATCACCCGCGACAGTCGTCGCGGATATCATTGCCCTTATACTCTGCCCTTAAAGATCCCGCCGAACAGTCCCGCTCGTCGGGGAGAACCGCAACCCGCCTCGCCTGCGGGGCGATTGACCAGAATGGTTTCCTCGCCGATGACCTCGATTTCCTTCCACGGAATGAGGATATCCTCCTCATGACCCATCAATCCGAGCGCTTTGGGGCGACCGTGAATGACGATGGCGCACAGCTGAGCGGTGCAGGTGTCGATCTCCACATCGTCCACGCACCCGAGCCGACTGCCGTTGCACACGTTGATGACCTCTTTTTCGTGCATGTCCGTGATTCTGCAAAACATAGAAAAAACCGCCTCCTTTTTGTCGCATATATATGCGAGAGGGAGGCGGTCTATTCACAGAATGGTATACAGCATCGCGGCATCGTTTTTGGCGACCGTTTCCTGCACGGAAACGATCTCCACCTTGACGGCGCGATTGCCGAGGGTCAGCTCAACGACATCGCCGACCTTCACGTCATAGGAGGCGCGGGCGACCTTGCCGTTGACGGTGACACGACCCGCATCGCACGCTTCGTTGGCGACGGTGCGGCGTTTGATCAGTCGCGAGACCTTCAGATATTTATCCAGTCGCATGGAAAGATCCTCCTTTTCGGGACAAGATAAGGAAAATCGGCGCAGAAGCCTCTGCGCCGATGGAGATTTGCAAGGGAACATTATTTCGCAACAGCGTTCTTCAGAGCGGCGCCGGCTTTGAAAGCGGGCTGCTTGGAAGCGGGGATCTCGATCTGAGCCTTGGTGAGGGGGTTGATGCCGGTGCGGGCGCTGCGCTCGCGGACTTCGAAGGTGCCGAAGCCGAGGAGCTGGACTTTGTCGCCGGCGGCGAGAGCCTCGGTGATGGCGTCGATCACAGCGGAGATGGCCTTGTCGGCGTCTTTCTTGGTGAGATCAGCTTTCTTTGCAACAGCTTCAATGAGTTCTGCTTTTTTCATGATGAATTACCTCCTAAAATTTTAGAGTTACTATATCTTACGCGAAAACGCGGTCGGATATCGGGGTCAGGCTTCCTCGGATTTGGCGATGTCCCACAGGGCATCGAGTTCCGAAAGAGAAGCGGCGGTCATGTCGATGCCGCGCTCGGCGGCGAGGGTCTCCACCCGCGTGAAACGGCGAATGAATTTGTCGGTCGCGGCGGAAAGCGACAACTCGGCGTCCACCTTCAGAAAACGCGACACGTTGACGGCGGAAAACAGCAGATCGCCGAATTCCTCGTCGATGGCGGCTTGATCGCCGCCGGCAATGGCGTCTTTGAGCTCGACCGTTTCGTTGTCGAGTGCCTGAAGGGCACCGTCGATCGTCGGCCAGTCGAACCCGACGCGCTTGGCGCGGTTTTGCACCTTCGCGGCGCGCATCAGCGCGGGAAGCGAACGGGGCAGATTTCTGAGCAACGTGCTCTGGGCGGCGTCGCCCTTGGTTTGCCGTTTGACGGCATCCCACGTTTTGAGAACGGCGGCGGCATCTTCTGCGACCGCGTCCCCGAACACATGGGGGTGACGGGTGATCAGCTTCTGGCAGATCCCGTCGACAATGTCGTCATAGGTGAAGCGTCCGTCCTCCGCGGCGATCTCGGCATGGAACACGACCTGAAGAAGCACATCACCGAGCTCCTCGCACATCGCCGCATCATCGCCCGAGTCAAGTGCCTCGGCAAGCTCATAGGTCTCTTCGATGAGGTCGGCGCGAATGGAGCGGTGGGTCTGTTCGCGGTCCCACGGGCAACCGTCGGGCGCGCGGAGCGCCTTCATGATGCTGAGAAGATCGTCGGTGGTATAGTGTTTTTTGGCTTGAATATCCGCTGACAAAACACGTCACACCTTTCTGATTTCAGGACAGGGAAATTTTGCCGTCACGCTTAAGTGTATCGCATAACGGGGAAGATTGCAAGTGTTTTTTTGCAGGTTTCGGGCAAATATCCCCAAGAAACCGCAAATTTTGTGAAAAATCACAAAGCCTTTCCGCACTTTTTGCAGAACTCGGCGTCAAATTCGTTGGAAGTACCGCACGCCGCGCAACGCACCGCGCCCTTCATCTGCGCCAGTTTGTCGCGCAGAACGTCGAGTTCTTTTTGCAGTTCTTCGACGGTCTGATAGGAGGTCGCGATCATATCGGCGTTGTCGGTGCCGTTTTTCTCGGTGTCATACATCAGGCGACCGATGCCTTCGAAGGCGGCGGCGAGCTTCTTTTCCTGCGTGTCGATGGCCATCTTGAGCTTGGTTCTGGCGGCGAGGTCGGAGGCTTTCTGACCGGTGGTGACGGCGGCATCGCGCACGGTATTGAGAATGCTTTCAAAAGTTGCCATGGGGCGTCATCCTTTCTGTTTCATGGTTCACAGGATCGGTGTATATGTCCAGTATACCGCGTTTGACGGTATTTCGCAAGAGGAAAAGCAAAAAAAGCCGTCAGCCCACAAATTCACGAAGGAGACTGTCTGCGGGAAGGGCGGACAGCGCAACGGACGGGAAACGGGCATACACCTCTTCAAAACGGCGCGCCTTGTCTTCATAGGGTGTGCCGTACAGGGTTTTCAGTTGGGGGACGATGAGGGGCGCGAGTATACACGGCTCATAACCCATCGTGGTATCCAGCACGATCTGTGCCGCGTCTTTGTGGGGGAAAATATATTCGTTTTCACCGCGAAGCACCTGCTCCCACATGGTCATGGTGTGGGAAAACGAGCTGCCGCGCGTGCGCACATCGCGGAGCAAGCGACGGGACAAGCGGATATCGCGGCGGCACAGCAGTATTTCACCGTTCTCGACAAAGCGACTGCGGGTGTTGATGAACACCGTCATGGGAAAGATACCGCTTTCGGCAAGCGGCTCGCGGATCATCGGCGAAAACGCATGGATCCCTTCAAAAATGACGGCGGAGTTGCCGCTTGTCACGAGCGGTACTTTGTCCTTTTCGGGGGCACCCGCCGTGAAGCTGTAGCGCGGTAAAAGAGTCTTACCCGTTTCGGTCAGCTCGGTGATACAGCCGCGAAGCTGTTCGAGGTCGATGGCCAGCGGGGATTCATAGTCGTATTGACCGTTCGGCAGGAGCGGCGCTTTGTCAACCCCGCGATAAAAATCATCCAGTGACACCACGAATGCTTCCACGCCGCGCCGGCGAAGTGCGCGGGACAGCTTCAAAGCCGTCGTGGTTTTGCCGACAGAGGACGGCCCGCATTGCAGTACCAGCCGACAGCCGTCAATGCCATCGGCGATACGGTCGGCGGCGTCATCGATCTGGCGTTCATAGTGACGCTCCTCCTCGGCGATGAAGGCGGCGGGATCGTGACAGCGCCGCAGGATATCGGCAAGCTCATGCGTGATGGAGATGTCCGTATTGCTCATAAAAACTCACCACCTGTTGTTTTCGGGACAACATGTCGTCGAAGCGATCGACATATTCATAGGGGAACTTGAAATTGAAAATCCGTTCGATGTGGTCGCCTGCAGGCTCCTTGAGCTTGGTGACGGCGCCCGCACCGCAACCGAAGACGGTGTGCGTTTCGTCCATCATGAACACGTTGTACAGACCGTCGTGGCCATCTTTCGCCCAGCCCGTGTTTTCCTGGTTGCCGACACAGCGGCTCTGGCGATAGAGGTAGTAGGAATGGTAGCCGCCCGCCTTGAGCTTGTCAATGGCATCGCCCACCATGAGCGGTGTGTCGCCGCCCGCGTCGTAATCGTCCCGTCCCTGCACCACCAGATGGGAAGCACGCTTCATGGACAGTGTATGCACGGTGATGCTTTCGGGCGACAGCGCCATCACGCCTTCAAGAGAATGCCGAAATCCCGAAAGGGTGTCGCCGGGCAGTCCTGCGATGAGGTCGGCGTTGATGTGGGTGAAGCCCACGTCGCGGGCAAGCGCAAAGGCATCGAAAAATTCTTGTGTTGTGTGGCGGCGACCGACGGTTTTCAGCACCGTGTCGTCGAGCGTTTGCGGATTGATGCTCAGGCGCGTGGCACCGCCCGAAAGGATCGCCTCGAGCTTGTCACGGGTGACCGTGTCGGGACGCCCGGCTTCGACGGTGTATTCCTTCACGTTTGACAGATCAAACGAACGGGTCACCGCCGCCATCAGCTGTGTCAGCTGAGAGGCGTTGAGTGTGGTCGGGGTGCCGCCGCCGATATAGATGCTGTCAAGGCGCAGACCGAGCGAAGAAATCAGCCGTCCCGTTTCGTCGATTTCGCGGCACAGCAGGTTGACATAGGCGGGAATGAGATATTGCGACCGCTCGGTGGTGTGGGACACAAAGGAGCAGTAAGCACAGCGTGAGGGACAAAACGGAATGGAGATGTACACACTGCAGGATTGCGGCGCGGAAAGACGGAGCACCGCGTTTTCTGCGTGGAGAGTGGCGGCGGCCAGCGCGATTTTTTGGTCGCTGACAAGCAGGGTATCGCGGAAATAGGCGGTTGCCGCCTCTTCGCCCACCGCCGCTGTCAGGCGGCGAAGCAGTTTGACGGGGCGCACTCCCGTCAGCATACCCCACGGCTGAGAGGTGGAAAACAGCTCGCAAAAGAGTGTGTAAAGCAGCTTCGATACGGTGAATTCCGCGGGCTTGCCCCACAGCGAAAGAAGCGGGTCGTTGTCCGCAACGGGAGCAGTCAGTGTGCGGTCGAAGGTGTCCAGCACCACGCGCGCCGAGGCGGTATCGCCCTCGACACCGCCTTCAATATAGATGCCGCCGTCGGTTGTCACCTCATCGCACAGCGTGACCGCTTCGTGAGGCAAAAACAGACGGCAGATGTTTTCGGGTTCATAGCGGGAGACCCCGCCGTAAATGCGCAGATTCATAATACAGGTATCCTTCATGTGATGGTGTGCAAGGGGGCGGGACGGGAGACCCGTCCTCTGTCATTCTGAGCGGAGAGCGCAAGAATCTTTCCGCAAAGATTGCCACGTCGCGCGTCGCGCTCCTCGCAATGACAGGTTGGTGCGTAGCCGTGACAATATGCCAATCCTGCGGCGGGCGGTCTTCATGACCCCCTTGCCTAAAGGGGGTCGACGGCGGCTTCGCCGTCGGGGGGATATCGGTTTCCGCAGGTTTTTTGGAAAAAGAATCCCTCCGTCACTCGCATACGCTCGTGCCACCTCCCTTTAGGCAAGGGAGGCAACGGTCGCCATGACATTGTGCAAACTTCGCTTTCTCCTGTCATTCTGAGCACAGAGCGCAAGAATCTTCTTGCCCTTGTCATTCCGAAGCGCAAGCGAGGAATCTTTCAAAAGATTGCCACGTCGCGCGTTGCGCTCCTCGCAATGACAGGTTGGTGCGAAATCCGACGGGCGGCAGGCGCCCCGGGGCGACCTCTCTTGTCCCTTCGGGACAATGCCCCTTTTTGCCGCCCCTACGTTGTCGGAGCATTGCCGCAACATTTTCCGAAATCTTACGGCGGGTGGTCTACATGACCC
>JAZUOG010000046.1:0-60767 GCA_045604545.1 Acutalibacteraceae bacterium | reverse complement strand
GTGCGCTGTGGGGAGTTTCGTGTGAACTCCCTCAGTCTTTTTGCTTCGCAAAAATCCAGCTCCCTCGGAGAGGGAGCCTGTCAACCTCCCTCGGAGAGGGAGCCTGTCAACCTCCCTCGAAGAGGGAGCCCTTGACAACATAGTCGATATATTCGCATACTTCTCTGAATTCCTTGTTGATTTGAGTGTTAGTAAATCGAATCACCTTTAAATCATACCCTTCCAGTTGCTCGGTTCTGTATTTGTCATGTTGCAAACCGATTGACGAGAAATGTTGAGAGCCGTCTATCTCAATCACTAGTTTTGCTTTATGACAATAAAAATCGGCAATGAACTCACCGATGGGCTTCTAACGTTGAAACCTAATCGGATAGTGCGCAAGAAAATCATACCACAAATGATTCTCTTGCGGTGTGGCACTCTTTCTCAGTTTTTTTGCAAAGTTCACATTCTTGTGATTATACGGCAATGACATATTTACACGCCCTTTCTTGTTTCATTATACTGCTGAATTGTATATCTGTCAAAATCGCCTGAGACAAGCCCTCCTCTTTGAGGAGGGTGGCACGACGAAGTCGTGACGGGAGGAGTTTTAACAGCAAACTTGCGGTTGTGTGCGCTGTGGGGAGTTTCGTGTGAACTCCCTCAGTCTTTTTGCTTCGCAAAAATCCAGCTCCCTCGGAGAGGGAGCCTTACTCCCTCGCTCTCGCATACGTTCGACAGCTCTGCCGAGCCTGCGCCCCTTCTGTCCCGCAAATCCCCCAAAATCCGCGCTGTTACGATGATTTGTCAACGTGCATATTGTGCATTTCACCAAACGACGCCCCCCTTTTTGCCGCAATTTATTCAATCACACAAAAATGCCGAAATTGTAACCAAAAACCGCATTTGTTCATAAATTGTTTACAAATTAAACGGTGAGTATGCTATAATTTTAGAGAATAGGATAGTATGCTGTTTATTGTGGGCATGTATCCGCAAAAAGCGGCGGCCGACGTGACGAATCGGCTTGAAACTGTTACTTATACACCTTTTATTTCTATTATAAGAAAGGGGCAATGGATATGAAACGTCATATCACAAGGGCTTTGGCGCTTGTTCTGACACTGATGATGATCCTCACATCGGTGCCGTTCTCTGCGCTGCCCGTCTTTGCGTCCGCTGTCAGCGGTACGACGACTGCAGGAGAGGAGGAACTGGACGGCTTCGAGTTGCGCGCTTCTCAGGCGACGCTTGGCAAGGAGTATTATGCTCTGGGCGATCACATGACCGGTGTCGATCACACCGACGGCAAGGTTGACAGCTCTATTTCTGCCTATGAGCCGAGCGGCACAAACAATGCTCTCGACCCGTTCCTCATCGGCGGCGACGCGTGGATCAACCTCGATGAGATCTACTACGGTGCGCCGGCTATGCCGACCTTTGCGCTTTCTGCGTGGTCTGCGAACACCTCCGTCGTGAATACGACGCACTTCGGTCAGGAGGTCGGCGAAGACGGTAAGACCCACTGGACCTATACCTTCCCCGACATGAACCTGATCGACGAGACCCTGTGGGGCGATTCTGTTCTCAAGTTTGATTTCAATGATGGCGCCAGAGGAAGCATAACGACGGAAGATGCTGTCTCCGTCGAAGGTGTTATCAGTTCTGAAATTCCTTATGTCGGCAAGAAAGTTGATGGCAAATATGATTACACCAATCGTACTGCTAATGTCACAGCGAAAAACGACTTGGCTGCTTACACCTACAATCGCTATGACGATATGCAGGCGAAGTGGGGCCTGACGATGGACAAGAATACGGCGTCTGTCGAGTTCACACCTGTCAATCGTGAACTTTTCCTGACGAAGACACCCTATCTCTACTTCTCCAACGAGCAGACGCATGACACCAAGATGGCAATTTCGTTGCTTATTGGTACTCCTGTAATTGATGACACGGTTACCTGTAATTATAACACTGGAGAACCCGGCGTGGTGACCGTTTATCGTCGTTTCGATAGTGATGAACTTGTTGATTTGAACAATACAAAAAGCGGAATGGCTCCCGACTACTATAAGAGCCTTAAGATTGGCGATTGGTTTGATGATAACGGCAATATTTATAAGATTACATCCCAGTCGCAGATTGACGAGCTCAGTCTGCAATCCATTACGATCAGCAACAAGTCTGTCAATGTACGGTTGACTTCTAATCAAACGATTTACAAGAAGAATGCTGATGGTAGCTATGTGTATGATTATAAATGGTATACTGTGACTGACAGCAATCCGCACCCCGGTGTCGCTAACGAAAGCATGAAATGGTCTATGACGCCTTCTGTTATTGTGAGTGATCCGGTGAACGCTGACGGTACGCTCAAAGAGGGTGGCAATTATGTCGTTCCTGACACTGAAGATCTCAGCGGCTATGTTACCGGCGCTCTCACGGGATGTATCGACTTCACACATATCCTTGACGTAATTTATTCCCATAACTATACCGGCGTGAAATATGATGTGGCAAAAGTGCGCATTGACATGAAGGATGTTGACGAGAGTGTTAAAACTGCCGGCCGTATCAACTATCTCTACTTTGCCCCTGCTTGTGAAGATGTTTTCACGCCTCAAGTGAGTGCGGGCATGGTGGAGTCCGCTGATAACGTGATTACCGAGGGTTGGGAAAACGGTGCAACAGTTACCGTTACCGACACTCCCGAGAATCCTCAAGTGATTACTGTCGACACTACCGGTGCCAACGGCAAGACGGTCTATTACGACAATGAACTTGATGTGCAGTATATGCTCTATCTGCAAAAATACGCCAAGATTATGCGCGGCGATGCACATTATGATAAACTCATTAACAAGGAGACGGTTCTTACCGAAAAAGAATACGCTGCTGCAAACGGTTACAGTACTGCCAAATCTTATAATGAGTATATCGATAAGTATACGACTTATCTTCATGGACTCGCTTCTGCCGCTCGTTTGCAGAGAACAGATTTTGTGGTAGAGACTAATTTGGATGATGGAACCCCGTATTATATAAATTACGAAAGTTACTTGAAGTCGTTGTTGACATTCTTTGATGGCTATTACAATGACTGGAATTGGTTCTTGAAAAATGCAGGAAACCTCAATGGTAAGTCCTACCCCAATGACGCAAAGGGATATTGGGCGTATTTGGAAGACGAGGTTGCTGAGGCTCTGGAGGAGAATCCGCTGGAAAGTCGTGAGACCTTCAAAAACAACAATCCCAAATACGAAGATATTGACTATGTCACTGTCAAAATCCCGGTCCGCAAGTATATCAACTCGCTGTCCGATGCCCGTAAGTTTTCCATGACGGTGAACGTGACGCAGTGGGTCGATGCGACCGGTAAAGCTGTTGAGAACCAATCTGACGCGGTCAAGAAAGGTAACGGTGCCGTGGCGACTCCCACCATCATGCTGTGGGGTTGTAAAAACGGTGCAGCGGGATCCAGCCGTTCTTATTGGTACGATACGTCGCTCTCCGATCCGCTTAACTATGGTTGTCGCTTTGCAAATGACGGTATGCTCGCGGTGCTTGGTAACGGTGTATACCTCGCGGAGCCGCGTTATTGGTATGAATCGGCGACCGTCGACAGAACGCTCGGTAATTCGACTGTTTACGACGGTACTCAGGAGACTTGGTACGACTTGGTCCGTTCTCCTTATATGTATGACGAAACCATCACCACGGCTAACGCCACCTATCCTAAGGAGATGGTTGGTTATGTTTATGTTTCCAACATGACCGTTTGTGTCCCGAAGGGCATGAAATTGACCATCACCGGTGCTCGTTGCTCGGGTAACTCCGCGGGTCTGAACATGCAGGATACCGAAGGTGAAGTCGTCAATGCGTTCGACGGCGGTTCGGGTGTGAACCCTGTTGTTAACGATAACGTTATCAAAGGCGAAACGAATAAGACCGGCGATGTGGTTTCCCAAAGTGGTGTCAATATTACTGCCAAGCCTGCGGCCTACGGTCCTTACCTCCGCTTTTCTGACTATACGATCGGCAACCTGATCAACGACGACGAAGTTGTCATATTCGGTCAGTCGTGGTTTGATAGAACCGCAAAAATGGCGGATGAATATAAGAACAACAAGAAATACCGCGCGATTCATGCTGAGCCGAGCGCAGGCAGTGAAACTCTTGGCTATCGTGACAGCGCCGGTGGTAGCTTCGTTGTCTATGCAACGGTCCAGATCGGAACCAGTAGCACGGCTTCCGTTTGGGGTGCTGTTGGTGTTATGAAAGAAGACGGTAACGTACCGTCAACATACGACGGACATACAGTAAATGAAGTAGAGTCGTGGGCGAGTGATAATCATTTCGGTTGGACTTGCCTTTGCTACAATGGAACATATACAGCTGCGCAAGCAGATTATCGCACGGGCACCGTACTCAGCTGGTCGTTCCCTTACTATGATGCGTTTACGGCGTATTTCAAAAACACTTTAAACAGAAGTTGGAAGCAAGTGCTTTATGAAGCCATGCAGGACAAGTGGACATATTCCAACATGGGCGGATTTGGCAACTTCCTTCTTGCAGATGGTAGTGAAGCCGAAGATAAAGCCAATACCGGAGCAAACTATTATTACCATAATAGGAAACCTACGGCGCACACCCTTGTGCAGTATTATCACACGTCGGATTATGCCGGCGAAGCCATCAAGGATTCGACCAACAATGTTCAGTACAAATACACGTCTATTCCGATGTATGCTAATCAGGGACGCTATGCAGCTAACGTAAACAGTGCGGCCATTCTTGGTGCATGGCCTACCGGTACTACGTTCCCGGAATGGTCGGTATTTGATGCAATGCCCGAAGACGGACCGTTGGCAAATCCGGACGCTCTGAGTGGTGTTTATAATAAGCTTGTAAACGGTACGATTACGGCCGATGAAGCAAATAAACAGATTGATGAGACAAAAATGTACAATGGCGTTTACAACACCGAGATGTATTGGCCGCGTGGCTGGAATGCTGATTTGGAACTGAAAACGCACAGCGGCACCGGTATTGCGAACAATGAGGATTGGAAGAAAAATGCTGAAACCAACTTCCGTTCAAAGATTGCAAACGGCACAATATTTACCACGAGACCTGTGACCTTTACCAACGGTAAAAAAGCGAATGCTGCTGTTGCGGTATCTCGTGTGTTGTCGAATCCGCTTACCGCAAGACTCGGTAGCACCTCGAACACCTACCCTGTCCTTTATTACGATATGGAAACCACGCACGCTAGCGCTGTTATTGCATTGTATGTAGCTTTGCCGGAGTATCTTGATCCTAACGATCATTCGAAAGGCGTCCAGAACAGCGATGTGCAGGTTTTCTACATTGACTGCGCCACAAATAAACTGGTGAAGAGTGTGCCTGCGAAGGATTACTTCACTGCGCCGAACAACCCCGCGGAAGAAGTTACACATTCCGGTCAAGACGGTAATTCTGTTGATAACGCGAGCCGCAATGTTCCTAAAGCCGGCGGCACAGTGACGGGATACGTTCGTCTGGATGATCTTATTAAGGAGTACTCTCACATCGGACGTATCAAGATTGTCGGTGTGGGTCTCTCGACATGGGACAATACCGGTAATGAACACTCCACCACTATTCGTCGTTTGGAACTGCAATATGAGAAGGAACCTTACCTCGATCAGAACAAGTACAGTGATATCGCTGACTACACGAGTTATACCAACGATGACCTCAACGTTCTGACGTCCTGCACACCGAAGAGTAACGTGAATGCAGGTACGGGTGCTCAAGTTGCAACAGAAGTACGTTCGGACGGAACGCTTCTTATCAAAAAGGATTATGCTGGCACGAAGGAAGAGAGCTCTGGCACGGCTATTTCAATCAACAAGGATATTAGCGGATATAATTACCTGAATATTAAACTTGTTGCGGAGTGCCCTTTCCTTATTTCGTGGTATACGTCAAAAGTGAGCCAGAACTGGGGCGGCACGTCGAGCGATTGTAAAACGCAAATCGGCACGTCGAATTATGCGGCAACGGCGCCTGACGGACACACCGGAAGCTTGAAAGCGGGATCGTATAGCTTGTCGATCAAGTTGTCGGATTGTGCTAGCTTTGCAAAGGACATGACAATCGGCGGAATGTTTATTGAACCGCACTGCCTCACAGGTGGCAAGATTGCCATCTCGGAAATCAGCTTCTCTAAAACGTCCGGTTGCAAGAATCCGTATCCGAACTTGACTAAGGATGGCAACATCTCCGATACCCCGTATGAATACAACATTCATCAGTACAAAAAGACGGTGCGTACCGGTTTCCTGAATGATAGCTTTAATGTTCTTAACGACGTATTTTATTACAACCAGGAGTATTCGACGGATGGTAGAACAATGACTATCAACCCCGAAGGTAAACGTGGATGGCATGGCTATGTCCGCAAAGACACCACTGTTGATGGTGCAAATAAAGTTTTGTTCTACTACTCTGACGGTTCCGTGAACAATGCTCAGTATGTAGAGGGCGAAAATAAGGATACAAATGTCGTTATCACCGGTGATCAGGAGGGCATTTATCAGTATCGCACGTCGCTTGGTCACCTGCGTGTGTGGGTTGATCCTAACAAAAACGGTCAGATTGCGCTTAACTCTGAGCTCGCATTTAATATTCAGAATTATCGCTACCTTTATTATTCCTACTCCATGCGTGACGAGAGCGGTTTGGCGGTGCAGGATGAAGAGACCGTTAATGGCAAAGAAAACGGCATTCAGATGGTTCTGAAATCCGGATGGCAAAACTCCACTGCAGGTTTCGTTGAAGTTGATGACACATGGCAATATCACACAACCTATGATTCGCATGCGTGGAGTGATGGCAATACCTCAGCATCGACGGGTAGCGGTAAGAAAGGCGTGCGAGAAAATAATACCAAGTCGGATTGGTGTATGTGTAGCCTTTGTGATACTGCGAAGACCGGCACGGACTGGGAGCCCGAAGCATCTTACAAGGTTTCTGCCAACGGTGCGGTTGACCTGTGGGAAGTCTATTCTCAGGAAAAGGCTAGAAGTGGTTGCCTGAATTATAAAGACGCCGATGCGACAACAGCGACCGTTCCTTCGGAAACAACCATTGAACAGATCGTTTTTAACCTCAAGAACTCCACCGATAAACCTGCTGAGTTCTATATCAACTATATTTATCTCTCTAACACCCCGATTGCTGACAACATGCAGCCCATCTTCGAGATGGAAGAGCACCAGTTCTACTATCTGATGGACAACACCGGCACTCGTTATTCTGCTCGTTTCCCGACCCTCGACAACCCGACCGGTCAGATCACGGGTGCGGTAACCAGCAACCGCAATCAGAAGCGTAACAACCCCGTTGTTGTGGAACGCGGCGACCTTCTCGATGATGCCATGTTCTCCACCGGCCAAGGCTTCAAGGAGTCCGACATTACGGATTACAACAGCATGGCCGCAACCAAAGCCGACGCGGAGGCCGCCGAAAAGCTGTGGCTGAAGACCGAGGAAGGCATCACCATGACCGAAGCGGTGTGGTTCTATGAGAACCACTTCCCGGAGATTGTCGACGGTGTGCAGCAGGAAAACCCCGACACCGACATTCTTGATTACTACAAGTATGTTGCGCCGATCGTGGATGCGGACGGCAATGTGACCGGCTATGCTGACGGTACGGCGAAAGACATGAGATGGTCGCTCGGTCGCTGGTATGTCGGCGACGGCACAAATGCCCTGAACGTCATGAAGAAGGACGCAAGCAACGAAGTCGTCGGCGGTCTGACCAAGCGTTACGCCGTTGATAACCGCGTGCTTCTGAGATCCGGTATCCGTCCGAGAACCTACACCACCTACTACGACACCGACGGCGGTGCGATGTACTATGAAGGTTCTTCGGATGACATCAAGAACGGCGCACTCGTTAACGTCGACAACTACTACATCACCGAGTCCCCGCTGAACTTCTTCTACACCTGGCCTGTTGACGGCCCGGATATGATCGAGCCTGTGAAGCCCGGCTATGTGTTCACCGGCTGGGTGCTGAGAAGTGCGCACGGAGCGGAATCCGTGCCCTTGCAGAATCATGATCTTCGTACCTATCACATCAAGAACATCGCCAAGGTTGACTACTTCGAGGCAACCTGGGAGGCCGAAGATAAGTACAAGGACGATGTGACGGCACAGAATGCTCTTGTGACGGCACAGTTCTTCGTCGACGAAGCCGCACTGAAGAACACGCAAACCTGGTTCACCCGTGATACCAGCTGGAAACGCGGCTTCAAGATGACGTTGCCCGCGGTTTCGAGAATCAAAACCTCCGACGGTATTGAGAGAATCTACGGCTGGAAGATGGTTACCTATGACGCGGCGACCGGCAAGGTCACTGAAACCGGCAAGACCTACAACCTGGGTGCGACCATCTGGTTGACGGAGAACGCCCTCTTCCTGCCCGATATGACGGTGCCTGAGAACCAGGATCCCACGTTGAATCTGGAGCTCCCCACCGTGACCATCACGCTCCAAAACGCGACCCTGTGGACGCGCGTGGACGGCGATGTTCAAGCTCACGTCGGCTGCACCGGCGCGACCGAAACGGATCTGGGCGGCGGTGTGATGAAGTACGAAGGTGTTCCGCGCAATGCGGCGCTGTTCGCGGTGCCCATGAGCACGTATCGCGGTAAGGGCTATGTGTGGCGTCTGAACAGTGAGTATGACAACGTCACCAACGTCAATCTGGATGAAAATGCCAACGCCAACGTCGACCATGTTCTCAGCACCAACGAGTTGGTTGCCTTCAATGCTGTTGCGGATTGCACGCTGCAATACACCACGCCTGCGAAGACACCCACCAAGAAGGTGTTTGTCCAGACCTATCCCAGCACCTATGTTGCCAACCGCCAAATGAAGTTCTATACGCACTTTACGGTTGCAGAGGACTTTGATTACGAAAATGTCCTCGCTTGCGGTACGCTGTACACCAAGAAGGGTTCGACTCTGTACAACATCGCCGGCGCGAGGGATGATGCAGGCAATCTGATCTATGACGACAAAGGCAATGTCGTAATTGATCCGAAAGCTCTCGGCGAGAACATGCAGATCGACGAGAAAACGATAACCGATGACACTATCCCGGTAGGCAGCTATCAGACGGTGGATACTTCGAACGTGCGTCTTGCCATGCAGGATATGAGCGCGCTTACGGAAGCAAGAATGTATTACCTGATGGCCACTGTCAAGGGTGACAAGGCGGCGACCTACTACATGCGCGGCTATGTCATCTACAAGGACGGCAACGACATCAAGGTCGCTTACAGTGACGTTGTTGTCAGCGAAAGCCTCAAAGAGTCGACTTCGTCTGCAGCAGCGTGATAACGGATAATCAGATAGAAAGTGAGATGAGAAACTATGAAGAAAATTGCATATGAGTCTCCTGAAATGGATATCCGTTATTTCGATGTGGAGGATGTCATCTCGGTTTCCTGGGTTACCGAGGAAACCCCCGGCGGCGGTATCGTCGATGATGACTGGGGCGACTGATAATCGCTTATCCGTTGATGCGGATCATTCATAAGGAGAAAACGCCGCGGCGCTGTGAAAAGCCCGCGGCGTTTTTTTGTGCCTTTAGGTCTAGCTCCCTCGGCTATGCCGAGGGACGAAGAACGCTTTGGCGAGAAAAGCCTTTCCCTTGAGGGGAAGGTGGCATTTGCGAAGCAAATGACGGATGAGGTGTAGCCGCCGAAGGCGGCGTTGAGTGTGTGTGGGATTTCATATCGGACGCTGACGCATCCTACACCTCATCCGTCTCGCCTGCGGCTCGACAGCTTTCCTTTGAGGGGAGCCTTGTTGCCGGTTTACAGGTTGCCGTGCAATACGCGCGGTTGGCAAATCGTTCGGCGCGCTTATAAGAGCAGAGCAAACCACCTCTTCCGTGGTGGTTATGATTGGTATGCCGATGAGTCATATAGACCATTTGAGAAAGAGGAAAAAGACGCAGCAAAGAAAAATGCCCTCCTTTAAAGGAGGGTGGCACGACGAAGTCGTGACGGGAGGATATACACGCGAAGAGAAGCATCGTTTGGCGATACCCACTCTTTTTCCCACCCTTTCTTCCGAAAAACACCGTATTTCCCACCCTTTTCGGCGGGCGGTGTGGGGACAAATGCGTAAAAAAGGTGTAGGATGGTAGTAGACCGATATGCGGTCGACAACGAAGAAAGAAGGAATCATGATGAAAAAGATGGTGGCTTTGTTGCTGGCTGTTGCCATGCTGATGACCTTTGCGGCGTGCGGCGAGGAGCCGACGCCTCCCGCAGAAAAACCGAATCAGCAAGATACCCCTCCTGCATCCAATGTCAGCGGTGACGCGGATATCACGACGCCGCTGTGGACGCTGTCGTATGACGAAACGGTGTGGACCGAGATGGAAGAGGATCGAATGAGCGACGAAGATTATTGCTATGCTTCGTTTGAAATTCCCGATCCGGAAGACCCGGAATACTATCTCATCAGCGTGGATATTGCCGCTTCTGTTGAGGATGCCTATGACTTCCGCAGTGATCTGGTGTATTATGGCTTCGATCAATATCAATACGCGGAAGAGAATGCGTATGAATTCCACAAGATCGGCGGCGTTGATTGCCTGAAGTATGAGGCGGAGGGCTGGGGCGAAACGACCCTTCGCTATTTCAACCGCGTTGAAGGTGCCAATGTCACACTGGATGTGAGTGTGTATGCGGAAGATGTCACCGACAGCCGCATTACCGATCTGCTGGCAGGTCTGACGTTCACATTGGAAGATGTCGGCAATGTCGACGGTCCGTGGGAATGGGAGGGAGAACCCTTCTCCGCAGAAGATCACAGTGCGACGGCGGGCGGTTTGACGCTGAATGCCGAGTGGATCCCGTTTGATGAATACATCTCCACGACAGAGATTTTTGACCACTATGTGGCGATGGTCGGCAACACCCTGTTCTTGCTGGAAGATGACGGGCTCAAAACATATACCTACGACGGCGATACGCTGACGTATCTCGACAGCGCCGAACTCCCTGCGGAGGGTTACAGCGTCATTACCGCTACCAATGACGGTGCGGTGTGGCTGAGCGGTTTCATGAACGACCTGATCGTTCTCAAGGACGGCTATGTGACCGCCACTTATACGGAACTCGACGACGTGGTGATGCATCCTTCGGGCAAATGGGGCGTCAACTATTTCAGTGAGAGCGACTGCCAAAAGGTGACCTTCTCCGGCGACAGCTATACGGCAGTGGATTTGTCTTTTGCAGAGCTTGACTCGATCATGCATATGAGCGTGTCTGAAAACCACATTTATGTCTGCGGCTCTGCGGTGGATGAGAGCGGTCACAAGGTGTTCGTGTATGACACCGACGGCAACCTGCAGATGACGCTGTGCGACGAGGACGGCGAAGGTCTGGGCAGCATTACCTATATCACCGAGACAGCGAACGGCTTCCTCGGCTTTGACGGCAATATGCGTACCATCGTGCTGTGGGATGCGGACGGCAATTGGGTCGGCGAGGTGGAAGACGGCGATCTGTTTGAAACGAATTATCCGTGGTTCTGCTCGTCGGCGATGCTCGATGACGGAAGCGTTCTGACCGTTATGACCGATGAACGTGCCGATCGCTCCGCTACCGAACTTGTGGCGTTCCGTGTGAGCGGTTTCTGATCTTTCATAATACATTCACCTGCTGAGTGAAAAGTGAGCAGGTGATCTTCACCAAAATGCCGAAATCGGACTCTTTCTTGTTCCCGGAGAGAGAGAATGCCGGTTTCGGCATTTTTTGTCCCTTGCACGATGCTGTCGCTCGCGGTATAATGCAAGGAGAAGGAGTGGATCCGATGAAATATTCTGTCAGGGACTATCCCCATATACGCCGCGAGGTTGAACAGATGGATGTGGACGCGTTGCTATGCGCAGTCATCTGTCCCGATGTGCCGCCGGACAGCGGTTCGCCGCGCAACACGACGGCGGCACTGATCTATCCGACCACTGCCGAAAAGGCGAAAGCGAGAGCCAAAGGTATCAACGACAGTCGGCAACGTCGCGCACTGATCGTGTCGGATATGGAATACGGCGCGGGTTGTACGATCACGGATGCTGTCAGTTTTCCGTCCATGAGGGCGGCAGCTGTGGCAGGAGACGAAACGGCGGCTTACAGAATGGGCGAAATTGCCGCCAAAGAGGCACGGCGCGCGGGATATCACTGGGCATTCGGCCCATGTGTGGACATTGTCGGCAACAGTGACAATCCCATCGTCGGACTGCGCACGGCGGGGGCCGATCCCGACACCGTGATCCGATACGGCGGCGCGTATATGAGAGGATTGCAGGATAACGGATTGATCGCGACGCTCAAGCATTTTCCCGGCGACGGATACGGCGCCAATGACCAGCATGTCACCACACCCGAAAACCCGCTGTCGAAAGAAGAGTGGGACAACACCTTCGGCAGGGTGTATGCCACGTTGATCGAAGAAGGCGCGATGGCGATCATGCCGGGACATATTGCGCTTCCCGCGTATGATGCGGTGGATGAGGCGACGGGATTGTATCCGCCTGCGACCGTGTCAAAAAATCTATTAACGGGACTGTTGCGGGAAAAACTGGGCTTTGAAGGCATCATCGTGTCGGATGCAGTGAACATGAACGGGTTTTGCGGGTATATGAATCTGTACCGCGCCTGCGCCGCGTTCCTGGAGGCGGGCGGCGATTGCCTGCTGTTCATTCACGACGGCGAGGAATACCGCCGCGAAATGAAGCGGTGCATCGCCGAAGGACGACTCAGCATGGATACACTCAGAGACAGGGCGTACCGTATGCGCTGTTTTGCGTATGCGTATTTTGAAAACTATCCGACGGGAGACACAGTGACGTTTGACCGTGAGGCGGCCGAGGAGGTTGCAGAAGCGATGACCGACAAAGCGGTGACGGTATGCCGCAACCGTGCGGGAACGTTGCCGCTTGTGATGGAGGCGGACACGAACATAGCGCACGTCATCCTGCACAGCCCGTGGATCAACGATCTCGCCGTCGCAAACGAATTGACCGTGAAGCTGTCGGACATCGTCGGCAGGGTGGACGAGTTCCGTGATCCCGGGGCGGGACAGCTGATCGATATCGCCAAAAGCGGAAAATATGACGCCATTCTCTGTTCCGTTTTGGAGGCGACGGGCTACGGACTGAACACGGCAAAGCTGTGCGGCCCGATGGCGCGCAATATGATGGGTGGCTGGATGCGGTTCGGCACACCTGTGGTATTTGTCAGCTACCACACCGCCTTTTTCGGCGATACCTATAAGTCTTGTGTCGATACGATCATCAACACCTACGGCGTGACATCCTATACCGCCGATGCCGTTATCAGACGCCTTGGCGGAAGATGAGACAGACAGTAGGAATGTCATATAGGCGTCTTCTCAGGGCGCCTTGTTGAAGCGAACCGACGACCTTGAAAAACATGGCTTTTGGTGATAGACTGAAAGGAATAAGAGGTGAGCGTATATGCTTAAGAAGTACATAGAGGATTATCAAAAAGGGTTTGATTTTTCCTTTTGTGAACGGTTTACGCAGGAGATTTGCGGTGTTCTCATCACGGTAGAGGTGTGGCTTTATGAGAATTTTGAAAGAAATGAACGCCGACAGAAGGCGCGTGTGACAATGGAAAAAGGGGATGCTGTGTACCAATGTGAATGTGTCGATGTTCACGATTGGAAACGAATGGTTTATCCGCTTGTGATCGATGGTAAAACAGTTCTGTGTTTCCGCAAAACCTTATACGGCTTTACGCTTTTTGGATGCGGAGACGCTGGAAGAAGTCTATGATTATTTCCCGAGTGAAGTCACCGAGGGACAGGAATCGTTTATCATGGTGGATGCCGTGATGTTTCACGATCTGATCCTCTTCAGCGGATGCTACTGGGCATGGCCGTATTGGTCGGTGGCATACGATCATCAAAGCAAACGCTTTTTGAATTTGTGCGATGTGAGCGGTATGTATGATGATGCATTGGCTGTCGGGAACGATGAGATCGTCTTGACGGGAAGAGATGATGAAGATCAAAAGGTTACGGTAACGCTGACCTATGATGAGGTAAAGACGCAGTTAGCCGTGCAGGGAACATCAGTCTTCACCGAACCGAGTATATAATGTTTGATGACAAGTGAACGATCGGAAAAGGATGTGTTTTATGGATATATGTTGTGAGGGTATGCGGCGTAATGTGTATTGCTTAAAAGAGCAACAACGATTCGACAACGGTGATGTCGGGGATAAAGTTGTCTATTATGATTGTGTTTTTGATGAATACGGCATTCCGATTAAAGATACCTTGGAAGAGGTTGCACCGTCCTATATCGTCATTGCACATTGCCCATGGTGCGGTGCGAAATTGCCGGACAGTAAACGAGAACGCTGGTTTGATGAGTTGGAAGCATTGGGCTATGACAACCCGATGGAACAAACCATTCCCGAAGCGTATCGTTCGGCGGAATGGTACCGAAAAAAGGAGGAAAGCGTATGAACAACATTTACGCGGCAGAGGTAAAGGAACGCTGGGGCAATACCGATGCGTACAAGGAACATCAGGCGAAAACCGCATCCTATTCCGCCGACCAGTGGCAAGCGGCGACCGATGGTATGAACGCTCTGATGGCGCAATTCGCCGCTTGTATGAAGGATGGCTATTCCCCCGACAGCACCGAAGCACAGGCACTCGTCAAAGCGTGGCAGGCATACATCACCGATAACTTCTACACCTGCACCGACGAGATCTTAGCAGGCCTCGCCGAAATGTACATCGCCGACGACCGCTTTACCGAAAACATCGACCGCCACGCCCCCGGCACCGCCGCCTTCATGCACGATGCGATAAGAGTGTATTGCCAAAAGAAGTGAACACCCCATCCTCTAGAGGTGTCGCAAAAATGCGACACCTCTAGTTGTAAAGCAAGTTTTAGACTTGACAAAAAAGAATAACCCGCAGTACAATAAAGAACATACGTTCGATGCTGTGCTGCGGGTTATTCTTTTATAAAAGTATATAATAATGGATGTTTGATATATTAATGAAATATTGAATATTGATAGGAGATGTGGTATAATGTCGAAAAAACATTTTCGGAGGTATTCTATTTTGAAAGATAATATGTTACAAGCGGTTCACGATGATGATTTGTTATCTTTGCTTGAGTCTTTAGGTGTTAGCGATAAAATCAATAGTGGATTGTGCTTATGCACTTTTTGCAAAGCGAAAATCACATATGAAAATTTAGGTGCAATACTTCCCGTGCATGGAGAAATTGCATTTTCGTGCGATTCACCTATGTGTTTAAATTTCATGGTAGAGGCAGGGGAGAGTTATGAAGGCTGAAGATATTAAGGAAATAGCAGTATTATTGAACATTGGCGTTCCAGTTATTGTAGCGATCATAGTTTTTGCTATCTGTATTATACATGTAGATAAGATTATTCTTTTGGTTTCGTTTATTCAAAAAGGATTTTCTACTGTATCAAGATCTGCGAGAAAAGGTGCTATTTCCAATTCTATTAGAGGAAGAGTATTAAAATCATCAAAAGCTTTTCGCTCGATGGGGCAAAATGTGATGGTTTCTGATCTTAAAATTGATTGGGTAAAAGCCGAGACGCCTGAAACTTTTATTAAAAACAATCAAGTTATAATACGAATGTCTCAAAATCCCAACCCGCACAAGAACTATGTGACGGCAGTAAATGCTTATGTTGGCCAAGCACTTTTGCCAAAAGCTAAAAAATATATAGATCCCAAAATACTGGAAGTGTCGAAGTTATCGGTTAGCCGGTTACTTGTTTTAAACGGCGATGAAGCAGCACTTGATTATTTTGATGAAAATATCCTTCTTCCGGTTATTGAAAACGACCCGGAATCAAAGGAAATTTTAGAACAGTTGAAGATCATAGATAAGAATGGAATGTTTATTAATATTCTACTCAATGAATATGCAAAAGCATCTCGCCGTCTTTATCCAGATATGCCGGATCCGTTGTTGATAGCTGAATCTAAAGAATTGCTGACATATTTGTACAGAATTGCGATGGGTATTGTTAGCGATCGTGAAGAATTTCAATTCAACCGTGAATATTTTAAAATACACGTTTTTTTAACAGCCAAAACCAAGACATACAGGCAAAGTGGGCTTCGTCCATATTTGAAACACATGAGCAAATCATTGTCCCTAGGAACAGAAACGTTGTATATTTTTGGGCTTGGCACAAAAATAGATATTGCAAGTGAAATAACCAATGAATTAAAAGAAACCGATTTTCGTGTTGCCCAGGTCATTCCTCATTATTATCGACATCGCTCTATAAATGATGGTCATAGCGTGCGAGGCGTATGTTATGAGGTATGCGTTTACGAAGAGGATGTATATTCGTAAGATGGTTTAGGATATACGCTGCTTCCTCCAAAACATCGACCGTCACGCCCCCGGCACCGCCGCCTTCATGCACGATGCGATAAGAGTGTATTGCGGAAAGAATTGAATAGAAACTGAAAATGCACCTGCAGAGGCGGGTGCATTTTTTATGTATATAACCTACGCGATTCAACAATCTGCGACATATCGCACACGATGTATCGCAGATTGCCTTATAATGGAATTAACGATATATCGCAAAGAGGTGCGCGTTATGACCATTAAAGAAGCGGTTGAAAAGCGAATTGTTGCGCTTTGCAAAGAGCGTGGTATAGCAATCAATATGTTGGCGAACATTTCGGGTGTGTCGCCCTCCACTGTATATAGCATCCTGAATGAAAAAAGCCAAAATCCTGGTGTTTGCTCGATCAAGAAAATCTGCGATGGGTTGGATATATCCATACGTGAATTTTTTGACAGCGATCTGTTTGATAATCTTGAGCAAGAGATTCAATAGGAGAAAACACTATGCGAAATTTACGGCTCTATTATTCCGCGCCGATTGCGGATTTCTTAAAACAATCGAATAGCGAAATACTTGGCATTATTCACTCGAATGATGTTTCAGCAGAAACCACACTGCTTCAAAGTAATGCATGGGAAACCGAGGTGCAAATTCTCAAGGATCAGCTGTGTGCGTTTTCCGAAGGAACGGTCATTTTCGAGTATACCATTCCGCGCAAAGGAAAGCGCGTGGATGTGGTGTTGTTGTATCAAAACATTGTGTTCCTTTTGGAGTTTAAATGCGGCGATACGGAGTACCGTCAATCGACATACGATCAGGTGTATGATTACGCACTCGATTTGCGCAATTTCCAAAAAGAAAGTCATGACAAATTGTTAGTGCCGATCATGGTGTCGACAAAAGCACCGCAATATCCTAATCGCATAGTAGAACGCGATCGAATCATCGAGCCCCTTCGCTGTCATGCGAGCAATATCGCTCAAACCATTATGGCGGTTACCGCGCAGTATAGGGAGCGCGCCTTTGATTATAAAGCGTGGGAGAATTCGGAATATTTGCCAACGCCGACGATTGTAGAAGCGGCGCAGGCGATGTATCGCGGACACAATGTGCAAGATATCACCCGTAGTGATGCAGGCGCCGAAAATTTGACGGTTACAACGGATGAAATCAACCGTATCATTGAGCATAGCAAAACCAACGGGCGAAAGGCAATCTGTTTGGTTACAGGTGTGCCAGGAGCGGGCAAAACGTTGGTTGGTTTGAATATTGCTATCCAGCGATCAGATGCCAAACAGGGCGAACACGCTGTATTCTTGTCGGGAAATTATCCGCTTGTTACGGTGTTGCAGGAAGCTTTGGCGCGCGATAAAGTCGAGCAAGAGAAGCAACGAGGCGGACATATTTCCAAAGCGGCTGCTCTGCGAAATACATCCGCTTTCATTCAGATTATTCATAAATATCGGGATTCGTTTGTTGGCAACAATGATGTACCGCCGGAACGCGTGGCGATTTTTGATGAAGCGCAACGTGCGTGGACTCATGAGATGATCGAAAAATTTATGGCAACGAAAAAGGGTGTCCCGTCGTTTCCATATAGTGAGCCCGAGTTTTTGATTAGCACAATGGATCGTCATCAAGATTGGGCCGTGGTGATCTGTCTCGTTGGTGGTGGTCAAGAGATCAATACCGGTGAGGCAGGATTACCAGAGTGGTTCGATTCGTTAAAGCGTTCATTCCCGGATTGGGATGTGTATATTACGCCCCAACTGAACGATGATGAATATCGCCGTGGTCGCGAATGGGAAAGCATGCTTGAAGGTCTTACGATCTATGAGCACGAAAGGTTACATCTTGCAACGTCTGTGCGATCGTTCCGCACACCGGATTTGGCGGCATTTGTGAAAGCGACGTTGGATGCGAACACAGACGAAGCGACGGCGTTGTATCAACGCATAAAAGAGAAATATCCGATCGTAATTACGCGTGATTTGAACAAGGCAAAAGCGTGGGTGCGCGATCGTTGTCAAGGTACCACGCGATATGGACTGCTTGCTAGCAGTGGCGCATTGCGGTTGAAGCCGGAAGGCATCTTCGTAAAAAACGAGATTTCGGTTGCGAATTGGTTTTTGAATGGCAAAGATGATGTCCGCTCCAGTTATATGCTGGAAGACGTCGTGACAGAGTTTGATATCCAGGGGTTGGAGCTCGATTATTCCGTTGTCGCGTGGGACGCCGATTATCGTTTTGAGCAAGGCGAGTGGAAATATTATAATTTTGTCGGCAACCGCTGGAACAACGTTGGCTCGGAAGAACGCCGATTGTATTTGAAGAATGCATATCGCGTGTTGCTCACCCGTGCTCGTCAAGGCATGGCGATCTTTGTTCCTACGGGCAACGATGACGACCACAGCCGCCAACGTGCGTATTACGATGGGATCTATGAATATTTGAAGCGGATTGGGCTTTGTGAAATTTGATAGGAGTAGGTTATGGATCTTGTTAGAGCAAAAGAGATTATATCCGCGTTAGCGGAAGGTGTTGATCCGACAACGGGTGAGGTGTTGGAAAGCAATCATGTGTGTAACAAAGCAGAGGTTGTGCGAGCTTTTTATACAGTATTGGAAAACTTGCCAAAAGCAAAGAGCAAATTTGCGCCAGAGAATACAGGTAAGCAGTGGACAAAAGAAGATGACGAATTGTTGATTGCTTTGTATACTTCTGATGCATCCAGACGGGATATTTGCAAAGCGCTAAAGCGCACGATCGATGGTGTTGCCGCGCGACTTGTACGACTCGGTTTAATAAAAGATCGCAGTGTGTTTCGAGAAAGAAAATAATTGTCTGGACTTATGATACCTCCTGTGGTATTGTGTTGTACTGCAAAGGAGGTGCTGGTATGGCACGGATTACGGTAGAAGAAGTATACCGCGGGGACAAGTATAATGTATTGGACGCGGTGGGAGCAGAGTTTCTGACAAAAGGCAGACCGGCTGGCTATAGCAGGCAGACATGGCTCGAACTGTTACTGGTCAAGCACACGTTGATTGCCGCAAATAAAATAACAAGAGAGGGCGACTGGATCGGGGGAATGATCTCCGATGAGTCGCCCTTTCCTATTAAAAGGTGGTATGAAGACGATGACGACGATTGAGGATCTGTACTACGGCAATATCCATCCGTGCGATCGGGTTGTGGTGCGGGGATCGCCAATGGATCGGCTTCTGAAACTGCTGTGCAAAAACGAGGAAACGCTCACCGCCATGCTGACGGAGCAACAAAAGGAAACCTTCATCAAATTCAAGAACTGTCAGGATGAGCTGACGAGTCTCACCGAGCGGGATGCCTTCAGGAATGGGTTCATTCTGGCAACCCGCCTGATGATGGAAGTCACCGCCGATCTGGAAACGGTCGAAGATGCCTGACCCGGAGGTTTCGCGCAAAATTCGCGCGAAACCTCTTTTCTTGCGCAAACGTATGGCGTGTGCTATACTGAAACAAAGGTGGGTGATATCGTGATGGAATTAAAGCAAGGATGTCGGGTGCCGTATCCTGAGAAACTTTTTGAACAATATGAAGTATCCGAGCGGGCGATCCATGCGAATGTGGATGCGTCAAAAGTGATGGATATGATGCGGCGGTTTATCAAAGAGCACCAGGAATACATGTTTTTTATTCTCGAGCTTCCTGCAAACCAAGCGGACGAAACCGAAACCGCACTCGGTGTGGTTGACACCTTTCACACGGATGTTTATTTTATGGACGGACTGGACGAGGAACATGCGTTGCAGATGCTTGAAGCGGTGGGACCGTTGCTGATTGCGGACGGGATGAATACGTTTGGTTTCGGCGGCCACGAAAGCCATGAGGAGATCCTGTTTGAGCGATATAATGTGATGCGAGTGTATTGTGCCGATGTCGCAAAATACGAATCGTTCTTTGCAGATTTCGGCATTTCCAAAACCAATCAACTTGTTACCGCATGGGACACCTTTGATGCGGAGCATCCGGGTGAGTGTGAACGGGTTTCCCAAAACGGCAAAACGATTTTTGATATTCCTGCGGATTTTGAGAAGTACGGCTTGTATTTCTATGAACGACGCGGTGATGAAGATACCCGACCGATCACCTTTGAAGAGTTGGTCGGCAAGGTGATGTTGGTAGGTTTGATCTATCTCGATAAAGACGGCGAGTGTACGGAACAAACACAAGTGTGGGGTGCAGTCGACCGCGTGGATGGTGAGGGGATATATCTCACGCGTTCAACAGGTGAGGAGTTTCAGTTGCCGCCCGATATCAGTGCAGTCAAGCGCGCAAGGGCGGGTGAATACAAGCTCCATTCGACAGGCGAGGTGGTTGTCGACCCCGATTTTACGGCCACTTGGAGTGTGTATTATTGAAAAGGAGTAAAAAGAAGAAGCCCATCCTTGCGGATAGGCTTTTTGGCGGAGAGTTAGGGTGTTTGATCAAGGCGGAAGTTGAGTGCTCGTCTTTTGGTGCAAGTAAAAACGAGAATAGTGAAATATTGAAAAAAGCGACAATCTTCCGGTGAAAATTGTCGCTTTTTTGTGGGGAAGGAGCTCTGCCACTCGTAGATACAACATGTTATTCCGAACGGGACAAAAGCGATTTTACTTTTTTGCTGTATAGAAACGGCAATATCATGGCATAGATCGCTATCGGCAAAAGCACACCCGCAATGTTCCATTTTGACCATATAAGCAAATTATAGATTGCATGAAAGGTAATAGCAACGGTTAACAATCCGAATGTTCCTGCAAAAAACAGTCGTTTTTCTTTTCGCACATATAAAATACCGCAACCCACCAGATAGGTGCATAAACCGTGAACAAGGCTGCAAGAAATCCCGCGTATCAACGCCCACAGCAGATTGATTTGTTGAAAAGAATGGATTAAATAGTAGGTGTTTTCCAAAATTGCAAATCCGATTCCCAACGACATGGCAAGGGGCAACACGATTTTTTTATCATCACTAAACAGAAACGCAAAAGCCAGCACAGGCAATGCCTTCATACATTCTTCCGTCACGGGAGCAATTCTCAGGGATACGTCATAAACAGGCAGCTGAAACAACAAGCTCAACACGCCGTTGATTTCGGACGCGCTCACCGCCATAAAAGCACCGATAAGCATAAACAAAATCAACGAACGCGATGGCCCCTTTATAATCGGAAGCATCAACGCCAGAGGAACTGCAAAACAAATAAAAATCATATAGACCATCGTTTGCACCCCCAATAAGCGGTGATCACCGTAGCCGCCGACAACAACGAATGGAACAAAATCGGCAAGGTCGTGTGTTCACGAGTGAGCATAGACACCAACATAACAGGCTGCATCAAACAGAAGAGCAAGACAACAATATGATACACACGCATAGCATAGGCATATTCACCGGCTTTTGACGGAATAAGCAATCCCACAAACGCGTAATATGCAGTCAGTGCAACAGGAATCAATAATAATTGCGAAAGAATGTTATGCCCGTTTGTCGTATTCCATACACCCCACGCAAGTATAATCACCATTGGCACGCAAGCCAATGCTTTCAAACATATTTTTTTGCATTTCAAATATGCCTTTGGCTCGGCAAAAAAACCGCTAAGCAAAAACAAAAATGTGCCTGCATAGGTTAAATACCCTGCGTGAAAGGCGGGAACGGGTATTAACATCGCATAAAGAACCCGATAGATCACCGCCAACAAATACGAGCTTGCAGAAAATACGACGATTTTATAAAACAACGTAGTTTGTTGCTTAAAAACGGTTATCACTCCGAATACAACCGCACAAAAAGCAACAATTAAAGCAAAAATATTCATTGTTTTTTCTTACGGCGAATATGCTGAACCAACAAAGTGCCGCCGATTCCCAATGCAATTCCGATTAACAATGTTGTAAATAAAAGTCCGCCGTTTTCTTTTAACATGGTGATCGGCTGGTTGTACTGATGGGGGAGTAAAGGCTGGCCATTGGGCGGAAAGGTCTCTGTCGCTGCAAATGCAGTTAAAGATAATGCAGTGATCGTTGCTATGCAGAGTAAAATTGTCAAAAAAACCTTTTGGGATTTTTTCATATAAACACCTCATTTCTTATATTTACCATCATAATATCACAAAGAAAATCGAAAGTAAATACAAACATAAAAATAGATATTGATGATGTCTTGTGAGGATATTAGGGTTAACGTTTTGGCGAGTAAAAGACTTCAAGCAAAGAAAATGGGTGTTTCATCAAGGCGGTAGTTGTGATCTCGTCTTTTGGTGCAAGTAAAAATGGGAATAGTGAAATATTTGCCTTGTGGCAAATGTGAAATAATGACCTGTGGTCATTGTGAAATCGGGTGCTACGCATCCGGTGAAATGAAATAAATCCCTTAACACGCCGCAGGCGTATTTCACATGGCGAAGCCATATTTCACATCCGAAGGATATTTCACAAATCCCGAAAGGGATTTATTTCGTTGAACAGAAAAAGGACACCTTATCGGTGTCCTTTTTCTGTTCTGGCGGAAGCGGTGGGTGTCGGTGCGAGCGGGAAGTTGTGATCTCGTCTTTTGGTGCAAGTAAAGGCGGGGGATTCATCAACGGAAGCGATGGCTAAAAACGTCACACTGTGACGTTTTCTTCACTACGTTTGCAACAATCGATTCTGTTTCGCCGAAAGGTTTTTCGGCTCACACAATCGTGTTGCGGCACAGCCCGTCGTGCTCCCTGTTTCCGCCACCGGCGGCGGTCGCACTCCGGTTCTTTCGAATCCCTAACAAAAACAAAGAGGACGATATCTGACGATACCATCCTCTTTGTTTGGCGGAGAGTTAGGGATTCGAACCCTAGGTAGGTTTCCCCACACAGCATTTCGAGTGCTGCACCTTCGACCACTCGGACAACTCTCCGTATATGTTAACTCGCTTTCGCGAGATTAACGCAACTGTAATTGTGCGTTAATTAGTATACGGGATAAACGGCGGTTTGTCAAGTGGTAAAATCACAAAAGCCACAGAGGATTTTGTGCAAGATGGTGTCGTAATCGGTTGACAAGTGATGAAATTGCGCGTACAATAAAAGCAAACCAAGGGTTTCCTAAAAAGGAGAGAGTGTATATGAAATATTGTCAATACTGCGGCGCACAGATGGAAGATCACGCGACGGCATGTCCTCAGTGTCAGCGCCCTGTTTCGTATTTCCAACAACCGCCCGTGTATCAACAGCCGATGTATTACCAGCCGGTGAAGCCCGAAAGCGGTGCGCTGTCGGTTTGTGCGTTGGTGTTTGCGTTTATTTTTCCGTTTGTGGGATTGATTCTCGGCATCATCGGCGTGTGTCGCCACGAGAATCCCACCTATAAAAAGCGCAGCTGGGCCGCGATCATTGTGGCGATTGTTGTGATGATCGTCTCGATTATTCTGTCGTTGATCATGGTTTCGATGGTTATGGATGTTGCCAAAGACGTTTTGGCCGATTTCCCGTATGAGGATTTTCGAGTTGAGGATTTTGCGGGTAATTATGTGGAGTTTTGATCCATCAAAAGGAGTTGTCGTTTGACAACTCCTTTTTTCTTGATTTTTTGAAAAGCGTATAGTACACTATAAATACGTATATCTATCGATGGAGGGTGATGACGATGACAGCGGAGATCTTGTCGGTCGGCACGGAGCTGTTACTCGGAGACGTGTTGGATACCAATGCAACCTATTTATCGCGAGAGGCGGCACGTCTGGGGATCTCGGTGCTTCATCGTCAGACCGTCGGCGACAATCCCGATCGCTTGCGTCAGGCGGTATCGCTGGCGTTATCCCGTGCGGACGTTGTCATGCTGTGCGGAGGACTCGGGCCCACTCCCGATGACCTGACAAAGGAAATCGCTTGTGAGGCACTCGGCGTGCCGCTTGCTCTTCACGAGGAGAGTCTTGCGCGCATTGAGGCGTATTTTCAGCGCAGCGGACGTGTGATGAGTGACAACAATCGCAAGCAGGCGATGTTGCCTGTCGGTTGTACGGTGTTTCACAACGACAACGGTACCGCTCCCGGTTGTGCGGTGGAGAAGGACGGCAAGTATGTGCTGTTGTTCCCCGGCCCTCCCAGAGAGCTTGTGCCGATGTTTGAACAAGCGGCGGTGCCGTATTTGCGTTCTTTTTGTGACGGCGTGATCGTGTCGCACGCGGTCAAGGTGTTTGGCCTTGGCGAATCGACAGCGGCACAGATGGTCGGTGAGTTGATGAACTCGACCGCTCCGACGGTAGCACCGTATGCCAAAGACGGCGAAATGTATTTCCGCGTAACGGCAAAAGCCGCCGATGCAGACAGTGCCGACGCGTTGTGCCGACCGATGATCAAAACGCTTTGCGACATTCTCGGTGATGCGGTGTACGGCGTTGATGTGGCATCTCTTGAGGAAGCGCTTGTCAGCACGCTGACGGCAAACGGACAGACGGTCGCTTCGGCGGAATCCTGCACAGGCGGCTTGATCTCTCAGCGTATCACCGCTATCGGCGGCGCATCGACGGTGTTTGGTTGCGGTGTGGCCGCATACAGTGCCGATGTGAAGCATCGCGTGATCGATGTGCCGCAGGAGACATTCGCCACACCCGGCACGGTCAGCGCCCCGACCCCCGCCGCAATGGCAAAGGGCGTGCGAGCGCTCGCAGGCGCGGATTTCGGCATCAGTGTGACGGGTTCTGCGGGACCGATGCCTTGTGAGGGGCACCCTGTCGGCACCGTTTTTGTCGGGCTTGCCACCGAAAACGGCGCGTATGCCAAACGATTGAATCTGACCCATCGTCAGGATCGGGAGTATATCCGTACGGTGGCGGCATCACACGCGTTGCATGCGGTGCTGTGCGCCGCGAAGGGACGACTTCCTGACGGATTTGAACAGATCGGATAACGGAGAAACAAGAAAACTATGAAGCAGTATACCATATATATCAAAGTCATCGCGATGTTGCTGGTCATTGCGGTGCTGGGTGTGGGGATCACGTCGTTGACGGCTCCCCCCAAGGAGACGGTCACCCCGAACGGGAGTGGCGATTCAAAGGAATGGCGCATTGTCGCTTCCTTTTATCCGGTGTATATCACCGTACTGAACCTGACAAAGGGAATCGACGATGTGACGGTGGAATGTCTTGTGACAACGCAGGTCGGTTGTCTTCACGACTACCAGATGTCGCCGCAGGAACGCACGTTGCTGGAGTCGGCGGACGTGGTGGTGATGAATGGTGCCGGTGCCGATGCGGCAGTGCTCGGCGCGATGCCCGTCAGCGGCAAACAGATCGATCTTTCACAAGGGATATCCCTTCTGGAAACGTCGCACGACCATGATCACGACCACGACCGTGAAGAAGGCGGTGTGAACGGTCATGTGTGGGTGTCGCCCCGACAGTATCGCAAACAGGTGGAGACCCTGCGCGATAAGCTGTGTGCGCTGGATCCTGACCATGCACAGCCGTATCGCGCCAATGCGGCCGCGTATCTTGAGAAGATCGATGCGGTAGGGAAACGGCTGGAAAATGCGGTGGCATTGCTTGGCGATGTTCCGACGGTGATGTTCCATGACTCGTTGTCGTATCTGACAAAGGACGCAGGTTTTTTCGGAATGAATCTCAATATCGGTGAAAATCAAAGTGCCGATCCCGAAGCGCTGGCGCACGTGACGGATTGGCTTGAAGGAACAACGCGCGCGTTGTTTTTGTACGATTCCCAATATCAGCAGGTACCCTATGAAGAGCTCAGGGCGATCCCCGAAGAAGCGACGGTGCTGTCGGTGGACACCTGCGTAATGGGGCAGGTACACCCCGATCGCTGGCTTGAGGCGATGACAACACTTTGTGAGGATCTGGAGGAGGCCGCATGAGTCATATACATAAACACGGTTGCGGCTTGCACTGCTTGCAGGTGAACGATCTGACCGTGACGATCGGATCGAAAACCATTGTCAGCGGTGTGTCGCTCCATGCGCACTGCGGAGAGCTGACCGCTGTCATCGGACGCAACGGTGCGGGAAAATCGACGCTGATGAAAGCCCTCATCGGCGAACTGCCTTTTGACGGCACCATCACCTTCAGCGGACACAACGGTGATCCCACACCGCAAAAGCCGCGTTGCGGCTACGTTCCGCAGTCGCTCGCGATCGATAAAAGCTCTCCCGCGACGGTGAGAGACCTGATGCTGTGTTATACCTCGCGGCTCCCCGTATTTTTGCCGCGTAAAAAACAGACGATCAACGCCATCAAGGAGCATCTCGCACAGTTCGGCGCAGAGAAGCTGATGGCAAGACGCGTCGGAGACCTGTCGGGCGGCGAGCTGCAGCGCGTGCTGTTTTCGCTCGCTACATGGAAGCACCCCGACCTGATATTGCTTGACGAGCCCGTGTCGGGCATCGACAACGAGGGCTTGCAGACGTTTTACACCATGATCGACAATCTGTGCGAGCGGGATATGCTGGTGCTTCTTGTATCGCACGATCTGGATTATGTACGTCGGCACGCGAAACGCGTGATCCTTCTTGAAAAAGGATGCGTGGCGGCGATGGGAACACCCGAAGAGGTGTTTGAAACGGCGGTATTTGCCGATGCGTTCCCGCTTCATGCCAAAAGGGAGGTGGGCGAATGAGCGAATGGTTTGCGATGTTTGACTACACCTTCATGCAGTATGCGCTTTGGGCGATCTGTCTCATCATGCCGCTGTTTGCCCTGCTTGGTACGATGGTCGTCAACAACGGTATGTCATTTTTCTCGGATGCGCTGGGACATTCGGCGCTGACGGGTGTCGGCATCGGTGTCATTCTCGGCGTGACCGACCCCACCGTACCGATGATCCTGTTTGCGGTGGCGTTTGCACTGCTGATGAATTATGTTTACCATACGGGAGGCGCCAGAGCCGACACCGTCATCGGTGTTTTTTCGTCCTGCGGCGTGGCGCTCGGTCTTGTACTGCTCTCCCGCACGGGAAACTACCAGAACTATCAAAGCCTTCTTATCGGCGACATTCTCAATGTCACATCGACCCAGTTGTGGTTGCTGTCGGGGACGTTGCTGTTGACAGCGGCGGTGTGGTTCTTGTGCTTTAACCGCTTCTTGGCGGTGAGCATCAGTCCGGCACTGTCCAAAAGCCGCGGAATTGCCGTGAAGCTGTATGACAATTTGTTCGCAGTGGCAGTGGCGGTGATCGTGATGATCTCCATTCGCATTGTCGGGTTACTGCTTATCAATGCGATGCTCATTTTGCCGGCGGCGGCGGCGCGTAACGTGGCGCGTTCCATGCGCAGTTATCATGTGCTGGCGCTGGTGTTCGGATTGTTTTCGGGTGTGCTCGGTCTGATGCTGTCGTATGCGAATGCGGTGGCGACAGGACCGATGATCGTGCTGTGCGCGGCGGCGGTGTTCTTCGGAACGATGGTGATCGCGCCCAAACGACAGAAGTAAGGAGTACGGACGTATGAAACGATGGACAGCGATAGTGGCGGTCGTCATGCTGATGGTGACGCTTGTGCCGTCGGTGACGGCATATACCACGGCATCGCCGCTGGACTACTCCCTTGTGACATATGCCGATCGGGTTAAGTTGCTTGGCGACGCGTGTTTTACCGATGAGGGGGTATCCCTGAAACGACCGCTTGACGGCGTGGCATTTTATGCCGAAGGCGACACCGCGATCGAGACGGCTGTGCGCGGAAACGGTGTGCTTTCCGTGTTTGTCGATGCACGGTATCTCGGCGATGTCACGGTGTGTGACGGTACGATCGCAAAGATGGAACAGATACCGGGCGGTATGCACCGCGTGGAGCTGGTGTACGGCGGCGGGGATATGACACTGGAAAGTATCACGCTGGCGAGCAGCTTGTCGGCGGTGCCGGCAACGCCGCGGGTGATCGTGTTTGACACGGCGGCATTCACCGTCCCGCAAATGATACAGACGGCACACAGCGTCGGCATGGATTGTCGGTTGTCAACGGAAGAGACAGACGAGGCCGCCGATATCGTGGTGACGGACAGGGCGTATACCGCACAGCTTGAAACGCAGTATCCCCGCGCTCGTGTGGTGTCTGTGGGAGAAACGAACGACGGATTCACCTATGCGTGCGAGCCGCAGGCGGAGGTGCTGGCGGCGTATCTGAAAAGCACAGCCGTTCCCGAAGAGTATTTTAAGGATATTGTGACGTATGTGGATCACGCGGAGCAGCTTCTGTCGATGTATCCTCCCACAAAGGAAAATGCATCTAAGCTGAAGCTGGAAACGGCGATCGCACGCGATAATGACAATGTGTCGGGTGTGCTGTTTTCCTTGTACGGGCAGGTGAAGGATGGTCCGCGCGCGGCGGTGGATCCGCCCGATCCGGAACCCCGCCTGATCAATACGTTTAAGCTGAAAATGGTGCTTTTGGGTGTCGGGATCCCGGCGTTGCTGATATGGGCGCTGGTGATGGTGTCCCGCAAACCGAAGGAGCCTGAGAAAAAAGAGGATATCAAGGAGGAGTCGGAATGAAACGAATGATGAAACTGACGGCATTGCTCGCGGCACTGGTGATGGTGCTGGCGGCGTTGCCCTTGTCGGCACAGGCGGCAGAGCCGACCACCCGCTATCTCAAGGATTGCGGCGATTGTGTCAAGCTGATGGGGCGTGCGGAGATCACCGATCTCGGTATTGTGCCGCACACGACCGCTTCCGGCTTTGCGTTTTATTACAGCGGCGGCGGTGACATCGAACTGACGATCACCGGCTCGTCGAACATATTTGATGCGCAGTATTTTGTGGTATATGTGGACGGCGAGATGGGCAACCGTCTGACGCTCGATCATGCGGTCGGTCGTCAGGTGACCGACACCTTCAAGGTGGCGGAAAACCTGTCTGCGGAGATGCACCGCATTGAGATCTACCGTGAGACGGAGGAGATCAACGCGAAATGTGTGTTCAACAGCATCACACTCAGCGGCGATATGATGCCCGTTCCGAAGGCGCCCATGATGATCGAATTTGTGGGCGACTCCATCACAACGGGCTACGGCGCGTACCCCGTGACGGCAGAGTCACAGGCAAAGGGGCGCGAGGATCACCCCATTCGTCAGGCGGGCACCAAGAGCTATGCGTTCCTGACGGCACAGGCGCTTGGCGCGGATTTTCAGGCGTGCTGTACCAGCGGTTACGGCGTGGAGGTCGGCTACAATGCGGACGGTGTGAATATGCAGGATATGTATGAAAAGACGGCGTTCCATCACGACAGTCAGGCGCTGTGGGGCTTTGAACGTACCGCCGATGTGGTGGTCATCAACCTCGGCACGAACGATTCCGGCGCCCGACGCAAGGACCCCTCCAACATCATTCCCGAATCGCAGATCATCGACGGCATGGAAAACCTCATCGCCATTGTGAAAGCGAAAAACCCCGATGCCAAGATCGTGTGGGTGACGGGCATGATGGGCAAGACCTTTGAGATTTCCACCAAATTGCTGATCCGTGAGCTCGGCGGAGCTGAGGCGGGTTACTATTTCTGTGTGTTGCCGCAGGGCATGAGCGGCGGCGGGGGACACCCTGATGAGTCGCAACACGCGGCGGCGGCAGAGGTACTCACCGCATTCCTCAAAGAAGAAGTTCTCGGCGAGACGTATGCGGCAGGATATGTGACGACTGCCGATGCGCAGACGCTGGTGGACGGCGATACGCTTGCCGATTCTTATGAAGCGATGCTGCAGCTGGAGATCAACCTTGCCGCGAAAACCGACGCGCCCGACGGTATCCTCGACGGTATGTACCGTGATGCTCTTGAAAAGGGTGTCAAGGATATGGACGTTGTCAGCGAGGGCAATCTGTCGATGACGGGGATCGTTGCCATCGCGGCGGGGGCGGTCGTGATCGTCGGACTGGTCCTGTTTGCGGTGCTGTATAAGCCGAAGAAGAAAGCGGATAAAGGAGAATGATGATGATAAAACGATGGATCATCAGCGTGTTGATTATGTGTATGATGCTGGGAGCTGTGCCGCTCGCAACACAGGCGGCTGAGACAACGATCGATCTGGCGACACAAGCAGAGCTTGTGAAGATCGTCGGTCGTGCCGAAGTGACAGACAAAGGTGTTGCGCCGTATACGACGGGCGCGGGCGTGGCATTTTATGCCGATTGTGCGGGCGATATCGCCGTGACGGTGAGCGGTTCGTCGCTCAAATGGGACAAGCAGTGTCTGGCGGTGTTTGTGGACGGTGTCGAACAGGATCGTGTGATCTTCGAGTGTCCGAATTATAAAGCGGCGACCGCGACACTGACCATTGCCACGGGATTGTCGGCGGGTATGCACCGCATTGAGCTGTATCGTGACACCGAAGAGGTGTTCGGTGAGATCGCGTTTGAAGCGATCACGCTTGACGGTACGATCAGCCCCGTTCCCGCATCGCCGATGATGTTTGAGTTTATCGGCGACTCGCTCACCTGCGGTTATGCGTCCTATCCCCACGAGGACAAATCCACGTCGGTGGAGCATCCGCTGTGGGAGGCAGGCTCCCGTTCCTTTGCGGCGCTCACTGCCCGTGCATTCGGCGCGGATTTTCAGTCGGTGTGCGCAAGCGGTTACGGCATCATCTGCGGCTGGAACGGCGACCGTGTGACGCTCGGCGATATGTATGACTATGTGTCATATTACAACAGCGATAACAAGTGGGCATTCGACCGCAAAGCGGACGTGGTGGTCATCAACCTCGGCGCCAATGACAGTGACCGTATGGCGGCGTGGCGCAAGGACGAAGAGGATGTCGGCAACGGTATCCGCGCCCTGCTCGAGCAGGTGAGAGCCCACAACCCCGATGCGAAGATCGTGTGGGCAACCGGCATGGCGGGCGTGAAGTTCAAGGAGCAGGCGACCGCGCACATTGCCGAGCTCGGCGGTGCCGATGCCGGGTATTACTACGTCGAACTGCCCGAGGGTATGAGCAGTGACGGCGGTCACCCCACACTCGAGGAGCATGCGGCGGCTTCCGAAGCGCTTGTCGCGTTTTTGAAGAGCGAGGTACTGCCGCCCGATGCGGTGATGATGACTGTGGAGACCGCAAAGCAGATCGACACTGCGTCGCTTTCTGCAGATGTGGCGGCGAAGCTCGCGCTGGAGATCACCATCGCGGAGAACACCGATAACCAAAACGGTATTATGACAGGACTGTGTGAGGCATACGATCTGCAGGTGTCTGCGGACGGTGAGGCACAGGACAATGCGCAGGACGGCGGCGTCAACATGACGTTGATCGTTATTATTGCCGTCGCGGCACTTGTCATTATCGGTCTGGCACTGTTTGCCGTTCTCTATAAACCGAAGAAAACGGCATAATTCAAAAAGGATGTTGCGTGAAAACGCAACAGCCTTTTTTGGAATGGTATCCTCAATCGTCTTTTTTCTTTTTCTTCTTGTCGCCTTCCTCGGTGGGGAGAAGGGTGGCGAGCAGCTTGGAGGCGGCAACACGCTTGGCGTTGGCTTCGAGGGCGAGCGACATGGCAAGCTCCAGTCGGGCGGTACTGTCGATGGTTTCGGCGCGGCGCAATTCATCGGCGGCATTGTGCAACGCGGCGGTTTGCGCGGTGCCGAAGGCGGTGTACAGCTCCTTGGTGGAATAGCGCTCATCGAGTGCCTTGAGGAGAGCGCGGATCTCGGGAAGCGAAAATTCCGCTTTGAGCATACAGATCACTGACAATGCGGTCAGATGCTCGCGGGTGTATTTCTTTTTTTGAGGACGAGGCATCACCTCGTCCTTGACGTAGTTGTTGATCATGCTGGACGTGAGCGGGCGATCGTTGCCGACGGTGAGCGGCTCAAAACGCTGGCCGAGCAGGGTGATCACCTGATCCATGTACAGTTCGAGATCGGGGAGCGTCTCCCAAGCGGGAATGCTTCGGCTGTCAAGCTCGTCGGCGATGTCGGCAAGCGAGCGGGTGTTCGGCGTATTCATCGACAGCACCTCCGTTCCTTGTTTTGAAAATCATGTCATCTTGTGTTAATCATATCGTAATGCGATGAGAATGTCAAGAAGCGGTCCGGCAAAATATATTTGAAAAAAATTTCCAAAAAACAAGCATAACCCTTGCAAAACGCAGAAAAATAAGATACAATAAGGAATTGGGACATTGTCTTTATTTTAACAATAAGAAAGGATGTCATAACAATGAACGCTATCAACAAAAAGACCGTAGACGACATCAATGTGAAAGGCCAAAACGTGCTGGTTCGCTGCGACTTCAACGTGCCGCTCAAGAACGGTGTGATCACCGATGAAAACCGCATCAACGCCGCTCTGCCCACGATCAAAAAGCTGATCGCTGACGGCGGCCGCGTGATCCTTTGCTCTCACCTCGGTAAGCCGAAGGGCGAGCCGAAGCCCGAGCTGTCGCTGGCTCCCGTTGCCAAGGCTCTCTCTGAGAAACTTGGTCAGGAAGTCGTGTTCGCTGCTGACGACAACGTTGTCGGCGAGAACGCCAAGGCCGCTGTCGCTGCCATGAAAGACGGCGATGTCGTGCTGCTTCAGAATACCCGTTATCGTGCCGAAGAGACCAAGAACGGCGAAGCTTTCTCCGCTGAACTCGGCTCCCTCGCGGACATTTTCGTCAACGACGCATTCGGTACCGCTCACCGCGCGCACTGCTCCACTGTCGGTGTGGTGTCTCATGTGAAAGAGGCTGTTGCCGGCTATCTGATCGGCAAAGAGCTCAAATACCTCGGCGAAGCTGTTGAGACTCCCGTTCGTCCCTTCGTGTGCATTCTCGGCGGTGCGAAGGTCGACAGCAAGCTCCCCGTTATCGAGAACCTGCTCACCAAGGCCGACACCCTTATCATCGGCGGCGGCATGGCGTACACCTTCCTTGCGGCGAAGGGCTACGGCGTGGGTACTTCCCTCATCGATGAGACCAAGATCGACTACTGCCGCGACATGATGGCGAAGGCAGAGGAGAAGGGCGTCAAGATCCTGCTTCCCGTCGACTGCACCATCGCGAAGGAGTTCCCGAACCCCATCGATGCGCCTATCGATGTGACGGTTGTTGACGCTGACAAGATCCCCGCGGATCAGATGAGCCTCGACATCGGCACCGCGACGGCTGAGATGTATGCGAACGAAGTCAAGAACGCGAAGACGGTTGTGTGGAACGGCCCGATGGGCGTGTTTGAGAACCCGATCCTCGCCAAGGGCACCATCGCTGTGGCGAAGAGCCTTGCGGAGACCGACGCTGTTACGGTTATCGGCGGCGGCGACTCTGCGGCGGCTGTCAACATTCTCGGCTACGGCGACAAGATGACCCACATCTCCACCGGCGGCGGCGCATCTCTCGAGTTCCTCCAGGGCAAAGAGCTTCCCCGTATCGCTTGCCTCAACGAGAAATGATTCACGCTTTTCCCAAAGGCGGCCGGCTGCAGGCCGGTCGCCTTTGATACTATTCATATTGTAAAGGAGTTTTTATCATGGGTAAATACGTTATCGCGGGTAACTGGAAAATGAACAAGACCCCCGCCGAAGCCAAAGCGCTGATCGAAGAAATCAAGCCCGTCGTGGCCGATGCCGCTTGCGACGTGGTCGTGGGTGTGCCGTTTGTGGATCTGCAGGTGGCGCTCGACGCGACTGCCGGCACCAACATCGGTGTTGCCGCGCAGAACTGCCACTGGGCGGAGAACGGTGCGTTCACCGCTGAGGTTTCCGCTGTGATGCTCAAAGAGATGGGCGTGAAATACGTCATCATCGGTCACAGCGAGCGCCGTCAGTATTTCGGCGAGACCGACGAGACCGTCAACAAGCGTGTCCGTGCCGCTCTGGACGCGGGACTTACCGTCATTCTGTGCGTGGGCGAATACCTCCAGCAGCGTGAGTGGGACGTCACCGCCGAAGTGTGCGCGATGCAGACCAAGATCGCTCTGTTCGGCGTTTCCGAAGAGGAAATGAGCCGCATCATCATCGCTTACGAGCCCGTGTGGGCGATCGGCACCGGTCGTACCGCGACCGCTGAGCAGGCGAACGTTGTGTGCGCACAGATCCGCGATGTTGTCAAGGGTCTCTACAATGCCGATGTTGCGGCGGCGCTGACCGTGCAGTACGGCGGCTCCATGAACGCTGCCAATGCGGCGGAACTTCTCGCTCAGTCCGATGTCGACGGCGGTCTGATCGGCGGCGCTTCTCTGAAGGCTCCCGACTTTGCGACCATCGTGGCGGCGGCGAAATAAGTTTGTGAATGAAAGGAACAGCGACTGTATGAAAACACCTGTTACGCTGATCATTATGGACGGCTTCGGCATCAACCCCGGTGCGAAGGGCAACGCCATCGAAGCCGCCAACACCCCCAATCTGACCAAGATCTTTGCCGAGAATCCCATGACCACCATCGGTGCGTCGGGCATGGACGTCGGTCTTCCCGACGGTCAGATGGGCAACAGTGAGGTCGGTCACACCAACATCGGCGCAGGCCGCGTGGTGTACCAACAGCTTACGCTTATCACCAAATCCATCATGGACGGTTCGATGCGTCAGAACCCCGTGCTGGTCAAAAACATGAAAGCCGCCATCGACGCCGGCAAGGCGATCCATTTCATGGGTCTGATGGGTGACGGCGGTGTCCACAGCCATGAGGAGCACCTGTTCGGTCTGCTCGACATGGCAAAGGCGATGGGCGCTGAGAAGGTGTATGTCCACGCTATCACCGACGGTCGTGACACCGACCCGAAGGACGGCATGCGTTTCCTGCAGAATGTGCAGGATAAGCTCGACGAGATCAAACTCGGCGAGATCGCGACGGTGGTCGGTCGTTACTATGCGATGGACCGCGACAGCAACTGGGACCGCGAAGAGAAGGCCTATGCCGCGTTTGTGTACGGCGAAGGCGCGAAAGCGGCGAACTGGAAGGAATGCCTCGAGCAGAGCTATGCCGCGGATATCACCGACGAGTTTGTGCTTCCCTGCATCACCGCTGAAGGCGGTCGCGTGACCGAGGGCGACACCATCGTGTTTCTCAACTTCCGTCCCGACCGTGCGCGTCAGATGACCCGCATTTTCACCGATGACCAGTTCACCGGTTTTGAGCGCCGTTTCGGTCGCTTCCCCGTCAACTACGTCTGCATGGCGCAGTACGACGCGACGATGCCCAACTGTGAAGTGGCGTATCCTCCCGTTGACCTGACCAACGTGCTGGGCGAGTATCTCGCGAAGCTCGGCAAGACGCAGCTTCGCATCGCGGAGACCGAGAAGTATGCGCACGTGACCTTCTTCTTCAACGGCGGTCTCGAAGCGCCGTACGAGGGTGAAGATCGTTGCGTGATCCCCAGCCCGAAGGTGGCGACCTATGACCTCAAGCCGGAAATGAGCGCGCCCGAAGTGGCGGACGAGTGTGTCAAGCGCATCGAAAGCGGCAAGTACGACGTCATCATTCTGAACTTTGCCAACTGCGACATGGTCGGTCACACCGGCGTGTTTGAAGCCGCTGTCAAAGCGGTCGAGACGGTCGACGAGGGTGTCGGTCGCGTGGTGGAGGCAACCGCGAAAATGGGCGGTATCTCGCTCATCACCGCCGACCACGGCAACGCGGACAAGATGATGAACGAGGACGGCACGCCGTTCACCGCTCACACCACCAACATCGTTCCCTTTGTCATTGTCGGCAAGGACGGCATCACCCTGCGCGAGGGCGGTCGTCTGGCGGATATCGCTCCGACGATGCTCGAAGTGATGGGCATCGACAAACCCGCCGAAATGGACGGTCAGTCGCTCATCGCGAAATAAGATTTCTAAAAAACGCCTGCCGAAAAGCAGGCGTTTTTCTTTTTTCTTGACAAGATGCCGTTTGCGTGGCAAACTAAAGACAGAAGAAAAGAACGGAGGGATCTATTGTGAAACAGGCAATGAAAGTGATGATGCTGGTGCTGGCGGCGGTGATGTTGCTGACGGCGTGCGGCGAGAAACCCGCGACAAAGGAAACGGCGGCAACGACCACCCAAGCGGCGGTGACAACCACCGCCGAGGCGGTGACGCAGCCCACAGATCATGAGAATACCGAGATCATGGAGAACGGCGACGGCACGACCACCCGCATTACCTATGATGAAAACGGAGAAATCGTCCGTTCGGAGATTCTTGATGAGAACGGAACGGTTATGGAAGAGACGCTGTATGACCGCACGTATGACGACAACGGCAAGCTGCTCAGAGAGCTGATGATCGTTGATGCGGTGGTGGTGAGCGAGGATATCTATGCTTACAGCACAGAAGCGGAAGGGGAGACCTATCTGCGCGAGAGCATCTGGTATCGTGAGGACGGCGGTAAAGAAGTCACCACCTACGAAGAGGTCGGCGACAACTACAAGATCACCGAATACGATGCCGACGGTCAGCAGGTAAGCGCGACGGAGGTTTTGTATGATGATGCCGGGGATATCACGGTCATCAAATACGATGCCGACGGCAACGTGGTTTCCAAAGAAATAACAACAGATGACGGCGATACCTATATTACCGTGTATTATGATGCCGACGACAATGTTACGTCAAAAGAGGTTACCGTGTTTTCCGAAGAGAGCGATGTTACTACGTTCTATGACGGTGACGGTAACGTGGTCAAAAAAGAAGAATACACCTACACCGATGAGGGCATGTTCCTGACGGTGTACGATGCCGACGGCAATGTGGTTTCCAGCGAAAAGATCGATTTTGAAGCTGAGGATCAATGGTAAGTGACCGATTTTGACGAAATGTGCGAAAACGGGGACGAATTGTCGAGCGATCGCCGTATTTTTTCAAAAGTGTAACTTGATTTTTTCAAAGGGATAGTGTATACTGTCAATAGCTATGTTATAAAGGGCTATTCTGTAAGGAGGACAAATCCTATGAAAAAATGTCTGAGTGTTTTGCTGGCTGTCGTGATGCTGGCTTCTTATACCTGCTTCGGCGTTTCGGCAGCTGAAGAGGTCGATCTGCTCAAAAACGGCGCTGTGGCGAACAACAGCGAGGGTTGCACCGTGTCTCAGCTGTCCGACGGCGGCTATGAGGCGGTCGTGACCAAGGCGTGGGACTCGACGACGGACGTGGCGTACGGTTTCGCGATCGAACCCGGTGTGACGTCCACCGACATGACCGGTATGTATGTGCACATGTCCATCGTGTCCGATGTCCCGTTCCGCATTTCTCACCTCGACCGCAACGATGCGGGCGAAAACAAGTGGATCACCTACACGTCCGAGTTCTTCAACTCCGTTGTCGCCAAGGGCAAGGGCGAAGGCACGCTCGATATGCTCGTCAACGAGAAGTTCTTCCCCGCGGGCACCTACGAGTGTGTGGCGTTCCTCGGCGGCGTGTACACCTGGAAAACCAATAACAACGAAGCGGGCTGGGACGTCACGAACGGCAACATTACCGGTCTGTATATCGAGGCGATGGAAGCGGGCACCATGAAGCTCAACTCCCTCAAGCTCAGCTCTGACAGCACCTTCAGCGGTGCGGCGTCTTCCGATACCAACGACGCGACCACCAAGGGTCAGAACACCACCACCGCCAAGAAGACCACCACCACCAAAAAGAATGTCGGCGGTAAGGAAGACGGTGCCAACACGGCCGATGTTTCCAAAGCGGCATTGTTCGTGATGGTCGCTGTGGTTGCGGGTACGGCTGTGACGCTGTCCGTCGTGTCCTCCAAAGCGAAAAATCGCTGATCTGACAACACAAACACAAAGGATCGCATCTGCAGATGCGCTCCTTTTTATATTGCAAACAAACGATGAACGCGCTTGACTTTTGGGGGTAATCGTGCGATACTTAATAATGTATACGTATGTGCTTTGCGCAAAAGGAGGGGACGGACATGCCCACGGCCACCATCGCCGGTCGGACGGTAGCTCTTCACGGCTGTGACGACATGATCCATGCCGAAAAGTTTGCGGCATTTCCACCGACAAGCGGTGTTCCCGATCAGGTCATCACCGTGGTCGATTGCGATGAACGCCTCGCTCCTCCCGCCGGCACACACAGCGGAAACGACGGCATGGTCGACTGGTACCGGCTGTCCGACGGCAAGCGTCAGTTGTTTCACCGCCAAGGACTGTTTTCGCTGACGTTTGATGACGATTTTTCGGCGGTGACGCTGTGTCTTTGCAGAGACTTTGACGAACGGGACGTGCTTCGCTATCTCTATGTATCGCAGTGTATCGCCTATCACGCGCTCGCGCACGGTGCCGTCGTTTTTCACGGCGCAGGGTGGCTGTGTGACGGCAAGGTCGTCGTCGTTGCAGGAGATTCGGGAACGGGCAAGACGACGCTTACCGATCGGCTGACGGCGCGCGATCCGTCGGTGACGGTGCTCAGTGACGAGACGGTCATTGTCACCAAAGAGGGAGACACGTGGATCGCTCACGGCACACCCCTTTGCGGACAGGATCACCGCTTTGCCGCCGTGTCGGCACCTCTTTCGAGGATCGTGATTCTTGCAAGGGGAGAGAATGACCGACTGTATATTCCGCCCGCCGCATCGACGGTGTTTCGTCTGCTTGAAACGACACTGCGCCCCATTTATCACGAGGCACTGTGCACAGCGGCACTTGATCGGGTGATCGAGCTTGCAAAAGCCATACCCGTGTACGGTTTTGATCATACGGCAGGCCCGAAGGCGTTGACGGTACTTTCCGCCGCACTTTCGGAGCAGGCATGACGATAGAAAGGATGTTTCTTATGAAGCTGAAGGACGGATTTTTGCTCAGAGAGCTTGCCGGTTCTTATGTGGTCGTTCCCGTCGGACAAGCGGCGGTCGATTTGCGCGGCATGATCACACTCAATGAAACGGGTGCGTTTCTCTGGAAGCAGTTGCAGACTTCGCAGACGGCACAGTCGCTTTGCGAAGCGATGACAGAGATTTACGATGTGACAGCAGACAAAGCGAACGAGGACATCGCGCGGTTTGTCCGCATGCTCACCGATCACGGATTACTGGAGGAGGAAACGGCATGAAGCAGATCAAAATGCTCGCGGCACTGTGTGCGGCGGTGCTGGTGATGTTGACGGCGGCTGTTCCCGCCGTATCCGCCGCCACAGAGGGCTTTGACGGCAACAACTGCCAGTCGGTCGTCAACGGCGAAAATCCCGTGTCGCAATATGTCTCCTATTATGCGGGCAGTGAGGTGCTTCGTGAGGAGATGACGTGGGTCGAAGACGAAGAACGCGGCACGGTGCTGTCCCTCGACGGCACGTCGCAGTATCTGACGCTGTCGGCTCCTTACGGTGAGTTCAACAACACCGAAATGTCCTTCTCGACATGGATCAATTTCAAGGGTGCCGTGGACAAAACCATTCCCACGGGCGCCATCGGTCAATATCTGTTCTCGCTCTATTCGTCGGACGAGCGATATTTTGAGGTGTCGCCCTACGAGCAGGATCTCACGACGATGGATCAGAACGGCTTCTCTCTCAACGGACTTTGCTCGAAGTTCTATCGCACCGACGGCGGTGAGGTGGCGCTTCGCTACGATTTCACGCCCGTGCAGGCGGAATACGGCAACACCGCGCTCCCCGAGGACGAATGGCACCATGTGGCGGTCGTCATCGACAGCGTGTATATGCAGGTGTATGTTGACGGCACGTTGGTTATCGAAAGCGTATTCGGTGTGGCGGTGTCGCAGATGTACGCCTCTCATGTGTACATCGGACGCGGTCATGCGGAAGGCTCGTACCTCCATGCCCTGCTCGACGATACGATGGTGTTCGACAAGGCGCTCACCGCTGAGCAGGTGGCGGCACTGATGGTGACGGATAACCCCGCGATGAGCCAGAAGACGCCCGAGGAGATCGCCGCCCTTCCCCAGATGACGACCACCACCATGTATATGCCCACCACCACTCAGACGCTTTCGCTGGCGACTACCACCAATCCGAACGCCATCGCGCAGGCGGAGAACCCGATGGGTCTGCCGCTTCCCGTGTGGGGATATGCCCTGTGTGTCGGCATTCTCGGCGTTCTCATCATCATTTGCGTGATCGTGAATATCTATGAATTCAAATGGCGCAAGGCGAACAGACGGGATCTGGAGGCATTTGCCGAGGAGCACAACATGACCGTCGAAGAGGTCGTTGCCGTCGCCAAAGAGGCGCGCATGAAACGCCTTGAGGAGGAGCGGCAGAAGAAGGCCGCCGCCAAGACGAAAAAGAAGAACAAAGACGGCGAGCCCGAGCTGAGCATCAAAGAGGCCGCCAAGAAAAAACGTAAAGAAGACGAAAAACGCTTCCTTGAAGAAGAGGGCGCCGAGGAAGGAGGCGAGGACAATGCGTAAATGGCTGGCAATGCTGGTTGGCGTGCTGATGCTGTTGACGGTCGCGGTTGTCCCCGTCGCCGCTGAAACGACCGCTCCCGCCGACGTCACCGAGCCGACGGTTCCCGTCGCGGACGCACCGGCGGTGACCGAAAGTATGCAGATCTTTCAAAAGACCTATACACTCCATATGGACCAGTACCGCGGCGAGATCGTGTCGGACACCCAAGCCGCCGCTTTCTGGGAATATCCCGTGTTTGCGAAGGGTCAGCGATACACCGTTGACGGATTGCTGGTGATCCGCAACGACAGTCACATGGTCGCGGACGTGAAGCTCGACAATGTGTCGCTTCCTTACGGTGATGAGCAGAAGATGAACTATCTCAACCATCTGATGATCACCGTTACCGAGCTTTCCGAGGATACGGCGACAACGACGACAACCGCCGCCGACGGAACGGTCCCTGCAGAGACGGCTCCGACATCGACGGAAACGGTCGTGTTTGACGGTCCCTATTCCCGCATCAACGATGTGGAAGGCGGACTGCACCTTGTGTACGAAAATATGCAGCCCGATGAGGAGCACACCTATCGCATCAATATGCGTTGTCTGTACACCTATGACGGCGATCCCAACACGGACACCTCGTGGCTGAAATGGAACTTCTCCGCTCACAGCCGTATGACCGTGATTTACGAGGAGGAGCAGGGACTTCCCGAATGGGCGAGACTGACCATCATAATTTTTGCCGCCACCATCGCGGTGCTGATCGTCATCATGATCGTCACCGGTATCGTCAGCCTTGTCAAAAACGCCAAGGAACGTAAGGCGGCGAAGTTGGAGGATCGCGATATCAAAGCGCAGAAGAAGGCGGAAAAACAGCGTCGCAAGGAAGAAAAGCGTGCGCAAAAGGAAGCCGCCAAGCGTCTGAAGGAGCAGGGAATGTACCGCCCGTCTCCCGATGATGTGGAGGAAGAGACGGACGTGCCGAACGAAACGCCTCAGCCCGCCGAAGAAGAGATCGCCGAAGACGTTGCCGATGACGTTGTCGAAGAGACCGTCGAACAGGCTGTCGTGGAAACCGACGAGGCGGTTGCGGAGGAGACGGCGGCCGACGAAGAAGAGGCGGCTGAAGAAAATCCCGCGGAATGAAAAATACCCGTTGACAAATCCGCAGTAATGTGATATACTTGCGGTTGCCGCATGAAATGGGCCATGTAAGTGAGCGGTTGCTCCGCCCATCATCAGCGAGTCTTATGAAAAGGTAGGAATTGAGTATGTACGCCATTATCGAAACCGGCGGCAAGCAGTACAAAGTGAGCAGCGGCGATGTCCTGTTCATCGAGAAGCTGGAAGCCGACGCGGAAACCACCGTGACCTTTGACAAGGTTGTCGCTGTGAGCAACGACGAGACGCTGTCTGTCGGTGCACCGTACGTTGAGGGTGCTTCTGTTGAAGCGAAAGTCCTCAAGAACGGCAAAGCGAAGAAGATCACCGTCTTTACCTACAAGCCCAAGAAGGGTAAGCAACGCAAGCTCGGTCATCGTCAGCCCTATACGAAGGTGCAGATCGAGACCATCAACGCGTAATGATCACTTGTCATTTCTTTGTGTCGGACAATGTGACGGTCGGATTTGCCGTCAACGGGCATGATACTCCCGACGACAGCGGCATCAGCCTGCTGTGCTCGGCGGTCAGCTCCGCGACCTATCTCGTCGTCAACGCCATTACCGACATCTGTGGGGTGCGTCCTCTCGTGCTGGAAACCGCCGACGGACTGATGACCCTGCGACTGCGGCAGACAGATGCCGTGAAGTGTGCAAGCCTTCTGGAAGGGCTGAAGCTTCATCTGACATCGCTTGCCGAAGAGTACGAAACGTTAATTACTGTCAAAATCACGGAGGTGTGAACCCTATGTTGAAAATCAATCTGCAACTGTTTGCACATAAGAAAGGTATGGGCTCGACCAAGAACGGCCGCGATTCCGAGTCCAAGCGCCTCGGCGTCAAGCGCGCCGACGGACAATTCGTCCTGGCGGGCAACATCCTGGTGCGTCAACGCGGCACCCATATCCATCCGGGTACCAATGTGGGCATCGGTTCTGATGACACGCTGTTTGCTCTTGCTGACGGCACCGTGCGCTTTGAGCGCGTGGGCAAGGACCGCAAGCGCGTGAGCGTGTACGCCGAGCAATAATTGATATTGCCGACAGCAATCCCCATCGGTTCGCCGATGGGGATTTTTAGTATGATGACATAAAAAGGAGGCGATTTGCCGTGTTTATCGATAAAGCGATCATTGAGATCCGTGCCGGTGACGGCGGAAACGGTGCCGTGGCGTTCCATCGCGAGAAATATGTGGCGGCGGGCGGTCCCGACGGCGGTGACGGCGGAAGAGGCGGCAACGTGGTGTTTGTTGTGGACGACGGTGCCAACACCCTGACCGACTATCGCTATAAACGCAAGTTTTCCGCTCAAAACGGCGAGCAAGGCGGCGCGAAGCGTTGCTTTGGCAAAAACGGCACCGACTGTGTGCTCAAGGTGCCGCGCGGCACGCTGATTTTTGATGATGATACCGGTCGCCTGATGGCGGATATGTCCACCGATGAGCCGTTTATCGCCGCTCACGGCGGTCGCGGCGGTTGGGGCAACCATCATTTTGCCACCCCCACAAGACAAGCTCCTCGTTTTGCAAAGCCCGGTGTTCCCGGCGAGCAGTTCCGCGTGAGACTGGAGCTCAAGCTCCTTGCGGACGTGGGACTTGTCGGTTTTCCGAACGTCGGCAAATCGACGCTCGTGTCGGTGGTCAGTGAGGCGAAGCCTGTCATTGCGGACTACCACTTCACGACGCTGTCGCCCGTTCTCGGCGTGGTGCGCGTCGGAGAGGGCGAATCCTTTGTGATGGCGGATATCCCCGGCGTCATTGAAGGTGCCAGCGAAGGTGTCGGTCTCGGACACGCCTTTTTGCGTCATGTGGAGCGTTGCCGCCTGCTGGTTCACGTTGTCGACGTGGCAGGCAGTGAGGGACGTGATCCGCTCACGGATTTCGACACCATCAACGATGAGCTCAAGAAGTTCAGCGAGGCGCTCAGCAATCTGCCGATGATCGTCGCGGGCAACAAATGCGACCTTGCCACCGACGAACAGCTCGAAGCCTTTGAAACGGCGATGAAGGAACGCGGATACGACTACTATCCCATGATGGCGCCCATCGCTCACGGTACGCAGGAGCTGGTGTATGCTTGTGCGAAAGCGCTCAGAAGTTTGCCGCCTGTGAAGGCGTTTGAACCCGATCCCGTGGTGCTTCCCGATCCCGAGACGCTCGCGAATGCGCGCACACCGGTTATCACCAAGCGCGGCGATCTGTTTGAGGTGACGGCGGATTGGCTGTTGCCGATTTTGCGCACCATCGACATCGAGGATTACGAAAGCCTGCAGTATTTCCAGCGCGTGCTGATTTCTTCGGGTGTCATCAAAGCGCTTGAGGACGCAGGTATTCAGGAAGGCGATATCGTCAGCCTGTATGACTTTGAGTTCGAATTTATCCGCTGATAAAAAGGAGGGGAAACGATTGGACAGAATGTATCCGAAGGACGTGGACGTCCGCACGGTCAGTCCGCTGGCACTCGCCTTTATCGGCGACGGTGTGTATGAAATGATGGTGCGGGAACGACTGGTGTGCCTTGCCAATCGCCCCCCGCGCGAGCTTCACCGTGAGGCGGTCAAGCTCGTCCGTGCCGAGGCGCAGGCGGCGGCGATGGAGGTGCTGTTGCCGCTTCTGACCGAAAAGGAAGAAGCGGTCTACAAGCGCGGACGCAACGCGCATACTACCCGCAACAGCGACGAATACCATCGTGCAACAGGTCTCGAAACACTGTTCGGCTGGCTCTATCTGCAGGGCGAGATCGACCGTGTCAGAGCGCTGTTTGATGCCGCCATGGAGGCGGTTCCTTGCGAAGCATGATGAGAGTGCTTGGATAGATTGTGTAAAAACGGCAGTGCATGGCACTGCCGTTTTTGCGCTTTCAGAGGGGATTGACGGTTGAGAAGGAATGGGTATTGACAAAAAGGTTTACAAGTTGTAAAATGACATTGAGCCTGTTCGTGTAGGTGTCGACCATTCACACAATCTAAGGGGGAGCACAGTATGAAAAAAACGATAGCGTTCCTGGCGGCGGTAGTGATGCTGCTGGTGAGTTTTCCGTCGGTGGTGATGACGGCCTCTGCCGCGTTAAGCGGCGACTGGGATTACACCGTTTCGGCAAACGGCACTGCCACGATCGTGTACTATACGGGAAATGCGCAGAATGTCACGGTTCCTTCCGTGATCGACGGACATACCGTGACGAGAATCGGCATCAGCACATTCCGCATGTGTGACACGATGCAGACGTTGACGATCCCCGCTACGGTGAACCGGATCCCCGACGAAATGTTCGGCGGTTGTTCTTCTTTGAAGAAGGTGACCGTGGATAAGAATAACGCAAACTACTGCGATGTGGACGGTGTGTTGTTCGATAAGAAAAAAACAACACTGTTGTATTATCCTTGCGCCCGCAGTGCGACAGAGTATACGGTTCCGAATACCGTGAAGGAGATCCGTCAGCTCGCGTTTGGCGGATGTAAGGTCTTGAAACGCGTTGTCATCCCAAACAGCGTGACGACCATTCGCTACTATGCGTTTTATTCCTGCGAAAGTCTTGAAAGTGTCACGCTCGGCGGCGGCATCCGAAGCATGGAAGATAACGCGTTTGCCCGTTGCCCGAACCTGAAAAACGTAACATTCACCAAAGGCATCACAACCATCGGCGACTTCGCGTTTAATGAGTGTAAACGGCTGAACAACGCGGTGATTCCGAACAGCGTCACATACATCGGAAAATGCGCGTTTTATAATTGCAAAGAACTGGAAAACGTGGCGGTTCCCGACAGTGTGAATGTGATCGGGGGATCGGCCTTCGGTGGTTGCAGTAAGCTTCAAACGATCACCCTTCCCGATACGGTGATACAGATCGGCGCCGATGCGTTTTCGGGAACAGCTTACGAAAAAAGCGGCCACTGGATTGTCGGCGTGTTGTACGTCGGCAAGCATCTGATCAGTGTCAGCGGTGTACTTGAGGGCAGATGCGAAGTCCGCAGCGGCACCTTGACGATCGCCAATGGAGCGTTTGATATGTACGGTGTTATAGACAGTGTGACCATTCCCGAGAGTGTGAAGTATATCGGCGAGACGGCGTTTGAAAATTGTTTTCGCATCACCGATGTGTATTATGAGGGGAACAGAGCGGGCTGGTACGACCTTACGGTGGGGAAGGAACCGATGTTTTCGTCGATGACGATCCACTACGGAAAAGACGGCTTCCCCGATGTGAAGGAGGGCGCATGGTATTACGATGCGGTGCAGTATGTGACGGAAAAGGGCTATATGAGCGGTTACAAAAACGGACGCTTCGGGCCTGCTAACTCACTGCAGCGTCAGGACTTTGTTGTGACCCTTGCACGGATCGCAGGAGCGGATCTGACAGCATACGAAGGGCAGGCCGGCACGTTTTCCGATGTAAACGCCAATGCGTATTATGCCCCTTCGGTGGCGTGGGCGGTTGACAATGGGATCATCACGGGCTATAATGCCGAAAAATTCGGTGTCGGCGATGTGATCAACCGTGAGCAGGTGTGTACGATCCTGTATCGCTATACGGGCGAGCCGACGGTTGAGAATGCGGCGGAAGTTCTGGCGGCGTTCCCCGATGCCGGACGTATCAGCGGTTATGCGCAAGATGCCATGGCGTGGGCGGTACAAAACGGTGTGATTTCGGGCACCTCCAAAGGTACTGTCTCGCCCAAGACGGGTGCCTCCCGCGCGCAGATCGCCACGATCATTATGAGAATGGGTGAAAAAGGCTTGCTGTGAAAGCAGATGTAAATCCGCAACAAACGGGTATACTACCGACAAATGCTTGTCGGGGTGAAGGAATATGAAAAAGCGTCTGTTTACAGACGGACTGTACTATGTGACCGGCAGTGTGTTATACGCACTGTCGGTTTCTGTTTTTTCGACACCGAATGATTTGGCCCCCGGTGGGGCGGCGGGGCTTGCCGTCATTGTCAATGAGCTGTTCGGGGTGCCTGTCGGACTGACGGTGCTTGCCGTCAATCTGCCGTTGATCGCGGCGGCGTTTGTCTCGTTGTCGAAATCCTTTGCGTGGCGCACAAGTGTTGTCATTGTGCTGTCAAGCGTGGTGATGGACGTGACGGCGCCGTTTCTCGCTCCTTTTCAAGAGGACCGCATGCTTGCCGCCTTGTTCGGCGGGTTGCTGTCGGGTGTCGGCATCGGCATCGTCATGCTCAAAGACGGCAGTACAGGCGGCAGTGAGATCGCCGCCAGGCTGATCCAGAAGCACCGACCGCATCTGTCGGTGGGGCGGTTGCTGCTGATCGTGGATGCGGCGGTGGTGACACTGTCGGCGGTGGTGTTCGGCGAGCTGTCGGCGGCGCTGTATGCCGCGGTGATGGTGTTTGTGTCATCGGTGACGGTCGATCAGATCGTGTACGGCAGGGAGGAGGGGCGACTGCTGTTGGTGGTCACCGCTCACCCGAAACACATCAGTGAAGCGATCGTGCGCGATATGCGGCGCGGGGTGACGATCGTCAAAGGCGAAGGCGGATTTACGGGAAAGGAGACGGCGGTGTTGCTGTGTGCGGTGAGTCGTTCGCAGGTGCCGCCGCTCAAAAATCTGATCTACGGCATCGATCGCGCGGCGTTTGTGATGATCGTTACCACCGAGCGGGTGCTCGGCGAAGGGTTTTTGCCGACGGGATTCGAGGAAATCCACTCGGAACACTTGTAATTTCGTGATAAATGTGGTATACTCTGCTTATATACGATAGGATTACTGCGGGGTTTGATCGCAAAGGGGGAAACAGGCGATGGCATCGGTATCGGTCAGTATCGTGACCTATAACAGTGCCGACGATATCACCGTCGTTCTGGACAGTCTGTTTGCCGTGACAAACGGTCACGAACCGACGGTGTTTGTGGTGGACAACGCGTCCACGGACAACACCTGCGAGCTGGTCGAAACGCGGTATCCTGCGGTGACACTGATCCGCCTTGAGAAGAATGTCGGCTTCGGTGCGGCGCACAACCGCGTGCTTGAACACATTGACAGCGATTACCACATCATTCTCAATCCCGACATCGCTTTTGAGACCGATGTCATCATACCGCTTGCCGCCTATCTGGACGATCATGCGGACGCGGTGCTTGCGACGCCGCTCATTCGGAACGAAGACGGCACGATGCAGGCGGTGCCGAGGGTGCTTCCCCGTCGTCGCTATATGTTTGCCGGACAGCTTGAACGTTTCGGCGGTGTGTTCCGTCGCTGGCGCGATGAATACACACGCCGAAAGGAAGCGTTTGACGGGCCGACACCCATCACGTTCTGTACGGGTTGCTTCATGATGGTGAGAACCGCGGCTCTCAAAGCCGAAGGCGGATTTGATGATCGGTTCTTCATGTATATGGAGGATGCGGACCTGTCCCGCCGTCTGGCGAGCCACGGCAAGCTGATGCTGCTCCCTGAGTACAGCGTGATCCATCGCTGGGAAAAGGCGAGCGGCAAAAGCATGAAATTTCTGAGAATTCATCTGCGCTCGATGCGGGCGTATTTTGCAAAATGGAGGAAGCGGGCATGACCGTGTCGGTGGCGATGGCATCGTATAACGGCGAAAGCTACATTCGTCGGCAACTGGACAGTGTGCTGTCACAGCTGCAAGATGCGGACGAGCTGGTGATATCCGATGACGGTTCGACCGACGGCACAGGCGATATTCTCGCGGCATATGCCGAGCGCGACCCTCGCGTAAAGGTGATCGACGGTCCGAAAAACGGCGTGATCAAAAACTTCGAGAATGCTGTGTCGGCGTGCCGCGGCGACGTGATCTTCCTGTGTGATCAGGACGACGAATGGGACGCGGACAAGTACCGCACGGTGACGGCGGCGTTTGAAGACGGCACGATGCTGGTGATGCACGATGCGCGTCTCGTCGACGGTGAGGGTAACGTCATCGGCGATTCCTTCTTTCAAACACGAAACACCAAAACGGGTCTTTTGAAAAATCTGTGGAAAAACAGCTATATCGGTTGTTGCATGGCGTTTTCAAAGCACCTGAAACCGTATATCCTGCCGTTTCCCGAGACGATTCCGATGCACGATCAATGGATCGGACTGACGGCGGAACGCCACGGCAACGTGAAGCTGATCGCGCAACCGCTGATGTCCTATCGTCGCCACGGCGATAACGCGACAGGGGATACACACGGCGGCGTGATGACGATGATCAGACAGCGTATGGGAATGCTCAGCGCATTGCGGAAAGGACGAAAACATCGTGAATGAGATGTCGATATACGCGCTCGTGGTGATTTACAACCGTCGCTGTGAGGAGTCGCCCTCCTGTGAAGCGTTGCGGGCCGATCCCGATGCCCGCGCGGTGGTGATCGACAACAGCACCGAAGAGAACGACAACGCGCGGTATTGTGCCAAACGCGGCTTCGGTTATCTGGGGCTTGGCGGCAACCGCGGACTGGCGGTCGCTTACAACCGCGGTATCGCGTGGCTCAAGAAGCACACGAATGCCACGCACGTGGTGCTCTTTGACGATGATACGGCGATTCCCGACGGCTTTCTTAAGGCTACGGCGACATCGATCGGGAACAACCCCAAGGCGAAGGTCTTTCTGCCGCGGGTATACGACGAAGTGGGACTGCTGTCTCCCTGCGCGATCGACGAATTTCGCGTCAGACGCATTGCCGATGTCTCGGAATTGACCCCCGACAACATCACCGCCATCAACTCGGGCATGACACTTGATCTGTCTCTCTTTAAAGAGTATACATACGACGAGGGATATTTCCTCGATTATATCGACCACGCGTTTATGCGCGATATGAAAAGCCGCGCGGTGTCCTTCACGGTGACACAGCAAACGCTCAACCAGCGTTTTGCCGGAAATGAGCGCGGAAACAAGCAAGCCGCCAAACGTCGGTTTGTGATTTTCAAAGCGGATTTTCGCCGCTTTTGCGGAACGTCGTTCAAGGGACGACTGACGGCGACAGCGACGATCATGCGGCGGCGTCTGAAAATGATGCTGTGATACATTTGTCAAAGTTTTTATGTTAAACGGAGGAGATCCACATGAAAGGTATCGTTCTTGCCGGAGGTTCCGGCACGCGGCTGTATCCGCTGACGATGGTGACATCGAAACAGTTGTTACCTGTTTACGACAAGCCGATGATCTATTATCCGCTGTCGACGCTGATGCTCGCCGGAATCCGTGACATTCTCATCATTTCCACCCCGACCGACCTTCCCAACTTTGAGAAGCTGCTCGGCGACGGCTCCCGCTTCGGCATCAACCTGTCCTATGCGGAGCAACCCTCTCCCGACGGTCTGGCACAGGCGTTCCTCATCGGCGAGGAATTCATCGCGGGCGACAGCTGTGCGATGGTGCTGGGAGACAACATCTTCTACGGCGGCGGTCTGACCAAGCACCTCAAGGCGGCGGCTCAGCGTGAGCACGGCGCGACGGTGTTCGGCTACTACGTCGACGATCCGTGGCGTTTCGGTATCGTGGAGTTTGACGAGAACGGCAAGGCCATCTCCATTGAAGAAAAGCCCGAAAACCCGAAATCCAACTATTGCGTGACGGGTCTGTACTTCTATGACAACCGCGTGACCGAGCTTGCCAAACAGGTCAAGCCCTCTGCCCGCGGCGAGCTGGAGATCACCGATCTCAACCGTATGTATCTCGAAGACGACAGCCTGAACGTGGTCACCCTCGGTCGTGGCTATGCGTGGCTGGACACCGGCACGATGGAGTCCCTTGCGGACGCGACGCAGTTTGTGCGCATCGTGGAGGGTCAGCAGGGCGTGCAGATCGCGGCGGTGGAAGAGATCGCCTACCGTAACGGCTGGATCGACAAGGAGACGCTGATGCAGTCTGCCAACGCGTACGGCAAGTCTCCCTACGGTCAGCACCTGAAGAATGTCGCGGAAGGGAAGTATCTGTACTGATGAAGCTGTTGATTACCGGATCCAAAGGACAGCTCGGTAATGAGCTGCTCACCATTCTCAAAAACGGCTGTGCCGAGATCGGCGCGATCGACGCGGCATATCAAGGCGCCGAAGTCATCGGTGTCGATGTCGACGAGCTGGATATCACCGACGCCGCCGCTGTGAAGGCGATGGTGGAAAAGGAACGTCCCGACGCGATCATCAACTGCGCCGCGATGACCAATGTCGACGGCTGTGAGACGATGTTTGACGTGGCGATGAAGGTCAACGCCATCGGTCCGCGCAATCTCGCCAATGCCGCGAGACTGTACGGTGCGAAGCTCCTTCACGTGTCCACCGACTATGTGTTTGCCGGAAACGGCACGACCCCCTACTGTGAGTGGGATCCCACCGCGCCGAACACCGTTTACGGTAAGTCGAAGCGCCTCGGTGAGGAATATGTGCTGTCGGTTTGCCCGACCTCGTTTGTTGTCCGAACTGCCTGGCTTTACGGCTATGTCGGCAACAACTTCGTCAAAACGATGCTTCGTCTGGGCGCACAGCGTGACACGCTGACGGTCGTTGCCGACCAACGCGGCAACCCCACCTCGGCAAACGATCTTGCCTATCATCTTCTCAAGCTCGCGCTGACGGAAGAGTACGGCGTGTATCACTGCACCAATGAAGGCGAATGCAGCTGGTACGATTTTGCGTGCCGCATCATGGAAAAGGGCGGACGCAACTGCAAGGTGTCGCCCTGCACCACGGCGGAATACCCCAGCAAGACGCCCCGCCCCGCGTACTCGTCACTGAATAACCTTTCGCTTGCTTGCACGGTCGGCAATGAAATGCGTCCGTGGGAGGAAGCGCTGGATATGTATCTTGAAAAATTAGGAGGACTTGACCAATGAAAACGTATCTTGTGACCGGCGGCGCCGGCTTTATCGGCTCCAACTTTGTGCTGTACATGCTGAATAAGTATGATGATGTGTTCATCATCAACGTCGACAAGCTGACCTACGCCGGCAACCTCGAAAACCTGAAGTCTGTCGAGAACAACCCCCGTTACGTCTTCGTGCAGGCGGATATCTGCGACGACAAGGCGATCGCCGACATCTTTGCAAAATACGATGTGGACTATGTTGTCAACTTCGCGGCGGAAAGCCACGTTGACCGCTCCATTGCGGATCCCGAAGTGTTTGTGCGCACCAACGTGCTCGGCACCGTCAACCTGCTCAACAACGCCAAGAAGGCGTGGCAGATCGGCGACGACGAGTACAAGCCCGGCGTGAAATATCTGCAGGTGTCCACCGACGAGGTGTACGGCTCTCTCGGCGAGACCGGCTACTTCATGGAGACCACGCCGCTTGACCCGCACTCTCCCTATTCCAGCAGTAAGGCGTCCGCCGACCTGTTTGTCAAGGCGTACGGCGATACCTACAAATTCCCCATCAACATCACCCGTTGCTCCAACAACTACGGTCCCTATCAGTTCCCCGAGAAGCTCATTCCGCTGATCATGAACAACACCCTTGGTCACAAGAATCTGCCCGTCTACGGCGACGGTATGCAGGTGCGCGACTGGCTGTATGTGGACGACCACTGCAAGGCCATCGACATGGTCGTGCGTGACGGCGTGTGCGGCGAAGTGTACAATGTCGGCGGTCACAACGAGCGTCCCAACATCTTCATCGTCAAGACCATCATTCAGTACATCAAGGAGCATGTGGACGATACGGTCGGCGAGCACATGATCACCTATGTCACCGACCGTAAGGGTCACGACCGCCGCTACGGCATCGACCCGCAGAAGATCAAGGACGCGCTCGGCTGGTATCCTGAGACGCCCTTCGAGGAAGGCATCGTCAAGACCATGCAGTGGTATCTCGACAACAAAGAGTGGGTCGAGAATGTGACCAGCGGTGCTTATCAGCAGTACTACGAGAAAATGTACGCCAACAAATAAGCATAGCGGAGGTAAGTGAACGTGGGTAACTTTATCTTTGAAAAAACCGACATCGACGGCGTCATCATTGTGACCCCGAAGGTGTACGGTGACAATCGCGGCTACTTCATGGAAACCTATGTCGAAAAGGATTACATCGAAGGCGGCATTGACGCGAAGTTCGTGCAGGACAACCAGTCCTCCTCCACCTACGGCGTGCTCCGCGGTCTGCATTTCCAGACCGAGCACACCCAGGCAAAGCTCGTGCGCGTCGTCAAGGGCGAGGTGTACGACGTGGCGGTCGACCTGCGCAAAGGCAGTCCGACGTTCGGCAAATATGTCGGCGTGCTGCTGTCGGCGGAAAACAAGAAGCAATTCTTCATTCCGAAGTATTTCGCGCACGGTTTCCTCGTGCTTTCCGAGGAAGCGGAGTTTGTTTACAAAGTGGACGATTACTACGCTCCCGGTGCGGAGATCGGTCTGATGTGGAACGATCCCACCATCGGTATCGATTGGCCGATTCCCGAGGGCATGGAGATCAACCTGTCCGAAAAGGACAAAAAGCATCCCGCTTTTACCGAGATCGAATGGTAATGTAATATCAGCGGCATCGCGTGGGCATACTAATGCCAACCTCTTGAGATGTAAGGAGGAATCGCGTGATGCCGCTGATTTCGCTTGCCAATATTTCCAAAATGTACACACTCGGCTCAGAGACCGTCACGGCTCTCGATAACGTGTCGCTCGACATCGAGCGCGGCGAGATGCTCGCCGTCATCGGGCCTTCGGGCTCGGGCAAGTCGACGATGATGAACATTCTCGGCTGTCTTGATACGCCCACAAGCGGGATATACCGCTTTGACGGGCGCGATGTGTCGTCGCTCTCTCAAAGGGCGCTCTCACAGGTGCGCGGCGAGATGATCGGATTTGTGTTTCAGAAGTTTCACCTGATGCCCGAACTGACGGCGCTCGAAAATGTGGAACTGCCGCTTGGCTTTTTAGGATTGCCCCTTGCCAAACGGCGGGCGCTTGCCATGGACAGTCTCGAGCGTGTGGGACTGCGTAACCGTGTGCATCACCGGCCGAATGAGTTGTCGGGCGGACAACAACAGCGTGTCGCGATCGCCAGAGCCATCGCCTCAAAGCCGCCGCTGATTCTGGCGGACGAGCCGACGGGCAATCTGGACAGTGCGGCGGGAGTGGCTGTGATGGAACTGCTCGGTGATCTTCACCGTGAGGGACACACGGTGTGCATCATCACGCACGACAACGATATCGCCGCCGCTGTTCCTCGCAGAATCCGCCTGAAAGACGGACGAATTGTCTGATACAAGGAGGCATGGAATATGCCGACATCGGAAGAGTATATGAACGTGGCGCTGACACTTGCCGCAAAGGCCGCTGAGGAGGGGGAAGTCCCCGTCGGCGCGGTGATCGTGCGGGAAGCGGACGGTGTGATCGTCGGTCGCGGACGCAACCGACGGGAGACGGCGAAACACGCGCTGTCTCATGCGGAGATCGAAGCCATTGATGAAGCGTGCAAAACGCTCGGTGGCTGGCGACTGAGCGGTTGCACGATGTATGTGACGCTGGAACCGTGTCCGATGTGTGCAGGCGCGATCATCAATGCGCGCCTTGACCGCGTGGTGTACGGCGCGAAGGACCCGAAGGCGGGTTCATGCGGTTCGATGGTGAATCTGTTTGACCTGCCGTATAACCACAAGCCGCTGTTGGAAACAGGCGTCTGTGAGGAGGCTTGTGCGGCGGTGCTCAAAGAGTTTTTTAAAGATCTGCGTGACAGGCGCAAGGCGGGAAAATCCGCTACATAACATTGAAAACAAACGCGGACATATCTGTGTTGCCGCGTGACTATATATAAAGGTGATTGTATGAGCAATATCATCATGCCGCTTCTTTCAACGGAAATGAACAACCCCCGTACGGTGGACATCGACACGGCCGACACGCTGTCGATGGTGACGATGATCCACAACGAGGATCGTCACGCCGTTTCGGCAATGGAAAAGACATTGCCGTCACTTGCCGCGATGGCGGATGCGGTGACCGACCGACTGCAACACGGCGGACGGCTGTTTTATGTGGGAGCGGGTACCAGCGGACGCATCGGCGTGCTGGACGCGTCGGAGCTTCCCGCCACCTACGGTGTTGACCCGTCGCTCGTCACGGCGATCGTGCCGGGCGGTTATGACACCCTTCCCGATGCGCGCCTCGGAGATGAGGACGACCGCGAGGGGGCTGTCAACGATCTGAAAGCGGTCGGGATCACAGCGGCAGATGCCCTTGTCGGCATTGCCGCATCGGGACGCACGCCGTATACCCACGAAGCGATGCGCTATGCCAAGGAGCAGGGCGCGTTTGTGGGGTGTATCGTCAATGTGCGCGATTCGGTGATGGAAAAAACGGCGGATATCGCCGCCGTCATCGACACGGGTGCAGAAGCCATCGAGGGCTCCACCCGCATGAAAGCGGGAACGACCCAGAAGCTGGCACTCAATATGCTGTCGACAACCGTGATGATCAAGCTCGGCAAGGTGTATCGCAACCGCATGATCGAAATCACCGCCATCAACGAAAAAATGGTGGTGCGGTGCGAAAGAATGCTCAAAGAGCTGACGGGTGCCGATGATGAGACGGTGGCGCGCGTGCTGAAAGAAAGCGATTATCATGTCAAAACGGCATGTGCCGCGATTTTGCTCGGTTGCAGTGTACATGAAGCGAAAGACCGTCTCGCCGCGAGCGGCGGGAGTTTAGGAGGTATCTTATGAAATACTATATCGGTATCGACGGAGGCGGCACCAAAACGCGTCTCAAGATGGTCGACGTGAACGGCAATGTGGTGTTTGAAGAACTCGGCGGGGGATCGAACCCGTATACCGTCTTGCCCGAATCGGCAGAGCAACTGCTCAAAACCATGATCGGCAAGGCACTTTCCCATCTTCCTCAAAGCGGCGAGCTCGGCGGTATCTGTATCGGTGCGGCAGGAGCGGACACCGAAGCGGATTATGCGTTTTTCACCCGCGTGCTCAAAGAGGCAACGGGTTCTGAGAAGGTGCTTGCCGTCAACGACGGCTATGCTTCGATGTTCGCAACGCTCGAGGACGCGCCGGGTGTGGTCATCGCGGCGGGAACGGGCTCCATCTGCTGGGGCAAAAACGACAAAGGCGATGTGGTCCGTATGGGCGGCTGGGGCTATCTGTTTTCCGATGAGGGCAGTGGCTACAGCATGGTGAGCGATGCGCTCGATGTGGTGTGCCGCACCATCGACGGTCGTGCCAGCAAGGGTGCCTTGCTTCTCGAAAAGCTGATGGACTCCTTCGGCGTCAACACGCATGAGGAACTCATCAGCGAGATTTATCTGTCGCCGACACCGCAGTCGATCGCGGCATATTTCCCGCTTGTGGCGGAAGCGGCACAGGCGAAAGATCCGCTGGCGCTTGATGTCATCGACAGAGGCATGGACGCTCTTGTGGAGCTGGCGGCTTCGGCGGCGCGTCATCTGGAAATGTATCCCGTGTTCACCATCGGCATGACGGGCTCGATCCTCACGAGCGTGAAGATCACACGCGAGTTGTTTATGCAGAAGATGGTCGAGCGTTTCCCGAAATGCACCATCATCGAAGACAAAGCCGATAACGTTGACGGCGCGATCTTTTTGGCAAGAACGCTGTGATGCGGAGAAACCGCTTGCTTAGAAGTGTAAAATATGGTATAGTAGGGGCAGGGAAAATCCCCCAATGACCAGAAGAGGAGAGAAGAAATATGAAAAGATGGATAGCTCTTGTGCTCGCCGTGTTGATGATGCTGTCGGCGGCAATGATGAGTGGTTGTGACGAAGCCGTGACGGAACTGCTCACCGGCAACGAGAAACCCACGCCGGAACCCAAAAAGGCCGCATCGGCGGAGTACACAAAGGTGTTTGAGGACGCCGGAATTGCGACGATCGATTCGTTGATGATCGGTCAGTCCTATGCGGCGTATGTGTATGTTAACGAAGAGGGTGACGTGTATCGTCAGGAATACGGTTATCTCGGCGATACCGTGATGACGATGATTGATACCTATTATTATTACATTCCCGAAGGGTGCGATCCTGCGGCTGTCGAAGAGTATAAGGCGGAAATCCAAGAGGTTCACGATCCCGTTGATGCGTTGAACTGTGCTTCGGTCAAATACAGCGACCTTGCTTGTCTGAACGGCGGCGAGTACTATGTTGTGACCGAGAAGTATGAACAAGTGGACAAATCTGCCGCCGTGCAAGAACTCGTGAAAGAAGGCATTGTTGAAGAGGGTGCCGAGATCATCTCCATGGAAATGACCGACGCTAACATGATGGAAATGGGTTGCGTCAAGCGCTGATGCCCATATCGCCAAAACAGCAAGGCGTGATGTTCTTTTTGGGGGAACATCACGCCGTTTTTTTATGTAAGAAATGCGTTGCATACGCGATAGATGTGTTTTAAAATGAGGCTTTTGTTGATGAAATGTGCTGAGTTTTCGGGGGAGATTGTGATTTCTAAAAATACGTATTATAATGCTTAAGATTGTATTTTGAAGAAATGCAAATGCAAGGAGGATCCCTGTATGAAAAAGAAACTGCTGGCGCTGTTTTTGGCCGTGGCGATGGTCGTCACGACATTAACGGCGATCAATGTGGTGCCGATGACGGTGCCGACGGCATCGGCGGCGATCGTGGAGGATATCAATCTTCTCCCCGACGGCAAAGCGATCGTGATTGAACAGACCGCCGATAACGCGTGTTATTACCCGTATTGGTTTGACGAGGTGCTGACCTATGACAGCAATGTGTACCCGTATGTACACATGAGTGTCAGCTCGCGAGTGCCGTTCCAGATCTGTTTTGCGGATGGAGCGACAACGCCCGGTCACACCTACTGGATCAATTCCAGCACGGAATTTTTTAACAGCTTCGGCCTTGAAGCCGCCGATCTGGTGACGGTTAACGATAAAACCCTGCTTCCCGCCGGTTCGTACACCGTTTGCCTGAGCCTGAAGGGCTATTATGATTGGCAGAATATCACGCCGGCGGACGGCGTACTCAATTTGAGCGGTATTATGTTTGAACCCGAGGGAGAGGGTCGCTTTGAAGTGACCCATCTGTCGCTCAGCCCCGAAGCTGTGTACGTTCCTCGCGGTAACGGCGATATGATGAAAAAAGCCTATATTGCCGAAGGTCAGGAAAATGTACGTATTGACGAAAGCGGCAACTGGGTCATTACGGGAAAAGTTGCGTTGGCACCGTATTACGCGTTGCAGTACGACGTGCGTCCGTATATCCACATTGATGCTACGTCGGATGTGGCATATACCATCACGGTGCTTGACCGCGACCCGAACGGCGTGTACGGTGACCATTGGATCAACCTGTACGAAAACTGGGTATCGGGAGAGACCAATTTCCCTGTCGGCACGTTTAACGAAGTAAAAAGTATCAAAGAGATCTACGACTGGAACACCGCGTTTGGCGGTTGGGGTAACCAAAACAACCTTGCTAACGTGCGTGCCATCTACATTGAACCGCAAGGAAGCGGCAGTATCGTGCTGAAGAACCTCCGGTTCATTCAGAGTGAATCGATGGACGGCGGCGGATACGAATACGAGACCCGCGAGAATGATCTGTATGCGATCCGCAGTCCCCACCGTATCGGTGAGTATAACGAACGTGATAATAAAAAGATTGGCGTTATTCCCGCAAACTATAAACTGTATAATAAAAACAGCGGTAAATACGTGCAGGTGTTCTGCAGCGACTACCGCACTAACGTGCAGACGGGCCACAGCTTCCGCCGCATGGCATTGGAAGACTCTGTTCTGTTTAATGACACAAACGCCGAGTATCTGCGTACGATCCTTCTCAAGCTGTATCCGATTTTAAAACAGGGCAACCAAAAGGATCTTCAGGCCCTCATTGATTATTTTAACGGCGTGCAATCGGGTGTGGATATGTCGGGACTGACCGAGGAAGAAGCGGTCACCGGCGGACAGATGGCGGTGTGGCATTATACCAATGCGATCGCCGCGCAGTACACCCGTACCTACGAGTATGAAGCAGCTCACGGATTCCCGAAATATGACGGTAGCGATACCAACGCGAACGGCCAGAGTGTGCCGGTGAATGCCGTGCCGCTCAATACGTCGATTTCGTCTGCTAATCACGGTGTGATCAGCGATACCGATACCCGTGTGGACAGCATGTACAATATATTGACCGGCTGGATGGATCCCACTGCGGCGGATGCCATGCCCCAGGTGGGAAAGATTGCTTATGACGTGCGCTATGAGGACGATGCGGCATATGTGACCTACTATGTGACCGAAAAGGATGCGGACGGCTTTGTCGAAGTGACGGCGAGGGCCCACGGTGCTACCATTGAGGGTGAACCGACGTTTGATGCGGCGACCGGTCGCCACGAAATCAAGCTCGTGAACTTTACGGGTGATGAATTCAGCGTGTGGTTTGATGCCGATCAGGATCTCGGTCCGCGGGTGTATTTCTACGAGGCGTACGGCGGATGGAGCAAAGCGCAAAGCTTCATCGGTATCGAAGATGATCCCGTGTCTTTGACCAATGCGGCGGTGTTTGATGCGCCCAAGGCGGTGGTGGAACCCATTGTCCCCACTACGACTACAACCACGACTACCACTACCACCACTACTACGACTACCACCACAACAACTACAACGACAACTACAACCACCACAACGACGACGACTACCACCACTACCACTACAACCACCACTACCACTACCACTACCACAACGACGACGACTACCACTACTACAACCACCACAACCACCACAACAACTACTACCACCACTACAACCACCACAACCACCACAACAACTACCACCACTACAACTACCACCACAACAACTACCACCACAACAACTACTACAACTACAACTACTACAACTACAACTACTACAACTACAACTACTACAACTACAACTACTACAACTACAACTACTACCACGACAACTACGACAACCACGACCACAACCACAACCACAACAACAACTACAACAACTACCACGACGACTACTACAACCACTACGACCACGACTACCACCACATTACCGGCATATGTGCATGTCACCGTCGGAACGACAACGTGTTATGTCGGGGAGACGGTGACGGTGAGTGTCACGGTGGCGTCGCTGACAAATGTACCGTGTGTCGGCGGTATGCAGATGGAGTTTGAGTTTGACACCACCTATTTGGAGATCGTGGATGTTCAGGCGCAGGGTACCACCGCCGCTATGGACTTGGTCGAAGTGGTATATGATGCCGAAGAGGGAACGGTGCGGTTGGGTGCCGTCGACACGGAGGGTGTGAAGATTGATCCGTCCGAGGTGCTGTTGACCTTCACCTTTGTTGCAAAGGAAGTTACGGATCATACGCCTGTGTCTGTGACCGGTTCGGATTGGATCAAGTGCGACAGAAGCGACATCATTGAATCGGATTCCCCCGGCGGTGTGACGATCCTCGAACTTCCCACAACGACTACTACGACGACCACCACGACCACGACGACTACCACCACCACCACAACAACAACAACTACTACAACCACAACGACTACCACAACAACAACAACTACTACAACCACAACGACTACCACCACTACAACCACAACTACAACAAGAACCACTACTACTACCACCACAACCACAACTACCACCACAACCACAACTACCACTACAACCACAACCACAACTACCACTACAACAACAACTACTACCACAACGACAACTACCACTACAACAACAACCACAACTTCCACTACAACCACGACTACTACAACCACAACGACTACCACCACTACAACCACAACTACCACAACAACCACCACAACAACTACTACAACAACGACAACCACGACAACTACAACTACAACAACAACAACTACTACTACCACCACAACCACAACTACCACCACAACCACAACTACCACTACAACCACAACCACAACTACCACTACAACAACAACTACTACCACAACGACAACTACCACTACAACAA
>JAZUOG010000045.1:0-1716 GCA_045604545.1 Acutalibacteraceae bacterium | reverse complement strand
CACCGGCCTTACCGGGCATACGGGTCGCCTTCTCGTAGTAAGCGCGGAACTGCTTCTCGAGAACACCGTACACGAACTTGACCTTCTGCTTCTCCTGGAGCTGAGCCGCATACTCGGACTTCTTCTTTCTCATGTTGGTGTTGGCGTTGCGGGTAGTGGTCTTTTTGTTATAACCCATCACGGTGGGGCTGATGCCGAGGGCCTTGCAGCGCTTCGCGATAGGCTGTCTGTTTCTTGCCATAATGGTTACCTCCTAAATTACACGCGTCTTCTTTTGGGAGGACGGCATCCGTTGTGGGGAACCGGAGTCACGTCTTTGATCATGGTGACTTCGAGTCCGGCAGACTGGAGAGCGCGGATCGCGGCTTCACGGCCGGCGCCCGGGCCCTTAACGTACACTTCGACGGTCTTCAGACCATGCTCCATTGCCGCCTTCGCCGCGGTTTCCGCAGCAGACTGGGCAGCGAACGGAGTGGATTTTCTCGAGCCACGGAAACCGAGCTCGCCAGCAGACGCCCAGGACAGGGCATTGCCTTGCAGATCGGTCAAGGTGACGATGGTGTTATTGAACGTGGACTGGATATGCGCGGCGCCACGTTCAATGTTTTTGCGTTCTTTGCGGCGACGGGTTGCACCCTTGCGCGCAGTAGCTTTTGCAGCAGCCATTGTTTATCCCTCCTGCTTACTTCTTCTTGTTGGCGATGGTCTTCTTCGGACCCTTACGGGTACGAGCATTGGTCTTGGAGCGCTGACCGCGGACGGGCAGACCCTTGCGGTGACGGAGACCGCGATAGCTGCCGATTTCGATGAGGCGTTTGATGTCAAACGCGACGTCGCGGCGAAGATCGCCTTCCACAGTGTAGTTCTTGTCGATGTGATCACGGAGCTTCGAGACATCGTCCTCAGACAGGTCACGAACACGGATATCCGGATCAACACCGGTCGCCGCGAGGATATCGCAGGCGGATTTACGGCCGATACCGAAGATATAGGTCAAGCCGATTTCGATGCGTTTATCTCTGGGCAGGTCAACACCAGCAATACGCGCCATAATTTATCCTTCCTTTCGGTTGCAATTAACGATCGAGCGTGAGGGGAGATGATTAGCCCTGACGCTGCTTGTGCTTCGGGTTCTCGCAAATCACCATGATGCGACCCTTGCGCTTGATGACTTTGCACTTTTCGCAGTTTTTCTTAACAGAAGGTCTGACTTTCATAAGAATATACCTCCTTGGTGCCTGTGGCACCCTCGTCATTGGTGTGCGACACTGTCGCACGCTTTAAGTCTTATTTTGTACGCCATGTAATACGGCCTTTGGTCAGGTCGTACGGGGACATTTCCACCGTAACCTTGTCGCCCGGCAGAATGCGGATAAAGTTCATGCGCAGCTTGCCGGAAATATGAGCCAGGATCTGGCGGCCGTTGGCCAGCTCAACCTGGAACGTCGCGTTGGGCAACGCCTCAACGACGACACCTTCCAACTCGATAACATCCGCTTTGGACATTACGGAACCTCCCTTTCAAGCGACGTCGTCTGTCGCTTATGCGTCACACTCTGTTCCGTCCGCGATCGCTCGCAAGGCACGGCGCAGAGCACGATTGGTCGTCATGGCTTCCCGACCGAGCTCGGTTCCGAGCGGTCGGAGGTGGCGGGGATTTTTTCGTTTGGGATTCTCGATCGGGCGTCGCTTGCCGTCGGCAAGCCACACGCCGTC
>JAZUOG010000044.1:0-15665 GCA_045604545.1 Acutalibacteraceae bacterium | reverse complement strand
AACGGAGTATCACGCAACTCTATTCGCCTGACGGCGAGTTATATTGCTTCGCAGTGATATTATGCTACGCATAGTGATATTGTCCTGCGGACAGTTTATGGCGAATAGAATATCACGAAACCGATAGGTTTCATATCACTTTCGCAAAGCGAAAATATCACGCTGACTTTAGTCAGCATATCACTTATCAGACAAAAAGAAAGAGAAGACTCGTTATGATACGAGTCTTCTCTTTTCTGTTGTTAGTGGGTTTGGGCTACTGTCCAAGTGCATTTGTATTTACAAATGCGATGCTGGTTCTTTGCTGAATTTAAAAGAATTCTATTTTCTCCGATAAGAACATCGCACTTTTGCTCGTCCGTTTTTTTGCCTGTATGTTGCGGCAACGCACCGACAACGTAGGGGCGGCAATCTGCCTCTCACAAATTTTGCACCAATATGGGGGCAACCGTTGCCTCCCTTGCCTAAAGGGGGTCTTGTTGTTCCCGCAAATGCCGTGGCAACACACCGACCATGTTGTCACCCGCGAGGGCGCGTAAGCGCCCGTGGCAATCTTTGCGAAAAGATTCTTGCGCTCTCCGCTTCGGAATGACAAGAGCGAAGATTCCGCACTGCGCTTCGGAATGGCTCACCGATTCACATCGGGATTGTCGGTGCGGCATAAGATATAATCAATGCTGACACCGTAAAAATCCGCCAATGTGATCAGTGTTTCCGTCGGAGGAACACGTTCGCCGGTTTCAAATTTCGATAACAACGCTTGTTCGATGCCGGTTTTCATTTGTACGGCAATTTGTGTATATCCTCTGCTTTTACGCAGTAATCGTAAATTTGTTGTCACAGCCATCACCTCTAATGACATTATGTCATTTTTTATGCTTGACAAATATGACACAATGTCATATACTTATCTTGACACATGGCGTAATTTCACCCCTCTTGCCATTGCCGCCCGCATATGTTACAATACAATCGGAAACCATAAGGAAAAACCCCGTGTTGCGGATGTATAACAGGCAGAGGACCATTCCAAAGGAGGCTGAACGGTATGAAAAGATGGATCTCGATGGTGGCTTGTGTGGCATTGATCCTTGTGATGATGCCGCTCTCGGCATCTGCCGAAAAGGCAACGGTTGTGTCGATCGAAGCGGCGGATATCACGGTCATCGAATGTGCCGATGGGTCGTGGCAAAACGTGAACAGCGACAGCGAATGGTTTCGCTATCAATATGAGCCCGCATATGTCATCACGCTCAGTGACGGCAGAACGGTGAAAGAGGGCACAGAGCTCGGCATGGCCACGGGCATCTGGAATATCGGTGTGGAGGACGGACAGTCATCCGATACACCGTGGGGTGTCGGGGATCACACCGTGACGGTGACCTGCGGCGATGCGGTCGGCGAATTTACCGTCACCGTTGAGGAAACGCCTGTTGCATCCATTACGGCACAATCCGTGATCTATGCCTATCACGCGGACGGCTATTATCAGACCCACACCGACCCCGAAACAGGAGAAAAGGATTCTTGGTTCTATTACACGGGGGTATCTCCGAAGGTAAGTGTCACCTTTAAAGACGGTAGTGAGTTTGCAGGAACGGCTGAACAGCTCCGCAAAATGACCGGCTATCCTGTGGCCCGTCGTCTTTCGCAGTCCTACGGTAATGAGCTCGGCATCGGCACGCACACAGCGACCGCCGTGTTTATGGGTGTGAGAACGGACTATGCTGTTACGATCGTTGATATGATCGACCGCGTGGAGTGGGTGAAATATCCCGACAAACAACAGTATTCTTACGGAGAATACCGCGACCTTACGGGCGGTGTCCTGCGGGTGCATTTTAACAGCGGCATCATCAGGGAAGACGACACATCGGAGGAGGTTGCTCTTGACAGCTTCCTCGGTTCGAATTCCGGCAAGGTCATGCTTCAATCGCTCGGCAGAGAGTTTACCATCAGCAACATCACGCCGATCGTGATGGACGGCACACCCGTCACCTTCTCGTTCCTTGATCAACAACTCACTTTTGAGCCGACGGTGAAAGCCCCTCCCGAAACGGTGACACTTACCGTCAATGATGACCGCACACTCACGCTGACCGTTGACGATACGGTCATGCAGATCGAGTATTTTTCGTGGTCATCCGGTAATATATCCTCAAACGGCACCCGTACCCTCAGAGGAAGACTCTATACCGCCGGGGGTGTCCTTGAGGCAACCCTTAACGAAACCCCGGAAGGTTTGAGTGTTTCTCTTGGCAATGAATACGGCTATATCGGCATGTATGCCGAAAGCAACGTGATCGCTGATAAAGCATGGTTTCATGCGGTCGAACAAGCGGAAACGGTGTTTGATGCACTGCAAAATCAACGCGGCGAGACCGACCGTTTTGACGGTACCGTTCCCGCAGACAGTCGCGGTGATCTGCTGTGTATGGCGATCCGTATGCATTATCCTCCCGTTCCGGGCGACAGCAGCGACTATCATGAATTCACCCTTGATGAAGCCGCAAATCTTATGAAGCTTGCGTATGGTGTGACGGTGGATATGACCGGCTGTCGCTATTATGACGAGCAAGACGGCAATATTTATGTACCCAAAGACTATCACGACGAATATGTCGCGATGGAGCGTGCCACGCCGCGTTATGTTGACGGTAAGTGGTGTGTTGAAAGTTGCGGTGAGGACGGTAAGGTGTATGGCATCACAATGAACGATGAGCTTCAGCTGTCAAGCTTTGATGTGCGCGCGCTCGGCGATGTGACGGGCGACGGCAAGATGTCGACCACCGATGCCCGTGTGATTCTGTCGGTTGTCGCGGAAGAAGTACCGCTCACGCGCGTGCAGACCGCCGCCGCCGATGTGGACAGAAGCGGCAAAATGACTACCTCCGATGCAAGACACATTCTCAAAAGCCTGGTATCATAAGATGAAATGAAGAGCCGCCCCCGTTTTTTTGAAACGGGGGGCGGTTTTGTTGCAACGCATCGGCAAAGTAGGGGAGGTTAAGGGCAGTGATATCCGCGACATCTGTCGCGGGTGATATTCGCACGTCGTGCGAATGATATTTGCCCTGCGGGCAAGTGATATATCTCCTGTCGGCGATGTGAAGGAGTCAGCTTCGCTGACGGATTGTAAAAGGGCAATGAAAAATGAATTATGAATAATGAAAAATTTCGGAGTCGCGTTTCACGCGACGGATTATTTAACGACCACCCGCCGCGGGATCCGCACCCAACTCTGTCATTGCGAGGAGCGCAAGCTCCGTGGCAATCTTTTAAAAGATTCCTCGCTTCGGAATGACAGGGGAAAGAAACCGCCGAAAGAAACCACCCGAAAAATCACGGGGAATGTGACAGAAAAGTGGATACGTTTTGGCGAAAGTGACAAAAACCGAAAACCGCGAAAAAACCGCTGTCAAAGGCTTGCAATCGGCATAAAATCGTGGTATAGTGTATGTCACAACGGTACAATCGTGCGCGGGTGGTGGACAAACGATGAAAGAACAACGAAACAGTAAGCTGTTGCTTGTGGATTCCTCGGCACTGCCCGACGTGTTTGAAAAGGTGCTTGTCGCGAAGGAATTGCTGGCGGCGGGCGAGGCTCCCTCGGCGTCCGAGGCGGCGCGCATGGCGGGCATTTCCCGCAGTGCCTTTTACAAATACAAAAACATGGTGTTTCCCTACGACGCGGAGGGAAGCGGACGCATTCTGACGGTGCATTTTGTGCTCAGTGACCGTCCCGGCGTGCTGTCGGCGGTGCTGACCGCTTTTGCGACGGCAGGCGCCAATGTCCTCACCGTCAATCAAAACATTCCCGCCGACGGCACGGCGACCGTGTCCATCTCGGCGCGTACCGACCGCATGCCGATCCCTGCGGACGAATTTCTCAAAGAGCTCAACGCGGTGACGGGAGTCAAAAAAATCTCCCGCATCGGCAGTGAAGGGGCTGTCCCCAAGGGTGCCATCGGCACGATCTGATAAATCAACCGAAATGAGGGTTTTATAATGATTAAAGTTGCGATCATGGGTCACGGCGTTGTCGGCTCGGGTGTTGCCGAGGTACTGCTCAAAAACGCCGACAGCATCGCCAAAAAAGCAGGCAAACACATCGAGGTCAAACGCATTCTCGATCTGCGCGAATTCCCCGACAGCCCGTTTGCCGACCGTTTCACCAAGGATTTCAACGATATTCTGACCGACGAAGAGATCAGCATCGTTGTCGAAACGATGGGCGGTCTCAACCCTGCCTATACCTTCGTGAAATCTTGCCTTGAAAACGGCAAGAGCGTTGTCACCTCCAACAAGGAGCTGGTGGCGGCGAAGGGCGATGAACTGCTGGCCATTGCGAAGAAAAACAATCTGAATTTCCTGTTTGAAGCGAGCGTCGGCGGCGGTATTCCGATCCTCCGTCCGCTCGATCAGTGCCTTGCCGCGAACGAGGTGTATGAGATCGCGGGCATTCTCAACGGCACGACGAACTTCATGCTCACGAAAATGATCGAAGACAACATGGGCTTTGATGAGGCGCTTTCGCTTGCCCAGAGCCTCGGCTATGCCGAGCGCGAGCCGTCGGCTGACGTGGACGGTCACGACGCGGCGCGCAAGATCTGCATTCTCGCGTCGCTCGCCTTCGGTCGTCACGTGTTCCCCGATCAGGTTCACACGGAAGGTATCCGTAACGTCTCGCTTGACGATGTGCGCTGTGCGTCGCTGATGGGCGGTGTGATCAAGCTCATCGGTCGCGCGAAGAAGCAGGGCGACAAGATCAACTGCATCGTCGCTCCCATGGTCGTCACGGAGGAAAATCTGCTCGCGCAGGTGCGCGATGTGTTCAACGGCATCATGGTGCGCGGCGACGTCATCGGCGACGTCATGTTCTACGGTCGCGGCGCGGGCAAGCTCCCCACCGCATCGGCTGTGGTTGCCGACGTCATCGACGAGGTCAAGCATATCCACGCCCGCAAATACCTCTCGTGGGACAGCGGCGCTCCCGATTATGTCCTGCCCTACAAAGAGGATTCGACAGCGGCGATGGTGCGCATGAACGGCGCGGACACCGCGGAACTGACCGCCGTGTTCGGCGATGTGCAGATGCTGTACAGCGAGGGCGAGGAGTGCGGCTTTGTCACTCCCGTCATGACCGAAAACGAGCTTTCTCAGTCGCTTGACAGCCTCAAAAACGGCACGGTTATCTCCTGCCTGCGTGTGGCACAATAAGAGAGGCGTTCATATTTATGATTAAGATTACCGTTCCCGCATCCAGCGCCAACCTCGGCGCGGGCTTCGATGCGTTGGGACTGGCGCTTACGCTGTACAACACCGTGTGGATGGAGGAAGCGGACGGCTGTCATATCGAGTCGGTCGACGGCTCCGAGATCCCCACCGATGAAAGCAACATGATCTATCAGACGGCAAAGCTGTTGTATGAGCGAATGGGACACCCGTTCCGCGGATTGCATATCCTGCAGGAAAATCACATTCCGATGACCCGCGGACTCGGCAGCTCGTCGGCGTGTCTGGTGGCGGGACTTCTCGGTGCGAACACCCTGCTCGGCAGTCCGCTTTCCCGCAAGGATCTTCTCGATCTCGCGGCAGAGCTGGAGGGACACCCCGATAATGTGGCTCCCGCCATGCGCGGCGGGCTGGTGACATCGGTGATGGAGGGCGGCAAGGTCCATTCCGTAAGCGTTCCCGTGTCCGACCGTATCCGCTTTGCGGTGTTCATCCCCGATTTCGAACTCAAAACCTCCGTCGCCCGCGCGGCACTTCCCGAAACGGTGTCCCGCGACGACAGTGTATACAACCTGTCCCGTGCGGCGCTCATGACCGCGTCGCTCTTTTCGGGCAGTCTTGAAAACCTCCGCTTCGGTGTGCAGGATCGCCTGCATCAGCCGTATCGTTTCCCGATGATCGACGGAGCGGAACAGATCTTCTTCCTCAGCTATGAGCTGGGGGCGTATGCGGTGTGCATCAGCGGCGCAGGACCTTCGATTCTGGCCATCGTCGATGAACGCGATGCCGATCACTTTGTGACAACCGCCAAAGAGCGACTTTCGTCCATGGGACTCAAAGGCTGGCAGCTGGAGCTGTTTGCCTGTGACCCGACGGGAGCCACGGTGGCGTTTGAATAAACACATTTGTCAATATGAGAGCGACAACGCTCTGATATAGAAAGGAATGGTCAACTATGTTGGTAGTGCAGAAATTCGGCGGCTCCTCTGTGGCGAATGCCGAGCGCGTGATGAACGTGGCGCGTATCATCACCGGCACCTATGACAAGGGCAACGATGTTGTCGTTGTGGTGTCCGCTCAGGGCGATACCACCGATGATCTGATCGAGAAAGCGAAAGAGATCAACCCGAACGCCAGCAAGCGCGAAATGGATATGCTGCTGGCCTCCGGCGAACAGATTTCGATTTCTCTTCTTGCCATGGCGATCGAAAAGCTCGGATACCCGGTGGTGTCCCTGCTCGGCTGGCAAGCGGGATTCCAGACGAATTCCAAGTATTCTTCCGCGCGCATCAAGCGTGTCAATGCGGAACGCATTCACAAGGAGATCGACAAAAAGCGCATCGTCATCGTGGCGGGCTTCCAGGGCATTAACCGCTATGACGACATCACGACGCTCGGTCGCGGCGGTTCGGATACCTCCGCTGTGGCGATCGCCGCGTCGATGAGAGCGGATCTGTGCCAGATCTACACCGATGTCGAGGGTGTGTACACCGCCGACCCGCGTAAGATCCCGAATGCGCAGAAGCTCGATGAAATTACCTATGACGAGATGCTCGAGCTTGCAACGCTCGGCGCTCAGGTCCTCAACAACCGTTCGGTTGAAATGGCGAAAAAATACAATGTCGAGCTGGAGGTGCTGTCCAGCCTGACTCAAAAACCCGGCACCAAAGTGAAGGAGGTCTGCAAAATGGAAAAAATGCTGATCAAGAGTGTGGCAAAAGACGATAGCGTGGCGCGTGTGAGCATTGTCGGTCTTCCCGACGAGCCCGGTATTGCGTTCAAAATCTTCTCCCGCGTGGCGAAAGCTCACGTCAACGTGGATATCATCCTGCAGTCCGTCGGTCGTGACGGCACGAAGGACATCACCTTTACCGTTCCCGCCGCTGACGGCGAGGCGGCTGTCAACGCCTTGAAGGAGTACTGCGACGCGGTCGGCGCGAAGAAGGTCATCGTTGACACCGATGTGGCGAAGATCTCCATCGTCGGCGCAGGCATGGAAACCCACGAGGGTGTCGCGTCCAAGATGTTCGAAGCCCTCATGGACGCCAACATCAACATTCAGATGATCTCCACTTCCGAGATCAAGGTGTCCGTCCTCATCGACAAGGCGGATGCCGAGCGCGCGGTCGCCGCTGTGCACGGTATGTTCTTCGACAACTGATTTTTAACGCCGAAAACCTCTGCGGATTTTGCGTGATACTCCGAGCGGAGTATCACGCAGTTTTATTCGCCTGACGGCGAGTTGTATGGCTACGCCGTGATATGGTGCTTTGCACAGTGGTATTCGGCTACGCCGAGTTAAAGGGCGAATAACATATCACTGCGAATGTCATGAGCAATATCACTTTTGCGAAGCAAAAATACCACGCTGTGCGTAAGCACAGCATATCACTACAACAGAAAGAGAAGGTTCAAACGGAACCTTCTCTTTTTCTCTTCTGTAATAAGGGGTTCGGATTCACCTGATGCATTTGTGGCACAAATGCGAAACTCGCCATAAAAGTGATAAACACATAGTTGTATGAAGAAACGAGTCCTCCCCGATCGTAAGCAATTGAGAAGACTCGTTTTTAATTTGTTATTGTCATCGATAGCCGCAGCCCCGTCCTACAACAAGAGACAAATTTTACATTGTCTTCGTTAAGGATCACACGCTTTTTCCGCAGAGGTTTTTTCTGTGTATTCTTCCCGATTGACAAGCGTTTTCGGTGTGATATAATAAGTATATTACATAACGATGGAAGGAAACGGCAATGCTCAAACAATTTATCTCGTTTTATAAACCGTATAAAGGTCTGTTTGCGCTGGATCTCATCTGCACGGTGCTGATCGCCACCGTGGAGCTGATCTTCCCGATGGCGACGCGTTATGCGCTCAACGAGCTGTTACCGCACAGCGCCTATTCGGCGTTTTTCTGGCTGATGGCGGTATTACTGCTCGGCTATATGGTGCGCGCAGGACTGCAGTATGTGGTCGCTTACTGGGGACACACGATGGGCGTGTACATGGAAACCGACATGAAACGCGTGCTGTTTTCGCACATGCAAAAGCTTCCGTGCAGTTTTTACGACAAGCACCGCATAGGACATCTGATGGCGCGGGTGACGAGCGACCTGTTTGAGATCGTGGAGCTTGCGCACCACGGCCCCGAAGACCTGCTCATTTCGGTGGTGGAGCTTGTCGGCGCGATCGCCATCATGTGGACACTGCAATGGGAGATCGCGGTACTGCTCATCGTGATGGTGCCGTTGGTGCTGGGCTTTGCGATGTGGCGCAGAAAGAGTATGTCCAAAAGCGCCAGAGAGGTCAAGGAAAAGATCGGTGCCATCAACAGCGATATCGAATCGAGCATTTCGGGTGCCCGCGTTGCCAAAGCATTCGCCAACGAGGCGTATGAATCCGCAAAATTCGAGCGCGGCAACGAAGCCTATAAATCCGCCCGCAAGATCTTTTACCGTGAGATGGGTATTTTTCACTCCGGCATGGAGCTGTTCACGTCGCTGTTTCAGGTGGCGGTCATCGCGCTTGGCGGTTTTCTCATCATGAAGGACGGCATGGAGATCGTCGACCTGCTGACCTTCTCGCTGTATGTCGGCACATTCATCGCACCCATCCGCAGACTGTCGAGCTTTGCCGAGCAGTATTCCGTCGGTATGGCGGGCTTCAAACGGTTTGTCGAACTGCTGGGCGTCGAGCCGGAGATCGCCGACAAAGAAGACGCGGTGGAGCTGGAGAATGTGCAGGGAGCGGTGGAATTCGACAACGTTTCCTTTGCGTATAACGAGGGAGAAGCGGTGCTTGACAATGTGACGGTGCATCTGCCCGCGGGCAAGACGCTTGCCCTTGTCGGACCGTCGGGCGGCGGTAAAACCACACTGTGTCATCTGCTCCCGCGTTTTTATGAGATCAACAGCGGACGTATCACCGTCGACGGAACGGATATCCGCGACATCAAGGTGGACTCCCTGCGTCGCGCGGTCGGCATCGTTCAGCAAGAGGTGGTGCTGTTCGCGGACACGATCCGCGAGAATATCCGCTACGGTCGGTTGGACGCCACCGACGAAGAGGTCGAGGAAGCGGCACGCCGCGCCGAGATCCACGAGGATATCCTGCAGATGCCCGATGGTTACGATACCTATGTCGGCGAGCGGGGACTGCGCCTGTCGGGCGGTCAAAAACAGCGCGTGTCCATCGCGCGCATCTTCCTGAAAAATCCCGCCGTGTTGATACTGGACGAAGCGACCTCGGCGCTTGACACCATCACCGAGGCGAAGATTCAAAAGAGCTTTGAACGGTTGTCGGAAAACCGCACGACCCTTGTCATTGCGCACCGACTGTCCACCATTCGTCATGCCGACGAGATCGTCTATATCGATCACGAGGGCATTCGCGAACAAGGCACGCACGAGGAACTGATGGCGAAAGACGGGCTGTATGCGGCGTTGTATAAAGCCATTCGGGAATAACAAAATGAGGTGAGCATCGTGAACAACAGCTATGATGTACTGGTCGTCGGCAGTGGTGTTGCGGGCGTTTACGCCGCGCTCAATTTCGAGCCGACGGTGAAGGTGCTGGTGATTTCCAAGCGCGAGCTGACGCTGTGCAACAGCTTTCTCGCTCAAGGCGGTGTCGCCGCGGTGGTGGATAAAGAACACGATGACTACCGCCTGCACATCGCCGATACGCTCATCGCAGGCGGCTATAAAAACGATTTGCATTCTCTGCAAATTCTTGTCAACGAAGGTCCCGAAGATGTGCTTCGTCTGATGAAGCACATGGACGTGGATTTTGACCGCGAGGGCGACCGTGTTCACACGACGCTGGAGGGCGGACACTCCCGCCGCCGCATTCTGCATCACAAAGACTCGACAGGTCGCGAGATGACCGAAAAGCTGATCGCCGAGGCACAGCGCCGCGACAATATCACCATGATGGACAATACCCAGCTGGCAACACTCACACCCTGTGACGGCGGTTTTTGGGCGACGCTCCTTCAAAACGGTGAGATGACGCAGGTGTCCTGCTCCTATTGCATTCTGTGCACGGGCGGCATCGGTCGCGTCTATCCCTACACCACCAATTCCGCCATCGCGACCGGTGACGGCATCGCGCTGGCATTCGAGCTTGGTGCGACCATCAAAAATCTGCATCTGGTGCAATTCCACCCGACCGCCTTTGCCGCTGAGCAGGGGCGCGAACGGTTTCTCATCTCCGAAGCGGTGCGCGGCGAGGGCGCGAAGCTGCTCAACGCCGACAAGGAAGAATTCATGCACCGCTATGACGAGCGCGGCGCGCTTGCTCCCCGCGATGTCGTGTCACGGTGTATCATCAAGGAAGCCGCCCGTCAGGGCAGTGAGAAGTTTTATCTCGATATCCGCTATAAAGGCGAAGACTTCATCAAGGCGCATTTCCCGATGATCCATGCCCGTTGCCTGGAAGAAGGCGTCGACATGGTCACCGACCTTATCCCTGTGTTCCCGTGTCAGCACTACCTCATGGGCGGCATCGATGTCGGCATCTTCAGCAACACGGCGGTCGACCGTTTGTATGCGGCGGGCGAATGCGCCCACACGGGTGTCCACGGTGCCAATCGTCTGGCGAGCAACTCGCTTCTCGAAGCGCTCGTCTTCTCCCGTCGTGCGACCTATGACATCAGTCGCCGTATGCGTCATGAGCCAAGCGGCGTGACCGCGCCGCCGCCTCCCTTGCCGACGGGAACAAAGCCGCTCCCGCAAGGCTACCGCACACAAATCCGTGAGATCATGCAAAAGGCATGGTTTGTCGTTCCCGATTATGACGAGGCGCGCAAGGGCTTCACGACTGCTTCGAACATTCTCTATGACCTGATGACGGGCGGCTATGCCGTGACGGGGGATTACATTGAGGCGAAAAGCCTTGCCACTGTGTGCTGTATCATTCTCAAAGAACTGCTTGAAGAAGAAAATGCCGTATCATAAGGGCAGGAAAGAGGTAAGGTGTCAGCTTCGCCGACGGATTGCAAAAGGTCAATGTAAAATGAATTATGAATAATGAAAAATTTCTCAGTCGCGTTGCACGCGACGGATTATATGACGACCACCCGCCGCGAGATTTCGGAAAATGCCGCGACACCGTAGGGGAGGCAATCTGCCTCTCACAAATTCTGCACCAATATGGGGGCAACCGTTGCCTCCCTTGCCTAAAGGGAGGTGGCACGAGCGGATGCGAGTGACGGAGGGATTCTTTTCCGGAAAACCGTGCGGGAACGATATCCCCCCGATGTCGCATTCTGCGCCATCGACCCCCTTTAGGCAAGGGGGTCTTGTTGTTCCCGCAAATGCCGCGGCAACGCACCGACACCGTAGGGATCACGCCCTCGGTGGTCCGCGGACCGTCAAAGGATGACGGTCCCTACAATCCCTTTTAGCACCATCAATGTAGGGGAGGCTATCAGCCTCCCGTGAATTTCACCCCCCAACCCGTCATTGCGAGGGTGCGTAAGCGCCCGTGGCAATCTTTGAAAGAATTCTTGCGCTCTTCGCTTCGGAATGACTCCCATCGAACCATCAAAAACAGACACAGTCAAAACGATTGTGTCTGTTTTTTCATTTTAATAAAACTTCAACATTTTTCAAACATCGCGAAAACACGAGCGGTTTACACTGGGGTTGTCAACAACGAAAGGAGATTTCAAACATGAATCAGAACGACCGTGAATATCTGGTGCAGAAGATCCGCACCCAATACACCGAGCAGGAGCAAACGGAGCTTGACGAGCTTAAGGCGCTCGACCGTAAGGTCAGACGTCCTGCCAATCTGTTTGCGTACATTTTCGGTTGCCTCGGCGCGATCATCATGGGCAGCGGCATGAGCTTTGTGATGACCGATCTCGCCGCGCAGCTCGGTCTTGGTGACATGATGGTCCCGGGCGTGCTCATCGGCACTGTCGGACTGCTGATGGCGATCATCAACTATCCGATCTACAAGACGATCTTATCCTCGCGCCGTAAGCGCTATGCCGATGAAGTGCTCCGCTTGAGCGAGTCACTGCTGAAGGATTGAAAAAAGAGGGGCCCCCCTCTTTTTTGTTGTCACGCAAACAAAATCGTAACATTTGTGTGATAAGATGTATAATAGAATATATCCCGTGTGCGGAGGTATCGGCATGTTTAAGATATTGGTTGTGGAAGACGACAGAGAGCTGAAAAAGACGGTGTGCTCGTTTCTCAATCACAGCGGCTATGAAGCCATCGGCTGTGACGGTGCTAACGAGGCGTACGATGCGCTGTATGAGCATACGATCGATCTCATTATTTCGGACATCATGATGTCGGGCGTTGACGGTTTTGAGTTTGCGAAAACGGTCAGAGAGCTGAGCGAAGAGATCCCCATTCTGTTCATGACCGCCCGCGATGACATTGCCTCCAAGCAGAGAGGCTTTCGCAAGGGGGTTCACGACTACATGGTCAAGCCCACCGATCTTGACGAGCTGTTTTTGCGCATCGGGGCGTTGTTGCGGCGCGCCAAAATCGCCTCTTCGAGAAAACTGGAGATCGGGCGTTTTGTGATGGATGCCGATGAACACACGGCGTACCTCGATGATGAGGAGATCGCGCTGACCAACCGCGAATTCAGCATTCTCTACAAACTGCTCAGCTACCCGAAAAAGACCTTCACCCGCACCCAGCTGATGGACGAGTTCTGGGGTGCGGACAGCGAGACGGCCCCCAGAGCGGTGGATGTCTACATGACCAAACTACGCGCAAAGCTTTCCGACTGCGATGATTTTGAACTGAAGACCGTTCACGGTCTCGGATACAAGGCGGTGATCAAGTGAATGAAACAAGCAACGTTCATGCCGTGCTGAAGATGCTCAGCCGCTTTGTGATGATTTTTCTGTTGGTGGCGTTTGTGATCACCTGTTGCACGATGCTGTTCGTATCAATTTTGCAGGAGAGCATGGGCATTGTTTTGACAGAAGACAACATCGGCGCCGCCGCCAAGCTCACCTTCTGGAACACGGCGCTGATCAGCCTCCTTTTTACCGTGATCGACGGTGTTCGCCGCAAGCTGACCGTGGAACGCCCCGTCAGACATATCACCGACGCGGCACAGAAGATCATCGAAGGCGATTTTTCGGTCAGGGTGAAGCCGCAGGGCGCACAGGATTTTAACCGCATCATCGAATGCTTCAACAAAATGGCGGAGGAGCTCGGCGGTGTGGAGACACTGCGCAGTGATTTCATCGCGAATGTCTCCCATGAGATGCGCACACCGCTTGCTGTCATGCAGAACTACGGCACCTTGTTGCAAGCCTCCGACCTGCCCGACGACAAGCGCATCGAGTACGCCAAGGGCGTGACACAGAGCGCGCGCCGTATGGCGGATATGATGACCAATATGTTAAAGCTCAACCGCCTTGAAAACCAACAGATCTATCCGCAGGTCACGCAGTTTGACCTCGGCGAGCAACTGTGCGAATGCTTGTTGCAATACGAGCAGGTGTGGGAACAGGCGGACATCGCCATCGAAACCGACATTGCCGACGATGTTCTTGTCAAAGCGGACAAGGAACTACTCAGTCATGTGTGGAGCAATCTGCTGTCCAACGCCTTTAAGTTTACGCCTGCGGGCGGTACGGTGAGGGTATCGCTTTCAGCGACGGAGCATCACGCCACCGTGACCGTCAGCGATACCGGTTGCGGTATGACCAAAGAGGTCGGCGCTCATATTTTTGAAAAATTCTATCAAGGCGATACCTCCCGCGCATCGCAGGGTAACGGGCTGGGACTCGCCCTTGTCAAACGTGTGGTCGATATCCTGCACGGCGAAATCACCGTCGAAAGCGTCGTCGGAAAGGGCTCGACATTCGCGGTGAGAATGCGGAGGAACTGAGATGAACCTGAAAAAGCTCATCACCGCGTTGCTGTTTCCGCACACGGCGATCATGCTGGTGCTGGTTCCCGTTTCGACGGTGTTCTTGGTGTATGCGATGGTGTTTGTGGGAACGGAGTCTGTCCCTGCCATCGTGTCCTATGTGTTGTCGGCGTACACGCTGACGGTGTGGTGTGTGAAAATCCCGAAGATGGTGGCGTTTTTCAAGGGCTTCAAGGATCACAACGCCTATGTCAGACGGTGGCAGAGTGATGCCCGCTTGCGGGTGAGTGTGTCGCTTTACGGCACGCTGATGTGGAACACGGCGTATGCGGTGTTTCATCTGGGACTTGGATTCTGGCATCACACATTTTGGTATTATTCGCTGGCGGGGTATTATCTGTCGCTTGCCGTCATGCGTTTTTTTCTCGTTCGTCATACGCGACGATTTAAAGCGGGCGAACAGATGCTCAAAGAATTGCACAAATACCGCGCTTGCGGCGTGGTGTTTCTCGTTATGAACCTCTCGCTCGCCGTGATGATTTTCTTCATGGTGTATGGGGACAGAACGTTCCACCATCACGAGATCACCACCATCGCGATGGCACTTTACACCTTCACGGCGATGACAAGAGCCATTGTCAATGTGGTGAAATATCGCCGCTATCAAAGCCCTGTCTATTCCGCGTCGAAGGCGATCAGCCTTGCGTCGGCGTGCGTGTCGATGCTGACGCTGGAGTCGACGATGCTGACCACCTTTTCAAACGGAACGATGGACGCTTTTTCCCGCAAACTGCTGCTCGGGATCTCGGGCGGCGTGTTTTCGGCGTTCATCATTGTGATGGCGATCGTGATGATCGTGCAGGCAACCAAAAAAATCAACCTGCTGCAAAGCGGCAAAGGAGAATATGGGTATGATTAACCACGATAAAGAGGCGTTTCGTCTGACGTATTCCGCCAAGGAGCAGGAGGAGCTCAAAGCGATCCGCGAAAAATACCTTCCCACCGCTCCCGAGGAGGAAGATGCGATGACACGGGTACGGCGGCTGGACAGGGGCGTGACGCGTAAGGCGGAGGTTGTCGCCCTTACGCTCGGTATTCTCGGTGTGCTGGTCATGGGCAGCGGCATGAGTCTGGTGATGAGTGAACTCGGTACCGTGTTGGGACTGGATACGATGACGGCGCTTATCGTCGGCGTTACTGTCGGCGTTGTCGGCATGGCGGTCGCGGGGATCGCCTATCCCGTTTACAACCGCGTGCTCAAAAACGCACGCAAAAAGATCGCGCCCGAAATCCTCAGCCTGATCCAAAAAGCCGAAGAAGAGAGATAAAGAATAATAAGAAACCACCCGTAAAACGGGTGGTTTTTCTTTTGCGGGCATAGCCCTCTGTTCCGTAGCCTCCGCGTAGAACGCGTAATACGGTCTGCCAGCCGTGTATTTAGCTATTTCTTGCCTCTCCCTCTGGGAGAGGTGGCATGGCGTAGGCCATGACGGAGAGGGCTTGTGATAACCATCAACATATTGAGTGGGGAATTTAAGCAGACCGATCACTTCTACTGTATACGCCGCCACTAA
>JAZUOG010000043.1:0-1592 GCA_045604545.1 Acutalibacteraceae bacterium | reverse complement strand
ATTTCATCCTATCAATTCGGGGGTTTTTGACGGGGACAAAAGATTGTAAATCCGTATAATGTAAATTGCAAGAGTGCATTAAGGAGGGTATAGTCTTGCCTTTTTCCGAAAAGTTAAAGGGGTACCCCTTTAGTTAGGAATGTTATTCCTAACTAAAGAACTCTGTCAACGCGCCAACGAAACACAGAGTCCGCCCCGAACCATTTTAATATTATAACACATAGTATTGAATTTATCAATAGTGAGCTGTGAATATTCAAAAAAGAGTCACAGTTCACCTATTGGCATTTCGGAAGGAGGACAGAGTTGTTGATGGGTGAAAGAAGAACAGCCACCTATAAGATCATAACTGATTCCGGTGGAAACCGCTATACGTTTTTCTGTGATCTGACAGGAGCGTTAGTCTGTACGACTAAGAAAACCTACAAAGCGGATACACCCGAACAGGAATTGTTGCGGAACCAAGCTCCCTGTTGCCGTTCAGGAGGAACAGATGCATGCGGATGATCATGCTTCGGTAATGTCAAAGTGGGATAAGCAGCTCCCACAATATCCGAAATGGAATTGCGGAGGATCACATTTTGAGATCGAAGTGTATGACGGATTCACAACCTTTTCCGTAAACTTTGACGGAAACACTTTTCGTGCAAAACAAGCCGTGGAGCAGTTTCATCATCTTCTTTCAATATCCAACGCTTCGGCGGCGTTATCGGTATGTAAAGCGGGTAATGTCGATCTGATCCTGATGGACGTGATGACCGAGCTTTACCGAAGCGGACTGGACGCGGCGGAAGAAATTAAAAAGCAGTTCCCGCAGATCAAGATCATCATCGTCACCTCCATGCCCGAATACTCCTGGATCACGCGTGCAAAGGAGATCGGCGTGGATTCCTTTTGGTACAAGGACGGGCAGAAATCGAGGATCCTCGACGTGATGGAGCGCACGATGGCGGGGGAGCGGATCTTTCCGGACGAAACGCCGCTCATCCGCATAGGCAACGCCACCAATCACGAATTCACCGAGCGCGAGCTGGACGTACTCAAGGAACTGACCACGGGCGACACCAACGCCGAGATCGCGGGGCGGCTTTTCATTTCGGTAGCGACGGTGAAAAGCCATATCCTGCACCTGATGGAAAAAACGGGGTTCAAGACCCGCACCGAGCTTGTTTCCGAAGCGCGGGGGCTTGGGATCGTGATCAAAGATACAAAACCGGAATAAAAAACACAAGGAGATAAACGATATGGGAAAGCCGGATCTCACCGAAGAAGAACTGAAGCACCTTCTTGAAGAACAGCAGAAAAAGGTGGAAGCGATGCTCGCCGCCATGACGCCCGAAGAGCGCGCCGACGCCGAAAAGAAGTTTGCCGCCATGCGGGAAGCGGACGAGGCCGCCATGCGCAAAACGCTGGGCGACGCGCGAAAAGTCATGGAAATGAATACGGCGCAGGAGCATCATACCGTCCCGTATCCCGGCGCGTACGTCCCCGACGGGGCGCGGAGCGACACCGAAAAACCGGTCCGCTTCTGCCAAAACTGCGGCGCGCAAGCCGGCGACGGGAAGTTCTGCGAATACTGCGGCTCTCCCCTG
>JAZUOG010000042.1:0-21372 GCA_045604545.1 Acutalibacteraceae bacterium | reverse complement strand
TTGTGTAACAAAAAAATCTTTTTCAAAGAAATCGGAGTAATAGTAGCTATTTGCAGAATCTAACTTATAATAAAATACATTGATAATATATTGTATACATTCTTCTTTAAAAAGCAAAACTTCTGTGTTGTTATTGAGGTTGGCGCTCATTTCTTTAAGACCTAAATAAGCAAAATGACAATTGTCTACTGACATGACATTGCGAATGAAAGCTTCATACAATGCGAAAACATATTTTTCTAATTGAATTTTATACCGATTTATTTCTTTTGTTGAGTAATCGTATCGTTTAGATAAAATGTTTTCTAAGATATTATTTGGACTGTTCAATAAAACATGGTAAACATCCATTGCTTTCAACCAAACGTCGTGAGACCTCATTTGAAGAAACTCTTCTGTCTGTGTTTCCATAAAAAGAATATTGTTAAAAATTTGTAGGTCTATGTTTTCCTCTAATACGTTTGGATCAAGGTTTACACTGTGAAGGTCTAGCAGTGTATTGATTCTACTTTTAGGAGCTTGGCTAAAACTACATATATAGTTAGCCGAAAAACGATCATCGGTTAAAATAGAGATGAATGTGTTTTCGGAAAGTTCAAACAGTTTGTCATCAATACTGGATTGTTGTAATATTTTTCTTATAGTTTCTTTGGCGGTAGCAAAGTTGGTTGATCGGAAGTGGACCTTTTCAAAACGAATGGGAACACTATCATCGTAAAAATAAGTGGCGTTTCCCTGCTGGATGTATTGCATTTGTTAGGCACTCCTTTTTATTTGCAACAGTATAACGCTTGAAGAGAATCAAAAGACGGCAAAAAGAGCAGATGTAGTAACCCCTCCTCTTGGAAAATGCAAGGGGAGAGGGCATGGTTTATAACGGATGCCGATACATTTGACACCTCATCAGTCTCGCATGCGGCTCGACAGCTTCCCCTCAAGGGGAAGCCTTTTGAAGATGGTTCAAGATATCATGGCAAACTCCGTTGAAATCTTGATTGATTTCACGGTTGGAATAACGCAATACCGTAAGTTCAAATAGGCGTCACGTTTTTCAAGGGGCGGATGAGGTGTTAATAACGAAAGTGGTGATACAATTCTTCCGCGGCGGCACCGCCCAGTGCGGCGACGCTTCCCTTGCGGCTTAGGATGCCTTGGGCGGTGTAGGCGACGATCTTGTCGACAAAGGGGGAGACGGCATCCAGCTGAGCGGCAATGCGATCAATGGGCGCGGGAATAAGCGCACTGCGGTAGACATCGCCTGCAAAATCAAAGATTTCCGTGTCTACCCACAGTCTTGACCGTCCCGCTTTGTCGTGAGCGGTGCGAAGAGCCGCAAACCGCTCGGAAAGGCGGTCAAGCGGCATCTTTTTGACACCGATCTCGTCCTGATAAGCGATGATGTCCGCATCGATGCGGGAGAGCTGTTCGACGAACGTGTCATCTGCCTTGAGACAATGCGTTCCGAAGGGAGCGACCATCACTTTGTGGTCTTTGCAAAGACAGTGGGCTTCTTTGGCAATCGTGTTGATATAGCCGATGAAACGCTCGTCAAAATGATCCCAGATGCACCATTCGTCCGCGATGTACCAGCCTTCCACGCAAGGGTGATGCCCATACAGCTCGCACAGGCGTTCCATCGCACGAAGGGCGGTCGACACAACGGCGGGGTCGGTGGAGTTGGCGACCGAATCGGTCGTGCCGTAAAACCCGACACCGAGATACAACCGTTGTCCTTGTCTGTCCGCCTCCTCAAGCACCGCGTTCATCACATCGGGGCAAGAAAGGTACGGCGGATACGGAAAGCCGTCAAAGGGGAAGTAGGCATGACCGCGCAAAGCGGTCGACAGCAAAATCAGCGTATCCATGCCGATGGCTGCTATATCGCTCACAAGCGTTTGCCATTGCTCTTTTGAAAATCCGCACAGCGTGTCGTGCGTCAGCACGCGCTCATTGCGGTTGGGGTGTTCAAACTCAATAAATGAGCCGGTGATCGGTTTCATCGCTTATTTCGTGCTGTCCAGCCAGTTCTTATAATCGGTGTACAGCGTCTCGGCGGTTTCGAAGCCGCAACGTGCGATGCCGCCGGGTTTGGTCATCATGCCCTGATAGGCATAGATGATGATCTTTTCAACGAAGGGGGAGATGGCTTCCATCTGCGCCTTGATGCGCTCGAAGGGAGCGGGCTTGAGGGCAGACTGATACACCTTGCCTTCAAACTCGAACACTTCCATGTCCGCCCAGATCTTGGCGCGACCCGCTTTTTCGTGAGCCTTCCACAGGCCTTCGTAGTAAGCGGCTTCCTGCTCAACGAGCGTCTTTTGCACGCCGACCTCGTCCTGATAAGCGATGATGTCGAGGTCAAGGCTTTCGAGCTGTTTGACATAGAGGTCATCGGGCTTGGTGATACGGGTGCCGTAGGGACCGATGATGGTCTTGTTTTTGGGGTTGAGGCGGCGAGCCTCGGCGGAGATGGTGTTGATGTACTTGATGAAGCGATCGTCAAAGTGACCCTCGATCTCCCATTCGTCGGGCATGTACCAGCCCTCGATGCACTTGTGATGACCGAACTGCTCGGAGATCACGTTCATGGCTTTGAGAGAGCGGTTGATGATGGTGGGGTCGGTGGTGTTGACGCTGGGCTCCACCCAGTCGCCGTAGAAGCCGGCGGAGAGGAAGATCTTTTGTCCCGTCTTGTCCGCTTCGTCAAGGAGGACTTCCATGACATTGGGGCAAGCCAGATGCTTGGCGTAGGGGAATTCATCGAACTTGAAGTAGCTCTCGAAATACAGCGCCGATGCCATCAGCACGAGGGTATCCATGCCGATTTCGGCGGTCTCACGCACCTTGGCGCGCCACTGCTCCTCGGTGAAGGACCACATGGCATCGTTGTAATACTTGCCTTCGGCGCGGTTGTGGTGATCGAATTCAAAGAACGTACCGGTGATGGGTTTAATCATGGAAAGCACACTCCTTTTTGAATGATATTACATATTTTCGACCGCTTCGATGCCGAGGACATCAAGGTGCTTTTGAAGCACCTCTTTGGTCAGACGGCAAAGGGCGATACGAGAGGCTTTTTTGGCGGCATCGGTTTCCGATGCGATGGGGCAGTCGTGATACATCTTCGAGAATGCCTGCGCGATGAGATAGGCGTTCTCGCACACGAGGTTGGGAGCTTGCTCGGCAAGCGCCTTGGCGAACGCCTCGGGGGAGAGAAGAAGCGTCAGCATCAGGTCACGCTCCGCCGCGGAATCGATCATCAGCGGCGCGTTGTCGGCGGCATCCACCTTTTTGAGCACCGAGTTGATGCGGGTGATGTTGTACAGCAGGTAGGTGCCCGTCTTGCCTTCGAAGGACAGGAATTTGTCCATGTCGAAGATATAGTCCTTCGAGCGGTGGTTGATGAGATCGCCGAATTTGATGGCGGCAACGCCGACCTTTTTCGCAACGGTTTTTTTGTCATCATCGGACAGTGTGCTCAAGTAATCGGAATTCTTCAGCTTGTCGAGCGCCGCGTCGGTGACCGTGTCAAGCAGGGTCTGCAGCTGCATCACGCCGCCGTCGCGGGTTTTGAACGGTTTGCCGTCCGCGCCGTTGATGGTGCCGAAGCCGAGATGCTTGAGGTCGCATTCCTCGGGAACGAGATGCGCCTTTTTCGCACAGCGGAACACCTGATCGAAGTGCAGGCTCTGACGCTTGTCCACGACATACCAGATCTTCTCGGGCTGATAATCCTGCTGACGCTGGATAATGGTGGCAAGATCGGTCGTGGCATAGAGGCTCGAGTTGTCGGATTTCTTGATGATGACGGGCGGCATGGGGGCGGTGTCTTCCTCGGTGGCGAGGTCAACCACCAACGCGCCGTCGCTTTCACGGAGCAGGTTTTGCTCGCGCAGGGTGGCAACCAGCGTGTCGACGTATTGTTCGGCATCGCTTTCACCCAGCCACAGTTCGAAGAACACGTTCAAGGTGTTGTAGTTTTGTTTCAGGTCGGCGACCGAGACGCGCATGATCTCCTTCCACAGCGCCATGAAGCCGGCGCGGCCGCTTTGCAGTTCGTAGGTCGCCTGCTGTGCCGCCGCTTTGAAGTCGGCGTTTTCTTTCGACTTACCGCTGGCGAAGGGATACACTTCCTGCAGAAGCGCGACATCCAGCTCGGGAACGGTGTCGACAGCCTCATCAAAATCGTCGGCAAACACGCGCCAGTCGGGGTGACGCTCGCGAAGCTCCGCGATGACAAGACCGATCTGCAATCCCCAGTCACCGAGGTGAATGTCGCCGATCGCGTTGTAGCCGCTTTCCTTGCACAGGCGTTTGATCGCTTCGCCGATGATGGCGGGACGCAGGTGACCGATGTGCAGGGGCTTTGCCACGTTCGGGCCGCCGTAGTCGACAACGACGGGCTTGCCTTCGCCGATCGGCTCGACAACCGCGCGTTCACCGCTGATAAATTCGGCGGTCATGGCGCACAGTGCCTCGTCGGTGAGGGTGATGTTCAAAAAACCGGGCATCGCCACTTCGACGGCGGCAAACATGGCGTCTTCGCGCAGTTTCGCCGCAACATCGTTCGCGATCATGGCGGGAGCCTTGCGATAGAGCTTCGCACCGCCGAATGCGCCGTTGCACTGGAACTGGCACAGGTCAAGACGGTCGGACACGGTGACGGTACCTAAAGCGCGGTCATAGCCGCACGCTTCGAAGGCGTCCGCCACGCGGTTTGTCAAAAATGCGGTTAAGGTCATGGGACACACATCCTTATGATGAAAATTTGGTGTTGTTTTTGGATTCCTCCGCCCCTGCAAGCAAGAAGCTGCTCACGCGGGGGTCACGATAATGTGCAGGCGGTGGTGGGAGCTGTTTCCTGCGGCATACAGGGTGTAGGATACCGTCAGTTCGCCGCGACCGTCGGGGGTCAGTGTCGAGCAGTAGGCATCGGTGTCGGTGGTAAGCGTGAATCGTCCGAGCGGGGTGTCATAGTCCGCATCGTGGCGGCAACCGACTTCCATCGTGAGCAGGCAACGATAATCCCCTTGACGGGACAGCTCCATTTTATTGTCGAACACACGAAGCGCGGTCAGGGTGTTGCCGAGGCCCTCTTCACCTGACGGCTCGCGGTAGGTCAGTTCAAAGGAATGGTCGCTTTGTCTGAAAAAGCCGCACAGCGTGTCGGTGGATTGACAGGAGTCACTGCCATCGGTTTCGACGGCATCAATGGTGATATTCACTTTCATGACATCAATCCTCATCCAGCTTGAGGACGGCCATAAACGCCTCCTGCGGCACCTCGATCGAGCCAAGCTGACGCATACGTTTCTTGCCTTCCTTTTGCTTTTCCAGCAGTTTCTTCTTACGGGTGATATCGCCGCCGTAGCACTTGGCAAGCACGTCCTTGCGCATCGCACGGACAGTCTCGCGGGCGATGACCTTGCCGCCGATGGCGGCCTGGACGGGAACCTCAAACAGCTGGCGAGGGATGTTTTCCTTCAGCTTTTCGCACATACGACGCGCTCGGGCATAGGCGTTGCCCGAGTAGACGATAAAGCTCAGTGCGTCCACCATGTCGCCGTTTAAGAGAATATCCAGCTTGACGAGCTCGCTCTTCGCGTAGCCCTTGAGCTCATAGTCAAAGCTCGCGTAGCCGCGGGTGCGGGACTTGAGCGCGTCAAAGAAGTCATAGACGATCTCGTTGAGCGGAAGCTCGTAGTGGATGTCCACGCGGGTGGGGTCGAGGTATTTCATATCCTTGAACACACCGCGGCGTTGCTGACACAGCTCCATGATGTTGCCGACAAAATCATTGGGGGCGTAGATATGCGCATCGGTGATGGGCTCCTCCGCCATCGAAATGGATCCGGGGTCGGGATAGTTTGTCGGGTTGTCGATATAGGTTACCGTGCCATCGGTCATGGTGATACGATAGATAACCGAAGGAGCGGTGGTGATCAGATCGAGATTATATTCGCGTTCGAGGCGTTCCTGAATGATCTCCATGTGGAGAAGACCGAGGAAACCGCAACGGAAGCCGAAGCCGAGCGCAATGGACGTTTCGGGCTCGAAGGTGAGCGCGGCATCGTTGAGCTGAAGGCGTTCGAGCGCCTCGCGCAGATCCTGATAGTGTGCGCCGTCGGCGGGAAACACGCCGCAGTACACCATGGGGTTGACCTTGCGGTAGCCGGGAAGCGGCTCGGGCGTGGGACGGGAGGCGAGCGTGACGGTGTCGCCGACGCGGGCATCGCCCACCGTTTTGATGGAGGCGGCGATGTAGCCGACCTCGCCCGCCTGCAGAATGCCTGTCGGTTCGGGGCGGGAGGGGCGCATGACGCCCACTTCCGTGACATCAAATTCTGCGCCCGTCGCCATCATGCGGATACGGTCGCCCGTTCTGACACAGCCTTCCTTGACGCGGATATACACGATGACGCCTTTGTAGCTGTCGTAGTAGCTGTCGAAGATCAGCGCTTGCAGAGGGGCGTTCACATCGCCCTCGGGAGAGGGGATATACTGCACGATGGCCTCGAGCACCTCTTCGATGTTGATGCCGGATTTGGCGGATACCTTCGGCGCATAGGACGCATCGATGCCGATGATGTCTTCGATCTCCTGTTGCACCTTTTCGGGGTGAGCGGCAGGCAGATCGATCTTGTTGATGACGGGAACGATCTCCAGATCGTGTTCGAGAGCGAGGTAGGTATTGGCGAGCGTCTGGGCTTCGATGCCCTGAGACGCGTCAACGACCAGAAGCGCCCCTTCACACGCCGCCAGCGCACGGGACACTTCATAGTTGAAGTCCACGTGACCGGGCGTGTCGATGAGGTTGAAGGTGTAGGTCTCGCCGTCGGACGCTTTGTAGTTGAGCGACACGACGTGCGCCTTGATGGTGATGCCGCGTTCGCGCTCGAGGTCCATGCTGTCGAGCAGCTGTTCCTCCATGTCGCGCTTGGCGACGGTATTGGTCAGCTCAAGGATACGGTCGGCAAGGGTTGATTTGCCGTGATCGATGTGAGCGATGATGCAAAAATTGCGGGTTTTATCGAGTGATGCAGGCACTGCTTGCACCTCCTGTGTGAGAATCAGTCAAGCTCGTTCATGGTAAGTCCCGTGATGAGCTTGGGGTAGAAATAGGTGGATTTTTGCGGCATCTTTTCGCCCGCCGCGGCAACACCCTGAATCTCGCTGACGCGGGTGGGGTTGAGCAGAATGGCGCATTGATAGGTGCCGTTTTTCACGCCGTCGATGGCTTCCTCGGTGACGCGGGTGTAGGTCAGGTTGATCTGCTGAGCCATGTTTTCTTTGTCGATGCCGAGCAGACGCTCGAGAATGGCGGTGTGCAGAACGTTGACGTCCAGCTGACGGGACACGGGGGATTCCTCGGGCAACAGGCTGTCCATCAGGGAAATATCCTTGAGGGTGAGAAGCGAAGCGGTGTCGCCGCCGGCGTAGACAACAAACGCTTTTTGCGCATTGTCGTAGGCTTGTTGCAGTTTCGCGTTCGCGTCGTCAAGCGACAGATCGCGCACAACGTCGAAATCCTTCTCGCACGCCGCAAGCAGGGCGTTCACGTCGAAGTTTTCAAGGTCGCGGAGCAGACGATGGGTCGGGAACACGACAAGACCGGGGTGGCTCATGTCGACGAGCATCATCATCACGCGGTCGGCACCGTCAACGGGAATACCCGCTTCGATGCGATGGTTTTTGTAGTTCAGCGCGGTCTCATAGCGGTGGTGACCGTCGGCGATGTACAGCTTCACGTCGTCGGCAAAGGTCTTTTGGATCGCCGCGATCGTGTCGGCATCGGTGATCGCCCACAGGCGATGACGCAGACCGTCCTCGTCGACGATGTCAGACACGGGCGCGCCCGTCATGGTCGCGTCGAGGATCGGTTTGATATCCGCTTGGTAGAGCGAGTAAATATCGCTGAAGTTGAAGCCGGTCGCCTTCATCAGATTGAGACGGTCGGTTTTCGCCTTCGAAAGTGTCCATTCGTGGGGGAGGACGACGCCCTCCGAGAACGGCGAGATCTCCACCGCGGCGAGAATGCCGGTGATGTTCTTTTGTTCGCCGTTCACCTCAAACACGATGTCATACACATAAAATGCGACTTCGTTGTCGCGCGCAAGCGTGCCGTCGGCACACCATTCGCGAACGGTCGCACCTGCCTCGGCGTAAGGATCGGCACCTTCGCGGGGGAGTTCGAGACGAATGATGTTGTGGGGGTTACGGGTCAGATACGCTTTGCGTTGGTCCTCGCTGATGATGTCGTAGGGCGGGCAGACAAGCGTTGACAGCTCGCCTGCTTCATCGGAAAAACGCCATGCGCGGAACGGAAAAATGTTGGCCATATTTCAAAACCTCCGAAAAAGAAAAATTGACAGACTCATACCAGTATATTTTACCTATAAATAGTCGTTTCGTCAAGCCTTTTCACCTTGCATATGGATACGAATTATGGTATAATGCTCCCCAATAAAACACTTTTTGAAATTCTTCGGGAACAAAGGAGCGAAAACGATGAGAACATGGTGGCTCAAAGTTGTCGCCATACTGACGGTGACGATGCTTGTGCTGTGCGCATTGCCGCTGTCGGCACTGGCGGCTTTTGAGAATAAGCATAATCGGACGGGTGACCAGCGATGGGATATCGTGGCGGTCGCGGAAAGCCAGCTCGGCTATCTGGAGGGGTCGCTCGAAGGCGGCAAATTCGTCAGCGATAACTATACCAAATACGGTCTGTGGTATGACAAAAACGTGCAGTCGGGCGGGTTTTACCGTGGCTCGTGGTGCGCGATGTTTGTGTCGTGGTGCGCCAATCAGGCGGGTGTTTCTTCGGATACGTTGTATTACCACGCCTATTGTCCTTACGGCAGACAGTGGTTTGAAACCCGCGGGCAGTTTTTCTATTCGCCCGCGTTCGGCGGCAGCTATACGCCGATTCCCGGTGATGTGATCTATTTTTCCGATGCGGGTCTCAATTATGCGGGACACGTCGGCATCGTGAGTCATGTCGAAAACGGCTATGTTCACACCATCGAAGGCAATGCCGATTCGATGGACGAGATACTGGACGATGACGGCGGTGTGTTCAGACGGCACTACAAGCTGACCGATCCCGTGATCCTCGGGTATGCTGTGCCGAAATACACCGACACCACGTCGACGACCGCTCCCACGCTCGGCACCTATCAGGTGACCGCCGATACGCTCAATGTCCGCACGGGTCCCTCGGTGAAGGAGGCCGTCGTTTCGCAGATGAAGAAGGGTGACGTGTTCACCGTGACACGGCTTGAGCAGGAATGGGGACGCATTGTCCGCAAGGACGGCTCAAAGGGCTGGTGCAAACTGCCGCGGTATACGGCGTATATCGGGCAGGATCTGCTCAGCGGCGACATCGATTCCTTCGCGGACCACGTTCGCATCACCACCGACCGAAACGGACGCGTGACGCTCACGAACAACGGCGCGGCATCGGTGATGGTGGATCTGCCCGTGGTCACCCCGCTCGGCACGTCGACAACACCGTATATCAACCTGTCGCTCACACCGCTTAAAGGAGATTGCTTTTGGGGACTTGTCGATTATGAGAGCGGGTATGCGATGACCTATCAATCGGCGGGCAACAGGCTTGCCGACGACAGGCGAGGAACCATGCTCGGTAGTTATCGCGCGATGCAGATGTGTGTCAAGGAATGGTGGTTGTCAAAGGCGCGGCATCAGATCGATTGCCTGCGAATCGAGATTTCGGCGCAGTCGGCGGTGCGCGTGAATTATGCGTATGCGAGTGCAAAGCGCGATGTGGTCACAACAACCGCTTACAACACCCGTCCCTATGACGGGTCGGACGTCACAACGGAGATGACAACCAATCTGTCACTGCTGGATCCTGACACGCTGAGCGTTGTCGATGCGTCGGCGGTCGGCGGCTATGCCTATCAGAACGGCACACTGACGGTTTACAGTGAGCAGGAGGAAGGCTATGCCGTAACGATGTCGCCGAATGTGCCGTTTTATGCTGAGGCGGTTCATCGGTTGCTGATGGACGTGGAGGCAGATGTACCGTATGATGTGGAATTGATCGTTTCGAAACCGCCGCTTGGGAAAGTGACCGTGTCGCTGGCGTCGATGCTGAAATACAACAACGGTGAGATGATCTCGCGCAAAACCTGCACCGCGGCATTGGGGCTGTTTAGCACCTTCGGACCGTTGGATTGTACCGTCGAACAGGTGACGGTGAAGCTCGGCGGTGCCGGCACGGTAACGATCCGTTCCCTGCAGGTCAGCGACAACGACAATTTCACGACACTCACAGACGATATCGTCAAAAGCGCACACACCCCGATGGCGGGAGATGTGAACGGCGATGCGGTTGTCAATACGCTCGACGTGCTGGCGATGTACCGCGCGGTATCGGTCGGAGAAGAATGGGAAGTGACGGTCTTTACCGATGTCAACAACGACGGTGTTATCGATATGACGGACGTAATGGAGTTGTACAGAACCGTCAGCGGAGCATGAAAAAAGCTGGCCACGGATGTGGCAGGCTTTTTGCGTGTTAAGCAGTGGTGATGCTCAGCTCGTTGATGGTGAGCGGGAGATAGGCAGGGCCGATGACGAACACCTTCACGCCCGAGAACACGATCGTTCCGTCGTCGGCGATAAAGCTTGACGGAACGACATCCTCGAGCGGCAGACTCGCTTGAATGTGCTGGCCGGCAAGCAGGTCATCGCCCGAGACTTTGATCGTCGGGTCGGCGGCTTTGAGCGCGCTTGTCAGCGACACATAGGTGTTGTCGTAGGCAAGTGTCGGGTTCGGACCGTTGAAGAACAGCAACAAATTGGTGCCGGTGGTGGACAGGTCGAGATCGACCGTCAGTGTTGTACCCTTGACGGGGGCTGTGATCGCGTTGTCAAGAGAGGGGGAATAGTGCACCTCGGGCCATTTGCTGTTGGTGTTCCAGAAGGAGACTGTGCCATCCTCGTTTTCGCATCCTTCGGCGGTATCGGGATAGATGATGTTCCACTTGTCAAGCGCCATCGGAACAAGGCTCTTTGTCCATGCGCCTTCCTCAGCGGACGGTGCGGTGGGAGCGGTGATGCGCTCGGCGCTCGGATCGTTTCGAAAATGCTCATGCATTACGTCGCAGATGGTGGCGGTGTAGACGCTGTTGCCAACGGGGGACAGATGCACGCCGTCTGCCGACAGGAAGGTGCTTTGATCCTGCGTTTCGCAGACCTCGTGGATGTCCACGAGGATGACATCCTTGTCAGCGGCAACGGAACGCATTGCCTCAACATAGACATCCAGCGCCGCGTTGACGCTCTTTTCGGGATAGCGCGAAGCGCCGCCCGATGCCGATTCGGAAATGAACGGCGGGGTCATGAGAATGGGCGTGGCTCCCAGTTCTTTCGCCTTTTCCACAAAGGATTCCAGATTCTTGGTGTAGTCTTCGACAGACACCTGCGGTAAAAAGCCGTTCGCGCGATTAAAGTCGTTTGAGCCGAACGACACAATGACGTAATCGGGGGTGTGTGCGGCAACATGGCGGTCAAACCGTTCGATACCGTGCTCGGTGGTGTTGGCGCCGATGCCGGCGTTGACCAGCTTCATGTTGAGCTTGGCGGCCACTTCTTGCGGCCAAGTGGACAGCGCGGTGATGCTGTCGCCGAAGGTGACAAGAGTTTTGCCGTCCAGCACGGGACGCGTATCGGTGACGGTGGGGGACTCCTCGGCGGGAGTATCTTCGCATCCTGTTGCTGTGAGCAACATCAGGATTGCCATTGCGGCGCAGAGTATACGCTTCATGTGATCGTCTCCTTTTTTATCGGGTATATCATGATTGTATCAAGAATTTCATAAAACGCAAGTTATTTTGTTTTTGGATAACGTTCGGGACAGTCGGTTTCGCCGAGCAGATAATCGATGCTTGTGTCGTAATATCGCGCAAGCTTAATTAAAACCGCGGTCGGAATATCATTTTCTCCGGTTTCATATTTGGAATAGCCGGTTTGTGACATGCCGAGATATTGTGCCACTTTTGTTTGGTTTAAGTCGGCGTCCTCCCGCAGATCGCGGATTCGTTTGTACATTCCATCACCCCCTGAAACAGATCCACTTCATTGTATAATAATCTGTTTCAGGGTATTGGTTTTTAATCTGAAATAGGTTAATATAACGAAAAGGGGGCGAGGATGTGAGTGACGAAGAACAGATCATTTTTATGATTGTCGTTTTTTCTATTGCTGTTGTATTAACCTTGATCGGTAAAGCGCTTAAGGCATCGGAGAAAAAACAAGCAGAGGAAAAGCAGGCAAAGCAAGATGCGATCGATGAAGTATATGGCGTGAACAAAGAGGGACCGATAACGATCGAGCAAGATGCTACGGTGTTAGTAAAATCGACTGAGCATCATAGCGGTGCCGACTGCCTTGTTCACCAGATCGTTTTTCAAACTTCTACCGGCCAAAGATTGTGCTTTGCTATTAAAGATGATTCCATATACCAAAAAAAGAGAGCTTTCGACTCGACATGAGTGAAAGCTCCTTTTTTTATCCGTAAATGTATTCTTTCAGGTTTTCGGCGGTGGCGTTCTTGTCGGTCAGCCACAGGCCGAGACCGCCGTCGATCCAGCGGTTTTCGAATTCGCCGTGAGCGGGGACACTGTAATGCGTTTCGACGGTGTAGTCGGACGCATCAAGCAGGCGGCTTGCCAGACCGATCAGTTCCCCTTCGCGCATATCGGTGTCGATAAACGGCAGGATCGCTTTGACCGCTTTCAGTATGGTGGCGGCATCGCTGTTTTTCGCTGTTGTCATCAACGCGCGCAGAACCTGTCGTTGATTGGCTTGCCGCGAAAAATCGCCGTCGGCATAGATGGTGCGGGCGCGGGAGAACGCGAGTGCTTGCGCACCGTTGAGGTGATAGGTTTGCGCGCCGCCGACAATATCGGGGTCGCAAAGACCGTTGATCCAGCCGATCTCCGTGTCAGTGAGCGCCATGTCGATGCCGCCGAGTGCGTCAACGACCGTTTCGAACGCTTCAAAATCCACCGTCACGCACGCGTCGACGGGAATGCCGAAGTTGTGCAAAATGGTTTGCGACAGCATCGGAAATCCACCGAAGAAATAGGCGGCGTTGAGCTTGTTGACATCGGCGACACCGTCCTTGTCGCTGTCAAGCGACGGAATCGTCACCCATGTGTCGCGCAGGAGCGACACCAGTCTGACGGTGGTGTCGTCGACGGCGATGAGCATCATCGTGTCCGAGCGGGAGAGAGTGCCTTCGGCGCGGGCATCGCTTCCGACAAGCAGGAAAACGTCCACGCCGTCATCGTTCGGGCTGACATCGGGTGCGGTCGCGGCGGTGGTCGTGACCGTTGTCCCGTCGGCGGAGGTCGCGGTCGTGACAACGGTCGGAGTGGTGGTTGTCATCGCGGCGGTTGTCGGTGTTACCGTGGCGGGAGGTGTCGCCGTCTCGGCGGCAGAGCAACCGCACAGCAGTAACAGCACCGACAGCAGACACAGCCACCTGAGGTGTTTATTGCTGTACCACATACAGCAATACCTCACGGGCATCGGCGGTGGAGATCTCGCCGTCGCGGTTCATATCTGCCGCTGTAACACCGTTCTCATCGAGAAGCTCGGAGCCGAGCACGTGATAGAGAATACGGCGTGCGTCAACCGTGCTGATCTCGCCGTTGCCGTCGACATCGCCGTACACGATCGCGTCATCGACGATTTTGGCGGCGGCAAGGGCGCTCCATGCGACCGAAGCACCTTTTTCACCGTAAACCGACAGGGTGTAATCGGTGATGGTGACGGTGCGGTCACTGCCGATGTATTTCGCAAGATCGACATAGATATCGGTGGCTTCGCCAAGGTCGTGTTCATTGCCGTTGACCAGCTGAGAGATCTGCACCGAGCCGGTCGTGCCGGACATGGTCTGATAGTTGATCACGCCGTTGGCGTAGCCCTCTTTCATGGTGATAGCGAGGTGGAGCAGGGGGGTGTCCGCAAGGCTGATGACCTTGTTGCAGGTAACCTTGACGGACGGCCACATCAGCGTGTCGACCTCGTCACGGGTGAGGGTGAAGGTGCCGCCGCCGATGCCGAAGGCGGCATAACCCGCGTTGCGGGATACCTGCGACAGAGCGGTGGGGAGAAGGCTCGTTTTGTCAACATGGACGGGATTGACGGGGACGACCGCGCTGTCGGTCGTGGAAACACTCATCTCATGAATGGTCACTTTTTTGCCCGCTTCGCCGACCGCAAACACCTTCACGCCCGTGAACAGCACTGTGCCGTCGGAGGCGATGAGGTGAGAGGGAAGGATATCCTCAAGGGCGAGGGTCACATTGACCGACTGATTGCCGAGAATGTCGTCGTAAGAGGTTTTGAGGGTGGGAAGCGCTTTGGCGAGATACGATGTCAGCGAGAAATGACAAGTGCTGTCATAGGCAAGCGTCGGGTTCGGGCCGTTGAAGAACAGGATAATGTTGGAGCCTGCCTCGAAATCAACATTGACGGTCAGCGAACTGCCCTTGACGGGGACGCACACCGCATCCTCCAGCGCGGGGGAATAGTGCACCTCGGGCCACAGACCGTTCTTGTTCCAGAAGGACACCGAGCCGTCGGCGTTGTTGGCGCCCGCCATCTCGTCGGGATAGATGATCAGCCAGTCGTCAACATTCTGCGGCACGATGGGCTTCGTGTACACACCCGCCTGCGCTTTGGGGGCGACCGGCTGTTGCACGCGCGGCGCGGAGGGATCGCTGTTGAAGTGCTCCGTCATTGCCGCCACGATGGTGTCGGTGTAGACGGCGTTGCCCTGTGCGGACAGGTGAACACCGTCACTGATCAGGAAGGAAGAGACGTTGTAGTTGTCACACACGCTGTGGATATCGATGAGCGTGACATGGTTGTCGGTTGCGAGCGTGCGCATGGCGTTGACATACTTGTCCAGCGCGCCGTTGACAGTGCCTTCGGGATAGTTGGAGGCACCGCCCGAGGCCGCTTCGGAGATGAACGGCGGTGTGATCAGAATGGGGGTGGCGCCGAGTGCCTTGACCTTGTCGATGAGTGTTTGCATATTGGTCGTGTAGGTGGCAAGATCCACCTTCGGCGCACCGTTCACGCGATAGAAGTCGTTGGTGCCGAAGCACATGGTGACGAAATCGGGGTCATGTGCCGCCACATCACGCTCAAAGCGTGCAAGCGCGTGGGCGGTGGTGTTGCCGCCGATACCGGAGTTGACAAGATGCATATTGAGGGCGGTCGCGATACTGCGCGGCCATGTGGACAGCGCGGTGAGGCTGTCGCCGAAGGTGACGAGTGTTTTGCCGTCCATAACGGGGGCGTCAGTGGCGGGTGCCGCCGACACGAAGGATACGCAGGACAACATCAGCATGATGCACAGGAAAACAGAAAGCAAACGTTTCATGATGATCAGGCTCCTTTGGTGTGGGTTATTGGTTGACAACGTAAATCAGGATCTCGCGGGCGTCGGCGGTGGTGATGTCGCCGTCGCCGTTCATATCCGCCGCTTGGACACCGACAGTGTCAAGAAGCTCCGATCCCAGCACGTGATAGAGGACACTGCGTGCGTCGAGCGTATTGATCTCGCCGCTTTTGTCGACATCGCCGGTTTGGATATCGCCCGAAGCGTCACGTGCCGTCGAGAGAACGTCCCAAGTGACGCTGTCGCCGACAAGACCGTATACCGACAGCGTATAGCTGTCGATGGTGACGGTGCCGCCCGTGCCGATGGCGGAAGCGAGATCGACATAGGTGTCAAGGTCGGCGGCAAAGTCATCGGCGTTGCCGTTCACAAGCTCCGACAGGCGCACACTGCCTTGGTTGCCGTAGGCGTCGGTGTAGTTCAAAAAGCCGTTGGCAGAGCCGCCGTCGACGGTCATGTTCAGATGGAGATAGGGCGTTTTGTGAAGGTCAACGGTTTGTCCGCAGGTGACCTTCACGGACGGCCACGCGATATCGCTCGAAGCGGCGCGGGCGAGCGTCAGTGCGCCGTCGACGGTGTAGTCCACAACACCCTCATTCTGCGAAACGGCAGAATACGCGGTGGGGAGAAGCGAGGCGACATCTTTGCAATAGGGGAGAGCGGGGTCGCCGACGGTGACACTCATCTCGTTGATGACAACGGGAGCACCTGCCGCACCCGACACAAACATCTTCACGCCGGACAGCAGGACACTGCCGTCGGAACGAATGTATTTCGTCGGGACGATCGCCGACAGCGGCAGTGACACGCGGATATTCTGTCCGCCGCAGATGTCATCGCCCGATACGACGACAGACGGGTTGTGAGAAGCCACGATCTGCGCGATGGCGACACTGGTGTTGGTGGATTCGTGGGTGGGGGTGGGACCGTCAAAATAGAGCGAGATGTTCGCGGCGGCGGTCAGCTCCAGATCGAGCGTGAGGGTCGTGCCCTGCACGGGAGCATACAGCATCTGCGAGAAGCCGGGAGAATAGTGTACTTCAGGCCACTTGCCGGTGGTGTTCGCGAAGGTGAGGCTGTTGTCGTCGTTTGCGGTGACGTTCATGGTGCCGGGGAACAGCACCAGCCAGTCCGCGGCATCATAGGAGACGATGTCTTTTGTCCACGAGCCGCTCTGCATGGCGGGCGGGTCGTTCGTGGTGACGCGCGGCGCGGAGGGATCCTGATTGAAATGATTTTTCAGATAGGCGACAATGGTGTCGGTGTACACCTGATTGCCCTGATCGGCAAGATGCAGACCGTCCGCGATGAGGAAGGTGTTCAGGTCATAGCCGCTGTCGCACACCGCGTGCATATCGATGAGATGTGCGCCGGCTTCGGAAGCAACCTCGCGCATCGCGACAACATACTTGTCCAGCGCAAGGTTAACCGAGCCTTCGGTGTAGCGGTCGGAGCCGCCCTGAGAAAACTCCGCCAAAAACGGCGGGGTCATCAGAATCGGCACCGCACCCGCCGCCTCAATGCGGTCGATGAAATAGTGCAGGTTTTCTTTGTAGCGGGCGACAGTGACACGGGGGTTGACACCGTCTTCGGGATAAAAATCGTTGGTCGCAAAGCTCATGATGACAAAATCGGGGTTTTTGTTCATGACATCGCGATCAAAGCGGGCGCGACCCTGCTCGGAGGTGTTGCCGCCGATGCCGGCGTTGATGAGGTGCATGTTGGTACCCTTGGCGACAGAGCGCGGCCATGTGGACAGCGCGGTGATGCTGTCGCCGAAGGTGATGAGGGTTTTGCCGTCCATGACGGGTGCATCGGCGGCGGGAGCAGCCGACACGACGGTGATGCCGCTCATCAGCAACGCCATACACAGCAAGACACAAAGCAATCGTTTCATAATGAATGAGCCTCCTCTTATAAAAAGATATCGGATTATTTTCAGTATAACAAATATATACAGAAAACGCAAGATAAAAACCGTGGGGGAACAGGATTTTGAAAAATCCGACTTTTTTGAACAATTTCGTTCGCTAAATTTTTAACAAAGCCCGCAAATCCGCATAACTGTGCCGTTTTGCACGGTTTCAAAAAAATGCAAAAAAATTCATTTTTTGAGAGATTAGCCCTTTACACAGCAAAGAAAAAGTGTTATGATATGGATAGTGCGGACATCTGTCCGCTGTGTATCTGTTCTATATTATCCCAAAAGGAGGACATATCAAACATGGCAAGAAAGTTTAAAACCATGGACGGCAACAACGCCGCGGCTCACGTGTCTTATGCGTTTACCGACGTTGCTGCCATCTACCCGATCACGCCGTCTTCCGTGATGGCTGAGGTCACCGACGTCTGGTCTGCTCAGGGCCAGGAGAACATCTACGGTCGTCCCGTCAAGGTCGCCGAGATGCAGTCTGAGGCAGGTGCGGCAGGTGCTGATCACGGCTCGCTCGCGGCCGGTGCAAGGACCACCACCTACACCGCTTCTCAGGGTCTGCTCCTGATGATCCCCAACATGTACAAAATCGCCGGTGAGCTGCTCCCGAACGTGATTCACGTGTCGGCCCGTGCACTGGCTTATCATGCGCTGAACATCTTCGGCGATCACTCCGACATCTATGCTTGCCGTCCGACCGGCTATGCGATGCTCTGCTCCTCCAGCGTGCAGGAGGTCATGGACCTCGGTGCTGTGGCGCATCTCTCCACCATCAAGGGTCGCGTGCCCTTCCTCCACTTCTTTGACGGCTTCCGTACCTCCCACGAGATCCAGAAGATCCAGGTGTGGGACTATGCCGACCTCAAAGAGATGGTCGACATGGACGCTGTTGACCGTTTCCGCGCCAACGCCCTCAACCCTGAGCATCCCGTCCAGCGCGGTACCGCTCAGAACCCCGACATCTACTTCCAGGGCCGTGAAGCCGCCAACACCTATTATGATGCGATCCCCGGCGTTGTCGAGGAGTACATGAACAAGGTCAACGCGAAGATCGGCACCAAGTATAAGCTCTTCAACTACTACGGCGCCCGCGATGCGAAGCATGTCGTTATCGCCATGGGTTCCGTCAACGAGACCATCGAAGAGACCGTGGATTACCTCAACGCCGCCGGCGAGAAGGTCGGTCTCATCAAAGTCCGTCTCTATCGTCCCTTCTCTGTCAAGCACCTCATCGCTGCGATGCCCAAGACCGTTGAGAAGATCACCGTTCTTGACCGCACGAAGGAATCCGGCTCCATCGGCGAGCCGCTGTACCTTGACGTTGTCGCCGCCATCGCCGATTCCAAGTTTGCGGGAACTCCCGTTTACAGCGGTCGCTACGGCCTCGGCTCCAAGGACACCACCCCCGGCCAGATCGTCGCCGTGTTCGCCAACATGAAGAACGCTCGTCCGAAGAAGCGCTTCACCATCGGCATCGAAGACGACGTGACCAAGCTGTCCCTGAAGGTGAAGGACGATCCCGACACCACTCCGAAGGGCACCCGTTCCTGCAAATTCTGGGGTCTCGGCTCTGACGGCACCGTCGGCGCCAACAAGAACTCCATCAAGATCATCGGCGACCACACCAACCTCTATGCGCAGGGCTACTTCTCCTATGACTCCAAGAAGTCCGGCGGTATCACCGTGTCTCACCTGCGTTTCGGTAAGAAGCCGATCAAATCCACCTACCTCATCAACAAGGCTGACTTCGTCGCTTGCCACAACCCGTCCTATGTCGACAAGTACGACATGGTTCAGGACATCAAGCCCGGCGGTACGTTCCTGCTCAACTGCTCTTGGAACGAGGAAGAGCTCGACGCTCACCTGCCCGCCGCGATGAAGCGCTATATCGCGAAGAACGACATTAAGTTCTACACCCTCGACGCGACGCACCTCGCCAAGGGTCTGGGTCTGGGCAACCGCACCAACACCCTGCTGCAGGCCGCGTTCTTCAAACTCGCCGGTGTTATCCCGACGGCTGACGCTGTGCAGTACATGAAAGACGCCGCCACCCGTTCTTACTCCAAGAAGGGCGAAGCGATCGTCAAGATGAACCATGACGCCATCGAGACCGGTGTCAAGGAAGTCAAGAAGATCGCCGTTCCCGCTGAGTGGGCGACTGCCGCTGACGAAGTCGTCGTGAAGGAAGTTTACGGCGGCCGCGACGAGATCAAGGACTACATCAACAACGTTCTCGTTCCCGTCAATGCTCAGAAGGGCGACAAGCTGCCCGTCTCCACCTTCGTTGACAACGCTGACGGTACCGTGCCGCTCGGCTCTGCCGCTTACGAGAAGCGCGGCATCGCGGTTGACGTGCCTGTCTGGGTGAAGGAAAACTGCATTCAGTGTAACTTCTGCTCGTATGTCTGCCCGCACGCTGTCATTCGTCCCGTCATCATGACCGAGCAGGAAGCGAACGCCGCTCCCGCCAGCATGGAGATGAAACCCGCCACCGGTCTTGCCGGCTACGAGTTTGCGATGACCGTGTCCGTGCTCGACTGCACCGGTTGCGGCTCCTGCGCCAACGTCTGCCCCGGCATGAAGGGCAACAAGGCTCTCGTGATGAAGCCGCTCGAAGAGCGTCTTGATGACGAAGCGGGCTACCTTTACGGTCAGTCCCTCGCCGACAAGCCCGAGGTTGCCGAGAAGTTCAAGGCGACCACCGTCAAGGGCAGCCAGTTCAAGCAGCCCCTGCTCGAGTTCTCCGGCGCATGCGCAGGCTGCGGCGAGACTCCCTATGCGAAACTCGCGACCCAGCTGTTCGGCGATCGTATGTACATCGCCAACGCCACCGGTTGTTCTTCCATCTGGGGCGGCTCTGCTCCCTCCACTCCCTACACGGTCAACAAAGAGGGCAAGGGTCCCGCTTGGGCGAACTCCCTGTTTGAAGATAACGCTGAGTTCGGCTACGGCATGTTCCTCGGCGTGACCGCTCGCCGTCAGCGCCTGGTCGACATCATGACCAAGTTTGCCGATGGCAAAGCCGGCGCTCCCACCGCTCTGCGTAACGCCGCTGCTCAGTGGCTCGCAGGCAAGGACGACGCGGAGGCTTCCAAGGAAGCGGCTGTCAATGTCGAGGCGGCTCTCGACGCGGCGATCGCCATGGGTAAGGACGATCCGATGTACGCAGAAGCCAAGAAGGCGGCTGACGTGCTCGTCAAGAAGTCCTTCTGGATGCTCGGCGGCGACGGCTGGTCCTATGACATCGGCTTCGGCGGTGTTGACCATGTCCTCGCTTCCGGCGAAGATGTCAACGTCCTCGTGTTCGACACCGAAGTGTACTCCAACACCGGTGGTCAGGCTTCCAAGGCGACCCCGACCGGCTCCGTGGCACAGTTCGCCGCCGCCGGTAAGGCCGTGAAGAAGAAGGATCTCGGCGCGATCGCGATGAGCTATGGTTATGTCTATGTTGCTCAGGTCGCTATGGGTGCCGACATGAACCAGTGCCTCAAGGCCTTCCACGAGGCGGAGAGCTACCATGGCCCGTCCCTCATCATCTGCTACGCTCCCTGTATCAACCATGGTATCAAGGGCGGCATGGGCATTTCGATGACCGAGGAGAAGAAGGCTGTGCAGGCCGGCTACTGGCATCTGTATCGCTTCGATCCGCGCAAGGAAGATTCCTTCATGCTCGACAGCAAAGAGCCCACCGAGTCCTATCAGGACTTCATCATGGGCGAGGTTCGTTACAACTCCCTCACCCGTGCGTTCCCCGAGCGCGCGAAGGAGCTGTTCGCCATTGCCGAGAAGAACGCCAAGAACCGCTACGAGCACCTCGTGCGTTTGGGCGACCTTTACTCCAAGGCGAAATAATTTCTAATATGTATAAAAAGATCCCGTCGGTCCGCCGACGGGATCTTTTTTGCTATAAGCGGGGAGCCTAAGACAAGCCCTCCTCTTTGAGGAGGGTGGCACGACGAAGTCGTGACGGGAGGAGTTTTAACAGCAAACT
>JAZUOG010000041.1:0-24191 GCA_045604545.1 Acutalibacteraceae bacterium | reverse complement strand
TCGAAAGCGCGTCAAGAAAACAGTCCGGTGGACTGTTTTCAGCGCGTGGAGTTGATCAAACCCACGTTTTTACTTGCACCAATAGGCGAGATGACCCCTTCCCCCTTTCCCAATCGGTCGGCGGCACCAGAAAAGAGACTCCGACCCGCAAGGGTTGGGGTCTTTTTTCTGCTTGTAACGCCCCGGGATCGAAAGCGCGTCAAGAAAACAGTCCGGTGGACTGTTTTCAGCGCGTGGAGTTGATCAAGCCCTCGTTTTTACTTGCACCAATAGACGAGATGACACCTTCCCCCTTTCCCAATCGGACGGCGGCACCAGAAAAGAGACTCCGACCCGCAAGGGTTGGGGTCTCTTTTCTGCTTGTAACACCCCGGGATCGAAAGCGCGTCAAGAAAACAGTCCGGTGGACTGTTTTCAGCGCGTGGAGTTGATCAAACCCACGTTTTACTTGCACCAATATACGAGATGACCCCTTCCTCCCTTTTCCAATCGGTCGGCGGCTTTTCTGCTCCTTTTTAAAAAAATGCAAAAATCGAAAAAAAGCAGTTGACAATCGGCTTTTTCGGTGCTATAATGTCACTTGTTCCGCGGAAAGCGGCACAAAAAATATGTGCGAGCGTGCTGGAATTGGCAGACAGGCACGTTTGAGGGGCGTGTGTCGTTGACGTACGGGTTCAAGTCCCGTCGCTCGCACCAACAAAGAAGAGTTCATCCGCAAGGATGGGCTCTTTTTTGTTGGTGCAATGCAGGCCTTGTTTCGGCGCACATAACCTTCGACATTTTTTTATTATTTATTGCTTTTTCCTATTTTTCGGTATATACTTGATATGTTGAAAAGATTTCTTTTTACGGAATAAAAGGAGATTGGTCGTATGCTTTTCAATTCGTATATTTTCTTACTATTATTTTTACCTTTAGTTATTGTCGGGTACTTTTTGCTTAACCATTTTAAGTTATACCGACCTGCAATGATATTTCTACTCTGCATGTCTTTATGGTTTTACGGTTATTTCAACACGTATTATCTTTTCATCATGATCACCAGTATTCTGGTGAACTATGTTGCGTACAAACTTATAGATAAACATAGAGACCGTAAAATCATTAAGCGGACAATAGCGACCGCTGCCATTATTATAAATATTGCTGCATTATTTTATTTCAAATATTATGATTTCTTTATAGAAAACATAAACGCTCTGTTTAAAACCGACTTCACCTTACTTCATATTGTTCTCCCTTTAGGCATCAGCTTTTTCACCTTCCAACAGTTATCCTTTGTTATTGATTCTTATAAAGGTGAAGTTCCGAAATACAATATTATCGATTACGCCTGCTTTGTCACGTTTTTTCCTCAGCTAGTAGCCGGTCCGATTGTCACACACGACGAGCTTGTTCCGCAATTCGAAGATACTTCCAAAAAAACTTTTAACTGGGACAATTTTTCAAAAGGTCTTTTTGCCTTTACTCTTGGTCTTTCAAAAAAAGTGCTGATAGCCGATATGATGGGTAATGCTGTTAATTGGGGATTTGTCAACATTTCCGAACTGGACAGTATAAACGCTTTGATCGTGACGCTTTGTTATACCTTCCAGATCTATTTTGATTTCAGCGGCTATTCCGATATGGCTATCGGCATGGGTAAAATGATGAATATTGACCTGCCTCTTAATTTCAACTCCCCATATAAAGCATTGACAATCAACGATTTTTGGAATCGTTGGCACATGACATTAACTCGATTCTTCACAAAATACATCTATATTCCGCTTGGTGGCAATCGCAAAGGTGTCTTCAGAACATATGTCAACATAATGATTATTTATCTGATAAGCGGGATTTGGCATGGTGCAAACTGGACATTCATCTTCTGGGGAATATGCCACGGTTTCTTTTGCGTCATTTCGCGCCATAACAAAGCCCGTTTGGAGAAGCTACACCCTGCATTGAGTTGGATTATCACATTCACATTTGTCAATCTGATGTGGATCTTCTTCAGAGCCGAATCTATGGGAGATGCCATATCCATCCTCTCTACCATTGCAGAGGGTGACATCACCGGTGGAATCCACCCGGAGTTGGTTAGTAGTTTTTTGTCTGCCGAATGGAACTTTTTAGCTATCGTATTTACTGTCGTAAAAGAATACGAGCATCTGATACTGATCGGCTATATCATTCTTTTGTTAATCGCTGTGCTTGGCGCGAAAAATGTTCATGAGCGCACACAAGCATTAAAACCCAAAGTCTCATCCGCTATACTGGTAGCTATTCTCCTGACGCTTTGTATCATGTCTTTTTCGGGTGTCAGCACATTCTTGTACTTCAACTTCTAAGGAGCATTCAATATGTCATTCAAAAAAATGGGCGTTTTTATGCTGTGCTTCACATTGGCTTTATTGATTCTGGCAGGCGGTTTCACAATTCTGTTTGATCCGTTCTTCCACTACCACGCACCTTTTGAACAACAACGATACACCATACGAAAAAGCGATGAACGCTATTGCAACGATGGAATCGCACGAAACTTCTCGTACAATGCCATGATCACCGGTACGTCAATGAGCGAAAACTTCAAGCCCTCCGAACTTGATCAATTATTTGGTGTAACATCAGTCAAAGTGCCGTTTTCCGGCGCATCCTATCTGGAAATTGATCAATTTATAAAACGTGCCATTGAATACCAACCCGATCTGAAACTGATAGTCCGCAATTTGGACCTAGGATATATCTGGAATGATAAAGATTACTGGGGCTACGAGGGGTATCCTGACTATTTGTATGACGACAACGTGTGGAATGATGTGCAGTATATTTTCAATAAAGACACACTGTTACTTCATTCCATACCGGTAGCTTTACAAACGATTCTCAACGAGCCCTCTACCACAATGGATGAATATGCCAGCTGGAATGATCTGAACACATTCGGAAAAGATGTTGTACTCTCCCAATACAACCGTCGGGAAGAAATCGCACCTTCCCAAGCGTTTACAGATAAAGACCGGGAACATATTCGTGCAATGATCGAGCAAAATGTTTTGCAAACCGTAGCCGAAAACCCCGACATTCAATTCTATTTATTTTTTCCTCAAAACAGCATCATATATTGGGATTCCTTGCACCGCGAGGGCACACTTGAGCGCCAAATTGCCGCCCTGGAACTTGCCGCCAACATGATGCTTGAGTACGATAACATTCACTTGTACTCCTTTGTCTCTGACTTTGAAACAGTGTGTGATCTGAACAATTATAAAGACCATGCTCATTACAATGAAAAAACCAATTCAAAGATTCTGCAGTGTATGAAAAATGAGGAATTTCTGTTAACAAAAGAGAATTGTAACGAGTATTTTCAATCCGTATATTCGTTTTATACCGAATATGACTATGAATCCATATTCTCTTAATAACCATTTCTTACCGCAAATCAAAAAGAGGGTGCATGACGCACTCTCTTTTTGATTTCGACAACACCTTGCTTTATTCGACAATATCTGCTATGCTATAGTCAAGAACGACAAAAGCAGGTGTAACCGACAATGAGAGAATTTTTCGGATTCGGGGGATATACCCGCGCGGCGGAGGGGTATTTTTCGTGGCAGCATCTGACCTTTGTGAGTTGTCTGATGGTGGTCATGGTCGCGCTCGCCGTCATCCTCGGCAGGAAAAACCGCCCAGCATCAGACAAAGCCAAAAACAAGGTGCTGATCGTCTCGGCGATCGCCATTGATGCGGCAGAGCTGTTCAAAATCGCGATCTTTTGCATACGCGGCAACGATCCGATGGCATGGATCTATGAGTTACCGCTGTTTTTGTGCAGTATTCAGCTCATCACCATTCCGCTTGCCGCTTTTGCCAAAGGACGCCTCAAAGAAGCGGCACTGGATTTTGTGAGCATATTCGGTGTGCTCGGGGCAGTGCTCGGCACGTATGCCGCCGGAAACAACTATGCTTCCTATCCCGTATTGTCGTTTGACAATGTGGTGTCGGGTATCACCCATTGCATCTCAGGTTTTACCGCACTGTACATCATGATTGTCGGCATGGCGAGCATGAAAAAACGGAATATCCTCATCACCTTCGGCGTGCTGTTATCCTTCTGCACGGCGGCCTACATCGCCAATGTGTGCATCGACTATAACTATATGTTCCTGATGCGGGGAGACGGAACGCCGTATGACATTCTTTACAACCTCCTCGGCGGCCATGCGGTGCTGTATCCGCTTAGCGTAGTTGCGCTGTTCCTTCTGTATATCTGTGCGTTTTACGGTATCTTTTTCCTTGTACGCCGCCGATATACAAAATAAAGCGCTATGGAGAGTTATCGATTTTCAGCATAGTAGGGAGAGTATATTATGAAAACCAAATTCATTCGAGTCGGCGCGATAATCCTTGTTTTTGTTTTGACGCTTTCTATGTTCGGGTGTTCGGGGAATTCCCTCTCTGAAAAGCAGAAGTCCACCCTGCTTAACAAAGTCAACCGATACCTCGATGGCACTACTTACTATTTGTACATGGACGGAGAAAGCATCAAGCGAGAAGACACATTCCGTTTTTTCAACGACCATTTGGAAGTCTCCCCCCGATTCATGTCGAGCCTGATGTCGGATTTTGATGACGGCGAAACCACCTCATGGGACTACACCTCTTGGGAAATTATTGACGAAGAAACTGTCAACCTTCATTTGGCATATTCAGCCGACAATGATGCGTATACAGAAACCATTACCATTCGCCTGAACGGAAGAAATCTGCAACTATCCGGCAAGTTTTCTTTCTATGGATATGTTGCGGACCGCGAATTCCTGACCGATTTACCATACTGACAACTTACACAAAAAACGCACAAACACCAACATCTTATGTCATGTTGGGACGTTTGTGCGTTTTTTTGTTGTGGCATTTGCTTCGCTCGTTTTTCACCGCTAACAATCAACAGTTTCCTCACTGCCGTCTTCGCAATAACCATACACACGGTTGCCGACAAAGGCGAGCGTGCCGCTTGTGTCGGGACGAATCGAGGCATACACCGCTTCGTCAACCTCAATAATCTCCGTCGTTCCGTCATCAAACCGGACGGTAACGTTGAAGATGTTTCTGTGCTTGGGCATCTTGATACCCACGACTTCAGACACCACATAGGTTTCGAGAACATACACATGACGTTCGGTCAGCGGCGGTTCTTCGCCGTCTTCCTCCCATTCCTCCGCGATCTGTCGATCGGTGCGGCGGCGTTTGACGAACGGCATGGCGATACACAGGACGCCGAACACAAACAGGACAATGTAAATCACCCAACCGATAATCATATCACCGTTCATGCTTCGTCCTCATCTTCCAGCTCTTTGAGCATGCGGTTGTAGGTCTTGACAACATAGCATTCGTTGACAAGATACTCCACCGCATACGATATCACAAACATGGTCACAAACGCGATCACGGCGGTGACGACCACGGTCGTCACATGACCGAGTGACGGGAACAGCAGCTTCGTCAGCTCCATGTCGGTCACTTCGTCCTTACCGAAGCCGATGAGTACCACATCCATAGCGGCGACAACAGCGGCAAACAACACGCTCTGCACGGCATAATCGATTTTACGGCGGCGACGGTCTTCTTTGGAATCGCCCGTCGGAAGAGGGCGGTTGAAGATGTCCTTGGGGGCTTCCACATCCCCCATCACCCGCCGCGCGATCAGCATCACCAGCGCCGTGCCGATGAGCGCCCAAAGCTCCCAACCCGCATCGCCCGTTGTGACGATATCATACACAAGCGACGCAACCACACACAGCATCAAAAAGCCGCCTGCGATCGCCTGTGCTTTCACCAGAATTGATTTTTGTCTTTCATCCATTGTCGTCGTCCTCCCAGAACAAGTCATTGAGTGTTTTCCCCGTCGCTTTGCAAATGGCGACGCACAATTTTAACGTCGGGTTATAGCTTCCGTTTTCGATCGCACCGATCGTTTGGCGTGTGACACCGACAGCCTTTGCCAGATCATCCTGCGACAGATCGTTTTCGACCCTTGCAATCTTCAAGCGTTTGTTTTTCATGTCGCACCTCCCAAGCAAATAGTAATACATTTACAACTAAATGTCAAGTATATATTGCATTTTATTATAAAAAACCGACATTCCCGCTTTCGTTGACAAGTATCCTGCGATTTGTTACAATGTGGATACATACAACGGCAAAGGAGTGAGCATCATGATCAAGCAGGTGATTTTTGATTTCGGGCAGGTGCTTGTGAAATTTGATCCGCACATGATGTGCTGTCGGTATCTGCACGATCCGAAGGATATCGAAACGATGGAAACAGTGCTGTTCGACAGACTGTACTGGGATAAACTCGATGCAGGTACCATGACTGACGAGGAAGCGATCACTGCCGCCAAAGACCGTCTCCCCGCTCATCTGAAGGAGATCGCCGCCGAGATATTTTATAACTGGATCTATATGCTTCCCGAGATCAACGGCATGAAAGCACTCGTTGAGGAGCTTTGCGAGCACGGCTTCCGTCCCGCGCTTTTGTCCAACATCTCGCAGTATTTCGCCGATCATGCCCACGAAATTCCAATTCTGGCGCACGTTGAACCGTGCGTGTTTTCGGCGGTATGCGGCATGACCAAACCGCACGCGGATATTTTTGAATATGCCTGTACGCTTTGCGGCAGCAAGCCGCACGAAACGCTGTTCATTGATGACAGCGCGCTGAACATCGACGGTGCGAAACAGGCGGGGCTTGTTACCTATCATTTCAACGGCGATGCCGCGGCACTCAGAGACTATCTCGTTGCGCAAGGTGTTTTGTAAATTCACAATTCCTTTACACTGCCGACTTGATTTGTTTGCCACTTTTCCGATAAATGGGGCTATACTGATACCGAAAAGGAGGAATGACCCATGTTTCGCGGATTACTGCAACGCTTTGCTGTGACGATGGCGCGGTTTATGTACGGGCGTTACGGCGTTGACGAGCTGTCAAGAGCACTGATGATCACCGCGCTGATCCTGTATGTCGTGGGTTTATTCATTCCCTTCGTTGACTTAATCGGCATGGTGCTTCTCATTTGGTCGCTGTTTCGCACCTATTCCCGCAACATCGAAAAGCGCCGCATCGAACGGGAGCGGTATCTTCGCAGAACCGAAGGTATCCGCAAATGGTTCCGTCTGAGAAAGCGGATGTTCAAGGAGCGCAAAACGCATACCTACTTCAAATGCAAAACCTGCCGATCGATCATTCGCGTTCCCAAAGGGCGCGGCGAGATCAATGTCGGATGTCCGAAATGCAAAACACGAACCATTCGTCACACATGACTTTCCCCCATATGATAAAAGCCGTCCGCTGAAAAAGCGGGCGGCTTTTTTGGTTACAGAGACTCTTTTAAAACGCGGTCGACCGTTTCGGCATAACGCACGGTTTCCATCGCGTCTTTAGCATAATGATCGGCACCGATGGCATCGGCATATTCGCGATTGAGCACCGCGCCGCCGACCACGACCTTGCACCACGGCGCACGTTCACGCAACTGACGGATCGTTTCCTCCATCGCAGGAACGGTGGTCGTCATCAACGCAGAGAGACCGACGAGCGGTGCGTGAAGAGAGACGACCTTGTCAACCACCGTCTCAGGCGGCACATCGCGTCCGAGGTCGTAAACGGCAAACCCGTAATTTTCAAGAAGGAGTTTGACGATGTTTTTGCCGATATCGTGAATATCCCCTTTGACGGTGGCGATGACAAAATCGCATTTATCGGCGGCTTGTCCTTCGGGCATCGACGCCTTGATCACCTCAAACGCCGCCTTGGCGCTTTCGGCGCTCATGAGCAGCTGCGGCAGATAGACGGTTTTGTTTTCAAAGCCCACACCGACAATATCCAGTGCGGGAATGATCTCTTCCTGAACGATCTGAAGCGGTGTCACCGTTTCAAGCAGTGTCGTCGTCACCGAAGCGGCGTTATCCTTGAGTCCTTTGATGATGGCGGTCTGCAGAGCAGAACGTTGCTCGGAAGCCGTTTCCGTTTGGGCGGCGGGAGCGGCCGTCGCCGTTGTCTGTGCGGGAAGTGTCGATGCAAACGCCACATACTGCGCGCAGTTGTCGTCCATGCCGCCAAGCGCCGAAAACGCGTGATAGGCTTTCATCATATCGAGCGAATAGGGATTCATGATGGCGGCGGACAAGCCTTGCCACAGTGCCAGCGAGAAGAAGGTGCTGTTGACCGCATCACGGCACGGCAGACCGAACGACACGTTCGACACGCCGAGAGACGTGTGACAACCGAGCTCGTCGCGGATCATGCGGACGGCGCGAAGGGTTTCCTTTCCCGCTGTCTGATCGGCACTGATCGTGAGTGCCAGCGGATCAAACACCACGTCCGTTTTATCGATGCCGTAGGAAGCGGCAACCTCGAGAATGCGGCGGGCAATCGCCACGCGATCCTCCGCCTTGGCGGGAATGCCGTTTTCGTCGAGCGTGAGAGCGATCACCACACCGCCGTACTTTTTGGCAAGCGGAAACACCGCGTCCATGCTTTCTTTTTTGCCGTTGACCGAGTTGATGAGGGCTTTGCCGTTGTAGCGGCGAAGCGCCTGTTCCATCGCGACGGCATCGGAAGTGTCGATCTGCAACGGCAGGTCGATGATCGCCTGCAGTTCACACACGGCGGTTTTCAGCATCGCCACCTCGTCGATATCGGGAAGACCCACGTTGACATCGAGAATGTGGACGCCCTTTTCCTGCTGGGCGATACCTTCTTTGAGAATATAGTCAATATCCCCCGCCTTGAGCGCTTCCTTGAAACGCTTTTTGCCGGTCGGGTTGATGCGTTCACCGATGAGAAGCGGCGTGTCACCGAAGGTGACGGCGTGAGAATAGGACGACACGGCGGTGATGCGCTTTTCGCAAAGCGGAACGGGTGTCACATCGTGTGCTGTCTCGGTGAGCGCACGGATATAGTCGGGCGTTGTGCCGCAACAGCCGCCCGCGATATGCACGCCGCATTGAAGCATTTCCTTCACATCGGCGGCAAATTCCGCGGCGGGTACATCAAACACCGTCTTGCCGTCAACCGACACAGGCAGTCCCGCGTTGGGTTTGACAAGGACGGGCACCGACGCACAGCGAAGATAGTCATCGACAACACCTTTGAGTGCTTTCGGGCCTAATGAGCAGTTGACACCGATCGCGTCAGCCCCCATGCCCTCGAGCATCGCCACCATCGCCGCGGGAGACGCCCCCGTCATCAGCTTGCCGTCCTCGCCGTAGGCATTGGACACAAACACAGGCAGATCGCAGGCTTCCTTGGCGGCAAGGAGCCCCGCCTTGGTTTCATAGCTGTCGTTCATCGTTTCGATCATAATCAGATCAACACCGCACGACGCGCCGATGGCGATGGTTTTCCCAAACATCGCCACAGCATCTTCAAAATCGAAATCACCGTAGGGTGCGAGCATTCTGCCGCTGGGTCCGATATCGAGAGCGACCCATTTCGGCTGAGTGCCGACGCTTTGTGCGGCAGCGGCGCGGGCATTGGCAACCGCCGCCTTGACGATGGTCGTCAGCTCTTCTTCGTCAAAGTGGAGCAGATTCGCGCCGAAGGTGTTGGTGTTGACGATATTTGAACCCGCATCATAATAGGCGCGATGGATCGCGGTGATGACCTCGGGGTGGGAGATGTTCCACCTTTCGGGATGTTCACCGGGCATCAGTCCCTTTTCCTGCAACAGCGTTCCCATGCCGCCGTCAAGATAGACAATATGGTTTTGTAAATATTCCGTGATCATCATACAGACCTCCTGAATTCACAGGTCGTGTTTTCACAGCAAGCACAACCGTGTTGTTGGCAGGCTTCCCCGCCGATGCCGACAATGGCGGTCACCGATTTGGACGGTGACATGAGGAGTCCTTCGGTCAGCGATACACCGATTTTGCGCGGACAGTCAAGAAGCGCAAACAGGTCCCGCTGAAAATCAAGCGGCAGGTCACCGTAGCCCGGGCTGAATCGCGAAGTCTGCGGCGTTTCAAGCTGACGGCAAAACGCGTCACAGAGGCTTTCGATCCGCTCCGCACCGAGCGCCTGCATCATCACCGCTTTTGAGGGAGAGATCGTCTGATATTTCGCGATCAAACGGTCGATACCGATGCCGACGGTGGCGGCAAACACCACCGCCTCGTGACAACCACGAAGGGTTTTCGACAGCTTTGAGGAGCAAACACTCACGTTGCCGAGTGTGACGGCATCGCCGTCAACCGACACGGGTAAGCGGGAATAGCACACTTTATACTGACACTGCGGCAGCGCTTCTTCGATGCAATGCTCAACCAGTGCTGTCATGGTGTCGTCTGCCGTTTTCACACCGCCGTAACGAAGAACCTCCCTGACAGACACAGGAGGCGGCGGCAATGTCATCGTCTGTACCATCAGCCGATAATGGAAGACAGATTGTTCATGATACCCCGGGCCACATCGGGCTTGTTCATGGAATAGACGTGAACGTTTTTAATACCGTTGGCGAACAGATCGATGATCTGATCGGTGGCGTAAGCGATGCCCGCCTGCTTCATCGCGTCGGGAGAATGCCCGAATGCATCGACAAGCGCCTTGAAACGTTGGGGCATGAAGGAACCGGACAGCTTCATCGCCCGCTCCACCTGATTGGCATTGGTGATGGGCATGATGCCGGGGATGACCGGCACGGTGATGCCCGCCTCTCTTATCTTGTAAAGGAAGTTGTAAAGCAGGTTGTTGTCAAAAAACATCTGGGTCGTCAGGAATTCACAGCCTGCATCGACCTTTTCTTTGAGGAAACGGATATCCTCCGCCTGATCGGCAGACTCGGGATGGATCTCGGGATAGCACGCGCCGCCGATGCAGAAATCGGGATCGATCTCCTTGATGTCGCGCACCAGTTCCACTGCGTGACGGTATGCCCATTGTGAGCGGTCGGTCGCTTCGAGCGCGGGTGTCAGGTCACCGCGGAGCGCCATGATATTCTGAATGCCTGCGTCTTTGATCTGACGGATCTTTTCGCGCACGGTTTCCTTTGTGGAAGACACGCAGGTCAAGTGAGCCAGCGTCGGCACACCGTAGGTTTCTTTGATATTTTTCGCAATGTCGAGGGTATAGCGGCTCGTTCCCCCGCCCGCGCCGTAGGTCACGCTCATGAAGGACGGGTGCAGTTTGGCAATTTCCTCGGTCGCGTGCTTGACAGAGTCAAACGCTGTATCGCTTTTGGGAGGGAACACTTCAAAGGACAACATCAGATGCTGTTCCTTCAACAATTCACGGATTTTCATAAGTTCATCGCCTTTTATGAATAAGTATAGATATTATAAGTATAGCAACTGATAAGGCAAAACGCAACTGTTATTTATGTATATAAAAAGACTGCCGCGTTTTGCGTGATACTCCGAGCGGAGTATCACGCAGTTTTATTCGCCTGACGGCGAGTTTTATGCTGCGAATGTCATGAGCAATATCACTTTTGCGAAGCAAAAATATCACTAAAACAGAAAGAGAAGGTTCAGTAACTGAGCTGCAGTAACTGAGCCTTCTCTTTTTCTCTTCTGTAATAAGGGATTCGGGTTCACCCGATGCGTTTGTACCACAAACGCGAAGCTCGCCATAAAACGATAAAGGCGGATTTGCTACCGGCGGCGGGAGCCCCTAAAGGGATTTCCTTCGGTCACAAGCCCCCGCCCTACGTTGTCTTTTATCATTCTCCGCTAAGGAGAACTCCCATTGCGGCAGTCTTTTTTGCGGTTATTGAACCGGTGTGATGTGAACATAGACATCGGGACGAACAGTGTAAGTATCGTCCTCACACAAAACACGAATATCGTAGCCGTCCACTTCAAACGATGCGATATACTGCTGCGTCATAAGGCTCTGTCCCAGGTTGGGTTCGCCAAGACGATACAGCTTGGCAAGAGCCGTTGCCTCCATAGGCTCTGCAAGCTCGGTGAACACCATGGATGCTGCCGCATAATACACACCTGTACACATGTCATCGTCCTCGGGAATCGGTGCCGCGCTCAGATCCCAATAGCCGTCTTCCGTCAGCGGGATGGCATCATAGCCGCCCTCAACCTCATAGAATCCGTCAAAGCTGAAGAACAACGGTCCGCTGTTTTCAAAATAGTAAACGGGTCCGCCTTCTTCGTAAAATGCAAGAGAGACCTCACCGTATTGCTCCGAAAGCCGGGCAAAGGTCATGCCGATGGCATCAAACAATGCCGTGTTGAGAACAGGCGCTTCGTTTGCCGACGTGGTTCCGGTCGTGGATGCCGTTGTCGGAGCGGCAACCGTCGTCGTTGTGACACGCGCATCGGGCGACGGTTCGGTCACATCACAACCGCAAAAAGCAATGGCAAGACATACTGTCAAGACGAATACAATGAGCCTTTTTTTCATAATTACCCGCTCCTTTTACGATGTTGATATCGAGATACTCCCCTTACAATTTCATTATACTTTCCCCCCGAAAAAAAGCAATAGTTTCCGTATGGATTCTTGTCTTTTTTCCTGTTGTGCAGTATACTGATACCATAAAGCGAGGTGAGCGGGTATGCGGTGCGGTTGGTGCAACGAGAAAAACGAGCGGTATGTGCGCTATCACGACGAGGAATGGGGTGTTCCCTGCTTTGAGGATCGGTATCTGTTTGAAATGCTGATTCTGGAAGGATTTCAGGCGGGGCTGTCGTGGGAAACCGTTCTCAACAAGCGCGACGCGTTTCGCAAGGCATTTGAGGAATTTGACCCCGAAGCTGTTGCGGCATTCACCCCCGAAAAGATCGACGCACTGATGCAAAACGCCGCCATCATCCGCTGTCGCAGGAAGCTTGTCGCCGCCGTCGGCAATGCCGCTGTGTTTTTAAAGATCACAGAAGAATACGGCTCTTTCAGCGAATATCTGCACACCTTTACGCACGGCGAAACGGTGTATGAACACGACAAAACGACCTCGCCGCTGTCGGACAGCCTGTCGCGCGATCTCAAACGGCGCGGCATGAGCTTTGTCGGCTCGACGATCATCTACTCCTACCTTCAAGCGATCGGTGTCATTCATTCGCATGAACCGACCTGCTTTTTACACAAAGGCGGTGACAACGCATGACCTACATCAAAGAGTTGCTTCTTCACGACACGGTTCCTGCTCATTCGTATCTGCGGGATCTTCCCGTTGTGCGTCATCTGCTTCGTTCTTCCTCCCTGCCGTTTGAAGCACCCGTCACGTTTCTTGTCGGCGAAAACGGCAGCGGCAAATCCACCCTTATCGAGGCGATCGCCGTTGCATTTGGTTTTAATCCTGAGGGTGGATCGCGCAATTTCACCTTTTCGACCACCGATTCGCATTCAGAGCTTTGGAAGCACATCTCTCTGGCCAAGGGTGCGCGACCGCGAGACGGGTTCTTTCTTCGCGCAGAAGCCGTTTACAACGTTGCTTCCAATATTGATGAGATGGATTCAGAAGAATACGAATTTATAGAACCACCTTCAGTCATCGACGGTTTCGGCGGGGTGTCGCTTCACGAGCAATCTCACGGCGAGAGCTTTCTTGCCATCGTGCAACACCGTTTTTTCGGAAGTGGTTTGTATATTCTCGATGAGCCGGAAGCCGCCCTCTCACCCACACGGCAGATGACATTGCTTCTTGAGATCGACCGTCTTGTCAAAGACCGTTCTCAGCTTATCATCGCGACCCACTCTCCCATTCTGATGGCATATCCCAAAGCGCAGATCCTGCAATTCGGTGAAAACGGCATCGAAGAAGTTTCCTTCAAGGACACCGAACATTACCGCATCACCAAGCTGTTTCTCGACCAACCCGAAAGAATGATGGAAAAATTACTGGGTTCATAAGGATTCCCGGAAAGTCATGATGTATAAGATATTGACGGATACCGTCGCAAAATGATATACTGTCTGTGATTATTGTTTGAAAGAAAGAAGGGATACTGCATGGATGACGAAATCTTTATGCCTCATGCAGAGGAACCGTCAACGGTTTCGCCACCGCTTCCCGTGACGGAGGAGCCGCAAACGGACCTGTTTGACGATATTATGACACCCGAAACCGATAACGAAGCTGTGTCCGATAAAACCGAGAAAACGGCTCCTGCCGTGTCGTTCGCCGAACGAAAAAAGCAAATCAAAACCTTGCTGGAGCGATGCGGACTTCCCGATATGTTGCTTCTTCGCATCATCACGATGTATTTATTCATTTTCGCCGGCACGATCGTTCGCTTGCGGGACACCATGGAGATCAACGCCATCTCTCAGTGGCAGGATTTTGTCGGACAGATCTCCCTCGGTGAGATTGCCTTTTTGATGTTGCTCGGTACGGCGACACTGACGGTGATCCATTATGTTCTGCCGAAATACTGGCGGATCATCGACCCGCTCGCCGCCATCGGCGCAACCCTGTATTTCGATGTGGCGCTCTTGTGGAAACGGGATAATCTGTATCTTGCCATCGGCATGATGCTTGTCTCACTCGTCCTCATCGCGTATGCTGTCGGCAAACTGCGATCCCACCGTCTGACCAACAAGCTCCATTGGTCGATTTGCGGCATCATCGTCGCGGCGCTGGCCGTTCTGACGACGGTGTTCATCATCGGCATGACCATCTACCGTCATCTGACCTTCGGCTCGATGGTTCACGATTTCGGCCTGTTCGCGCAGATGTACCATTCGCTCGCAGAGGATCTCACCGCTGTGACGACGATGGAACGCGACAGACTGGTGTCCCACTTCCTGGTTCACGCGTCCTATATTTTCTATCTGCTGGTGCCGATCTTCAAGCTTTTCCCCTTTGAGGAAACCTTGCTTGTTGCACAAGGACTGCTCGCGATGGGCGGTATCATTCCGCTGTTTCTCATCGCGAAACGCCGTAATTTCAAGGGCTTGTCGCTCATTTTTATCGGTGCGATGTATGTGTTCTGCAGTGCGCTCATCGCCCCCTGCTTCTATGATTTTCACGAAAACGCCTTTTTGCCGACACTGCTGATGTGGACACTGTGGGCGGTCGACGGCAAAAAAACCGTTCCGTTTTACATTTTCTCGATACTGACCTGCATCGTCAAAGAGGACGCACCGCTGTACATCATCTGCATCGGTCTGTATTGGTTCTTTGAGCAAAAAGGCTCTTGGAAGCGGATCCACGGTCTTATCGCCACAGCGGCGGCAGGCGTCTACATGATGCAGATCACCGCATGGCTGACCGAAAACGGCGACGGCAACATGATGACCTCCTCCCGTTTCGGGCATCTGCTCATCGATCCCGAAGGCGGTCTGGTGGACGTGGTGATCAACTCCATTTCCAATCCCGGTTATTTCTTCAGCCTGCTGGTGCAGGAGAGTACGTTTGTGTTCCTCATGCAGATCATGCTGCCGCTGTTGTTCATGCCGCTGTTCACCAAAAAGATCCATCGCTTTTTGCTGATTTTGCCGTTCGTCATCACCATTCTGGTCGTCGGCGCCAAATACGGCTACGCCGCCAATATCGACTTCCAGTACATCTTCGGTCCCGCGACGATGCTTCTCTTCATGACGCTGGTCAATGTGGCGGATCTGAAGGGGCGGGCAAGACAGGACATTCCCGTTCTGCTGGGCTGTGCGGCGTTTATCCTCACAATGGGAACGGTATCCCACCACATCAACAAGCGCGAGGATTACAACAACAACGCGGCCTATTTCCAAACGCTGGAAGCCACGCTCGACGCGATTCCCGAAGACGCGGTGATTGCCGGTAACCCGTTCCTCATTCCGCACCTGTCCGACAGAGACGAGGTGTATATTTTCGATATGAACGACATCGATCAGAATACCAACGAAGTCAAAGATATCGAAAAATACGATTTCATTGTGCTCAAAAACGGTGAAAACTCCTGCCTTGCCGCGGAGCCGATCCTCGGAGAATACGGCTTTGTTAAGCTGAAAACGGGCGTATCCGACCGCGTGACCATTTTCATGAGTCCCGACTACGACCTGCCAACCGAATAAACCCCAAAGCTGTCGCTCCGCTCGGGGGCGACAGCTTTTTTCCGTCCTCACAGGAAAAATGTCACAATTTCGCGAAATGACTGGTATTTTGGGGAGAAATGTGGTACACTGCCATTACATACATCCCAAAGGAGTTCTTTTTTGTGAAACGTATTCTCAGTTTCTTTGCGATAACCGCGATACTGCTTGGCACATTCGCTTTCCATATACCCGACAACACCCCCATCGTCCTGGCCGTGGAAACCACAGAGACGACCGCCACCGAAACGGTCGAGCCGACAGAACCGCCCGAACCGAAGCTGATCGCCTTTACCTTTGATGACGGACCGGGTTTTTACACAGACGATCTGCTCGACGGACTTGCCGAGCGCGGTGCCAAAGCTACCTTCTTTGTCAACGGCGAAAACGGCTCGGCGCTCGGTGCCGCCTTCCACACGGATCTGCTCAAAAGAATGGCAAACGAAGGACATCAGATCGCCAATCACACGTACAGTCACTATGTCCCGTTTGATGAGTTGCCCGCTTCCTCGATCGCCTCTCAGGTCGAGGGTGTCAACACCTATCTTTACAACGCCATGGGCGGAAAGTATCAGACCCTCGTGAGAACGCCCGGCGGTGCGAACTCCGAAGACATTCGCGAAAACGTCACCTCCCCCATCATTCTATGGAGTCTTGACACGCTCGATTGGAAGAATCGCAACGTCGAAACGATATACGACAACATCGTCACAAAAGCCCGTAACGGCGCCGTGGTGCTTCTCCACGACATTTATTCCACCAGCGTTGAAGGTGCCCTGCAGGCGATCACGGAACTGCAAAAGCAGGGGTATGAATGTGTGACGGTATCCGAACTGTTCCGACGCCGCGGCATGACGCTTGAAAACGGCACGGTGTACAACGGTGCGACCGATTCCGAGCTGATGCTCCCTCCCTACGGCACCCCCACCATCACCGACACGCTCAACACCACAAACGGCAAAGCAAACATCACCCTGTCCACCGACGAGGCGGGATTGACACTGTACTACACCACCGACGGCAGTACGCCTACCCTCGGCAGCACAAAATACACCGCGCCATTCACTGTTCCTTACGGCAAAACCGTCCGTGTGGCGGGCTTTGATGCCTTCGGCACACGGACACCCGTGGTAAGCAAAACGCTCGATCAAAGCTATGAGGGTGTATTCGATGCCACCTACTATGCCAATCGCTATCCCGATCTCAAAAAGACATACGGCACGAATGAATCGGCACTGCGCAATCACTTTCTCAACTTCGGCATCCACGAAGGCCGTCAAGGTGCCGTCACCTTCAATGCGGACTATTACATGATGTGTCACCCCGAGATACAGCGATTTTTGGACAACGATCCCACCCGCAATATGCTGTATTTTCTGACAAAGGGTATGGCAGCGGGGCATCGCGGGAGTGCCGAATTTGATCCCGCTTCCTATCGCTTGTATTATCCCGATCTGCGGCTGTTATACGGTGATGACTGGAAAGCGTATTACGCGCATTACCTGCGAACCGGTCAGTTGGAAAAGCGTACTCCCACAGGCTACAAAGTTATGCGCAATCCCACAACCATATATGAGGGCGTGGACTATGCGGCAGTGTACGACTTTTCATACTACGTCACCCGCCACAGCGACATCAAGAAAAACTTCTTCTTCAACGATACCGCGGCTCTTGAGCACTTCGTCACCGTCGGTATGAATGAAGGGCGCGTCGGCTCGGAGCAATTCCGCGTTCAACTGTATAAATCGACATACGAAGACCTGCAACAACGCTTCGGAGATGACCTCAAAGCCTACTATACCCACTATCTTGAAGCCGGTCTCAAAGAAGGCCGCACAGGACAATAAAAAAACGCACGCTGTCCACCGATTTTAACGGTGACAGCGTGTTTTGTATCGTCGAAAACAGTCACAAAAAATGCGGTAAACCGCCAGTATATGATCCGTAAAGGAGTTCTTTTTTATGAAACGTATTCTCAGCGTCTGTGTTGCGGCGGCGATGATGCTTGGCATGCTCGCCTTCGATATGTCCGTTCAACCCACCGCCGTTATCACCGCCGCAGCTGCTCCTTCAAAACTGATTGCCTTCACCTTTGACGATGGCCCGGGATTTTACACGGATGATCTGCTTGATGGGCTTGCCGAGCGCGGTGCCAAAGCCACCTTCTTTGTCAACGGTGAAAACGGTCCGTCACTGGGTGCCGCCTTCCATACTAACTTGCTCAGGAGAATGGCAAACGAGGGACATCAGCTTGCCAATCACACCTACAGTCACCGCGTTCCGTTTGATAACCTGTCTGCTTCGTCGATGGTTTCTCAGGTCGACAGCGTGAATACCTATCTTTACAATGCCATGGGCGGCACATATCAGACACTCGTGAGAACACCGGGCGGTGCCAACTCACAGACCATCCGCAACACCATCTCCTCTCCCATCATCCTTTGGAGTATCGACACGCTTGATTGGAAATACCATAACAGTAACACGATCTACAACCATATTGTCAACAAGGCGTATGACGGCGCGATCGTGCTTCTCCACGATATTTATTCCACCAGCGTCAACGGCGCTTTGCAGGCAATCTCCACGTTGCAAAGTCGCGGCTATGAATGTGTGACGGTTTCCGAGCTGTTCCGTCGCCGCGGCATCACGCTTCAGAACGGCACAGTATACACCCATGCCGGTAACACGGCCACCACACTTCCTGCTTACAGCGCCCCTGTTATCAGTGACACACTCGACACCGCAAGCGGCAAAGCCAAAATCACCCTGTCCGCAAGCCAACGCGGACAGACACTGTACTACACTACCGACGGCAGTACGCCCACCCTCGCCGACACCAAATACACCCGTCCTTTCACGGTTCCCTACGGCATAACCATCCGCGTGGCAGGCTTTGACACTTTCGGCACCCGCACACCCGTAGCCAAAAAAACACTCGATCAAAGCTATGAAGGCGTATTCGATGCCGCCTATTATGCTGAACGCTATCCCGATTTAAAAAAAGCGTTCGGCACGAATGCAAGCAAGCTGCTCAACCATTTTAAGAACTTCGGCATCCACGAAGGTCGCTGCGGCGCTGTTACCTTTAACGTCAAGTACTACATGGAGAATTATCCCGAGCCGACTTTGGACAATGATCCCACCCGCTATATGCTTCACTTTCTGACAAAAGGGATGGCGGCAGGATACCGCGGCAGTGAGGAGTTTGATCCTGTTTCCTACCGTCTGTATTACCCCGACCTGCGCAAAGCATACGGTAACAATTGGAAGCCCTATTACACCCACTATCTGCGTCACGGTCAAAAAGAGGGTCGCATTCCCACAGGATGCACGACTATGCGCAATCCGACCACCGTGTACAACGGCGTGGACTATGCGGCGGTGTACGATTTTGAATATTACATCAACCGTTACAACGACATCCGAAAGATCTATGGCTTTAACGACGCGGCGGCGCTCAGGCACTTCGTTGTAAACGGCATGAAGGAAGGCCGAGATGGATGTGACACCTTTCATGTGCGTGTCTACCAATCGAAGTATACGGATCTTCAACGCGCCTTCGGCGACGATCTCAAAGCCTACTTTACTCATTATCTCAAAAACGGCATAAAGGAAGGCCGCACAGGGCAATAAAAAAACGCTGTCACATTCAAGAATGTGACAGCGTTTTTGATTTCACATTACATCAGGCTGAGATACAATGCCTTGATCTCTTCGACACTGGTATCTCGGGGATTGCCGGGACGGCAGGCATCGTCAAACGCGGACTGCGACAGAAAATCGATGTCTTCAGGTTTCACGATATCCTTCAGGTCGGCGGGGATGCCGACATCTGCAGACAACTGCTTGACCGCGTCGATTGCCGCCGTGCGCGCCTCATCAAGGCTCATCGCGTCGACACCGTCAACGCCCATCGCCTTAGCGATGTCGCGATACTTCTCGCCCGTCGCGGGTGCGTTATACGCCATGACGGTGGGAAGAATGATGGCATTGGCAACGCCGTGAGGCGTATCGTACACCGCGCCGAGCGGATGCGCCATCGAGTGGACAATGCCCAGACCGACGTTGCTGAAGCCCATGCCTGCGATATACTGACCGAGCGCCATGCCTTCGCGGCCTTCGTCGGTACCTTCGACGGCACCGCGCAGGGATTTCGCGATGATTTCGATTGCCTTGATGTGGAACATATCGCTCATCTCCCAAGCGCCCTTGGTGATGTAGCCTTCGATCGCGTGGGTCAGCGCGTCCATGCCGGTTGCGGCGGTCAAGCCCTTGGGCATCGATGCCATCATGTCGGGATCGACGACCGCAACAACGGGAATATCATGCACATCGACGCACACCATTTTACGGTTGTTCTGCGCATCGGGAATGACATAGTTGATGGTGACCTCGGCGGCCGTACCTGCTGTTGTGGGAACGGCGATGATCGGCACGCAGGGATTCTTCGTGGGGGCAACGCCCTCGAGGCTCTTGACATCGGCAAATTCGGGGTTGGTGATGATAATACCGATGGCTTTCGCCGTATCCATCGAGGAGCCGCCGCCGATGGCAACGATGCCGTCCGCACCGCTCACTTTAAATGCGGCAACGCCGTTCTGCACATTTTCGATGGTAGGATTGGGCTTGATATCGCTGAACACGTCGTAAGCGACACAAGCGGCATCCAGAAGGTCGGTCACCTTCGCGGCGATGCCGAGCTTGACAAGGTCGGGGTCAACGCACACGAGCACCTTTTTGAATGCGCGGGCATTGATCTCGGTCACGATCGAGGCGATCGCGCCCTTGCCGTGATAGCTGGTTTCATTGAGTACAAATCTGTTGGCCATAAGAACCTCTCTCCTTTATAATAAAAATGGATCGTTCACAAGGCTATTGTACACGAAACCATAGGCAAAGTCAACTATTGTCATAGCTTTGATTTGTTACATTTTGGTGTATATCAACAACTCTCTTCGCTTGTTAATCGGGAATCACTCGCGTATACTCGCTTTTTTCTCCGTACACAGGGCCGAACATATAGGCATAATCCTCACGGACAGGGAAATTCCGTGCTTGTTCGACCGTCATCACCACAGCGATAGCGATCTGTCGAACGTCCTCGCCCCAATATCCCGTCCACTGCAGGTCTTTGGTGTATACCTCCAGTCCCAGCTTTGCAAGTCGCATCGCTTCCGCCTCGCGGTCCGCTTTGCCCATGACGCCTTGTGACGGTACGTTAGGCGAAATCCCCAACCACACCAGATCGGTATCACGTAAATTGTCAAGAAAAACGGTTCCTCCCACCACGTCCCAGATGATCTCACCGGGGCCGGGCGCCGCATAGCAATCACTTCCCGCCATGGCCGCCGTATACAGCACACGATTGCCGTCCTGTATTGTCGGAGGAATATAATCGTGTTTTCGCGTGGGTTCTGTCACCGTACTTGTCGGCTGTGTAACAGAAGCAAGCGGCGGGTTGTCACGATGTATCCATATTGTCGTCCCCGCCACGGCCGCAAGCACGACACACGCCGCCACGGCCGCCCATTTGATCGGAGCAAATCGGCGTGACTTTTTCGCGGGTTCTTCACGCAGGTATCGCTCGTCGATCTCACCCAGCGTTGCAAACAACTCCATTGAGGTCATATGTCGATTCCTTCTTTCTCGAGAAATGCTTTCATTTTCAGGCGCGTGCGGTGAAGCGCCACCTTGACGTAGGTTTCGGTCGTATTCATGCCTTGGGCGATCTCCTTGATAGAGCAGGCATACCAGTAACGCCGAAGAAACCGCATCCGTTCCGTCGGCTCCAATGTGTCGAGAAACCGCTCGAGCGTATCCTTCCACTCCACATAGTCAACGGTTGTGTTCTGCTTGTCGGGAAGACATTCTGCCAGCTCGTCGAATACCGCCGTCATCTCGCCCGTTCCCCGCTTTTGTGCCGTCTGTCGGCGATATCGATCAACAGCGAGACGGCGGGTGAGCTTGCCGAGATAGGTGCGCAGACACGACGGTTTCTCAGGAGGAATCGTGTTCCACGCTTTGAGCCACACATCGTTGACGCACTCGGCGGCATCATCGTCATTGTTTACTATCCGCAAAGCGATCGCACGGCAGTATGCTCCGTATTGTCGCTGCGTTTCTTCGATGGCATTCTCCGCCCGATCCCAAAACAGCTCCACAATGTCATGATCTTCCATCTCTCCCGCCTCCTTCACCCTTATACACGAAAATGCCCCCGGAAAGGTTACCGATCATCAAAAAAACACTCCGAGATTTTCGGAGTGTTTTTGACGATCACACATTCTTTTTACGTTCGGGAATCACAAAGATGAACACGAGTGAGCTGACGAGGAGCAGGAACGGATAGAACAGATACGGGATCACATCGAACGCCGTCAGCACACAACCGACCTCTGCCGCCGCCGACAACGCAACGAGCATCTGCGCGCCGTAAGGAATAATGCCTTGGAACACGCAGGAGAAGGTGTCGAGGATCGAAGCGGTTTTGCGCGGTGAAATGTCATAATCCTTCGCCATATCCTTGGCAATGGGGTTCGCCATGACGATGGCGACCGTGTTGTTGGCAGTGGCAATGTCCATCACGCCGACAAGCATACCGATGCCGAGTTGTCCGCTTTTTTTGCCCTTGAACACACGGCGGGTAATGGATAACAGCGCGTCAAAGCCGCCGTTTTTGCGGATAAGTGCACAGATCGCGGCAACAAGCACCGCCACCATGATGGTTTCAAACATACCCGCGGCACCCGAGCCCATTTGTGCAAGGATCTGAGTCGCTTCCACCGCGCCCGTCGCCAGCATGATCGCCGCGCCCGATACGATGCCGACAAGCAACACCGCGAACACGTTGATGCCGATCATACCGCCGATCAGCACCAATACATAAGGAATCAGCTGAACAAGCTGATAGTCTCCTTCTACGGCACCCGTAATATCCTGATTCATCGACACGACAACGATCAGCACCAGTGCCACCAACGCGGCAGGAAGCGCGATCGCAAAATTTTCGCGGAATTTGTCCTTCATCTGACAGCCCTGACCGTTGCAGGCGGCAATGGTCGTGTCGGAAATGAATGACAAATTGTCGCCGAACATCGCGCCGCCGACAACCGAGGCTACACACAACGCCGTATCAAAGCCGGAGGCAGACGACACCGCCACGGCGATCGGTGTGATCAGCGTGATCGTACCGACAGAAGTGCCCATCGCGAGCGACACAAAGCAGCCCACCACAAACAGCACCGCCACCGCAAATCGCACCGGCACAACCGACAGCATGAAATAGGCAACACTCTGCGCACTTTCACGTCCGACCGTGCCGACAAAAATACCTGCCGCTAAAAAAATCAGAATCATGGTGACGATATTCTTATCGCCGACGCCTTGTCCCATGATGGCAAGCTTGTCGTCAAACGACACCTTGCGATTCTGCAGACACGCCACCAACAGCGCGACAAGGAAAATGACCACGATGGGAATACTGTAAAACCCCATCGAAATGTTGAGAATGTATTCAAACAGAATACCGAGTCCCAGATACAGCACCACAAATACGCCGATCGGCAACAACGCCGATATCTTCTCTTTTTTCATAGGTCCCTCCTGATTACGCTGATTCGGAATGCCTCTATTGTATCCCAAACGATCGACAACTGTCAAGTCTTCCCAGTTTTACGTTCTGCGCAAAAGAAAAATGCCCTATCGCGAAAAAAACACTTGACATATGATGAATTTGTGGTAAAATATTTGTGTTCCGTCGTGAAAAACGATGCCGAGCGAGAAACGGGCCTTTAGCTCAGTTGGTTAGAGCCACCGGCTCATAACCGGTCGGTCCCGGGTTCGAGTCCCTGAAGGCCCACCAAAACGGTGAAGCCGCGGAAGACCGAACGTCCGGTCTTCCGCCCTTCTCATCAAAAGAATATATAGGGGCATAGCTCAGTTGGTAGAGCAGCGGTCTCCAAAACCGCGTGCCGAGGGTTCGAGTCCTTCTGCCCCTGCCAAAAAATACAGTCACTGCATTTATGCGGTGACTGTATTTTTTTATCCATTACCTCTTTCCAAAAACTGAGGTATAGACGAATTCTTTAATTTGTAATATTATTTATATGTACGAAAACGGAGGGATTGTTATGGCAATAGGAGTTAAAGTCTCAAAAGCAAAAAA
>JAZUOG010000040.1:0-22141 GCA_045604545.1 Acutalibacteraceae bacterium | reverse complement strand
CTTTGATCGTTTCACAGAGTTTAATTATCTTAATAGCGAAATCCATAGATAATTCAACGAGCTTATTTTCTTTCATTATCCTCACCTCTACAAATACTATAGCATATTTAATGAAATATTGCTATGCAATATGAAATAATCCTTTGGATTATGAAATATTTTGCCTTAGCGGCAAAATGTGAAATAAAATAAATCCCTTATACGCCGTAGCGTATTTCATAGCGTCAGCTATTTCATAATGCGAAGCGTTATTTCACAAATCCCGCAAGGGATTTATTTCATTGAAAAGAACCCACACTTGTCGTAGACAAATGTGGGTTCTTTTCTGGAGCAGGTAAAGGGAGTCGAACCCTCCTATCAAGCTTGGGAAGCTTGCGTTCTACCGATGAACTATACCTGCGTAATAAGAAAGTATCAATATGCTAGCATATTTTGTATCAAAAATCAAGAGGAGGATTTGTCGAATTTCCGAAAATGCCGTTTCCGTTTTCAAAAACGACGGGTTGTAGCCGGATATCAGATTTTGTTTGTCATTCCGAAGCGTAAGCGAGGAATCTTCAAACAATTACGCACTCGCAAGATGGTGCGGACTTTGCGGAACGCCACGCAGGGCGTTCCCTACGGGGTTGACGGAACATCGTGCAAATTCTGCGGGACGGAACAGTCTCGGGGCACCGTCCCCTACAGGATTACCGCAATATCGGCGTAATTTTGCTTCGTCCACCGCCCGTCATTTTTTGTATTCCATAATATCACTGATATCACAGTCAAGAGCGGCACACAGTTTGTCGAGTGTTTTGGTTTCGATATTGTCGTTCGCTTTCAACCGACGAATCGTTTTGCTGTCGATACCACAACTCTCCCGAAGACGATACGTAGAAACATTCTTTTTCTTCATCGTCATCCACAGCTTATCAAATACGATCATGCGACCCCCTCCTTGACAAATCTTATTATGGGGGTTATAATCGCATTTATTAAGGGGATATAATCCCCATATCGGAGGTGGCTATGAGGGTCATTATAGCGGGGAGCAGAGACTACATCAATTATGCACAAGCAAAACAATGCATTGATGACGATCTGAAAGATATAAACGGCGAGATAACTGTTTTATCAGGAGGCTGTCGCGGTGCAGATAAGCTCGGTGAACGATATGCGACCGAACATCATTTCGCCATTGAGACATACTTACCCGATTGGAAGCGTTACGGCAAAGGTGCCGGACCACAGCGCAACCGCAAAATGGTGGACAGTTGCGATATCATCATTTGTTTTTGGGACGGCAAAAGCTCCGGTACAAAATCTCTGTTAGCCTATGCCAAAAAGCATGAAAAACCGATTCATTTACATATCGTAAACATCTTTCCGAAAAAATGATCCCCGTGGCATTTTCGCCATGGGGATCATCTGCGTTGATTATTGAATCGTAACCATGTGGGAGACAGTACCTGCGGACATGGGCATCAGCAGATAGCACATGGAGATCTGCTTGACGCTGTGAGCGGGGACATTCAGATAATAGGTATAGTTGATGCCGGTCACATCGCCGCCGACAGGGAAGTCTGCTTGCAGCACTTCGCCTGTTTTGGTGTCGCGCGGGAGCATCAGCAACGCGCCGTTATCGCCGTAGTGCAGTTCAATGGTACGCGACTTACTGCCCTGGTTGATGAAGGTGAAATGCTCCTGATATTCGATCATCCAGTTGCCGAAGTTCGAAGGATTACCCGTGCCGTCGGCGTGGTAGATATCAACCGTGCGATTGTAGCCGTTCGCATCCACGCAGTTAAACGCCACCATATCCGTTCCAACGGCGGTGTGAACATCCTGCGGGTTAATGTGGGTGTGCCATTCGTAAATGCGGTTGTGCGAATGGCTGGCGTTGGCGTACGCCGCATAGGGCGTGGTGGTAGAGGCGATGTTGGTGGAGGACGCATACTGGTTGGTGAAGCTGACAGGGAGCATACCGCCGCCGACTTCATCGTTGAAAGTCCACTGCAGGTAGCTGTCGATGACGCCCGCGTGAGGAGCACTGCCCTGATACTGCAGGCCGTAGCTGTGACCGAGAGAATTATTGTCAACACGGTAACCCGTCTGAGCGGGATTTGCCGACACCTGAGAGGTACGGTTGTAGCAATACATCGTGCCGGTGACCGAGCCGCCCGTGACAATAAAGTTCACCGCGGCGTTAGCACACTTGCTCTGGTTGATCACCTTATTGGCAGTTCCGTCAACATTGATGTTGCGATAGGCATCGCTCGAGGTACCGCCGACAACATAGAACGCCTTGCCCGCGGGCAGGCGGTAGGTGGTCGGCTGATACACGCGAGGCGTGTAATCATAGAACAGATACTGCGAGTTGTCGTAGGTGGAGGAGTCGGGAAGTGTGAACGAGGTGTTGTAGAAATCATACCACGCATACTGACCGAACCACGAGCCGGTCGTCTGATAGCCGACGTTGGTGATGGTGATATACACATCGGAAGAACCTTCGTTCTTGACCTGATAGCCGAGGTAGAAACCGGCGCTGGTGTTGCTGGAATGTTCGTAGGTGACGAACACTTCGCCCGTGAGGTTCTCGTTGCGCATCAACGCGTCGCCGATGGCATCATACTGAATGCGCTCGGGGTTGTTGCAGTAGACATAGGTGCCGCCCTGACGCGGCTGATACTTCAGATCGACGGGACTAACAGCATAGCCGTTGGGATTGTTGAGCGACACGTTGCTGACATCCACGGGATCAAGCACATCGTAAGGAAGCGTCACGGTGTGGTTGGCGGCGGTGACCTTCAGTTCAAACGAATAGTTGGAATAGCGGGTCGTCACCTTGATTGTGTAACCGATCTTTTCCTTGAGCGCCACCGTCACAGAGGTCGTGCCGGAAGCAAGCAACGTACTGCCGGTGTAAACCTCGATGGAGGTGGTGGTGCTGCAGGACAGCGTGTAGGTGTCGTCATAAGGAGCGTACACATCATAGGTGCGCGACTTCGTGCCGTCGGTCAGATCGGAGATGGTCGACAGGCGGAATGCATTCGCCGCAACAGGCTCGCCGAGTTCGATCTCATTCTTGCCGGCGGCGATAGCCTGCAACATTTCACGCACATCGGCAGTCGTGATTTTTCCGTCACCGTTGATGTCTTCGTGTCCTTTCATGGAAGACGTGAGTTCCCTTCCGGATAAGATGTACATCAGCAGATCACGCGCATCAAATGTCGAAAACGTGTAGGTTTCGGCGAGTGTCGAAAAGCCTTGTGCCGTTCCCAGCATCACGATCATTATTGTCAGAATCAGCGCCAGCAAGCGCTTGCCACATCGTTTTACGGTGTTCATTGTGTTCCTCCTGCTGTTTTAGCCAAAATTTCCTAGTATCATTGTACCTGTTTTATGAAAATAAATCAAGCATTTTCCACAAATTTCACATAATCTTCACGTTGATTTCTCAAAAAAACGAGCCATTTGCATCCGCAAACGGCTCGTTTTGACGGTTACAGCGACTGAGCAAAACGGAGAAACGCGGCCTTTCCCTGTTCGTCACGTTTGAACACGCCGGCATCTTCGAGTACCTGCGCAAACACCTTGCCGATCTCGGCCTCAAGAATGGCACGGGCGTTGTCCTTGCCAAATTCGGGATGAGCGGCGAGCACCGCTTTTGCCCATTCCTCATGGGATTTGAGCGACGGCGTATCGAAAGACGCACCTTCAAGCATCGCGTTTTCCAGTTCGACGATCTCGGTCGCGAGACGGGACGGCAATACCGCCAGACCCATGACCTCAATGAGACCGATGTTTTCCTTTTTGATGTGATGGAGCGAGGGGTTCGGATGGAACAGACCCATCGGACGTTCCTCGGTGGTAATGTTGTTGCGAAGCACCAGATCACATTCGTAGCGACCGTCACGCATACGGGCAATGGGCGTGATGGTGTTGTGAGGGGTATCGCCCGTGAACGCGTGGATATTGACCGATTCATCGGAATAGGCGCGCCATGCACGAAGCACCGTCTGACAGCAGGCGGCAAGCTGGGCACGATCTTCGGAAGAGACACGAATGACCGACAACGGCCATTTGAGCAGACCCGCCTTCACCTGCGGGAACGCAGGCATGGCAAACACACACTCGACAGGCGCATTGTCCATCGCGAAGGTATAATGACCGCCCTGGAAATGCTCGTGGCTCAAAATGGAGCCGCCGACGATGGGCAGATCGGCATTGGAGCCGACAAAATAGTGCGGCAGGAAATCGAGAATGTCAAACAGCTTGTCGAACACCTTGTCATCGATCGCCATGGGGATATGCTGTGCGTTGAACACGATGCAGTGCTCGTGATAATAGCCATAGGGAGAATACTGCAGTTGCCAGTCGCCGTCCGCCACGCGGATCGGAATGGGTCGCAGATTCTGACGGGCAGGGTGGGTCGCATGACCCGCAAAGCCCGCATTTTCGACACACAATTGGCATTTCGGGTAGGCAACCGCCTTCTGCTTGCCGGCGGCGGCAATGTCACGCGGATCCTTTTCGGGCTTCGAGCAGTTGATGGTGATGTCGAGTTTGCCGTAATCGCAATCGTAGGTCCATTTCAAGTCCTTGGCGATGCGGCCGGCGCGGACATAGTTGACGTCCTTGCTGATGCCAAAATACCAGTCGGTGGCGTTCTGAGGATCTTCGGCATAACGGCGACGGAATTCGGCGATCACCTCACGCGGCATGGGCGTGAGAATGCCCATCAGCTTAGTATCGAACAGATCGCGGTTGTTCGCCGTATCCATGATGACCTCGTGCTCACACGCATAGCAGAGCAACGGACAAAGAAGTTCGTCAATCGTCTCACCGTTGTAGGCTTCGGTCGGCTCCTCCCACGCGTCCACCTTCAGCGCGTCCATCAATCCGTTGCGCACGACATACACATCATCAGCGGTGATGAGTGCCTTGGCAAGAGCATAGTCGATCAATTTCTGAATGGCATTACAAATCATGGTGATGTCCTCCCCATTGATGTCTTTGACTGTTATTATACAGAAAAATCATCAAGAAATCAAGACACAATCCGCAAAGGTGTTGACAAATGAAGACTATCGTGATAGTCTAGACTATAGAGATAGTCCGGTGTGAGAAAGAGAGGATACGTCATGCAGACATTATTTGACAGCGAATTCAAGGTGATGGAGATCGTGTGGGCGCACGAGCCGATCACCGCCAAACAAGTGAGCGTGATCGCCGGCGACACCATCGGCTGGAACAAGAACACCACCTACACGGTGCTTAAAAAGCTCGTCGACAAGGGCGTTGTCACACGCAGTGAACCCGATTTTGTGTGCACCTCGGCGGTGTCACGACAACAAGTGCAACAAGCGGAAACCCGCTCGCTCATTGCACGCGTGTTTGACGGCTCCAAAAAGGCGTTATTTTCCGCTCTTCTCGAGGACGAGCCGCTGACGGACGATGAGCTTGATGCCATTCGTCGTATGATCGAGGAGAAACACGCATGATCGGCGAAATGTTTTACTGGGTGGTCAATATGTCGATCGTCGCCACGGTGACAGGTGTCATCGTGTGGCTGGTCGGCAGAATTCCGCGTCTTCCGTCGTTTTTCGGGTATGTGCTGTGGAGTGTGCCGCTTTTGCGGTTTATTCTGCCGTTCGGTGTCAACAGCCGCTTCAGTCTGATGTCGCTGATTTCAAGGCTGGCGGAAAAGACCGTTGTCAGATCCGTACCTGTTCCGCACGGCGGTGTCAGCGTCACCCTTACCAACTGCGTGCAACTGGCGGACGGCTATTTCCCCGTCACGTTTCAAGTCAATGTTCTTGAACATGTGTGTTTCATCGGCGGTATTATCTGGCTGTGTGTGACGCTTCTGCTGCTTTTCGCGGCGGCGGTCGGTTACCGTCGCACAATGAGAGAGATCAAAGGTGCCACGCATCTTCGGGACAATATCTATGTCAGTGATCGGGTGTCCTCCCCCGCCGTTTACGGCGTTTTTCGCGCAAGGATCGTGTTGCCGACGACCTGTCCCGAAGAGGATCTTGAGCTGATCCTCCGTCACGAACGCGTGCATATCCGCCGCAAGGACAATCTGTGGCGGACGATATTCGTCATGGTCGCGTGTGTTCACTGGTTCAACCCTGCGTCATGGCTGTTTCTGAAGGCGTTTCTCTCCCGCATGGAGCTGTCCTGCGACGAGGCCGTACTCAACGGGTGTGACGAAAGCGACAAGGTGCGGTATGCAAAGGCCTTGCTTCACGTCGCCGAAAGCCGCAAAGCGGCGGTGTCCCCTTTCGGCGGTGCTTCGCTGAAAACGCGGGTGCAATCGGTGATGTCCTACCAAAAGCTGTCGGTGCTGGCGATCGTCGCGTCGATATTGCTGGTTGCGGCAACAAGCGTTATGCTGTTGACCAATGCGATGTAACGAAAGGAGTGTACGTGTATGAAAGCGTATAATCGGTATTATGCGGCGGTGTTGATCGGCGTATGGCTGTGTGCGGCGTATCCGATCTATATGGGCTTTACGGTCATTTGTGAAATGGCGACCTACGGTACGGTGTTTGAGGAGGTTTTTCCGAAATATATCATTCCCTACACCCCCATCGCCATCGCCGTCATTGTCACGACAGCGATGATGCCGCTTCACGCCAAATCGTCGCCGTTTGCGGCGGTGACCTCCGCTTCGATCACAGGCATCGCGGTGTTTCTGGCGGCGGAGTGGTATTTTGAAAGTCAAGTGATCGTCACCTCCACCGTCACCTCCACGCTTGAAAGCTGGCAGATGTATATGTGCTATGTGCCGCCTTCGGGAACATACACCCGTACATGGACAGCGGTGGATGTGCTGATGGGCGAATACAGCCCCACCTTCAAGCTGCATTTTTATCTTATCTCGGCGGTGCTGATCATCGCGGTCATTCGCGTGATTTACGGCTTCGGACATATGCTGTATACGAAGGAGACCGCGGCGCGGCGTGCGCTGATCGTGCAGAGCGTGTGCACCGCCTTATTCCTCGGACTGTGTATTCTCGCATGCTTCACCGCCTTTTTCAGAGACGGCGAGCTGACCGTCTCGCCGTTGTCGGCGGTGCTGATGGCGCTCTTTTTCATCGTACTGGGCGTGACGGCGGGACTGTTTGTCGCTTCACTGCTTCTCGGAAAGACAAGATGGGTGTCGGTGGGGATTCCCGCCGCTGTGGCGATCGGAGTGACCCTTGCCATGTACATCGGAGAAACGTTCCTGCTCAGCGGACATTTGTACCGTTTCGGAGAGGGCGTGCTGTTCTCGCCCATCGGCGACATGCCTTTCGCACCTGTCGATGTGGTGATCATTCTGGCGGCAGGCGGCATCACCGCTCTTGTATCGTGGCGGATACAACCGCAAAGCGGCGATATACGATAAGTACTGAAAGACGGCTGTGCGTATCACAGCCGTCTTTTTTCGTTGCAAACGGTTTTTCGGTGTGGTATACTGGGGGTATGTAAGGAGTGATTTGCGATGAAACGATTGTTGATCGGGCTGATGCTTCTCAGCCTGTTGCTTGTCGGCTGTTCAAAAGAGACGCCCGATGACGATGTGACACTTCCCACCGTTTCTCCCGTGACAACAACGACTGCGGCGACCGCCCCGAAAGCGCCGCCTGTTGACCTCGTCGGCACATGGAACGCCGAGATGGATTATACCGCCTCGCTCAAAGAAATGGGCGTTGAGGCAGACAACGCAACCGTCACGGTGCGTTGTTCCTTCAATGATAACGGTATCTATCAGTTTTATGCCGAAAGCGAGGATTTTGACGACGTTGTGCGGCAAAACACCGACGCGCTGATCAAAAGTATTCTCGACATGAACAACCACACACAAACAGTCGAGGAATACCTCGAAGAACAAGGGCTCACGCGCGACACCTTTGTGCCGGTGTTCATTGAATATGCGGGACTTGCCGACAGCGTGTCGGCGGTTTACGGCACCTTCCGTTTTGACGGAGACAAGCTCATCATGGACGACGAGGAAGCGCTCTATTCCTACGACGGTAACGCCCTCACCGTTACCAGCGCCGGTGTGACCGTTGTATTCACACCGTTTATCGAGCCGACCGTTTCCATCACCACAACCACCACCGCCATCTCCCCCACCACACCCGTCACCGATTCGTCGCTTGTCGGCACATGGCAGGGACAATACGCGATGGATATGCTGGGGTTTGACACACAGCACACCCTGATGCAGACGGTGACCTACACCTTCAAGGAGGACGGCACCTTCACCGCCAAGGCGGGTGTGCCGCTCGATACCATCAACGCCTTTCTCGACGCGGTGCTGGAGGAGCACGACAAAACCTGTGAAGAGATGTTCGGCGCTGACCGCGAGACGGTCATCGAAGAAGTGCTGACCGTCACCGTCGGCGATATCGACAACGGTACCTATCTGATCGATGGTGCGGACGTCACGATGGTTGCCGATGATTTCCTGTTCATCGCGACCATGCGCGACGATGTGCTGACCGTCGACGACGGCGGCATTGCCTATCCCTGCACCAAAATCGAACCCTGATCAAAAAGGAGTGTTGCGAATATGAAACGTATCATGGCTTTACTGCTGGCGGCAATCATGCTGATGACGGCGGCATTGCCCGCAAGCGCGGCAGTCACCGACCTTGTCGCGATCAACCACGAGGAACTGCCGCTTCTCAACGCCCTTGCCAATGTGCAGACGGTCAGCGGTGCCGACGCATTGTCCGTTGTTCAAGGGGACAACAATCCCGGCATCGTCTATGTCGAAGCCGCCGACGTTCCCGACATGACCGCATTTCTGACCGCTTGTATGGAACACAAGGTCATTCCCGTTGTGAACATCACCGCCGCCGCTCAGGTGGACATGGTCATGAAAGCGCGCAATACCGCCCAGTGCTACGATATGACCGTCACGTCCCCCAAAGCCTCCATTCTCGGCAATGTCCGACGCAAAAAGATCAACATTCGCACGGGGCTTGTCTGCGAGTTGACAAGTGACCGTCTCACCTCTGAGGAAGCGCACGCCATTCGCACCCAGGTGCGCGGTGCGCCCGCCACCTTCTGCGTCGTGAAGTGCGACAATGCCTCCCGTCAGGTGGTCGCAGAGCTTCAGGAGCTCGCCGTGGCGGTGTGGGTGCAGGTCGATGACTTCACCGATGCCGCTGTCCTTCGCGCCGTCACATCGGGGGCAAACGGCATCATCACCGACAATGCCGCCGATGCGGCGTCTGTCATCAACGCTTGTCTCGAAGACAACGCCATGACCCGCACACCCGTGCTGATCGGTCATCGCGGCAACCCGTCGCAGGCACCCGAAAACTCTCTTTCGGGCTTTATCACGGCGTATGAAAACGGTGCCGATGTGTTCGAGATCGATGTGGAGATCACCAAAGACGGCGAGATTGTCATCATGCACGACGACAGCATCACCCGCACCACCAACTACGAAGGAGACGCGCTTGTCGGAGAGATGACGCTCGCAGAGATCAAATCCTATCGTCTTCTGGGACTGGACGGCAAGGTCACCGATGAGACCGTACCGACGCTCAAAGAGGTGCTTGAGGAGTTCAAGGACAAGGACTGCCGCATCTTTGTGGAATTCAAGGGTGGAAAGCTCCAAAACGTCACTGCCACCGCCGCCATTCTCAAAGAATACGGCATGGAACACCGCGTAGACGTCATCTCGTTCAACACCAATCTCATCAAACAGACACAGACGGAAATGAACGGTATGTCGACAGGCTATCTCCACTCCGCAAGCGGCATTGCCAATTCCTATGCGATGGCACTTGTGTCGCTTAACGTGTCGCTTCTCAATGCACAGACCTGCAAAAGCTCCATCAACCCCAACAAATCCATCTTCACCACCCATTTCATGCAAGCCGCCACCGAACGCGGCATGACAGTGTGGCCGTGGACCTTCTACGAAAGCGATATCAACAAAGCGTTTCTCACCTGTCCCGACGGTCTGACCACCGACGACGCGCAGTGGGCAACGGATATGGTCAAATACATGGAAGCAACAACGCCCTCTCCCGTCATTAAAGCGGGCACCACCGCCGACATCGCGGTGAATGCCGTCACCTACGGCGGTAAGAGCCGTCCGCTTTCGGCAGACGAGCTGATCGTCAAGGTTGTCGACGGTGAGGAATTTGTCACCGTTGACGGCACGACCGTCACCGCCGTTGCCGACGGTACGGCAACCGTGCTTTACGGACACAAAACCACCACTGCCGATGGTTCGGATTATGTACTGTATGCCCAACCCGTGACGGTCACCGTGGGCGAGCCGATCGTTGAAGCCCCTGCCGTCGAGAAAGGCAACGACCTTGTAAACATTCTTCTCGTTGTCGGCGTGATCGTCGTCGGCATCGGTATCATTGTCGGCGCTGTTCTCTTCATCAAGCCGAAGAAACAATAATCTGTACATAAAAAAGAGCTGTTCAGTGAACAGCTCTTTTTTTATATCGTCTTTTTCGTGAAACCGAACAGCAATACCGCGGCAAGAAACGGAATGGATATCAGGTAGATCAATACGATGGCCAGCGGCGGAAACCACGACGGGAACAGCGTGATCTGTCCGATCAGGTTGAAGGTGATGTGACTGAGCATAGACGGCAGAAGCGAGCCTGTTCTCTCGACCATAAACGCGAACAGCAAGCCGAGCAGGAACGCATACACAAACCAGATCATCGTGCCGTGAGCGAAACCGAAGATCGTCGCAGACACGAGTGCCGCCGTGATGGGAGAAAACCCTCGGCGAAGCTGTCCGTAAAGAATGCCGCGAAACACGATCTCCTCCGCAAACGGTGCCAAAATCACCGTTGAGATAGCGGTGATGATGGGCGTTTCCTGTGAGACCACCTCAGCGGCGTGCTCGGTGTATTCCTCCTGCCACGCCGTCGGGAACGGGAACATCGCCAGCAGGTACGACACCGCCAGACACGAAAGAAATCCCACCGCTACCGCCGAAACGGCATCCTTCACCGCGATCGGCCGCAACTGTAATTCTTCGATGGGGCTTCTTCCCCTCATGGTGAAAAACGCCAGCATAAACAGTGCCGGAGCGACGCGCACCACCATCGACAAATACGGATACACAGCAGCGTACGCCTCGTTTTGCGATGCAAGCACACCGAACGTCTGCAACCACCCGAGCACTATCCAGCAAAGCTCGGCGATGATCGTTTCCACGGCAAGGCACAGCAGGCAGTAACACACCACCCGACCGATCACTTGTTTTCGTTGCACGCCGGTTCCTCCTTTCGTTTTCTCCACGCGACACGCAGAGCAAGCACCAGTTCGAGAATGGCAAAGCCGCTGACAATGAAGTAGATGATGCCCACCTCTGTCAGTCCGGTCTCATAGGGAATACCGCCGACGGTTTTCTGTGCCCATGCATCGATGATGATATACATGAACACCGCATGAATCACCGTGAAGACCGTCGTGACCGTCAACATACCGAGCAGAACCGAAAAACGGCGATAGGCCTTCACAAACAGCGGCACGGCAAACAGCACCACACAGGCAACGAACGCAAACAAGATCACCGTGAAGACCGTCGACCAAGCGGTGTCGGCAAGCATCGTCATCACACTGACAACCGCCGCCTTACCGCCCACATACTCGACAGCAGACAACACATGATATATATCAATCGTGCCGAGAAGCGACAACACGACGCACGCCGCCAGCTCCACCGTTACAAGCAGCCAGCGCGAAAACAAATCGTCCTTCGGCGCGGCCGTATCCTCAACCTGCTCGGTCAGCAAGGTCGTTTCCTGTGTTTCCAATGAGATCCCTTCTTTCAAAAGCGCAGGCGATGCCGATCGTCGACATCGCCCGATTGCAGATCGGCATCATGTGCAAGTCTGTTCGTGATAGTTGCCCAGAAGTGTAAACTGCGGCAGTTCCTCACTGAGCGCACACAAAAGCGCGAGTGTGTTTTCCTCTCTCAGGTTTCCTTCAAAGTCGAGGTAAAACGCATATTCAAAATTACCCGTCTTCAGCGGACGGCTTTCGAGTTTTGTCAGATTGAGTCCCTCGAGCGCAAAGCGTCCGAGTGTATGATAGAGCGAGCCGGTTTTATGCGGCAGGCAGAACAGCAACGTGATGCGGTCGGCATCGTCGGGAATGCACAGCTTCGAGGAGATCGCCACAAAGCGGGTGGTGTTGCCGTCGAAGCTCTGGATATCGGCTTTGGCGACGGTCAGTCCGAATTCCTCTGCCGCCTTGCGCGAGCCGATGGCGGCGACGGTTCTGTCACCTGTTTCGGCAACCAACTTCGCGGCTGTGGCGGTGTTGCCGTAGATGTGCTCGGCATAACCGTGCTCACGGATATACTCGCGGCACTGCGCCAATGCCTGAGGATGGGACACAACCGTTTTGATCTCATCGGGTGTCGCGCCGTCCACTGTCAGCAAGCACTGGCGCACCGGCACGTCCACCGCCGCCGCAATGTGACAGCGGTTCGCCATGACAAGATCATACACATCGTGCACCGAGCCGGTCGTGGAGTTTTCAATCGGTAACAGACCGTAGTCCGCATCGCCGTTTTTGACCGCCTCGATCACCTGCTCCCACGTTTGCACAAACGCAGGTGTAGTACCGGGGAACATACGCGATGCGGCTTCGTGGGAAAACGCTCCCTGCGTTCCCTGACACACCACCCGTGCCTTGTCACCCGAAAGCAGCGCACGATCCGCAGAAGCGAGTGTTGCTCGAAGCGATTCTCCTGCTCCGAGCAGGCGATGCTGAAGAGCGCGGGACACCGCCATGACGGTGGAGTAGACAAGCGAATTGGCGCGGCCGTAGCCGCGCTTGTCGGTGTCCAGTGCCTCGCTTGTTGCCGCGACGGCATCGATGACCGCCTGCTCGCGTTGCTCGTTGAGCACGGGAATGCCGTTTTCATGTTTATATTGGGCGACCTTTTCCGAACAGTTCAGACGCTCACACAGCAACGGCACGAGCTGACCGTCGATACGGTCGATATCCTTGCGGATTTGCGAAAGATCCATGTGCATCATCTCCCTCGGGGTTTAAAGATGTCCGGCTTCGCTTTCCAACAGATCGAGAAGCGCAACCGCCACGGCCGCCTCCACAACGGGAACGGCGCGCGGCACAATGCAAGGGTCGTGACGACCTCTGACGACGGTGGTGGTGTTGGTGCCTTCACGCATATCGATGCTCGCCTGCACCTGCCCGATGGATGGTGTCGGTTTGATCGCCACGCGCACAATGAGCGGTGCACCGTCGGTGATACCGCCGAGAATGCCGCCGTTGTGATTGGAAAGGAGCGTCAGGTTTCCCTCTTCATCGTAATGATAGCTGTCGTTGGCTTCGGAGCCGAGCATGGTGCTGAGTGCAAAGCCGTCGCCGAATTCCACGCCCTTGACAGCGGGAATACCGAACAGCATCGCCGACAGCACATTTTCCACGCCGCCGAACATCGGCGAGCCGACACCGACGGGAAGTCCCGTCACGGCAAGCTCGATCACGCCGCCGACACTGTCCGCTTTCACGCGGGCGCGTTCCACCGCCGCCCGCATCAGCAGTTCTTTTTCGCTGTCGATCAACGAGAACGATGACTGCGACAGCGCATGGAGCAATTCTTCGTCCACCTTCACCGCGTCAAACGGCGTGTCCTTGACATCGGCGATGGCATAGATATGCGCGCCGACGGTGATACCGCGACGGGCAAGGATCTGGCGGCAAACCGCACCTGCAAACACGAGGGGGGCGGTGAGACGGCCGCTGAAATGACCGCCGCCGCGAATGTCGTTGGCACCGTCATAACGCACAGCGCCCGTAAAATCGGCGTGTCCCGGACGGGGAACAGACTGCTGGGCGGCGTAGTCGCCGCTTCGGGTGTTTTCGTTGACGATGACAGCGGTGAGCGGCGTGCCTGTTGTCACGCCTGCATAATAGCCCGATACCACGCGCGGCAGATCGGATTCCTTGCGCGCGGTGGCGGTGGGATCGTTGCCGGGAGCGCGACGCGCCATTTGCGCCGCGACCTCCTCCATGTCGATGACCTCACCCGCAGGAAGATTGTGCAATGTGCAACCGATCATCTCGCCGTGGCTTTCACCGAATATCGATAATGTTACGCGATTGCCGATGTCAGAGCTCACGGACATCGCCCCCTATCTTTCGGAATGTTTCAAAGAATGACGGCCAGCTTTTCGAAATGCTGTGGGCGTCGGTCACGACGACCTCGCCGTCCGTCATAAGTGACGCGACCGCCGCGCTCATGACGATGCGGTGATCGTTTGCGCCGTCCACCGTACCGCCGACAAGCCGACCGCCTGTCACGAATAATTCGTCCTCTGTTTCGCGCACCGTGCCGCCCAGTGCCGAAATCAGCGCCGCCGTCGTTTGCAGGCGGTCGCTTTCCTTGATGCGCAGTCTCGCGGCATTATACCACCGTGTGGTGCCGCAGGCAGATGCCGCCGCGACCGACAACACCGGCACAAGGTCGGGAATGTCCGACACATCGGTTTCCACGGCGTGAAGCTCGCTTTTGCGGCAACGCAATCCCTGCTCGGTCCATGTGATGTCCGCGCCCATTTGCGATAAAACGGCTTCGATGCGCTTGTCGCCTTGGGTGCTGTCGCGGTGCAGATTGCCAACAGTGATATCGCCGCCCACAGCTCCCGCAACCAGCAAAAACGCCGCTTGCGACCAGTCGCCTTCTACGACGTGATCGTGCAACGCATAGGCTTGTTGTCCTCTGACCCGCCAGCCGTTGGCTGTCGGAGTGACCTTGAGCCCCGCCTTGCGAAGCGTTTCGAGCGTCATGTCGACATAGCCCGCCGACTGAAGCGGCGAGGTGAGCACGATCTCACTGTCCTCCGCACACAGCGGCAACGCCATGAGAAGTCCGGTGATAAACTGACTGGACACATCGCCCGCGACCTCAAAACGACCGCCGCGAAGCTGTCCCTCTATATGTAAAATACCGCCGTCACGAGAAGGACGCGTCAGCGTCACGCCGTGCGGCGGTAAACACTCTTCGTAAGCGGTCATCGGTCGGTCGGGCAATCGTCCGCCGCCGATCAATGTCATGCTCACACCGAGTGCCGCCATGATCGGCACAAAAAATCGCGCTGTGGAGCCGCTTTCGCCGCAGTCCGCCACCGTCGATACAGCGTCCGTCCTGCCGTGAAACGTCACCGTTTCCCCGTCGCGGTCAAACGTATAGCCGAGCGATTTCAGACAACGAAGCGTCGCTTCCATGTCCTTCGAAGGAATAATGCCTTCGATGCGGCTTTCGCCGCTGAGTGCGGCGGCGATCAACGCACGGTGTGCCGCCGATTTTGACGGCGGTGCGGCAACCACGCCATGGGCGCTTGCCGCGGTGATATGAGCTGTTGACATACCCCTGTGCCCCTTTAGCTTTGCATAAATTCGGAAAGATCGGTCGTTTTGACGCGGTGACAAAACGCGTCGCCGAGTTCACTGAGCAACACGAGATCCACCTCGCCGCCGATGCATTTTTTGTCAAGCTTGACGGCATCGAGATACGCCGTCACGGGAACGGGGCCGACCGTCGGCAACCCGAATTTGGCAAGCACGGCACACAGACGCGCCGACGTGCCTTCTTTGGTGAGTCCGCGGCGTTCGGCGGCGGCGGTCAATGCCGCCATGCCGACGGCGACCGCACAACCGTGGCTGATGCCGGTGTAATCCAGATGTTTTTCGAGAGCGTGACCGAGCGTGTGCCCGAAATTGAGCAGTTTGCGCTCGCCGCTTTCCTTTTCGTCGTTTTCCACGACGCGGCATTTCACCATCATGCACCGACGCACGATCTCCATAAGCAGATCGGGAGAAAACGCCTGATCCTTTTCGAGAAGCTCAAACAGCGCTTTGTCACGAATGCACGCGGACTTGACCACCTCGCCCATGCCGTCGGTGACGTATTCTTCGGGAAGCGTCGACAACGTATCGATGTCGGCGATGACACGGATCGGCTGCCAGAAGGCACCGACAAGGTTCTTGCCCTCGGGGATATCGACGCCCGTTTTGCCGCCGATGGAAGAGTCTACCTGCGCAAGCAGGGAGGTCGGAATCTGCACAAAATCGATGCCGCGCATCCACGTTGCCGCGGCATACCCCGCCATGTCTCCCGTCACACCGCCGCCGAGTGCCACGATCACATCCGAACGATCAAACTGTCCCGTTGCGAGCGCTTTGTAAATGTGCATCACGGTTTCCATGCGCTTGTGTTTTTCTCCTGCAGGGAAGGTGATCACGCTGACCGTGCGATAGCCCGCTTTCACGAGGCTGTCGGTGACGGTTTTGGCATATAACGGCGTAACGTTGCTGTCGCTGACGATCAGCGCACGCGTACCTTTTTTGTGTACCTCGCGAATAAGCTGACCTGCTCGGGGAAGCAGACCGCGTCCGAGGCAGATCTCATACGGGCGTCCCGTATTGACGGGGATCATGATGGGTTGCATGGGAAAGGACTCCTTTTATTTCCAAATCGGTTTCACATCGGGTTGCGCATCGGCGCGCTGTTTGCACAGACGGCCTTCCTTGATCATGCGCTTCATGTGTTCCTCGTTTTGGTCTTCAACCGCTTTGCGGAATTCCTCAAGACGCACGATCAGGTGCTCGATCTCGTTTTCGAGAAGATCGCTGTTTTCCGCGAAAAGCTCACTCCACAGATTTTCGTCCACCGTCGCCACGCGCGACACATCGCGATAGCTTCCCGCAGAGAAGCCTTCGTGACGCGCACTGCAGGGAGATTGCACATAGCAACCCGCCAGCACGTGCGGCAACTGACTGGTGAACGCGATCATGCGGTCATGCTCCTCGGGAGTGGTCACGGTCAAACGGGTGCAACCGATGGCTTTGGCAAGCGCGTGCATCACGTCCATCACATGGTCGGGAGTGTTGTCGTGCGGCGTGATGATGAAGCTTGCGCCGTTGAACAGCGACGCGTCCGCCTGAGAAAATCCGTTTTTCTCTTTGCCCGCCATGGGGTGAGCGCCGATAAAATGCAAGCCGTACTGTTCACAGATCGGCAGGCATTCCTGCATCACATACCGTTTGACACCGCACAGATCGGTGACGATCGTACCTTTTTTCAGTTGAGGGGCGAGTTCCTTGAGTACCTCGACAGCGGCGCGCGGCGCAAGTGCCAGCACCACCAGATCGGCCGATGCCAGATTGCCCGCCGTGCAGACCTCGTCAATCGCATGACGTTTGAGTGCCTGCATGAGAACTTCGGGGTTGCTGTCGAGACCGACAACCTTCACAGGGGAGGCTTTTTGCAAAGCAAGAGCCAGTGAACCGCCCATGAGGCCCATTCCCGCAATCACGATCGTTCCTTGCATAACGTCTCCTTGTCGCATGGTTCATCCGTCCTTTACTGTATAATTCTAATGGTATCAATCCTGATAAAGATCCAGTGTTTTGTTGAACACGGGAGCGATCTTCTTGAGATCGCTCATCACATCGGCAAACTGCTCGGGAGTGAGCGATTGCGCACCGTCGGACATCGCGTGAGGCGGGTCGTTGTGCACCTCCACGATCAGACCGTCGGCACCTGCCGCCATCGCGGCAAGGCACAGCGGCGGCACGAGCGAGCTTTTGCCGGTCGCATGGCTGGGATCCACCACCACGGGCAGATGGGTCAGCTCCTTGAGAAGCGGGATCGCCGACAGATCGAGCGTGTTGCGCGTCATCGTCTCAAAGGTGCGGATACCGCGCTCACACAGAATGACGTTTTCGTTGCCGCCCGCCATGATGTATTCCGCGCTCATCAGCCATTCTTCAATGGTGTTGGACAGGCCGCGCTTGAGCAGGATCGGGCGGTCGCATTTGCCCAGTTCCTTGAGAAGCTCAAAGTTCTGCATATTGCGTGCGCCGACCTGAATGATATCGACATCCTCAAACAGGAACAGGTGATCCGCCGACATGATCTCGGTCACGATGGGCAGACCCGTCTTTTCGCGCGCATGGCGAAGAAGCTCCAGACCGTGAGCACGCAGTCCCTGGAAGGCATAGGGCGAGGTGCGGGGCTTGAACGCGCCGCCGCGCAGGAAGGTGGCACCCGCCGCCTTGACATCTTCGGCGAGTTTGACGATCTGATCGTCATTTTCCACCGAACACGGTCCGGCGATCACGCCGAACGAGCCGCCGCCGATACGACAGCCGTGACCGAGGTCGATGACCGTATCCGCGGGGTGAAATTCGCGGCTACCCTTTTTGTAGGGCTTGGATACGCGCTGTACACGCTCAACGATTTCCTGCTGTTCGATGAAATCGAGGTCGATGGCACTGGTGTCACCGAGCAAACCGAGGACGGTGGATTGGTCACCGACCCACGTGTTGACACGCACATTGTGTTCTGCAAAATATTTGGCAAACTCGTCGATTTTTTGCTGTGTTGCCTGTTGCTTCAATACGATAATCATAAACGTGGTCCCTGCCTTTGCTGAAATAGAAAATCAATACGTGATGTTGCCGGCAAATTCCGTTGCCGCCACACACATATATACCTTGCCTTGCGCGAGCGTCAGTTTGGTGCCGTCCTTTTCGGTCATGGTGAAGCCATCACCGTCGCGCGACCAGTCAAAACGACGCATCACGCCGTCGCAGAACACATAGCCTTCGCCGTAACCGAGCGCAAAATCGTGAGTCAGATCGTTCTCCATGATCTTGTCGGTGTACAGCACGATGACGCTTTTCGCGGCGATCGCGTTGCCTTGTCCGTCAACATGAGGCGTTTCGGAAGAACCGTTCGTCTTCTGATACAGTCCCGTTGCCTCGTCATATGTGAAGCCGATCTTTTGTGTATAAGACAGCTTGATATCGATATCGGTCGCCGTCTCGCCCGTTTGCTCGCCGAAGGTCCAAGGAATCTCCGCGACCGATTCGGTTTTATAGCCTCTGTCGTTCATGTAGCGAGTCAGCGCCTCGCCGCCTGTACGCAAACGGTATTCATACGGATGAGGATATCCGCCGTCGCGCCAGGAATAGGCACCCGAATCACCCGTGTTGACATCAAGGTCGGCGATGTTCGAACGGCTGATCATGGCAAGGGCGGTATAACTGCCGCCGGCATGAACATACGCAAGACCGAGCGCCTCCGCCACATGGAAGAACGGCGAGCGCGCCGAACGAATGGGGCCGATCGCTTCGGGAACACGCTCGGTGTTGGCAAACACCGCCATCAGACGAGTGATGCCGCCCTCGGTTTCCATTTCCACCCACATGTCAGCCTTGCCGACGCCGACCTGCTCGTCCTGGATAAAGTCGTTGTTGGCAACCATAACGCCGACGGGACGGGTCAGATCACTGCCGCCCATGTCGTCAAAACCGGTGATCTTGTTATAGCCTGTCGCCAGCTGCTCGGGAGGCGTCGACGGATCCTCGGACGGATCGCCCGTCACCGCGGTCGGAGCCGTGGTGGTAGCGGCGGTCGTGAAGGTGGGCTGTGTCGTGTCGGCAGGCTTGTCCTCTCCCCCGCACGCACTCATCGACATCAGCATCACCGTTGCCAGTATCAGTGCCAGCACCGTGCGAATATGTCTTTTCATGATAAACTCTCCTTTAACGTCTTGTAAAACGTCGCCGTATCGTTTCAGAATATATTACGGCATGATAGCATTATACTCCCTTTTTTTCACTTTTGCAAGGTGAAATCATGCTTATTTTTACACGCAAGTCCCCCTTGACAAAACGAGGCGGTTGCGGTAGACTGAAAAAGCCTAAAAAGAATATATGCGTCTGTAGCTCAGCAGGATAGAGCGTCCGCCTCCTAAGCGGAAGGTCGGGGATTCGAATTCCTTCAGACGCGCCAAAAGCGGCGAGATGAATCTCGCCTAAGATAAGAGATAATCGATAATAGAGAATGGATAATAGATAAAGACCGCCCACCGCCGCTTTTATCTGTTCGTTATTATCTTTTATCTCTTATCTATTTCTTCAACAGGTGGAATGTTTATGTTGGTCAGTTTATGTACAAAATGCGCTCACGGGAGAAGCTCCTTACAATTTGCGTTGGAAAATGCCGATTTTGTATTCGCTTTTTTCTCGTCTGTGTCTTACCATTTAGAGGGGGTCGGGAATTGGGGGAAGCGATTTCCGAGACTGCTGTCAGACCTGTGTGATCATGGGCTGGTGGAGCTTGAACATTTTGACGAGCTTTCCCGCGAACTGCACACGATTCGTCGGGAATTGCAACGGTATTCCATAATGGATGCGGTATACGATATCGCCGATCTCGGCAAACCCATTCCGTTTGAGTTGTTGCCGGGATGCGAAACTCATGATTTAGCAAGACCATGGGTCACGATCCGAAGTGCCAGATCCTTTTTTGAAGTGTTTGAAGATGCCATGTCTTGGGCGAAAGAGGAGCATTGCCCGTTGGTGTTGATCTTTCCCATGGAACAATTGCGAAATGAAACCTTGTGGATCAAAAAGCAGAAAGGACGAGACTATTGGCTGCAATACGAAAACAGTGACGACACATAAAACGAACAACGCTCACTGTGTTCTCTCTTTAAAAACCGATCCGTATTCTTTAAAAAAGGGCGTATGCGTTCCCCCGCATACGCCCTTTTTTATTTTTATAACGCGATCCGCACCGACACAGAAGATTACAGGCTTCATTGAGGGGAAGGCGATTTTTACGTTACAAAAAATCGCGGATGTCGATGGCAAGGCGTTCTTCGAGGTTGATGAGACGCTTGGTGATATCCTTGGTTTCCTCGTCAGCGGCGGCATACTCGTTGAGATAGCGGTTGAGCGATTTGACACCCATGTTACAGCCGTCGGTCATGAGGTCGGCGATGGTCTCATCGGAGTCGTCCATGCACAGCTTCATGTTCGTTTTCATCGCGGACATACCTTTGGCAAACATATTCGGATCTTTGCCGTCATCGTGAAAACGGTCGAGTGCGGCCTGAATATCGCGGTCGAGCTGTTCATGCTCGTGCTTGCAAATCTCCAACCGTTTTTTCAGCCGTTCACTGCGCACATACGGCAGTACGTCATCAATGGACGATACCCCCATTTTGACTCCCGCATCACACTCTCTGAGCAGTTTGATGGTATCCTGTTCGATCATTGGAAATCCCTCCTTTTGATACACAGCGTGTGCGTTTTTCTTGCGTTTTATGCAGGAGTATGATAGGATGTCTGTAAAAAGGAGCTGATGACAATGTATGAGCTGATACAAATCTCCGAGCATGGATGGTATATTGACTGTCCCGCGAAAATCGGCATGGTGACGGTCGGCAACAACGAGGCGATCCTCATCGACAGCGGCAACGATAAAAGCGCCGCCAAAAAGGTGCGCGGTATTCTTGAAAAAGAAGGGCTTTCGCTTCGATTCATTGTCAACACCCATTCACATGCCGACCATATCGGCGGCAACCGCTGGCTACAGGAGCAGACGGGATGCGACATTTTTGCACCCGGGATGGATGCGGCGATGACGGCATACCCGCTCTTTGAGCCGTCACTGCTTTACGGCGGCAATCCCCCGAAGGCGCTTCGTCACAAGTTCCTGCTTGCACAGGACAGCCGTGTCAGACCGCTTGAGGAAGCGGCACTTCCCGCATACATGGAGATCATTCCGCTTAGCGGTCACACGCCCGACATGGTCGGTTTCCGCGTAGACAATGCGGTGTTTCTCGCGGACTGCTTATCCTCGGCGCAAACGCTTGAAAAGTACCGCATCGGTTATCTGTGGGATGTGGAGCAATATCTCGACACGCTGGAAAATGTCAAAGCCTTACGTGCCGATCGGTTCATCCCCTCCCACGCCCCTGCCACCGAGGATATCCGCACACTCGCACAGCTTAATATCAGCACCGTAAACGACATCGCCGCCGCCATTATCACACTGTGCGAACAGCCGATCGGCTTCGATGACCTGCTCAAGGCACTGTTTGAGCAATACAACCTGACGATGACCGCCGAACAGCATGCGCTTGTGGGAAGCACAGTAAAAAGCTATCTTTCGTGGCTTGTCGACAGCGGCAGGATTTGTGTGTCGTATGATGACAACGTAATGATGTGGCGCGCTGTATAATCGCCAAAAAGTCCGATGCTTTTTCAAAAGCATCTGACTTTTTTAAACAGATCTGATCAGCTGACGATGGACAGGAGAATGTCACGGGCATCGGAG
>JAZUOG010000039.1:0-7926 GCA_045604545.1 Acutalibacteraceae bacterium | reverse complement strand
ATCAGCAAAGCGGGTTTTGTATATGGTGTTTATTGTTGACCCATCGTCAGGACCATAACGGCCTTCTGAGCGTGGAGACGGTTTTCTGCTTCGTCGAAGATTTCGTTGGCATGCGCCTCGAAAACCTCGGCGGTGATCTCTTCGCCGCGGTGGGCGGGCAGGCAGTGCTGCACCATGCAGTCTGCATGTGCCACCTTCATCAGCTCTTCGTTAACCTGATAACCGGCGAAAATGGCGCGGCGCTCGGCGGCTTCTTCTTCCTGACCCATCGATGCCCACACATCGGTGAAGATGATGTCGGCGTCTGCGGCGGCTTCTTTGCAGTCGGGAGTCATCAGGAACTTATCGCCGTAGCCTGCGGCAAAGTCAAGAACCGCCTTGTCGGGCTGATGGCTGTCGGGGCAACCGATGGCCACATCCATGCCGACCTTCAGACCGCCGACGATGAGGGAGTTGGCCATATTGTTACCGTCACCGATATAGCACATTTTCAGTCCGTCCAGATAGCCTTTATGCTCGCGCACCGTCATGAGATCGGCGAGGATCTGGCAGGGATGGCAGAAGTCGGTCAGACCGTTGATGATCGGAATAGAGCCGTATTCAGCAAGGTCTTCAACCTCTTTTTGGGCAAAGGTGCGGATCATGATGCCGTCAAGATAGCGAGACAGCACACGGGCGGTGTCCTCGACAGGCTCGCCGCGACCGATCTGCAGATCGCGGGAAGAGAGGAACATACCGCAGCCACCCAGCTGATAAATACCCGTTTCAAAGGACACACGGGTGCGGGTAGAGGATTTCTGGAAGATCATGCCGAGGGTCTTGCCCTCGAGATGGCGGTGGGGAATGCCGTGCTTGAGTTCATACTTCAGCTGATCGGCGGTGTTGAGGATCTCGAGGATTTCTTCGGTGGACAGATCCAGCAGTTTGAGCAAATGTTTCATGTTATTTCCACTCCTTCAAGGTGTTTTCAAGAATCGAGAGACCGAGATCAAGCTCGTCGTCGGTGATGGTCAGCGGCGGGAGCATACGAAGCAGGGTTTTGGCGGTGAGGATCAGCAATCCGCCTTCAAGACAAGCGGTGGCAACGTCTTTGGCGGCGATGCCGTCATCGAGAACGATACCGATCATCATGCCTTTACCGCGCACCTCTTTGACGTGCGGCATGGCACTCACGCGCTTGCGAATGATGTCGCCCTTGGCGACAACGTTTGCGAGAAATGCCTCGTTTGCAACGGTATCCAGCACATAGGAAGCGCCCGCGCACACAACAGGATTGCCGCCGAAGGTGGAACCGTGCATACCGGCACTCATGACATCTTTGAATGGTTCTGCACAAAGGCAGGCGCCGATGGGAAGACCGCCGCCGAGTCCTTTGGCAAGCGTGACAACATCAGGTCTGACATCGGCATGCTCAAAGGCGAGCAGCTTGCCCGTGCGACCGATGCCGGTCTGCACTTCGTCAACGATCATGACCCAGTCGTTATCGTCGCACAGCTGACGTACAGCGCGGACATACTCGTCGTCAAGCGGCATCACGCCGCCCTCGCCCTGCACACATTCGAGCATCACCGCGCATACCGTGCCGTCCGAAAGGGCTTTGATGGCGTCGATATCGTTGGCGGGAGCATACACGAAATCGCCCGTGAAGGGGAAGAAGTAGTTGTGGAAGACATCTTGACCGGTGGCGGCAAGAGTGGTCACTGTGCGTCCGTGGAAGGAGTTGCAAAGCGTGATCACCGTGGAGCGACCCTTGCCGTATTTGTCAAAGCTGTACTTTCTGGCGAGCTTGATGGCACACTCGTTGGCTTCCGCACCGGAATTGCCGAAGAACACGCGGGAAAAGCCCGTCTTGTCACACAGCTTTGCCGCACAGTCGATCTGCGTTTGGTTGTAATAGAGATTGGAAAAATGCTGAGCGGTGTTCAGCTGAGCGGTTACCGCTTGGATATAGCCCTCGTTGCAGTAACCGAGCGATGTGACACCGATGCCACTGCCGAAGTCGACATAGCTCTTACCGTCGTCGTCGAAGGCGGTGGCGTTTTTGCCGCTCTTGAGCGACACAGGAAACCGTCCGTAGGTCGGCATCAGACTATTGTCGTGGAGCTGCTTGGTTTCTTCAAAAGACATGTTCGTTACGACCTTTCTTACAGGAACATGGTGCCGATACCCTCATGGGTGAGCATTTCGATGAGAATGGAGTGGGGAATACGACCGTCAATGATGTGTGTTCTGCGGACGCCGCGGCGCACCGCTTCCACGCAACATTCGATTTTCGGGATCATACCGCCCGACAGCACGCCCTCTTTTTTCAGACGCGGCACATCGCTGACCTGCACGGTGGAGATGAGGCTCGAAGGATCGTCCTTGTCGCGAAGCAGACCGCGCACGTCGGTCATCAGCACGAGCTTCTCAGCGCCCAATGCGGCGGCAATTTCGGCGGCGGCGATATCGGCGTTGATGTTGTAGCGTTCGCCGTCAGCGCCGCCCGCGATGGTGGCGACAACAGGAATGGTGTCGGATTCCAGGCAGTTGCGGATCAAGGTGACGTCCACGCGAGAGATGTCACCCACAAGACCGAGGTCGGGCTCGCGGTGACGCGTGGCGGTCAGCATGCCGCCGTCCAGACCGCAAAGTCCGAGAGCGCGACCGCCGTGCTCGGTGATCTGCTGAACAAGGGCTTTGTTGACCTTACCCGCCAGCACCATCTGCACGATATCCATGGTTTCTTCATCGGTATAGCGCAGACCGCCGACAAACTTCGACTCCTTGCCGGTTTTTTCAAGCATGGCGTTGATTTCGGGACCGCCGCCGTGAACGAGAACGAGCTTGATGCCCACGGTGTGGAGAAGAACAATGTCTTCCATGACGGCGGCTTTGAGTTCTTCGCTGATCATGGCGTTGCCGCCGTACTTGATAACGACGGTTTTGCCGGCATATTGTTTGATATAGGGGAGCGCTTGGGTCAATACCTCTGCGCGTTCGTTGGTCGTGATTTCCATTTCTTTACTGACTTCCTTTCGATCATCAGGTGCGATAATCGCCGTTGATCTTCACATAATCGTAGGTGAGGTCACAGCCGTAGGCGGTGGCGCGCGCATCGCCGTCTTCAAGAGCAATATCGATGATGATTTCGTCTTCCGTAAGAACGGTTTTGGCGATTTCCTCGCTGAATTCGATACCGGCACCGTGACGGCAGACGGTGATCTCACCCGCTTTGGAGCGGAAGGTCACCTCAACGCCGTTTACATTCACATCTGCGCCGGAATAGCCGATGGCGCACAGCACACGACCCCAGTTGGCGTCCGCACCGAACATGGCGGCTTTCAGAAGAGCGGAGTTGTTGACCGAACGGGCGATGGTGCGGGCGTCATCAACGGTTTTAGCGCCGTGGACGACGGTTTCCAGCAACTTGGTGGCACCTTCGCCGTCCTTGGCGAGACGGCGGCACAGATCGGCACACAGCGTGTGGAGGGCGTCGACAAATGCGACATAATCCGCATTCTTTTCGGTGATGATGGGATTGCCCGCCGCACCGTTTGCCATGAGAATGACATTGTCGTTGGTGGAGGTGTCGCCGTCGACCGACATCATGTTGAAGGTGTCGCCGACAACTTCGTGCAGTGCCGCATCGAGAAGAGTGCTGTCAATGGCAGCATCGGTGGTCAGAAAGCACAGCATGGTCGCCATGTTGGGGGCAATCATGCCACTGCCCTTGGCGATACCGCCGAGGGTACAGGTCACGCCGCCGACCGTGAACTCGAAGGCGAATTCCTTCTTGACGGTGTCGGTGGTCATAATGGCCTCTGCGGCGTTTTCGCCGCCGTCGACCGACAGCTCACGGACAAGAGAAGGAATACCCGCTTTGATGGGCTCAAGATTGATGGACGGGCCGATCACGCCTGTTGAGGCGACCAGCACGTTGTTCACGGGAAGACCGAGCGCCTCTGCGGCAAGCGCGCACATCGCTTCGGCTTTTTCGATGCCGTCCGCGGCGCAGGTGTTGGCAATACCGCTGTTGACGATGATCGCCTGAGCGACACCGTCCTCGAGATGCGCTTTGGTCACGGTAAGGGGCGCACCTTTGACAAGATTACGGGTATACACCGCCGCCGCAGATGCGGGACGATCGGATACAATAAGGGCTAAATCGCGCTTTGTGCGGTTGCGGCGGATACCGCAATGTACGCCGGAAGCGGTAAATCCTTTGGGGGCGGTCACGCCGCCGTTGATCTGAATAGCCATAGTATTATCACCAGTTCGCTTTCGTTAAAATGCAATCGGGATCATATCAAGACCGGTATCCTCCGGGAGACCGCAGATAAGATTCATGTTTTGGATCGCCTGACCTGCCGCACCTTTGACCATGTTATCGATGACTGAGGTGACAACAAGCAAGCCGGTGTGGGTGTCCACATACAGCTGGATATCGCAGTAGTTGGAGCATTGGACGTGGCGAATGTTGACCGCCTGTCCTTTGGGCATCACGCGCACAAAGCGCTCGTTCTTATAGGCATCTTCGTAAGCTGTGCGGATCTGCTCCTCCGTCACGCCGTCCTGCAGACGAGCGTAGATGGTGGAGAGAATGCCGCGGTTGACAGGGAGAAGATGCGGCACAAAGGTGATAGTCGCCTTCTCGCCTGCCAGCTTCGAGAGGGTTTGTTCGATTTCGGGAGTGTGACGATGCGACGCCACTTTATATGCCGAGAACGCGTCGGCGCAATCGGGGAAATGCGTGGTTTGGGTGGGCTTGCGACCGGCACCCGTTGTGCCCGATTTGGAATCGACCACGATACCGACGGGAGAGACCAGCTTGTTTTTCAGTGCCGGTGCCAGACCGAGCGCGACGCTTGTGGGATAACAGCCGGGATTGCCGATAATGTCGGTTTTGGCGATGTCGTCACGGAAGCATTCGCACAGACCGTATACCGCTTTTTGGTGAAGCTCGTCATAGCGATATTCCGATTGGTACCAAGAGGTGTATTCTTCGGCACTGTCAAGACGAAAATCCGCGCCGAGATCGATGAATTTTTTGCCGGCATCTGCACATGCTTTGGCTGTGTCCTGTGACAGTCCGTGGGGGAGTGCTGCGAAGATCACATCACAGCTGTTGATCACGGTGTCTGCCGACTCGCACGTCATGTCACAGATTTCACGGAGCGAGGGATAGACCTCGCTGATGGGTTTTCCTTCGAAGGAAACAGAGCTCACCGCCGTCAAGGTGACAGAGGGGTGGCGCATCAGAATGCGGACAAGTTCGACACCGGCATAGCCCGTCGCGCCGATAATACCGACGTTGATCATGGAAAAAGACTCCTTTGTCTTTGGTTATTGATTGACAGAACGCACGCGAACAACCTGCGCACGCACATTTTCGGGAGCGGGACCGCCGTAGACACGACGAAGTGCCGCACAGCGCTCGAGAGCGATCGCCTCAAACACATCGTTGTCAAACAGATCGCACACCGCTTGGTAGTCCTCAAGCGGCAGGGTTTCGAGAGTGAGCCCCTTGTTGATGCATTGTGCCACAAGCTCGCCTGTTGCTTTGTATGCGTCGCGGAAGGGAAGTCCCTTGCCGACGAGATAGTCGGCGCAATCGGTGGCGTTGATAAAGCCGCCTGCCGCCGCTTTACGCATATTGGCGGTGAGGACCGTCATGGTATCGATCATCGGGGTGAAGGCGGTCAGACACATGGTGACGGTGTCAAGCGCGTCAAAAATAGCTTCCTTGTCTCCCTGCATATCCTTGTTATAGGCAAGTGGCAGGCCCTTGAGAACGGTAAGCAATGTCATCAGATCGCCGAACACGCGCCCCGATTTACCGCGCACAAGCTCTGCAATATCGGGGTTTTTCTTTTGCGGCATGATGGACGAGCCGGTCGAGAAGGCGTCATCGAGCTCGACAAATTTGAATTCCCACGAGCACCACAGAATGATCTCCTCGGAGAAACGGGACAGATGCACCATGATGAGAGACAGCACGGCGGCAAGCTCAACGGCAAAATCGCGATCGGACACGCCGTCAAGCGAGTTGTGGGTGACGCCGTTCATCTGCAGGGTGTTTGCCACTGCTTCACGGTCGAGGGGATAGGTGGTGGCGGCAAGCGCACCGCTGCCGAGCGGCGAAACGTTGGTGCGGGACAGTGTGTCCGACAGACGTGCCTTGTCTCTGAGCAGCATTTCGGCATACGCCATCAGATGATGCCCGAACGTGATGGGCTGAGCGCGTTGCAGATGGGTGTAACCGGGCATGATCGCGTCGGCGTATTCCTCCGCCTTGTTGCACAGCACATCGATCAGCTCGGTGAGCTGGTTCTGCAATTGCGGAATGCGGTTGCGCAGATACAAACGGATATCAAGGGCAACCTGATCGTTACGGCTGCGACCCGTGTGGAGACGCTTGCCGGCATCGCCGATGCGGGAGGTGAGTTCACCCTCGATAAAGGTGTGAATATCCTCTGCCGTCATGTCGATGGACAGCGCACCGCTCTTCAGATCTTCGGCGATGGCGGCAAGTCCTTCCTGAATGGCTTTGCCGTCCTCCGCGCTGATCACGCCTTGCTTCTCAAGCATGGCGGCGTGTGCCATACTGCCGAAAATATCCTCTTGTGCCATGCGGCAGTCGAAGGAAATGGAAGAGTTGAAATCGTTGGTTTTGTCGTCAAGTGCTTTCTGGAAACGTCCGGCCCACAGCTTCATATGCGTTTTTCCGCCTTTCTGAAAATAGGGAAAAGGCGGTGCGCGAAAAGTGTCCCACGCACCGCTGATTGTATGGATTGATTACAGGCCCTTTTTCTTTGCCTGAACCTTGATGGGCAGACCGAAGAGGTTGATAAAGCCCTGGCTGTCCATCTGATCGTAAACCTCGTCCTCGTCGAAGGTGGCGATATCCTCGTCATACAGAGAATACGGAGAGGTGAGAGAAGCGAGCATGATGTTGCCTTTGTACAGCTTCAGCTTGACATCGCCGGTGCAGGTCTCCTGCGTGCTGTCAACAAATGCGGACTGCGCCTCACGCAGAGGAGTGTACCACTGACCGTAGTAAACCAGCTCGCTGAACTTGCCGGCCACCATCTGCTGTTTGTAATGCTGGGTATCGCGATCAAGCGTCAGGGTCTCGAGCGCGTCATGAGCCTTGTAGAGGATCGTGCCGCCGGGAGTCTCGTACACGCCGCGGCTCTTCATGCCGACAAGGCGGTTTTCGACCATATCGACGATACCGATACCGTTCTCGCCGCCGAGCTTGTTGAGCTTTTCGATGATGGCAAGACCGTCCATCTTCTCGCCGTCGATGGCAACGGGAACGCCCTTCTCGAAGGAGATGGTGACATAGGTGGCTTTGTCGGGAGCTCTTTCGGGAGACACGCCGAGCTCAAGGATCTTGTCGTAGTTGGGTTCGTTGGCGGGATCTTCCAGATCAAGACCCTCGTGAGACAGGTGCCACAGGTTCTTGTCCTTGGAATAGTTGGTCTCACGGTTGATCTTCAGAGGCACATTGTGGGCTTCTGCATAATCGATCTCTTCTTCTCTGGACTTGATGGACCACTCTCTCCAGGGAGCGATGATCTTCATATCGGGGGCGAAGTGCTTGATAGCCAGCTCGAAACGAACCTGGTCGTTGCCCTTGCCGGTGCAGCCGTGGCAGATGGCGTCTGCGCCCTCGGCCTTGGCGATCTCAACCAGAGCCTTGGCGATGATGGGTCTTGCAAAGGCGGTGCCCATCAGGTAATCTTCGTAGATTGCGCCTGCCTGCATGGAGGGGATGATGACCTCGTCAACCATTTCCTTGGTGCAATCTGATGCATAATATTTATCTGCGCCGGTCTTGGGAGCCTTCTCCTCCAGACCCTCCAGCTCATCGGCCTGACCCACGTTGAAGTCGGATCGTAGCCATGTCGTTCTGTGGGCCAAGGAGTTGGGTGCCTTATT
>JAZUOG010000038.1:0-54635 GCA_045604545.1 Acutalibacteraceae bacterium | reverse complement strand
CACAATTATTCTCTGACAATGCTATCGATGTCGGAATCCGAGATAAAATATCCTCATCTTTGCTGAAATATTATAATAAATGTATTGAAGCGCAATTTTACTTTAATGCATATAAATCCGCTGTGGAATGTTGTGAACTTGTTTTTTCTTCTCCTTTAAAATTGTCCCAAGAAGAAATGGTAGAACTAGATAAATCTTATAATCTCGCAAAACAAAAATATGACCTGGATCCTGACTCTACGTTAGACAACTTGCTAACCTCTACTTCAAAAGACCTACTTCTCCAAGTAAGCTTGTTTATAAGTCTATTGATTGGAAGTATTCTTTTAATTATAAGCATTATTAACGGATTATCTAATATTCTCCTGTTACATTTCTCAATATTTTTTATTATCTTATCTTTTGTTTTCTTTGCAATCTCACGAACAAGACAAAAGATTCAAGAAATTCTCACACACTCAAAAAAATATTCCATCCGCTATAAACAAAAGAGGTGATCGTTTTGTTTTTCTTGGATAACATCATAGCAATACGAAACGTTCAAAAAATAAAGAACGGAGGAACTGCAAAACTATCTTTATCACAAATTGTCAATCTAAACATTAATTTAGTAGAAGCAAAAAGAAAATTGACGCCTCAAGAATATTCTCGTGTATATTCTTTGTATGAAACATATAATCATCATACTGCAAAACACTATATGAATCACTCCGAATATTTAAGAACAACAATAGATCTATTGTCGGAGTTTGATCGTTTGGCGCCATACGAAAAATACAGTGGAAACGCCGAAAACACAAAACTTCTTTTATCTGCACTCCGATCTAAGCGACAGCAAACTTCCAATAATATCCCTTTAAAATTAGTTACTACTTATAAACAATCCGGTAAAATTGCCGAAGATTATCTCAATACAATGCTGACGCACGCGCATAATAATGGTATTCAATTAGATTTTCTAAAAGCGCAACAAATAATTGGAATTATTTTTGCATATGAAACCGAAGGTCAGCTACGTGCCAAATATTATTTAGATTTATTATTAAAGGACTGGGTTAAAAACTCACGCAAAGAGGATATACGTTCTTTGCCGGTTAATATTTCGTTTTTTCTGGAAGTTCTAAATAGTAATGGTATTATATCCACAATTGAAGTTTCACCACTCTGTAATTTATATATTGGCGACCTTCTTCAAAAACATGAAATTATAACTAAAGAAGAATACCACAAAATATGCAAAGAAAACTCGTTCGATTGATACAAATCTCCTATGTACAGTGTTACGCTATTCCAACCGTGAAATCAATCAAGATTTTAGAGGAGTTTGCAACGATATTCTGAACCATCTCCAAAAGGCTTCTCCTTGAGGCGATTCCCCTGTCAGGGGAAATGTCCGCGCAAGCGGACAAAGGGGTTGCCGTCTCCGGCGAGGAAAAGCTGTCGAGCGAATGCGAGACTGATGAGGTGTCGGACACGCCGGTGTCCGCTGTGCTCCTGCCGCGTTCAACGATACCACCTCATCCGCCCCTGCGGGGCACCTTCTCCTCAAGGAGAAGGCTTTCAAACGATAACGTAAAAAAGGAACCATTCGACTGAATGGTTCCTTTTTTGTTACAACATATCGCACACCGCAGTGGGTGCTTCTTCTTCCTGAGTGGGTTGGGCAGGTGCCACACTCTGATACACCAACAGTACCACCGCCGCGATCACGGCAACGAGCAACACGACCCACAGCGTGACGGGTCTTTTTTGAGGCGGAACAGGCTGCTTAACCGGCTCCGGCATCATCATTTCCTGATCTTCCATCATGCGTCCCCCGATGCGTCCTCATACACTCTCGACTGTGCGCCCTGCTCAAGCAGTGCCGCCACCGTCGTGCCGTCCTCCTTGAGAGCGGCTTGTCCGTCCTCGTTCCACACGATGTCGAGGATATCGGAATGGGTGTATTTCTTGATGTCGCGCAGACGATAGGTGTCGTCATGCGGCATGGTGGTGGACATAAAGGTGAACGCCGCGCCGCAACGCTTGGCGCGTCCCGTTCTGCCGATGCGATGCAGATAGTATTCGTTTTCATCGGGAATGTCGAAGTTGAACACCGCCTCGACATCATCGACATCGATGCCGCGGGCGGCCACATCTGTCGCGATCATGATCTCGAAATCACCCTTGCGGAACGCCGCCATGGTGCGGTTTCGTTGCGACTGGGGGATATCACCGTGCAGGCAGTCGACTGAGCGTCCCTCGCGGCGGAGCTTCAGATCCAGCCAGCGGACGGTGGATTTGGTGTTGCAAAACACCATCACGCGTTTGAACGCAAGCGTGTCAATGAGACGGCCGAGGTCTTTGACACGGGCATCTCCCGTCGAATTCATCGCAAACTGCGCGATCTTCGGGCGGTTCTCACCCGATGCGGCAACCGTGATCTCCACCGCGTTTTTCTGATATTCCCACGCCACGTCCATCACTTCACGCGACATGGTCGCCGAAAACATCACCACCTGCGTATCGGCAGGGGTCTCGCGGAGGATCTGACGCACATCGCGGATAAAGCCCATCTTGAGCATCTCGTCCGCCTCGTCAAGAACCGCGGTGTACACATTACCGATGTAGGCGGTACGGCGCTTCATGTGATCGAGCAGGCGACCGGGGGTCGCCACGACAATATGCGGTTTTTTCTTCAGTGCGTCGAGTTGCTTGCCCATCGACTGACCGCCGTAGATGCTCGCGATGCGGACATCGGGGCGATACTTGGCAAGGTCTCTGAGCTCCTGCGTGATCTGTACACACAGCTCACGGGTCGGGCACACCACGACCGCCTGAATGTCGGTACATTCGAGGTCGAGGCACTCGAGGAGCGGAATGCCGAAAGCGCAGGTCTTGCCCGTGCCTGTCGGCGCTTTGGCGATCATGTCATAGCCTTCCATCATCAGCGGAATGGTTTTCGCCTGTACCTCGGTGGGTTGCTCAAACCCCATTTTTTCAAGGGCTTTGCGCGTCGGCTCGGACAGTTCGAGCTCATCAAAGCTCGTCACAAGCGGACGCTCGTCTTGCATGACAGCAGACATCATCACGCCCTCCTTTCCTTCAAAACAGATGAAAATGGGGTCATCGTGTCACACACGACGACCCCATCGTTACTCTCATTTCACCGATCAATGACGGCGCGGACGGTTGCCGTCGCGGTTGCGGCGGGGCGGGCGACCGCCTTCGGGAGCGGAGTCGTCCTCTTCGGGAGTCAGACCCTCGATCTGAATGAGCGCATCGCGGCGGGACAGGTTGATTCTGCCCTGCTCGTCGATCTCGGTCACCTTCACGATGACTTCATCGCCGACAGCGACCACATCTTCGACCTTCTCCACGCGCTTGAGATCCAGCTTGCTGATGTGCACAAGGCCTTCCTTGCCGGGAGCGATCTCCACGAACGCACCGAAGGTCATCAGACGGGTCACGCGACCCTTGTAGATCGCGCCGATCTCGGGATCCTTCGCGATGGTCTCGATGACGGACAGCGCACGGCGGGCATCGTCAATGTCCACGGCGGTGATAAAGATGGAGCCGTCCTCCTGCACGTCAACGTTACAGTTGCACTCGGCGCAGATCTTCTGAATGACCGCGCCGCCCTTACCGATGACTTCGCGGATCTTGTCCACATCGATCTTGGTGGACAGCATCTTGGGTGCCCACTTCGACAGCTCCTCACGGGGAGCGGGGATCGCCTTGAGCATGATTTCATCGAGGATGTAATCACGTGCCTTGTGGGTCTTCGCCAGCGCCTCTTTGATGATGGCGGGAGTCAGGCCGTGCACTTTGAGGTCCATCTGGATCGCGGTGATACCCTTCTTGGTACCGCCGACCTTGAACTCCATGTCGCCGAAGAAGTCTTCGAGGCCCTGAATGTCGACCATGGTCATGAAACGGTCACCCTCGGTCACGAGACCGCAGGAGATACCCGCAACGGGAGCCTTGATCGGCACACCGGCGTCCATCAGAGCGAGCGTCGAGCCGCAGATGGAGCCCTGCGAGGTGGAGCCGTTGGAGGACACGACCTCACTGACAAGACGAATGGTATAGGGGAACTCTTCCACACTCGGGATCACGGGGAGCAGAGCGCGCTCCGCCAGAGCACCGTGACCGATCTCACGACGGCCGGGGCCGCGGGAGGGCTTGGTCTCGCCGACCGAGTAGGACGGGAAGTTGTAGTGATGCATGTAGCGCTTTTCGGTCTCGTTGTCGATACCGTCGAGAAGCTGGGCGTCCTTGGTGGAGCCGAGGGTCGCGATGGTGAGGACCTGCGTCTGACCGCGGGTGAAGAGACCCGAGCCGTGCACGCGGGGCAGCACGCCGACTTCGGAAGCGAGCGGACGGATATCGTCGATGCCGCGACCGTCAACACGCTTGCCTTCGTCGAGCAGCCAGCGGCGCACGACGAATTTCTGCAGCTTGTAGAGGCACTCGTCGATCTTTTCGATCTGATCGGCATACTCCTCATCAAACTTCGCATGAACCGCCTCATAGACGGGCTTCAGACGCTCGTCACGAATGCGCTTGTCATCGGTGTCGAGGGCGAGCTTGATGTCCTCAATGGCGAATTCCTTGATGGCTTCGTACATATCGGGATCGGGATCGTTGGAAGTAAACTCGAACTTCGGCTTGCCGATCTCGGCAACGATCTCGTTGATGAACTTGACGATCTGCTGGTTGGCCTCATGACCCGCCATGATACCGTCAAACATGGTCTCGTCGTCAACCTCGTTCGCACCTGCTTCGATCATGGCAACCAGATCGGCGGTGGAAGCGACGGTGACGTGCATGTCGGAAACCTTCTCCTGCTCGGCGGTCGGGTTGATGACGAACTTGCCGTCAACAAGACCGACAACAACGCCGGAGATGGGGCCTGCCCACGGGATATCGGAGATGGAGATACCGATGGAAGCGGCGATCATCGCGGTGGTCTCGGGCGGGCAGTCGGGGTCAACGGACATGACGGTGCAGACGATGGACACGTCATTGCGCATATCCTTGGGGAACAGCGGACGAATGGGGCGGTCGATCACGCGGGAGGTGAGGATCGCTTTTTCGGACGGACGGCCCTCACGGCGCTGGAAGGAGCCGGGGATACGACCGACAGCATACAGCTTCTCTTCGTAGTCAACAGACATCGGGAAGAAGTCAACACCCTCGCGGGGCTTCGCGGACGCGGTCACGGCGCACAGCACGACGGTTTCGCCGTAGCGCACAAGGCAGGAGCCGTTGGCAAGCTGTGCCACTTTGCCGGTCTCCACGACCAGCGGACGACCGGCAAGGGTCGTTTCGAACACTTTGTAGGACTCAAAGGTCTCAAGTTTGCTCATAGACATAATTGGTTGCCTCCTTTTGACATTCTTTTTGGATTTCCAATGAGGCGGTCGATGGCATTTTAGCAATAAAGCCGATGCCGAAAGCGCGGTTTCGACCCCCGCTTCACTGCTAAAACGGCCGCACACCGCCGTCATGGGAGCGTATTTTTTTGCGCTGATTGCGCAGTTTGAGGCAGACGGACACATTCCGTCTGCCTCAAAGCCTGATCGCTTATTTACGGATACCGAGCTTCTCGATGATCGCACGATAGCGGTTGATGTCCTTCTTCATGAGATACTGAAGAAGGCCACGGCGCTGACCGACCATTTTGAGAAGGCCGTGGCGGCGGTGGTGATCCTTCGGATGATCCTTCAGGTGCGCAGTGAGATCCGCAATGCGGCGGGTCAGAACAGCGATCTGAACCTCGGGAGAACCGGTGTCGCCTTCGTGAGTCGCGTAGGCTTTGATGATTTCTTGCTTTTGCTCGGGTAACATCATGATGATTTACCACCTTTCTTTAAGATTCGCTCAAAAACCCAGTGCGAGGAACCAAGGCGTCCCAAAGCGGGCATACTCCGTCGTCCGGGTAATCGGCAGTTGTCATGTGAACGATGCACATGCTTAGTTAGTATACCACGCAAAAATCCGTTTGTAAAGCGGATTTTGCAAAAAAATATCCGCAGTTTTTAAAATTTCTCCAAAAAAAGTGTATTTTCTTTGATTTTCCCTCTTGACAAACCGCGCATTGCCGTCTATAATATTGACTGTTCTCAAAAACGCATATGCGCTCGTAGCTCAGCTGGATAGAGTGTTTGACTACGAATCAAAAGGTCAGGGGTTCGAATCCCTTCGGGCGCGCCAAGAAAAAAGGCTTCACATCCGTGAAGCCTTTTTTCTTTTTCTCGAAGGGATTCGAAAGCCGGAACAGAAAACAGTCCGGTGGACTGTTTTCCCGGCGTGGAGTTGAAGAGTGTTCCGTTTTTACATGCACCAAAAGACGAGATGCCTCTTCCTCCCTGAGGCGCGGGCTTCCTGTTCGGTTTTTATTGATTGCATCGCATCATTCTGTCGTATATTTTTTGATTGAACGTTCTCTCATTTTGTGCTATACTGTAGTTACCCAATCATACATTGACGGAGAGGTTGCCATGGAAAGAATTGTCGGTGCTGTTATTCTGGGTGCGCTCGCGTTTGCCTGTTTTGTGTTCAGCTGTTTCCAGTTTTGTGAAAAGGGCTTCCCGTTTAATAATGCTTACTTATACGCAACCGAGCAAGAGCGGGAAACTATGAACAAAACACCGTATTACAAGCAATCGGCGGTCTGCTTTTTGTTAATCGGTGTGGTTTTTTTAATCCACGCAATCGAAATTTTTCTTCAAACAGGGTGGCTGTTTTTCGTTTCTTTGGGAATCATCGTTGCCGCCGTGATTTTTGCCGTTATTTCCTCAATTGTGATAGAAAACAGAAAACAGTGATGTTACTTTGGTTCAAGCCTCACACCCGTGAGGCTTGTTTTTTCGCCATTTTCCTCTCGTCATCAGGACATTTTCTGCAAGGTTTCGGCTTTTTCTTGACACGTCCTTTTTATATATGATATAAATGAAATATAGAAGACTCTTATTTTTAGGAAAGAGGGAATCCGAAATGAAACGACTGCTGGCTCTTGTTCTGTGTCTGGCGATGCTGGTGGGTGCGGTGCCGATGGCAACGACCGCCGCGACCATCTCCCCGCTCGATGACGACAAATTCACCATTCTGTGGGCAACCGACCCGCAGTGGTACTCCTTCAAATACCACGACATCATCACGGTTCAGAACCAGTGGGTCGTTGACAACTATTCCCGCATGGATATGCGCTATATCGTGCATACGGGCGACTTTGTCGACAATCCCCACAGCCATGAGCAATGGGCGGTCATGGACACTGCCTACAAACTGTGGGACGATGCCGGTCTCGCCTATGGTATCCTCGCGGGCAACCACGATGTCGACCAATACGACCACACCGAATTCAGCCAGTATTTCGGTGCCTCCCGCTACAATACCAAGCCGTGGTACGGCGGTGACTACGACAACCACTACGGTCACTATGACCTGATGACCATTGAGGGTGTTGACTTCCTGTTTGTGTATCTCGGCTATGCGCCCGATTACACCGATGCGAGCATCGCGTGGATAAACAGCGTGCTGGCGGCATATCCCAACCGCATCGCCATGCTCGCTTTCCATGATTATCTCATGGCAAACGGTGAGCGTTCTCCCAACGGCGAAAAGATCTTCCAGAACGTTGTCCTGCAAAACCCCAACGTCCGTCAGGTGTTCTGCGGTCACAACTACAACTCCACCCGCAAGATCGACACCATCGACGACAACGGCGACGGCAAGGCTGACCGCTCTGTCTATCAGATGATGGCAAACTATCAGAATACGACAAACGGCGGCAACGGCTTCATGCGTTTCATGGAATTCGACATCGCCGACGGCACCGTCACCCATCGCACCTATTCGCCCTATACCTTGAACTTCGGTTCCGACTATGAAGACGGCGTGGACTTTGACGAATACGGCACCCGCGACAGCTTCACGATGCCGTTTGATTTCTCCGCTCCCGCCGCCAAGGGCGCGAACGATCCTGCCAAGGGCACGGTCATCAACAACAACGAGCTGGTGTTCTCCAAGACCGATTCGGCGGACGCTGTCGTGATCCCCGTCACCTATCAGAACGTTCCCGAAAACGGCACCACCTTCCACGGTGTCGGCGTGTATGACCGTTACTTTTCGCTCAACGCGGCAGACGCCTTCGGCGATCCCCGCTCGCTCAACTACATCACCGCCACCTATCAGAACGGTGACGGCTATCGCGTGACCGCCGTCACCAAAGGCGCTTCGCTTGATGCGGCCGATCCCTTTGTGCTGATCCCGCAAAACGGCATTGTCATGGCGCTCAGTCCGAACGCCGAAAACAATGTCGGTGTCGGTGTCAACCTCGATGCGCTGACGGTCGGTCGCAAGCTGATCCTGCGCAACATCGGCGGCATCACCACCCCCTCCCCCTTCAAGGCAACCACCATCTCCACGCCGTGGGGCGGCGTGTACAGCATCAACGGCTCCAACCGCGTCACCGGCAACGAGCAGTGGATCCTTTACGACAACCAATCGAGCTTCGGCAGCTATGACCACTCGTGGAATATGCTGTTCAGCTTCACGCCCGTTGCGGGTCAGAACGGTGTGTTCACTCTGACCACCGCCTCCACCCGTCTGGGTGTCGGCAAAGCGGTACTCCTGCCGCAGAACGGCTTTATTCTCGCCGTCAACACCTTCTGGTGCCAGGATCCCATGCGCAAGGAGCTTGCAAAGCGCTTTGTTCCCGGCACCCGCATCACCCTTTCCAACTACACCGTCGGTCAAGCGCCGACCTTCAATGCCCAAAGCATTCTCCCGCCCGATTCCACGGGCTGGATGGGCGACAGCGCCCTTGTCGGCACCTATCAGGACGGCAACGCACAGGTCATCTACAAAAAAGGCGGCGACTGGCCTGCGGCGGACTATGACCTGCCCACCCCCATCACCTTCGACCCCGCCGACAAAGCACTCGTGTACGATTTCTATATGGAAACGGGTTGCAAGGACAACATCATGCTGATGTTCAAATCCAGCAACTCCGCGTCCTCCACCAGTAAAGAGTGTGTTTCTATTCAGTCCTATTTCAAAGACGTTGTCATTTCGTCGGGCAGCGGCGACATCAAGGGCGATGACCTCAATCACTCGGGCACGATCGACCTGTCGACCGTCACCTTCCCCGACACCTGCTACAACGATGACGGCACGCTGACGCTCAACAGCATTCGCATTCTCAGCGCGGGTGAGGTGGACAAAAAGCTGTTCTTCCGTCAGCTGACGCTCACCGATGAGCTGGGTGACGCAGACAGCAGTACAACCCAGTCCACCAGCCTGTTTGACGCGACCACACTGGCTGTCGGCGATGTCACCAAAGCGGGCAGCTACACCTATGACAACGGCAGACTGACCGCCACCGCCAACACCGATGCCGGCTATGAAGTGGTGTTCAATCTCAACAAACGCTTCAATATCCAGACGCTGAAAAACCTGCTTGTCAATGTCAAGTCGGACACCCGCTTTGACATCAGACTGGAGGTCACCACCGCCGGTGCCGATGCCTCCTACGGCATTGTCAGCGATTTCTATCCCGCGCTCGGTGTCACGCTCGACAACGGGCTGATCCCCGCCGGCTCTTACCGCAAGGACTTTGACCTGCTGTCCTGCTATCAGTGGAACAACGTCGTTCCCGCCAACGGTGTCAGCACCGTCAAACGCGTGGTCATCACCCTCGGCGGCAAGGGTACGCTGTCTCTGTACGCCCTGCAGCTTTCCAACGGCAAGGACATCGGCTACTTCTCCGACGGCGCTTCGGCTTCCTCGGTGAGCACCGTTCTTGACAAGGAATTGTACACCGCTTCTGTCGGCACAACCGTTGCCGACCTGCTTGCGTCCATTCCCGCGAGCGGCACGCTGACCGTTTGCGACAAAAACGGCAACGTCGTCACGTCGGGTAACGTTGCCACCGACATGACCGTCAAACTTGAGGTCGGCGGCGTTGTCACCGATACCGCTGTTATCTCGGTGCGCGGCGATGTCGACGGCAGCGGCAAACTGGAAACCATCGACGCCCGCGAGGTGCTGTTCCAGGTGCTTGGTGTCGGCACGATCTCCGATGCCGCCAAGCTCGCCGCCGACTATAACCTCGACGGCACCATCATGTCTTCCGACGCCCGTGAGATTCTCCTCGCCGTGGTCAACGGAAAAATACACCTCAACAAAAAGGCAGTCACCGCGGTGACTTCCTTTTTTTGTGAAACGGTTGCCAGTTTGTCCCGTTTGCTATATACTGTATGTATCATGTATAAAAGGAGAATGCTCCATGCAGGATATCCGCTCTTTGCTCGACGCCATGACGCTTGATGAAAAAATCGGTCAGCTGATACAGTGTACCGCCTCGGAGTTTGTCGACACCGATGCCGCGGCAACGGGACCCGTCACCGAAAACGGCATTCCGAAATCCATGTTGCCGTTTGTCGGCAGTGTGCTCAATTTCGGCAGTACCGCCGAAGCGATCGCCATTCAGAAAGCGCATCTGGAGCACAGCCGCATTCCGCTTCTGCTGATGATGGACGTCATTCACGGCTATCGCACCATCTATCCCATTCCGCTCGCCCTCGGCTGCTCGTTTGATCCGTCGGTTGTTGAGACCTGCTCGAAAATGGCGGCAAAAGAGGCGGTCGCGGGCGGTATCCACGCCACCTTCACGCCGATGGTCGACCTGTCCCGTGATGCGAGATGGGGACGCGTGATGGAAGGGTGCGGCGAAGATGTCCTGCTGAACTGTGACATGGGAGCGGCACAGGTCAAAGCCTTTCAAGGCGATGACCTTACGCGTCATGACACCCTTGCCGCCTGCGTCAAGCATTTTGCCGCTTACGGCGGTGCCGAGGCAGGTCGCGACTACAACACCGTTGATATCAGCGAGCACAGCCTCAGAGAATATTATCTGCCTGCCTACAAAGCCTGCATCGACGCGGGAGTCGCCATGGTGATGCCGTCATTCAACACGTTAAACGGTGTGCCGTCGGTTGCCAACCCGTGGCTGATGCAAACCGTTCTGAAGGACGAATGGGGCTTTGACGGTGTCGTCATCAGCGACTATAACGCGGTCGGCGAGCTTCTGTCCCATGGACTTGCCGAAAACCTCAAAGATGCCGCCGCGCTCGCCTTTGCGAACGGTTGCGACATCGAGATGTGCTCGGCAGGCTATGCCTGCCATTTGAAAGACCTGATCAAAGACGGCACCGTCAGCGAAGATGTCCTCGATGGCGCCGTGCTTCGTGTACTGGAACTCAAAAACAAGCTCGGGCTGTTTGAAGACCCGTTTCGCGGTGCGGTCGCCGATGATAACGCGCCGCTGTATCTGTGCGATGAGCATCGGCACATCGCCCGTACAGCCGCGGAGGAAAGCGCCGTCCTTCTCAAAAATGACGGTGTTCTGCCGCTGTCAAAAACGCTTCGCCGCATCGCCCTCATCGGTCCGTTTGCCGACAGCCACGATATCCTCGGTTTCTGGTCGTGCGGCGGCAGATCGGCGGAATCCGTCACGGTGAAAGAGGGTATTGCCGCTTTGTGTCCCGACATACCGTTGACGGTCGCAAACGGCGAGGATATCGACGAAGCGATTGCCGTTGCCAAAGACGCCGATGCCGTCATTTTGTGTCTCGGCGAGCCGCAGAATTACAGCGGCGAGGGCAACTCCCGCGCCGATCTGCGCCTGCCCGGTCGTCAGGAGGCTCTCGCCCTTGCCGTCACACACAATAACCGAAACACCGTCTGCGTCACCTTCAGCGGTCGTCCGCTGGTGATGAGTGCCTTCGTCAACGATGTTCCCGCCGTGCTTCATATGTGGTTTCCCGGCAGTGAGGGCGGCAACGCCGTCGCGCGACTGCTGTTCGGAGACGCCAACCCCTGCGGCAAGCTGGCGATGAGCTTTCCGAAAGAGGTCGGTCAATGCCCGATTTACTATAACCACCTGCGCACAGGTCGTCCCGCTCCCGCCGACGCGGAAACGCGACACGTTCCCTTCACCTCCAACTACATCGACTGCGGCAACCTGCCGCAATTCTCCTTCGGACACGGTCTGTCCTATTCCCGCTTTGTGTACGAATCCCTCACCCTGTCGGCAGAGCGTATGACCGCCGATGATACCATCGATGTTGACATCGCACTGTACAACGACAGTGACCGCGAAGGCAAGGAAACCGTCATGCTGTTTCTGCGCGATGCGGTCGCCTCGATTGCCCGTCCCGTATGCCGGTTGATCGCTTATCAAAAGGTGACGCTTGCGCCGCACGAACGCCGCACCGTCCGCTTTGCCGTTTCGGAACCCATGCTCCGTTTTTGGAACGCCGAACAACGGTTTGTGTCGGAAGCGGGACGTTTCGAGCTGTCAACGGGATACGCCGACCATCTGCTTCACACCGTATCGTTTTCTCTGGAATAAACAAAAACGCTGTTGCATGAAGCAACAGCGTTTTTTATGCAGTATATCGGAAACCGATCTGTTCACCCATTTTGACGGGAGTTTCTTCGCCGCGGGCGGAGGCTTCGAGGATCTCATTCTTCAGCACCGCTTTGTCTTTTTCGAGGAGCAACACGACCGTACTGCCGCCGAAAAGGAACATACCCTTTTCCTCACCGCGGTTGAAGGTGTGCGCGCCATGAAGATTTTTGATCCTGCCCACCATCATCGCACCGACCTCGACCTGCGTGACGGTGCCGAAATGTTCGGTTTCCATCACGGTGTATTCGCGGCAGTTCTGCGCGAACACGGGACACACCTCAAGCGCAATCGGTCGCACGGTGTGGAGCTTGCCCTTGAGGAAGATGTTCTCACCCTTTGTGCCGTTGTCAAGATAATGATACCGGTGATAATGCTCCACGCACAGGCGAAACACCAGACACAGTCCGTCTTTATATTTCTCAGCGACAGCATCGCCGCCGAGCAGATCCGACACGGTATACTGACTCTGCTTGATGAACAGCACCGTTCCTTCGTCGATGACGGTGGCTGTCAGATAACTGTCACACGGAGAAATCAGATGCGTCGGATCCATATCAACGGGTCGACGATCCTCCTTGATCTTGCGACAGAAGCAGTCGTTGAACGAGCGGAAATTGTCCGCATGGTACTCATCAAGATCGATGTGGTTGCTCTTCACAAAGCGGGAGATGAACAGCTTGGAAATGCGGCAACTCAGAAACGCGCCCGCCAGCTTCGAGATCCAGCGCGCCGTCAGCAGCTTGAGGAGCACCCGTCCGAAAACGTTACCGTACAAAAAGCCGAGAAAGCCGCCGTTTGTCTTTGGAGTTTTCATCACAGTCCCCCGTTATTTCACGAGCTGGGAGATCAGCAATGCGACGCCTTCCAGCAGACCGATACCGACCATCACAAGAATACCTTTGAGCCCCACCTTTTCCAGCTTGAACGGCGTGATAAACAGCACCGCCATCAGCAACAGGAACCCAACAAACAGCCACGTGGTATCCACGGGGACCGTATGCTCCACAACCGCAATGAACGGCAACACGATGGATGCAGAGGTCACGGGGAGACCGAGATAAAACTTTCTGGTTCCCGATTCCACCGACTGACGCTCCTCTTCGCTCACATTGAAATACGCCAGACGAATAAGAGCGGCAAGCATGTAAAACAACAAAATCGCATACACGCCCCATTTCAGCGCCACCAGATACCATGCCGTACCGCTGACGATGTTGAGGGTCACGTTGAAAAACTCCGAAGTTTGAACAAACGCCAATCCGATCGCCGCAGGCAACACACCGAACGCCACCAGATCCGACAACGAGTCGATCTGAATGCCGAATTTTCGCTCCGTGTCGGTGCGGTTCTTTTTGGTGGACGCCACCTTGCCGTCGAATGCGTCACACAGTCCGCAGAACAGCAAGAAGCCGATGCCGATATAGGGGTGACCGCCGCCGCTGAGCGACGAGGCAATGCCGATTCCCGCCGATAACAGCGACAAATATGTCAAAATCACGGTATAATCATAAACACCGATCATAAGAAATTCCTCCTACATATTTTCAAAGCGGTTGCTTGCAACCGCACGGTAATATCTGTTTGAATTACATTATGCCTAACATACCGATTATACACCATTTTGTCGAATTGTGCAATATCCATTTTGTAACAATCTCTTAATAATTTGCCGCAAATACCCTGTCTCAAAAAATTAACAGTTTGTCACACCTTTTTGGCACAAAGTATGCTATACTGAAATCACTCGTACAAAAGGAGTGAATCTACCGTGGCATCTCTCATGAAACGCGCCGCCGACAAACAACGCGCGGCGATGTACCAACTGCTTGAACGGCACAAAGCCCCCGTTTTCCGTCTTGCTTTTCAGCTGACGGGTGATGAGGTCGTTGCAAGCGATATCACCGTCAGCGTTTTTCAAACCGCGTGGCCTGTTATCACCCCCGACATGACAGAGGAGGATTTTTCCTCACGACTGATGACGGAGACCTTTGAACTGTGCAAAACCGCGATCACCCGTAAGGCCCCGAAGGCTCTGCGCATGCCGCAGGACCGTCGTTACACCCTTCCGCTCCATATGTCCGTAACCGAAGCCGACACCCCTCTCGCCACGGTGAAAAACCACTTCACCGTTCTCCAATGGACGATGCTGATACTGCATCACGTCAGCGGATTGTCCGCCGACGAGCAGTGCGCCGCTCTCAAGCTGGACAGGCATACGCTCGATATCGCGTGGGATGCGGAGCGTCACAACATCACGTGGCTGTTGGAGCAAACCTCCCACACCGCCTCGTACGACGACATCATCGCGGCTGTTATCGCCGATACCGACAGCATCGCCGTGCCGCAAAGCGTCAAGAACCGTGCCGAAGAGCATATCCGTTCTCTCGCCGCACCGCTGGAAAAAGCGTCACGTGCCAAAGCTCTCAAGCTCACCGCCGGGATAGCGGTCATTACCGCGTTGGTGCTGACACTGTGCTGGACGGCGATCCTGTCGCTGAGCGGCGTTGAAACGTCCGATCCGCTTGATTCCACGGGCGAATCGACCGACCGTACCACGGCTTCCGCGACCATTGACGATCCGACCCACTACGCCGAGATCGTCATGCGCGACCACGGTACCATCACCGTCGCGCTCAACGCCAACGCCGCCCCCAAAACGGTCGAAAACTTCAAAATGCTTGCCGACGACCATTTTTATGACGGGCTCTCCTTCCATCGCATTATGGAGGGCTTCATGATGCAGGGCGGCGATCCGCGATCCGACGGCACAGGGGGTTCCCGCGACAATGTTGTCGGCGAATTTTCCGCAAACGGCATTGAAAATCCCCTTTCTCATGTCCGCGGCGCCATTTCCATGGCGCGCACCGAAAGCTATGACAGTGCCACCTCGCAGTTCTTCATCGTCCACGAAGACTCCCTCTTCCTCGACGGTGAATACGCGGCATTCGGCTACGTCATCGACGGCATGGACATCGTTGACACCATCTGCACCACTGTCGAGCCGCTTGACGACAACGGCACCATCGAGATCGGCGATCAACCCGTCATGAGAACGGTCACCGTTTACGATGCCGCCGAATACGAAGCTACCCACTCCCTCTGATGTTCCTTTGAGCCTGCCGCGGCAATGCGACAGGCTCTTTTTATTGACTTTTTCGGAGCAATTCGATATAGTAAAATTATCTTATCGTTACGGGAGGATTTCTAATGAAACGCGTACTTTCTTTCATGCTGATGCTTGCTGTGCTTTTTTCAGCGGTCGGGTGCGACGACCATGCCGCTCCCTCCGACTCCCACGCCCCTGTCACCACCATTCTCGACACCGCTTATGACATTGCGCCGCATATACAACAAGACCATAACACCCTCACTGTCTCGTCTCCCGACAAAGCCGTGTTGCTGACGGTATCTGTCAAAAACGGACAACTGACCTATTGTGTCGGCCGTGACGACACGGTCTATATCGAGGACGGTGCGATGGGACTCACCCTTGACGGTGTTGCCTTCGGCAATGTTGACGCACTCGGCAAAGTGAGCGCCGTCCTGCGCACCGATATCCGCCCACTTTACGGCAAAACCGCCAAAGCCGATGCCCCTTGTGTGCAGGCGACCGTCCCCGTCGGTGATATGACACTGGAGACCCGTGTGTACAACGACGGCGTGGCATTCCGCTATGTTGCGGCGGGAGACGGCAAACGCAAGCTGCAAAGCGAGGAAACCTCCTTTCCGCTTCCGGTAGGTGCCACCCTGTGGGCCATTCCCACCCACCAATTCTATGAAACCTTCCCCACCGCTTATAACACCGCCGTCGCCCCGTCTTCCACCCTCGGCATGCCCGCGACGGTACAGCTTGCAAACGGCGGCTATCTATCGCTGACGGAGGGCGATCTGTCGCACTATCCCGGCGCTCAACTCGAGTGGCAAAAAGCCAACTGCTTCAAAACCGCCTTTCTTCCGTCAGTCTATTCCCTCACCGGTACTGTCACCACCCCGTGGCGCATTATCGGCATCGCCGAAAGCCTCGACGAGCTGGTCGGCAACACGATCGTCTATCAGGTGAACGATGCCGCCGAAGCGGGCTTGTATGAATCGGTGAAGCCCGGTCGTGCCACCTGGTCATGGATCACAGGACGCACCGTCGATGCGGTCAAGCCCGATGTGATCGAACGTTACACCGATTATGCCGCCGCACTCGGCTTTGAATACAACATCATCGATGAGGGTTGGATCGACTGGACAGACAGCGCGCTCGAAAGCCTCGCCGCACACGGTGACGCTTACGATGTCGGGCAGATTTTGTGGACGGGCATGACCTCGGGTGCTTCCTACAACGGCGGCATCGCGTCTCTCGATGAAGCCAAAGCCTATCTCGACTTTGTTGCCGCGCGCGGCATGAAAGGTGCCAAGATCGACTTTTTCCACGACGAGCGCAACCTTCCGATGGGCGTGGATATCTACGAGGGTATTCTCGATTATGCCGCCGAGCTCGGACTGGTCATCAATTTCCACGGTTGCAACAAACCGACGGGACAGGACGCCACCTATCCGAACGAGCTCAACCGCGAAGCAATCTACGGACTCGAAAACATGAGTATCTACAACTATTCCACGCAAGCACAGGCGTTTGTGACCCAACCGTTTGTGAGAAACCTTGCCGGTCACGCCGACTTCACCCCCGCCGTCGAATCGGCGTTCCAGATGGCGCAGCTGGTGATCGCCGATGCGCCGATGCAGGCGTTCGGCAGTGATCCCGAAGTACTGCTTGAGCTCGACTGTCTCGAGATGATCAAAAGCGTTCCCACCGTGTGGCAGGATACGATCGTTCTTGAGCCGAGCGAGATCGGCAAAGCCGCCGTCTTCGCCCGCAAAGGCAACAACGCCTCGTGGTATGTCGGCGGCATCAACTACATGGGTGCTCACGATGCGGTGACACTGACGTTGTCCGATTTTCTCGACGAAGGCACCTACGCCTATGAGCTGTGGACAGACGACGGCAACCGCTTCGCCACCGAAACGGGTACCGTCACCGCAAACGACACCCTTACCGTGCCGTTTGAGATGCTGTCGGGCTTTATCGTCCGCTTTGACCGCATCACCCTGTCGCAATACGGCGGCGCGATCGACGCACCCGTGACACTGACCGTCGCCGACCCCGCCACCGTGGTGCGCTATACCCTCGACGGCAGTGAACCGACCGACACGTCTCCCGTGTGGAAAAACGGCACCGCCCTCACGCTGACCGACAGCTGTACGCTCACGCTGACGATTGCAGACGGTCCCGACAGCGGCGCTGTCACGTCGTACCGTTTCAACAAATTGTCATAAGCCTTTGAAAAGCTGTCGCAAAAATGCGACAGCTTTTCCGATTCTTTGCGAGAATTACGGGACTGTTACTTGACATACCGTCACAAACTGTTTATGATGGAACTATATGGTTTTTACTGTTTTGAGGAGATAATGCTTATGAAATATCTGTACTTGACCGTTTTGCTGTGCATCGCGCTGTTACTGAGCGCCTGCAGCAGTACCGTCACACCGCCGACCGCCGACGATCCGGTTGTCACCACGACGGCTCCTGTGACGACACCGTCCGTTTCCGATCCCACACAAGCCGTCACCACCCCCACCGAGACAACGACGACCGCTCCCGCTGTTCAGGAGACCTTCTCACCGAACATCACCTATGCCGTTGCCGCCTCTGACAGAGTGGACGCGTCCTATTTCGCCGACGCCGTGTTTGTGGGCGACTCGGTCAGCCTCAAACTCACCAACTATCACATGTCGCAGGTGTGCTTTGACGTCAACACCGCGTTTCTGACCTCGGGCAGTCTGGGCGTTGCCAACGCCATGTGGGATCTTCACCGCGAGGACGCGGTTCACCCCTCCTATCAGGGTGAGCTTGTCACCGTCGTCGACGGCATCGCCAAAACCGGCAAATCGAAGGTGTATCTCATGCTCGGCATCAACGACCTCGGCCTGTACGGCGTGGAAGGCACGGTGGAGAATTTCAAAACCCTCACCGACCGTATTCTCGCCGCTTCTCCGAACGTGACGCTGTATATTCAGTCGGTCACACCGCTTCTTGCCGATTATTATTCCCTCACCAACGAAAAGGTTCTTCAGTACAACGAGCTGATCTCGGAATATTGCCGCGAAAAGGGCTGGCACTACATCGACGTCGCGTCGGTGCTCCGCGATGACAGCGGCTGTCTGAAAAGCGAATATTGCAGTGACCCCGGTGCCATGGGTATCCATTTCACCGATGAAGGATGTCGTGTGTGGGCAGACTATCTCTACACCCACACCGCCTCGTAATGGACACAGAAAGGACGAATTATCATGTTGAAACGTTTGGCTTTCCTGGCTCTCGCCTGTCTGATGCTGATCTCTCTTGCCGCTTGCGGCGGTAACGAAGAAGCAACCGCACCCGCTCCCGAGGTGGATCTCGCCGCTGTGAAGGCGGACATCGTGTCGACGCTGGGCATCACCGCCTCCGACATGAATCAGGTCATCATGGTCAATATGTACGGTCTGCCCGAAAACGGCATTGCCGCTTCCGCCTGCTTCACCGCACCCGGCGAGGTGTTCAACGAGGAGATCTTCATGTTCAAAGCGACCGATGCCGCCAACGCCGACATCATCGCCGACAAACTGACCGCCCGTCTGGATACCCTCAAAAAGCAATCGGAAAGCTATAGCCCCGAAACCGCGGCGATCCTCGAAAAAGCCGCCGTGCTGAGAAACGATCTGTATGTCGCGTTCTTCTTCTCGAGTGACCGCGAGCAGATGGAATCCATTTACAACGCCTATTTCTGATGATCGACACTTCGGGCGGGCCGATGTTGCCCGCCCTATTTTCTTGTAAAGGAGGAGTCGCCGCATGGTATTTTCCAGTCTGATGTTCATCTTTATCTTCTTCGCCATGACGCTCCCGTTGTATTACCTCATTCCGTCGCGATTTCGTGCTCTTCGCAATCTCTTTTTGTTTGTCATCAGCTTGATCTTCTACGGCTACGGCGAGCCGGTGTATATCCTGCTGATGCTGTTGTCCATTACCGTCAACTATATCTACGGTCTGGTGCTTGACAAACAGCGCGGCAAGCCCGCCGCCACGGTACTGCTGATCACCAACGTGCTTGTCAACCTCGGCTTGCTGGCGTTTTTTAAGTACGCCGCCTTTTTGGTGGACACCCTCAAGATATTCCCTGTCTTTGAGGGGCTCGAAGCACCGATCATCGCGTTGCCCATCGGCATTTCCTTCTACACCTTCCAGACCATGTCCTACATCATCGATCTGTATCGCGGACGCTGTGAGGTGCAAAAGGATTATGTGGCGCTTGGCACCTATGTGGCACTGTTTCCCCAGCTGATCGCGGGTCCCATCGTGCGGTACGTCGATGTCGCCGACCAGCTGAAAAACCGCCGCGAAACGATCCCGATGTTCAACAACGGCGTCAAGCTGTTTCTCGTCGGCATGGCAAAAAAGGTGCTCATCGCCAATCAGATGGGCGCGCTGTGGGACACCCTCAAACCGATGGACGACGCAGGACTTATCGGCTCGTGGATCGGCATTTTCGCCTTCACACTGCAGATCTATTTCGACTTTTCGGGTTACAGTGACATGGCAAGAGGCCTTGGCAATATGTTCGGATTCTCCTTTGTCAAAAACTTCGACTATCCCTATATGTCCAAAACCGTCACCGAATTCTGGCGTCGCTGGCACATCACGCTGGGCACCTGGTTCCGCGAGTATCTGTATATCCCGCTCGGCGGCAACCGTTGCTCCGTTCCCCGCCACATTTTCAACCTGTTTGCCGTGTGGTTTTTAACGGGTCTGTGGCACGGTGCCTCGTGGAACTTTGTGCTGTGGGGACTGTATTTCTTCGTCCTGCTGGTGTTGGAGAAATATCTCCTGTCGAACGTGCTGAAAAAACTGCCCGCCGCCGTGTCGCATCTCTATGCGCTGTTCTTCATCGTGCTCGGCTGGGTCGTGTTTGACTTCACCGACATCGGCGCCATGGGCGAATTTATCGTGTCGCTGTTCACGCTCAAAAACGGGCTCATCGGCGACACCGCCGCGCTCTATGCGCTGTCCTATCTGCCGCTGATGGCGGTCGGCGCACTGGTATGCACGCCGCTTACCAAGAAATGGTTCCTCAAAGCCACCGACACCCGTTTCGGCTGGGTGATCGAAACCGCGGCAACCGCCGTCGTACTGCTTCTGTGCACCGCCTCTCTCGTCAGCGACAGCTATAACCCGTTTTTGTATTTCCGTTTTTAAGGAGGGATCACCGTGAAAAAACTGACAATGCTTGCTCCCTCTGTGCTGTTTCTCGTCTTTGTGTTTGTGCTGGCGGTGCTGTTCTTTGTGAGCCCGAAAGCGGACTACTCCGAAAACGAAAAGCGGTTTCTCGCCGAAATGCCCGAAGCCTCTTTCGATACGCTTACCGACGGCTCGCTGATGACCGACTTTGAAACCTATCTGTCGGACCATTTTCCTGCCCGTGATGTGTTCATGGGACTCAACGCCTATTACGAGCTGCTCACGGGACGCGGCGGCACCGCCGATGTCTACCACGGCAAGGACGGCTATCTCATCAGTGCCGAAAGCACGCTCGCAAGCACAGACAATGTCATCAAAAACATGACCAACTATGCCGCATTTTCAAACGCGCTCGGACTCGATGCCACCGTCATGATCGTGCCGTCGACGGGCTATATTCTCGAAGACAAGCTCCCCGCTCTTCATGCCGCCTACAACGACGAAGCCTATCTTTCCGCCGCCGAAGACACCTGCGGCGAGATGACATGGCTTGACATGACCTCCCGTTTTCATGCCGTTAAAAACGACACCCAGCTGTACTACAAGACCGACCACCACCTGACCGCCGACGGCTCGTATGAACTGTACAAGGCGTTTGTCGAGTCGCAGGGCCTCGCTCCGCACACCGCCTTTGACAAGACCGTTTATGACGGATTTTACGGCACCTGCTATTCCCGCGGCGGCTACTGGCTGTCCGAGGCGGACAAGGTGGAGCTGTGGCGCGTTCCCGAGCTGCAGGTGAGCGTGACGGTGTCCGACGGTATCGGCGAGCAAATCACCGCCGAGTCACTGTTCTTTGAAAGCCATCTGAACGAAACGGACAAATACCCCGTCTATCTCGACGGCAACCACGGCTACACCAAGATCGAAAACCCCGATGCCAACGGCGACAAACTGCTCATCGTCAAGGACTCCTTTGCCCACTGCGTGACCACCATGCTCGCCGCGCATTACAGCGAGATCCACATGATCGACCTGCGCTACTACAACGGCGGTGCCTCACAAACCATTGCCGATCTCGTCAAGGATAACGGCATCGACACCGCGCTGTTTTTGTACGGCGTCGACAGCCTTTCCACCGACAGCAGTGCCGCTTACGGCCTGTTCCACGGCATCGAAACCGCCCTGCCCGTAATGTAAAAAAACTCCCCGTTCACAAACGGGGAGTTTTTTTACTCTTTCGACTCGTTCTTGTCGGCTTTTTTTGTTTTGCGGCGGACAAGTGCAACGATCAGCCATGTGACACCGCCGATCACCAACACGATCACACCAATGGCGATGACCGTGAATTTGTTGGCGTTGCGGAGCATATCCGTCGGTGCCAAGCTCGCATACACGACCTTGCGTCCGTCGGGCTGTTCGTACTGTGCGTCAATCGTGCCGCCCATATCCTTGAGATAGGACGCAATGGCATACCATTCCTTGACGGGGTTGCCGTTTTCATCTCCGACCACATAGTTGACAAGCTCGTCGGCAGACAGCGGATTGCCGTCCTTGTCCTTCGGTGTGATGGACAGCAGTCCGAAGGATTTTTCTTTCACCGAACCGAGCATCTGCCCCGCATACATACCCGTCACGATGCGGTACATCTTGTCATCGTCAATGTCCTCGAGCGTGCCGTCCGCGCGGCGAAGCATGGCATAATCCACCTTGTTGAAGATCATGCGACGCGTGTTGAAGGAATATTCCACACCCGAGAAAAACAACTGTGCCGAGCGCATGATCGGTTGTACCGACGCGTCCACTTCCAGCGCATTTTTCAGCTCCTCGCCCGTGATATACACCGCGATCAGCTCGCCCTCCGTGCCGACGCCGAGTGACGCGGCATTAAACACATCCGACACCGTCACGTCGCCGAGCGGCAACGTCTCGCGGATCACTCCTGCCGCCGTCAGCGCCACATCGACCGGCTCGCCTGTCGCGTTCTCCACCGCCGCTTTGTAGGCATCGGCAAACAGATTGCCGAGGGTGGATTCGTGCTGGGTGTCATACACCTCGTCGACCGTGTCAAATGTGTACGGATTATCGGCGACGACCTCGTCAAATCCGAAGCCGTATGCATGCAGATAGCCGTCCTCGACCGCCTTTTTAAACTGATCCACCTTCTGCAAAACGGCGGCATCGTCCTTGACGGTTTCGTCGACGGGGATCAGTTCATAGCTCGTCATCGCGGCGATACCGTTTGCGTCAACCGCCAGATTGGCAACGCCGAGAAAGCGTCCGTACTCGCCCGCTGACACAATGTGGGTGTTGCCGACGGTGATGGGCGTTTCAAGCGTGCTGTGGGTGTGACCCGACACGATCAGGTCGATACCCGTCACCTGCTTTGCCAGTTCATAGTCCTCGCCCTCTCTGCCCGATGTGCCGCTGTGCGACAGACACACGACCACCGGTTCGGCTTGGTACGTCGCCTTGCAATCGGCAATCGCCGCATCGACCGTTGCCTGCGCGGTGGCGATCGGGTCGGCAAACACCATGCCCGAATTGGGCGCACAGTCATCGGAATCCACACCCATGATACCGAACACCGCGATATATACGCCGCCGCGCTCAAGAAGGACATAGTCCTCGACACCGTAGTTGTCGAGCGCCTTATGCATCATTGCCGAATCGGCGGTGTAGCCCTCTTCCCCTTCTTTGGGCGGAAGATAGTTGGCGTCCACAATGGCGGGAAGCGGATCACCGCTGTCCTTGGCGACGTTCAGCATGGAGGCAAGTCCCTTCGGAAGATAGTCAAACTCGTGGTTGCCGAAGGTGGTGACATCATAGCCCATCGCGCCCATGAGCCGAAGCTCCGTCGCTTCCGCGGCAAACGCCGTCTGGAACAGCGATCCCATCGAGAAATCGCCGCCGTCCACCAGAATCGCATCGGGGAATTTGTCCTGTTGTTCCTTAATGACGGTCATCAGCCGTGCATACCCGCCGAATTCTCCGCCGTCCGTGTCGCGCGACGGCAGAAAATGGGAATGAAGATCGTGAGTAAACAGCACCGTCACCGTTGTCGGGGCATTGGTTGCCGACACGGGAACGGTGACACACAGCATCAGTACGGCAAGCATCACACAAAGCAACCGTTTCATTGCCATCACCTCATGTTCCAAGATATCCCCATTTTATCACGATTGCCGTCGGTATTCAACCGATTTTTAACACATAAAAAACGCCCCTGCCGACGGCAGGGACGTTTCCGGTACGTTCCGATTATGCGTGCTCTTCGATGTAAGCGGTCAGGTCGCCGACCGTGCGGATCTCGTCGATTGCCTCGTCGGGGATCTCCAGCTGGAATTCGTCCTCCAGCGCCATCAACAGGTCGTACACTTTGATGGAATCGGCATCGAGATCGTCCTGAATGTTGGTGTTTTCCGTGAGTTCATTCACATCGACGTCGAATTCTTCGCTCAGAATCTTCTTGACTCTATCAATGACCATGGTTCGTTCCTCCAAAAAATGTGATTTTTTTGCGGCATTGCCGCTTTACAGACGGACGCGTCGTGTGCTATACTGAATCACGACATCCCCGCACTTCTCTATGACTATAGTATAAGCATTTGCGGCGCGTTGTCAATTCTTTTTTGAAATTTTTTACAATTTTATTTTTTGCAAAGGAGATGTTCCTCCGTGTCTTCACGCTATCGTCTGATCGGTCACCCGCTGGGTCACAGCCTGTCTCCCTTTATCCACAAACGCCTGTTTGCGTTGTCGGGACGACAAGAGGAAACCTACACGCTTTTCGACATCGCTCCCGACGAGCTGTCCGACCGCGTTCCCGTTCTTCTCGACGAGATCGTCGGTTGCAACGTGACCATTCCTCACAAGCAAAAGGTGCTCTCCTTCATCGACCGTCTTGACGGCAAGGCGGCGATTTATCAGACCGTCAACTGCATCGCCGTCACCGACGACGGCGTGATCGGCTATAACACCGATGCCGACGGCTTCCTGTGCGCCTTGCGCGAAGCGAACATTCCGCTTGGCGGACGCGTTGTGGTTATCGGCGCGGGCGGTGCCGGCACCGTGCTTGCCGCAGAGGCGGCACTGGCGGGCTGTGAAGTGGTCATTCACAACGCGTTTGACCACGCGATGGCGTATGCCCTCAAAGAGCGACTGGCAGGCATTGCCCCCGACGCGGTCGTTTCCGTCAGCGAGGATATCCCGCAGGGGCACATCGACCTGCTTGTCAACAGCACTCCCGTCGGTATGTTCCCGAAAACCGATGCCTGCCCCGTTGACGATGAACTGATTGCCCGCTGTGACGCGGTGTTTGATGCGATCTATAACCCCCGTCAGACGTTGCTGTTGCAAAAGGCCGCGGCGGCGGGTGCCAAAACGGCGGGCGGCATGGCGATGCTGGTGTGGCAGGCGGCGATCTCCCACACGCACTGGTACGGTGCGTCCTTTGATCCTGCCGATATCGCCGCGATCATTGACGCGTGCTACGACGAACTGAAACACTTCTGATACAATCGGAGATGATCCTGATGAATATCGTTCTTTGCGGCTTTATGGGGTGCGGCAAAAGCACCGTCGGCAAACGTCTCGCCGACCGAACAGGCTTCACCCTCGTCGACATGGACACCTATATCGAACAAGAAGCGGGCATGACCGTAAGCGACATATTCGCCCAAGAAGGCGAAGCCTCTTTCCGCACACGGGAGCACAACGCCTGTGTCACCCTCGGCAAGCAAGACAACCTCATCATCGCCACGGGCGGCGGTGCGGTGCTTCGCGAGGATAATGTGACCGCGCTCCGATGCGGCGGCACGATCGTGTGGCTTCGCGTCACACCCGAAACGGTGATCGACCGTCTGAAGAACGACACCACCCGCCCGCTTTTGCAACGCGAGGACAAAGCGCAGGCGGTAACCGAGCTGATGGCCGCCCGCGCACCGCTGTACGCCGCGGCCGCCGATGTGACAGTCGACGCCGACGATGATGCCGACCGCGTTTGTGCGGCGATTTTGTCCGCCGTCACGGCGCGGTGAAATTTGGCAAAATGTCAAGAATGCCGAATATGATTTGGTGAATATCCCTATCTTTATGCATTTTCTCGAAAAATGTTGCATTTTTTAAAGTCGTATGCTATACTTTTAATATATCTATTGAAACCGTGGAAAGGACTGACTCTTTATGGGTGCTCATCTCAAAAAACAAAACATCTGCTTTTATATTTCGCTTCTTTGCTCGGTTGCCACAATCGTGCTGATGTTTCTGCCGTGGCTCTCTTATGACAACAAAGCCGGCGAGCATGTGAGCGCCGCGCTGTTCCCCGATTACATGATGGAATGCATCGAAAAGGCTCAGCTGTCCTCCAATGACGGCTCCGCCATGAGTATGCTGATCTTCCTCGTCCCCCTCGGTCTGGGCATCATCGGCGTCCATATTTTCTACATCATCTCCGCTCTTCGCCCTAACCATGATGTGAACTTCCCCGGCACGGTCACCGTGCTTCTCGCGGGCATCATGTTCATCATCTTCATTCTGGGCAACGATGTGGCCTACAACCTCATCACCGCCACCCGCGAAGAGCAATACACCGACAGCTTCATTCAGTTCCTCGCCATTGACAAATGGACATGGATCCCGGTCATTTGGTTTGTGATCTCGCTGCTGCAAAAATGGATCTTTGCCCGCTTTGCTCACAAAAAAGAAGTTATCAGCTACGTGTAATTATCAACCCGCCGATCTCAAGCCGAGGTCGGCGGGTTCTTTTTTGAAAAAGGGCTTGCTTTTTTTCAAAAGCAGTGCTATACTGTGTACAGTGAATATGCTTGATTGACAAAAGAGTGGGGCAACCCGCTCTTTTATGTTTGATTGGAGGTTTTTTTGTGGCTGAAAAACAACAAGCGCCAAAGGGAAGCACCGTCGCTGTTTGTCGCGCGCTTGCCGAGCCGTTCGCCGACGAACTGGGTCTCATTCTGTGGGACGTCCGCTTTGTCAAAGAAGGCTCTCAGTGGTACCTGCGCTACCTCATCGACAAGGACGGCGGCGTGACCATTGACGACTGCGTGGCGCTGTCCCGTCTGATCAACCCCGTGCTTGACGAACAGGACCCCATCTCTCAGGCATACTGTCTGGAGGTCATGTCCCCCGGCATCGAACGCGAGCTGACCCGCCCCGAGCATTTCGAAGCCTATCTCGAATGTGCGATCGTTGTCAAGCTGATCCGACCGCTCGACGGCGAGCGCGAATTTGCCGGTATCCTCACCGCCTATGACGAGGACGGCACCGTTCACATTGTCACCGAGGACGAAACACCGATGTCCTTTGAGAAGAAAGCGATCGCCCTGGTTCATGCCATTGATGACTGGGACGATGAAGAATAAACCTAACTTCGACACATAATATGGAGGAAGAGTCATGAGTAAAGCAAATACCGAGTTTTTCGAAGCACTGCGTTTGCTCGAAAAAGAAAAAGGCATTCCCGGCGATTATCTGCTTGAACGAATCCAAAGCGCCATCATCATCGCGGTACGCCGCGATTTCGGCGGCAAGGACAACATCTCCGTCATCATGGACCCCGAGACCAACGCGTTCTCTGTGTCCCTGCGCAAGACGGTCGTGGAAGATGTCCTTGATCCCGACGAGGAGATGCTGCTCGAGCAGGCGGTGAAGTTCAAGAAATCCGCCAAGCTCGGCGATGTGGTGGAGATCCCGCTCGAAACGAAGAAATTCGGTCGCATCGCCGCCGAAGCCGCCAAGCACGTGATCCGTCAGGGTATCCGTGAGGCGGAGCGCGGACAGCAGATCCAGGAATATCAGCGCAAGAACCAGGAGCTGGTGAGCGCCGTGGTGCTGCGCGTGGATCCCGCCACCGAAGCGGCCACCGTCGAGATCGGCAACACGCAGGCTGTCCTGCCCCGTACCGAGCAACTCGAAACCGATCATTTCAACGAAGGCGACCACATCAAGGTGTTTGTCGTCAACGTTCTCAAAAACGAAAAGGGCGCGCGTATGCTCCTTTCCCGTACCCATTCCGGCATGGTCAAGCGCCTGTTTGAAATGGAAGTCCCCGAGATCTACAACGGTGCCGTTGAGATCAAGGCTGTCTCCCGCGAAGCAGGCTCCCGCACCAAGCTCGCCGTTTTTGCTTCCGACGCGAACATTGATCCCGTCGGCGCGTGCATCGGCCCTCACGGCACCCGTGTGGCGGGCATCGTTGAAGAGCTGGGCGGCGAAAAGATCGACATTGTGCGCTACAGCGACGATCCCGCGGCGTTTATCACCGCCGCGCTGTCTCCCGCCAAGGTCACCGAAGTGGAGGTCGATCCCAACGGTGCGAAGGCGTGCCGTGTGACCGTCCCCGAAAACCAGCTGTCCCTCGCCATCGGCAACAAGGGTCAGAATGTCCGCCTTGCCGCTCGTCTGACCGGCTGGAAAATCGACATTCGTCCCCAAAGCGGTTTCTTCGGCGAAACCGTGGGCGAAGACGCCTGATTCCCATTGACACCCACTCTCATCGGAAAAGGAGGTCGACCGATTTATGAATAAGCCCAAAAAACTCCCGATGCGTATGTGCACGGGATGCGGCGAAATGAAACCGAAAAAAGAACTTGTGCGTGTTGTTAAGCCGAAAGAAGGCGACATCGACATCGATCTGACCGGTCGTGCCAACGGTCGCGGCGCCTATATCTGCCGTTGCCTCTCCTGCCTACAGCAAGCCCGCAAAGCCCGTCGCTTTGAAAAGGCGTTTGCCTGCCGCATTCCCGATGAGATCTATGATCGAATGGAGGAGGCGCTCAGAAACGATGACCACACCGCATAAGCTCCACGGTCTTCTCGGCATGGCCAAACGCGCGGGGAAACTCACCCTCGGCTTTGATGCCGCCGTGTCCGCCGTCAAAAGCGGCGAAGCGGCGCTCATTGTGGTGGCTGACGATTGCTCCCCGAAAACCGAAAAAGAATGTCGGTTTTGCGCGGCACAGCATCACGCCGATGTAGCTCGCCTGCCCTTTGACCGTTCCGCCGTCGCCGCCGCTGTCGGGTTTCAGAAGCCCGTTGCTGTTGCGGCCGTGTGCGATGACGGATTTGCCAAAGCCATTCGTTCTTACTGCATCGTAAATAAGGAGGAAGATAGCCTATGATGATCAAATACCGCGTCAGCGATGTTGCCAAGGATTTCAATGTCCCCAGCAAAAAAATCACCGAGATCCTCGCCGGTTTCTCCGACACGCCGCGCAAGAGTGCGAGCGCGCTCGAGACCGACGAACTCGATTGGATCTTCGAACATTTCACCAAGGAATACGAAGCGGAGAGCTTTGATGCCTATTTCGCCAAGGCGGAAGAGCGCCGTCAGAAGGAAGCCGCCGAGAAAGCGGCCGCCGAAGAGGCTCGCCGTGCCGCGGAAGCCGCCGCGATCGAAGCCGCCGCCAAGGAAGCACAGGAAAAGGCCGCCGCCGCCCGTGCCGCAGGCAAGGAACCCGAAGCTTCCGCTGTCGTGATCCCCAATCGCCAGCCCAAAAAGAAGAAGGAAAAAACCGACGCCGCTCCCAAAGCGCCCGTCGAACGTCGCACCGTTGACACTCGCACACCGCAGGTGGACGTCGGTCGCTACGATGAAAAATTCGATATGATGGCACAGACCTCCAGCCGCGTGCGCGGTGACGGCGGTGCCGTGAAAAAGCAAAAAATCAACCAGCGCTCTCAGGAATATCGCAAGCCCCAGCGCCGTCGCGAGACCGAGAAGGAGCGCATGGACCGCATCGAGCGCGAGCGCAAGAAGAAGCAACTCACCATCACGGTCGGTGAATCCATCACCGTCGGCGAGCTTGCCTCCCGTCTGAAAGCGACCTCTGCCGAAGTCATCAAAAAGCTGATGATGATGGGCATGATGGTCAGCATCAACGAAGAGATCGACTTCGACACCGCGTTCCTCGTTGCCGAAGAATTCCACACCAAGGTGGAGCGCGAAGTGGTCGTCACCATCGAAGAGCGCATCATCGACGACAGTGAAGACGACGATTCCGCACTCGTGCCGCGTGATCCCATCGTTGTGGTCATGGGTCACGTTGACCACGGCAAGACCTCCATTCTCGACGCCATTCGCAAGACCAGTGTCACCGCCGGCGAAGCGGGCGGCATCACCCAGCACATCGGCGCTTATCAGGCCGAGTGCAACGGTCAGACCATCACCTTCCTCGACACCCCCGGTCACGCCGCCTTTACCGCCATGCGTGCCCGCGGTGCGCAAGCGACCGATATCGCCATTCTGGTTGTCGCCGCCGATGACGGCATCATGCCGCAAACGATCGAAGCGATCAACCACGCCAAGGACGCGGGTGTCTCCATCGTCGTGGCCATCAACAAAATGGATAAGCCCACCGCCAACCCCGACCGCATCATGCAACAGCTCACCGAGCACGAACTGGTGCCCGAAGAGTGGGGCGGCGACGTCATCTGCGTGCCCGTGTCTGCCAAGACCGGCATGGGTCTTGACGACCTTCTCGAAAATGTCCTGCTCGTTGCGGAAATGCGCGAGCTGAAAGCCAACCCCAACCGCGCCGCCAAGGGTATCGTCATCGAATCCCGTCTGGACAAAGGCCGCGGTCCCATCGCCACGGTGCTCGTGCAGAACGGCACCCTCAAAGCCGGCGACATCATCGTCGCGGGTACGACCGTCGGTCGTGTGCGCGCCATGGTCAACAGCCAGGGTCGCAAGATCAACACCGCCGGCCCCTCTGTGCCGGTTGAGATCATGGGTCTTGACGAAGTTCCCGCCTCGGGCGATATCGTCAACGCCGTTACCGACGAGCGTCTGGCTCGCGAGCTGGTTGAAAACCGCCGTCAGGAGCAAAAGCAGGCGATGTTCGATCAGTATCAGAAGGTCACCCTCGACAACCTGTTCGATCAGATGCAACAGGGCGAAGTCAAGGAACTCAAGGTCATCGTCAAAGCGGACGTGCAGGGCTCTGTGGAAGCGGTCACCCAGTCTCTCCAGAAGCTGTCCAACGAGGAAGTGCGCGTGCGCGTGATCCACGGTGCGGTCGGTGCCGTTACCGAGGGCGACGTCATGTTCGCGGGTGCCGCAGGCGCCATCATCGTCGGCTTCAACGTGCGTCCCGATCCGCTCGCCGCGGAAGCCGCCAAGCACGACAACGTCGATATGCGTCTGTATCGCATCATCTATGACTGCATCGACGAGATCTCCACCGCCATGAAGGGCATGCTCGCTCCCAAGACCCGCGAGGTCATGCACGGCCGCGTCGAAGTGCGCAACGTGTTCAAGATCACCGGTGCCGGCATCATTGCCGGTTGCTATGTCCTCGACGGCAAGATCTGCCGCAACGACCTCATTCGCGTCGTGCGCGAAGGTATCATCATCGCCGACGACAAGATGGTCTCCCTCAAGCGCTTCAAGGACGACCAGAAGGAGGTCGCCGCCGGCTACGAATGCGGTATCGGTCTTGAGAAGACGGTGGACATCAAGGAAGGCGACATTTACGAAGCCTACATCATCGAGGAATACCGCGACTGACCGTCGCTTGAAAGACACCACAAGAAAGGAGTCTGATTCTTATGGCAGGACATCGCAGTGATCGCATTCGCGAGGATATCTCCCGCGAGCTGACCGCCATTCTGCGCACCGTCAAGGACCCGCGCGTGAGCGGTACCATGTTATCCATCGTGCGCGTGGAAGTGACCAACGATCTTTCCTACGCCACCGTGTATGTCAGCTCCATGGACGGCATGGACGCCGCCAAAGCGGCGGTGAAGGGACTCGCCTCTGCGGCAGGCTATATGCGCCGCGAGCTGGGCTTTGCACTGAAGCTTCGTCACGTTCCCGAACTGCGCTTTGTGGCGGACGATTCCATCGCTTACAGCGCGAAGCTGTCCGCGACTCTTCATTCGCTCAAACGCAACACACCCGATGAGGAGGAAGACGCATGAGCCGCAGAATCACCGTGGCGGAAGCCGCCGCCATGCTCAAAGAGGCTCAGGACGTCGTCATTCTCACCCATCAATATCCCGACGGCGACACGCTCGGCAGTGGCTTTGCGCTGTGCCGTGCGCTTCGTTCCCTGGGCAAACGCGCCCGCGTGGAATGCGCGGACGAGATCCCCGAAAAATACGATTATCTGACCGAACCGATGACACTCGAGGCATTTGAACCGCAATGTATCGTGGCGGTGGACGTTGCCGACGATAAACTGCTCGGTTCGCTCAAAGAGACCTACGAAGGGCGCATCGCCCTGTGTATCGACCATCACGGCTCCAACACCGAATACGCCGACAATCTGCTGTTAAAGCCCGATTACGCGGCGGCGGCGATGGTGGTCTGTGAGGTTCTCAGAGAGATGGCGATCCCCTTCGACAGTGAGATCGCCGAATGCCTGTACACCGGTATCGCCACCGACAGCGGTTGCTTCAAGTATGCCAATGCCGATGCTTATGCACATCGCATGGCGGCAGACCTGATGGACGTCGGCGTGCGCGCGGAGATGATCAACCGCGTCATGTTCGACATCAAGTCCCGCGCCCGCGTGGAGCTGGAACGGCTGGCTCTGGCGGGAATGCGCTTTTATCTCGACGGTCGTGTGGCGGTCATGCCGATCACCCTCGACATGATCGAGAAAAGCCACGCCCGCGAAAACGACATGGAGGGACTCGCTCCCCTGCCCCGTCAGATCGAAGGCGTGTGGGTGGGTATCACCATGCGTGAAAAGGAAAGCGGCGAGTTCAAGATCAGCCTGCGCACCGGCAACCACGCCGATGCCGCGGCGATCTGCAAGGAACTCGGCGGCGGCGGTCATATCCGTGCCGCCGGCTGCAGTCTCGACACGCCGCTCGACGAAGCGGTCGAAACCCTGCTCGATACCATCAAAGCGGTCGTCCCCGCCATCGAGCGTCGTCGATAATCCGTATCCGATGTCAAAGAGGCGTTTCCGAAAAGGAAACGCCTCTTTTTTCCTGTCGGTCGTCTCCTTGACAAAAACCGCCGTCACAGGTATACTGAATATATACTTTTTTGAAAGGAATGATCGTCGTGAGCGAAACCTCTTCCGCTCCCCGTTTTTCTGCCAAACAACTCCCCGTCTATATCGGCATTGCCGTTTCCGTTATACTGATCATCGTTCTGCTTGTCGTCTTTTTCTCGGGAAAAGGCGCGATGGACAACGCCGTCGAGCAGTACATCAAAGCAAGCTATATGTATGATGCCGCGGCTGTCGGACAGCTTGCCCCCGACGGCGTATGGGAATGGGTCGCCCAAAACGGCGGCTCTTCCAAAACCGACACTACCGCCTATCTGGAAAAGAATGCGTTTGTACACGCGGAGGATATGTACGGCAAATACGGCACGGACATCAACTTTTCTCACGATGTGACCGATGACGAAGACCTTTCCGACGAACAGATCCACACCATCTGCGACACCTACGGCATCAAGCTGACCGCCGTCGATGAGGCACAGCGCATCACCGTGGAGGTCACGATCGAAGGCAACCTCAAAACCGCCGAGGACACCCTCACGCTCACCTATCTCGAACTTGATGACGGCAACGGCTACATTGTCGAAGCCTTCCCCTTCCTCTCCCGCATCACCCCTGCCGAGGTTGCCGAATAAATCCCGATATATATATAAAAGCCACGCGAAATGCGTGGCTTTTTTGTTGTGTATTCTCCGACATTCCGATGCGTCCTCGCGGGTGACAGACATTTCTCCTGTCATTCTGAGCGCAAGCGAAGAATCTTTGAGCGCGGGAGTCTGATAGCCTCCCCTACATGGTAAGTGCGTTGACGCGACATCGGTGCGGGATTTTCGCCCTCTCCGTCGGCAACAACAACCTTGCAGTTCCTTATTCATTTTTCAAAGGTGCTGTGGGGACGGTTCGCTCATCACAAGGAACCGTCCCCTGTGTTTTCATGTTTTGCATCATCTGTTCGTAATCGACACAACATCGTTTTGTATATCACAAGTAATGTCAACAGGACAACCTACATCTGACAGTAAGCCTTCCAATAACACGTCATTTATCATCATCTCGCCATTCTCCTCATATACAACGGTTACACCACCCAACAAAAAAAGTGTATTATATGAGTTTTCGGCATTCTCACAATATGTTTCATCCTTGATATTCAGCGTATATTGCTTTTCCGAAAAGGCAATCGTAAATTCCACTTCCGATATTTGCGTCACCACTGCACCGAACATTTTCATCGTTGCCATCATCGGCAAGATCGCGTGTTTTTCGTTCATCAGCACCGTTGTATTACTTAACACAGGCTGTCCCAACACATACAGTTCGGCCTCTCTACGTCGAAACCGTTCTTCATAAACGGATGTTGTATAAAACCGATAAGTGTAGTTGGAATCGGTTAGTTGTTCATTGACTGTCACAAACGCTTCCGTCTCCGTTGTTTTTACCCAGATCGTAATCGGCACGTACGGCGCTTCGAAAACAACGTATTCCACGATGTCTCCGTCAACGCCATTATTCTGCAAGTAGGGTGCCAATCCGTTTGTCGAAAATTCAATCAGCTCATTGCCAATATCCCATTTCCCACCACCCCACGTAAAATACCAATCATCGTCACCCGGATAAGTGTAGCTGTCGCCACTCTGTAATAATGTGATCGAGCGCTTCTCCATAAACTCATCAAACGCTTCAAGAGATATCTGATAAATTGTCATAGAACGTGTCTCTGTTTCGGTTTCATTCGAAATCAAAGGAGATGGTATTGATGACGGCGAATGTGTTGTGCTTTTGCTACATCCAAATAAACTAAAACTCATTAAAGCAATTATAAAACATATCATCCATTTTCTCATTCCCAATTACTCCTTCTCGGCAATCTTACCGTTCTTTATTCATTTTTCAAAGGTGCTACGAAAACTCTCTTCACCTGTTGTGGTATCTGTTTTTATGCCACCTGTTTTACGAAAACGAAGGATATGTGACAATCGCCTAATAGCAATATACAGCGCAAACACCATCGTACATATAAACGATATGTCATACAACATTTCCACGATATAATCTAACACCGGCAACTGATAAATTCTACGCGAACCATCTGTGATCTGAAACCTGCCCATCGGATATTCTGCAACATATACCGTACCATCACCTGCAACAAACGTTCCTTTGTGTGCGTTCAATTGATTATACATTGCTGTCCCGAGGTCGGGTGTTTTCGAAAGCACCTCTCCCATTAAATCCAATGTATAGATATACCTTGCCGTCGATAACAATATTTTGTTTCCATCAATAACAGTAAAAAGATACGCTCGGTTTGTTTGAGGATCAATGGTATCTACACAAACGCCCTGCTCATACACGTAAATCTTTTTCGTATCACCGATATACACTTTTCCGACAGTATCCACCGCAAATCCATTTTGAGGATCAATCACTCTCCCCGAAAGTCTCATGACCATGCAAAACAGCATAATCGTCCCGAACACCGTTGCGAACGCATAGATGATTTTCATATATTTTGACAACGACACTGTTTCTCCCCCCCGTATAATGCACCTTATCCATCATCGGTTACCACAACATGATATTGCTATAAACTTCATCAAACACATCGTATATATTAACTCCGACTATCGATGTATTGGTAACTCCCGTGTGAAACTCAAGCGGATTATTCATGCAATACGCATACCCATTATAGCCCAACGCATCTCCACCAACACCGGGTAAAATGCCATCCACGTTCAACCACCGACCGACTACAGGATCATAATATCTGCTTTGGCAATACTAGAATCCCGTTTCGTCATCATAGATATATCCGCGGTAGCGGAAAGGATTCAGTGTGCCGAGGGTGGTTGCCATTGAGCCTGTGACGGTGAGCGGTGCGCCCCAACTATCATAGGTATATTGTACCACATAGTTGCCGTTTGCGTCAATGATACCGACGATATCGTTTTGGGCGTTGGTCACAAACCAATAGGGCGTCGTGCCGCTCGAATCTTTATACAATATTTGATTGTCAAGGAACTTTAATGTGATGTTGCCTTTTGTCAAAGAACGCAGGACGCCGTCCACAACATTGATTGTAACATAATATTCTCTAAAATTTCCTATTAAAAAAGCACCCCGAAGGGTGCTTTTTTTACGGTTAATTGGTCGCTTCCTGCAGCTTGACTGTGATGTCGAATTCCTTCACCTCGCGGGTGTGGCGATCCAGTCGGAGAAGCGTGAGGGTGATGGTATCACCGACATTGTGGGAGGTCAGCTGATCGCGCATCTCCTCATAGTTCATGACGCGCTCGCCGTTCACCTTGATGATGATGTCGCCTTCCTTGGCGGCCGTACCTTTGAGCGCGGATTTCTGACCGATGGAGTCGATGATAAAGCCCTCATAGCCGATCGACTCGACCGTGTAGCCCGTGATGCCGAGCGACACGCGGTTTTTCACATAGCCGTACTTTGCCAGATCATCGATGACCGATTTCGCCTCGTTGATCGGAATGGAGAAGCCAAGACCCTCATAACCGTCCAACACGATCTTCGCGGAGTTGATGCCGATGACCTGACCGCTTGCGTTGAACAACGGGCCGCCCGACGAGCCGGGGTTGATGACCGCGTCTACCTGCAGGCATTTGATGGCATAGCCCGTGTCTTCATAGACATCACGCGCCTGACCGGACAAAATGCCTTGAGATGCCGACCATTCCAGGCCGCCGGAGTTGCCCAACGTCACCACACGATCGCCGATGTTGACCTTGGAGGAATCGCCGAACTCAGCGGGAACCAGATCGCTCGCCGCGATTTTGATGACCGCCAGATCCGTTGTGGGATCGTAACCGATGATCTGCGCATCGTATTCGTCGCCGTTATACAGCGTCACCACAATGCGCGCATATTCTTCCTGAGACTCTTCATCATAAACGCAATGGCTGTTCGTGAGGATATAGCCGTCCGCGGAATAAATGATACCCGACGCGGAACCGACCTCAACGAGCTCGTCCGAACCGCCGTAGCCATAGCCGAAATAGTAGTCGTAGTAATTGTTGTACGCGTTGCTGTACTCGTCATACATTGTCAGCATCACGGTCGAATCGGCATTTTTTGCCACAATTTCCGCCGTCGACAACCCGCCGTCATCGTATTCGGGGACACCGTTGATCACGATGGACGGGGCGTTCTCGTTGGGGTCGTCGCTCGTAAGCGTACCGCGGTTACTGTCGTTGACACCCGTGCTTTCCGTCTGAACGTTCGGGGTGATGACACCGGTGAACACCAGCGCGGCAAACACCATCGTACCGATCAGACACACGCCGCACAGCACCGCCATCACGATGATCGGCACGTTGCTGCCCGACTTTTTCTTTTGCGGTGCCACGGGAGCGGGCACAGGCTGTTGCTGAGTATACGGCGGACGATAATACGGCTGTTGCGGCATCGGCGTGCCGTAATACGGCACAGACGGCGGTGCCACGGGAGGTTGCTGCACGGGAACAGCCGTCGGCTGTTCAACAGGCTGTTCAACCACAGGTTGCTCGACCGTCGACGGTTGTTCGTCGATCGTCACAGGCGCTTGTTCACCCACCTGTGTCGGTTGCTCCTCGGAAGGCATTGCCGTTTCCTCTGCGACGGGCGTTTGTTCCGAAGCGACCGCTTCCTCATCGGCGTTTCGGTGAGTTTCATCGAACCATTCAGACATGGCGGATTCCTACCTTTCTTCCAAAGACTGTCATAAGACAGCGATTCTATGTGCTTTTTTACGATTTGTCGGTTTTGGCGGCCGCCGTTTCCTCGGGCAACCAGAACACAAATTCACAGTAATCTCCTTCCACAGAACGAACGGTGATCTCGCCGTTGTGGAGGTTGATGACCGATTTCACAATATATAATCCCAAGCCGACGCCGGTTTTATCCAAACCACGCGAACGATCGGTCTTGTAAAAACGCTCAAACACGCGCGGCATCTCTTCGGCAGACAAGCCCGCACCACTGTTTTTGATGGTGCAGTACACCCGTCCGTCTGCTCGGAACACGCGCACGGTGATGGTGCCGCCGACATCGACGAATTTCACCGCATTGTCGAGCAGGTTATACACCACCTGTCCGATCAGATCGCGGTCGGCGTTCACAAGCACCCGCTCACATTCGGAAATACCGTCGATCTCGATGTGCTTCTCATCGATGCGCTGTTCAAACGAGAGCAACGCCGAGAGCGCCGTGTCCGTCAGATCAAAGGTCACAGGCTTGAGCGCCACACTGCCGTTGTCGATACGGGACAGCTCCAACATCGCCTTGACGAGCCGCGACAGGCGTCTGACCTCGTCCGACACGATCCGCAGATAGTGCTCCTGTCGATCGGGTGGGATCGTGCCGTCGAGAATACCATCAACAAAGCCGCTGATGGTGGTCATGGGCGTTTTCAGTTCATGAGAAATATTCGCCACAAAACTGCGGCTCATGCTTTCCGTCGTCGCGAGCGAATCCGCCATGGAGTTCAGCGCCGTCGTCAGCACCGCGATCTCATCGCGACCCTTGACCTTGATGCGATAACTGAAATCGCCCTCTGCAAAGGCTTTGGTCGCCGCCGCCATTTCACGAAGAGGCTTGACCATGCGGTACGTGACGATATAGATGATGATGGTAAACACAAACATAACGGATAACGCCGACATAAGGTACGTGTACAGCGTGTCCTTGGTGTATTCGAACAGGTTGTCCGCCGAGGCCGCCACGATCGCATAACCGACACACACATCCGTCTGTGCCATGATGGGGGTCGCGGCGATGTATTGCTGTGACGAAAACCGTCCGTTCATGTCACCAACCGTAAAGTAGTCCCAGCCGACCTCGTCAAGCAACGTCATCGGCACGGAACTCACACGACCGTAGATATCGTCCGATCCGATGAGCAGTTCGCCCGCCGTATTGACGATCATCACATCTGCATCGATGGCCTTGGCGACCATGTTGACCGTCACGCTGACCGAGCGTACATCGCGGATGCGGAAGCTGTTTGCTTTGTCGCCCTTGACGATATTGCCCGCCGTATGCTGAGAAATATGACTGGCGTTTTCACAAAGCTGTGTGCGCTTTTCATCGATCCAGTAATTGTTGAAGAAAAACAACTGCACGCAACCGAGCACCAGCATCGCCACGCCGAGCAGGCACGCCATCAGCGTAAAATATTTGGAAAACACGCTCTTGAACATGAGCGGATCATTCCTTTACTTCGAATTTGTAGCCAACGCCCCACACGGTTTTGAGATTCCATTTCTCCGACACGCCGTCGAGCTTTTCTCTGAGGCGTTTGACATGGACGTCCACCGTGCGGCTGTCACCGTAGTATTCAAAGCCCCACACCTCGTCAAGAAGCTGGTCGCGGGTGTACACGCGGTTGGGATTGCTGGCGAGGTGGAAAATCAGCTCCATTTCTTTGGGCGGCGTGCTGATTTGTTCACCGCACACACGAAGCTCATAATTTTCCATGTTGATATACAGGTTTTCATAGCTGACCTCGCGTTTTTCGCGACGGTCATCGGGATTGACGCGGCGAAGCACCGCTTTGACACGCGCCATCACTTCCTTGGTCTCAAACGGCTTGACGATATAGTCATCAGCCCCCAGCTCCAGTCCGAGCACCTTGTCAAACACTTCGCTCTTGGCGGTGAGCATGATAATGGGGCACGCACTCTTTTTGCGAATCTCGCGGCACACCTGCCAACCGTCAAGCTCGGGCATCATCACATCGAGCAGGATAAGGTCGGGGTTTTCACGGGTGAACAGTTCGAGTGCCTGCGCGCCGTTGTGCGCGATCACCACGGAATATTCGTCTTTTTCGAGGTACAGTCTGAGCAATTCGCAAATATTGTTATCGTCATCGGCAATCATGATCTTGGGCACAGCCATTTGCATCGTCTCCTCTCAGATAGTGTTCATCTCTTTTTATTGTAACAGATTTTTTCCTATGTGTATGAACAATATTTTAACCGCATTTCAACTTTTTTGCAATCTTATTTGATAATTCTGTGAAAAAAACGTTTTTTGTGCAAAAAACATTGCAAACCGCTTTAAAATTTGGTATAGTAGATGTGTATTTTGTGATGAAATCACCCACCCTTTAAGGAGTTGACATCATGGGAAAAGGCGCGCGTGCCAGAAAAGCGCACAAATCCGAAAATAAGCACGTTCTTCGTGCGCGGGCAACCGCCAAGCACTTCCACACGATCGCTTTGACGATCGGGGTGCTGATGCTCATCGCGTGGGCGCTCATTCTCATCATGCAGGTCATCACGCAAGCCACCATGAACGGCAACCTGCAAAGCGGCGTCTATGCCAACGAAAGCCCCGACGAAATCGCGAGACTGACAACGATCCTGCCGATGGGCGCGATCGCCGTCTCCCTCATCACCGTCGGACTGCTGTTCTTCTTTGTGCTGACCTGTGTCAAAAAGCCGTGGCTTTCGCTCATCGGCTGGGGCGTGGCTCTCGTCGGAGCGGCATTCTTTGTGGTGTTTTTCCTTGAGATCCAATCGCTGTTCCCCTATGTGGAACGTCAGGTCGGCAGCACCGTCATCGGCAAAGGTCTCGATTTCACCACTATGCTCGTGCGGTATTATTCCGCCGCCCTGCCGCTTCTTCTGCCTGTTCCCGTGCTGGTGTTTGCTCTGCGCGCGAAAAAATATCGCGAGATCGCCGATGTGATGGAATGTGCCGCAGAAGAACGCTCCACCCTGTCACTCGGAGAAGCAGACGAGTGATATATTTGCAACATTTGTCTTGTGAAACCGTCATTTTCCGGCATTTTCGTCGATTATGTCCGGGCTTTTCTGCAGGATATTTCTTGCCGAATGTCAAAAAAACCTCTTGCAAGATGATGCATGAGGGTTTATAATACCAACGTACACAAGCTACGACCAAGCGTTTGCCGGATACCGGCAAATGCCATCAGAAAGGAAGACTGTCCTATGTCTCAATCCACCCGCAAAGTCGGCACCGTGTCCCGTGGCATTCGTTGCCCCATCATTCGTCAGGGTGATGATCTCGCCGCCATCGTCGCGGACAGCGTTCTGGACGCCGCCGCATCGGAAGGCTTCGCCTTGCGCGACCGCGATGTCATCGCGCTGACCGAATCCATCGTTGCTCGCTCTCAGGGTAACTACGCCTCTGTCGATGCGATCGCCGAGGACGTGAAAGCAAAGCTCGGCGGCGAAACCGTCGGTGTCATCTTCCCGATCCTTTCCCGCAATCGCTTTGCGATCTGCCTGCGCGGTATCGCCAAGGGTGCCAAAAAAATCGTACTGATGCTGTCGTATCCCTCTGATGAAGTCGGCAACGGCCTTGTCAGCCTCGACAAGCTCGACGAAGCGGGTGTCAATCCCTATTCCGATGTGCTGACTCTTGAGCGCTACCGTGAGCTGTTCGGCGACAACCGCCACGAATTCACGGGCGTTGATTATGTCGCATACTACGGCGACCTCATTCGCGAGATGGGCGCTGAGGTGGAGATCATCTTTGCCAACCAGGCAAAAGCCATTCTGAATTACACCGATTGTGTCCTTACCTGCGATATCCACACCCGCGCCCGCACCAAGCGCATTCTCAAGGCGGCCGGTGCCAAAGTGGTGTGCGGTCTTGACGATATTCTCACCGCTCCCGTTAACGGCAGCGGCTACAACGAGCGTTACGGTCTGCTCGGCTCGAACAAATCGACCGAGGATTCCATCAAGCTGTTCCCCCGCGAATGCAAGGATCTCGTCCTCGACATCCAGAAGCGCGTGCTTGACGCTTGCGGCAAGCACGTTGAAGTGATGGTGTACGGCGACGGTGCCTTCAAGGATCCGCAGGGTAAGATCTGGGAGCTGGCTGACCCCGTCGTCTCCCCCGCTTTCACCGACGGTCTGATCGGTACCCCCAACGAGCTCAAGCTGAAATACCTCGCCGACAACGATTTCAGGGATCTGTCCGGCGAAGAACTCAAAGCCGCTATCTCGAAGAGCATCCGCGACAAGCAGGATAACCTGGTGGGCAACATGGCTTCTCAAGGCACCACCCCGCGTCAGCTGACCGATCTGATCGGCTCGCTGTGCGACCTGACCAGCGGCTCGGGCGACAAGGGCACTCCCGTCGTCCTTGTGCAAGGTTATTTCGATAACTACACCAACGATTGATCACATAAAACGGAGGGAATGACAATGGACAGCAATAAAAGACCCGATACCATGCCGCGCATTACCACCAAAGAGCTCGCCGATCAATTCATCGACGAACAAATCGCTGCCGTCCGCGCGCAGGTCGGCGATAAAAACGTGCTTCTCGCCTTGTCGGGCGGTGTTGACAGCTCGGTCGTCGCCGCGTTGCTTATCAAAGCCATCGGCAAGCAACTCGTTTGCGTGCACGTCAACCACGGTCTGATGCGCAAGGGCGAAAGCGAAGACGTCATCAAGGTGTTCCGTGAGGGCCTCGACGCCAACCTGATCTACGTCGATGCCACCGACCGTTTCCTCGATCTGCTCGCCGGTGTTGCCGATCCCGAACAAAAGCGCAAGATCATCGGCGGCGAATTCATCAAGGTGTTCGACGAGGAGGCCGCCAAGCTTGACGGTATCCGCTTCCTCGCGCAAGGCACCATCTATCCCGACATTCTCGAATCCATCAAAGCCGCCGAAAGCGGCAAGCCCGTCAAGAGTCACCACAATGTCGGCGGTCTGCCCGAAGACATGGCGATGTCGCTTGTTGAGCCGCTCAAGCTGCTGTATAAAGACGAAGTCCGCGTTGTCGGCGAAGCGCTCGGTCTGCCTCACGCGATGGTGTACCGTCAGCCGTTCCCCGGCCCCGGCCTCGGCGTACGTTGCCTCGGTGCGATCACCCGCGACCGCCTGCACGCTCTGCGTGAAGCCGATGCGATCCTCCGCGAGGAGTTTGACAACTGCGGTCTTGCTGAAACCGTGTGGCAGTATTTCGTCGCTGTCCCCGACATGAAGAGTGTCGGCGTCAAGGACGAGATGCGTTACGAAGGCTGGCCCGCCATCATCCGCGCCGTCAACACCAAGGACGCGATGACCGCCACCATCGAAGAGATCCCCTATGCGGTACTTCACAAGATCACCGCCCGCATCACCGCGGAAGTCGACGGCATCAACCGTGTCCTCCTCGATCTCACCCCGAAGCCCACCGGCACGATTGAGTGGGAATAAATCTCGCTGTCGAAGGACACTCTCGTGTAGTCCCAAAAGGACACACTTTCGTATCCTCGCCAACAACAAATAAATGCCTTTGCAGATTCGTTCTGCAAGGGCATTTTTTATTTCTGCTATTATTCCCACTTAGGTGGTGCCGATGGGCTAAAAAGCCTTATTCCTATTGGGTTTCTCTTATATTCTATATACTATTATAAGGGTTATTATTGATACTCTTTTCGAAACTATGAAATTCTCTTTCTTTGCGTTTCTTTTGTTTTGATATTGTATATATATTTGTGGGACAGGCGGCAGTCCCTAACTTCTCACCTAAAGCTCTCATTCTCTTCCTCACACACATTCTTTCAATATACGACAACGGCAGTCGTATAATCTACAATTTTATATAAAATTTTCTGGATTTTGTCCCGCTCTCGTGCTATACTGAACCTTGGAAGACTATAAACACAAAGGGGCGTATCGATATGGCAGATACTCGGAAAGAACAGGAACGTGCTGAACTGCATCGTGCCATTTGGGCGATTGCGGATGATTTGCGTGGTGCTGTCGATGGTTGGGATTTCAAGAGCTATGTTCTGGGAGCTATGTTCTATCGCTATATCTCTGAAAATTTTGCGGCGTACATCAATGCAGGGGAAATTGAAGCAGGCAACACGTCTTTTGACTATGCTACAATGTCGGATGAAGAAGCAGAAGAAGCACGAGCGGGTCTGATTCAAGAAAAGGGCTTTTTCATTCTCCCCAGTGAATTATTCTGTAACGTTCGTGCAAGAGCGGCAGCGGATGAGAATCTGAACGAAACGCTTGAGCGTGTCTTTGCTCATATTGAGGATAGCGCCAAAGGCAGCGAAGCCGAAGACGATTTTGCAGGTCTGTTCGATGACTTCGACGTGAATAGCAACAAGCTCGGCAGCACAGTTGCCAAAAGAAACGAGCGCCTTGTCCGAATTCTGAACGGTATTGCGGATATGAATCTGGCATACAAGAACAACGCAATCGATGCGTTCGGCGATGCCTACGAATATCTGATGACGATGTATGCTTCCAACGCAGGTAAATCGGGTGGTGAATTTTTCACGCCCTCGGAAGTGTCCGAACTGCTGACAAGACTTGGCACAGTCGGTAAGACCGAAGTGAACAAAGTCTATGACCCTGCTTGCGGCTCGGGTTCGCTGCTGCTGAAAGCACAAAGCGTTCTTGGCAAAGACGGCGTTCGTCAAGGCTTCTTCGGACAGGAAATCAATATCACAACCTACAACCTTTGCAGAATCAATATGTTCGTGCACGATGTGGGCTTTGATAAGTTCGATGTGGCTTGTGAAGATACGCTTGTCAGCCCTGCTCACTGGGATGATGAGCCCTTCGAACTGATTGTCTCCAATCCCCCTTATTCCATCAAGTGGGTGGGCGATGACAGTGCGACCTTAATCAGTGACCCTCGTTTTTCTCCTGCGGGCGTTCTGGCGCCCAAAGGCAAAGCAGATATGGCATTTATTATGCATTCGCTGTCGTGGCTTGCTTCGAACGGCACGGCGGCTATCGTTTGTTTCCCCGGCATTATGTATCGCGGCGGTGCAGAACAAAAAATACGCAAGTATCTGATTGACAACAACTTTGTCGATTGCATCATTCAACTTCCGAGCAATCTGTTCTTCGGCACTTCCATTGCGACTTGCATTATGGTGCTGAAAAAGGGCAAAAAAGACAACAACATACTCTTCATCGATGCCACCAACGAGTGTGTCAAGGTCACAAACAACAATAAACTCACTCCCCAAAATATCGAAACCATCGTGGCAGAATACACCAGTCGTGAAAGCAAAGACTATTTTGCACGTCTAGTTGCTTACGATGAAGTTAAGGAGAATGATTATAACCTTTCGGTGAGCACCTATGTTGAAGCAGAGGACACCAGAGAGGTCATTGATATAGCGGTTCTAAACGCCCAGATTGAAGAAATTGTTGCCCGTGAAAATATGCTTCGTGCAGAAATCAGCAAGATTATTGCGGAAATCGAGGTGCAATAATGAGTGAATTAGAAAGATTGATAAGCGAACTGTGTCCTAACGGTGTTGAACACAAAAAACTTTCTGAAGTTGCCAACGTTGAACGAGGTCGGCGAGTTGTTAAACAGCAATTATCCCACGATAACGGATTTCCTGTATTCCAAAACAGTTTGACATCTATGGGGTATCACACAGAATACAATTACCCTGCAGAAACAACATTTGTTATCGGTGCTGGAGCGGCAGGAGAAGTCGGCTATTGTAAAGAAGTTTTTTGGGCAGCAGACGATTGTTTCCCTATTGTATGCGGCAAATCTGTTATCAATAGATATATCTATCATTTCCTACTTTGGAAGCAACCTTTTCTGTTCTCGAAAGTAAGAAAAGCAAGTATTCCTCGACTATCGAGAATTGTTATTGAAGACCTTATTGTTCCTGTACCACCCATTGAGGTACAGGGTGAAATTGTCCGTATATTGGACAATTTCACGGAGCTTACAGCGGAGCTTACAGCGGAGCTTACAGCAAGGCAGAAGCAATACGAATATTACAGAGATTTGCTCTTAACATTTGATGATGCTGCCGACAGACAGACAGACTCGACGAAGTAATGCGATAAAGTGGTTTAAGTTGGGCGAAATCGCAGATATAGGAACAGGCAATGAGGGCCTGGAAGATGGCGAATATCCTTTCTATGTTCGTTCCCAAGAGCCATTGCGTAAAAACGAGTACGAATATGACGAAACAGCAATTATTACCGTTGGTGATGGTGATGGTGTTGGTGTTGGCAAAGTATATCACTTTGTTGAGGGTAAATATGCACTTCACCAAAGAGCATATCGTATTCACATAAATACGCCAGATGTACTTCCTAAATACTACTTTTACTATATGAAGTCTGCTTTTCTTCCGTATATCCAGAAAACAATGTTTCAAGGGTCGGTTGCATCTATTCGCAGACCGATGTTAAATGCTTTTCCTGTTCCCCCTATCGAGGAACAAGAACGCATAGTTGCTATTCTTGACCGTTTTGAACTTCTTTGTAATGACATTTCCGCAGGTCTGCCCGCAGAAATCGAAGCCAGACAAAAGCAGTATGAGTATTATAGAGATAAACTACTGACCTTTAAGGAGTTGAGTGCATGAGCCAATATAACATAATCGTTTCAACCAGCGAAGCGACTGTTGTATCGGAATACGAACCCCAGCAAACTCGCTCGGATGCTTATCAAAGCGAAGTGCAACTGGAAGCGGCGTTTATCAAGCAGCTGACAGAACAGGGCTATACCTATCTGCAGATTCATTCTTCAGATGAGCTGGTCAAAAACTTGCGCGAGCAACTTGAACGCTTAAACGGCTACACGTTCTCGGACGATGAATGGCAACGCTTTTTCGACCAGAACTTGGCAAACTCCAACGCTGGCATCGTGGAAAAGACGAGACTTATCCAAGAAGACAATGTGCAAGTGCTGAAGCGTGACGACGGTTCAAGCAAGAACATTACGCTCATCGACAAGAAGAACATTCACAACAACTCCTTGCAAGTCATCAATCAGTATGTCGAAAACAGCGGCAACCACGCCAATCGCTACGACGTGACAGTTCTCGTCAACGGGTTTCCCCTGGTACATATCGAGCTCAAACGCCGTGGCGTTGCTCTGAAAGAAGCATTCAACCAAATCGAGCGGTATCAACGAGACAGCTTCTGGGCAGCGAGCGGTTTGTACGAATACGTGCAGCTGTTTGTTATCAGCAACGGCGTACACACCAAATATTACTCGAACACCACTCGCATCAGTGCCATCAAAGAGCGGGACGGCAAGAAGAAAGTTCAAAAGACAAGCAGCAGCTTCGAATTCACTTCATTCTGGGCCGATGCGAACAACAAGGTAATTCCTGACCTTGTGGACTTCACGAGGACATTCTTCCAAAAGCACACTCTCTTAAATATTCTCACGAAGTATTGCGTACTGACGAACGAAAATCTGCTGCTCGTGATGCGCCCCTATCAGATTGTCGCCACAGAACGTATCATCAATCGCATTGAGGTGGCAACCAACTACAAAAAGATGGGTCGCACGGAAGCGGGCGGTTATATCTGGCACACCACAGGCAGTGGCAAGACACTGACTTCGTTTAAGACCGCACAGCTCGCTTCTCGCTTGCCTTACGTGGATAAGGTGTTGTTTGTCGTTGATAGAAAAGACCTCGACTATCAGACAATGAAAGAATATGACCGTTTTGAGCGTGGGGCTGCGAACGGCAACCGAAACACGAAGATTTTACAGCGACAGCTCGAAGACAAAGATGCCAAGGGCAATCCTCACGAATATAAGATTATCGTCACCACGATTCAAAAGCTCGATAATTTCGTGACCAAGAACCCGAAGCATCCTGTTCTCGGCAAGCATATTGTGCTTATCTTTGATGAGTGTCATCGCAGTCAATTCGGTGATATGCATATCAAGATTACCAAGTTCTTCAAGAACTATCACATCTTCGGCTTTACAGGCACGCCTATTTTTGCGAAGAATGCAAAGTCGGGTGGCAACCCCAATTTGCGTACCACAGCGCAAGCATTCGGTGATAAGCTGCACACTTACACCATTGTGGATGCTATCAACGACGGTAACGTGCTGCCCTTCAGAATCGACTATATCAACACAGTCAAGAAGAAGGATGGCACAAAGGACAAGCAAGTCGAAGCCATCAATACAGATTCGGCGTTACTGAATCCCGAGCGTATTTCAGAGATTGTCGCCTATATCCTTGAACACTTCGACCAAAAGACCAAGCGTAACAACGGGTTCTATACATTCAGCAAGCTGACGAACATTTCGGCTGTGGCGAAGAATCAAGATGCCAAAGAAGAAAAGCAAAAGGTCAAGCTGAATGGTTTTAACTCCATCTTTGCGGTATCGTCTATCGAAGCGGCAAAGATGTACTATATGGAGTTTAAGCGACAGATGGCAGCGCACCCCGAAAAAGCTCTCAGAATCGCTACCATTTACAGTTACGGTCAGAACGAAGATGACCCCGATGGGTTCATTGATGACGAGGAAAGCGACAACACAGATGGTCTGGATTTGACTTCCAGAGAGTTTTTGGAACAGGCTATCAAAGACTATAACGAGATGTTTAACACGGCGTATGACACGTCCAGCGACAAATTCCCGAACTATTATAAAGACTTGTCGTTGCGAATGAAGAACCGTGAAATTGATTTGCTGATTGTCGTGAATATGTTCCTCACAGGCTTTGATGCAACTACGCTGAATACGTTGTGGGTGGATAAAAATTTGCGTCAGCACGGTCTCATCCAAGCATTTTCCAGAACCAATCGTATTCTCAATTCTGTCAAGAATTTCGGCAATATTGTCTGCTTCAGAAACTTGCAGAAAGAAACAGATGATGCTATCGCTTTGTTCGGCGATAAAGATGCGTCCGGTATCGTTCTGATGAAGTCGTACAACGATTATTACTACGGCTATGACGATGACAACGGTAAGCATCAAAAAGGCTATGAAGAACGCATTGCAGAACTTATTCAGAAGTATCCTCTTGGCACAGACATCATCGGCGAAAGTGCGAAGAAAGACTTTATCGTGCTTTTCGGCAACATCTTGCGACTCCGCAACATCCTTTCTACCTTTGATGATTTTGCAGGGAATGAGATTCTGTCTGCGTTCGATATGCAGAACTATACAGGTATCTACAATGACTTGTATCTCGAATTCAGACCGAAAAAGGATGCAGAGAATATCGATGATGACATCATCTTCGAGATGGAATTGGTCAAGCAAATCGAAGTCAACATCGACTACATTCTGATGCTGATTGCGAAGTATCACAAGTCCAATTGCGAAGATAAGGAAGTTCTGGTGGCTATCGACAGAGCTGTCAAATCGAGTATTGAACTGCGCTCTAAGAAAGAATTGATTGAGGGCTTTATTGCGACTATCAATGCTCAAAGCGATGTAGACAGCGATTGGCGAAAGTTTGTTATGGAGCAGAAAGAGACTGACCTTTCGGCTCTGATAGCAGATGAAAAGCTCAAAGAAGAAGAGACGAGACGGTATATGGATAACGCTTTTCGTGATGGTGCTATTAAAACAACAGGCACAGATATCGACAAGCTGATGCCTGCGGTATCTCGCTTCGGTGGTGGCAGTCGTGCTGCAAAGAAGCAAGGCATCATCGAAAAGTTCAAAGCGTTCTTCGAAAAGTATTTCGGTATTGTGTAACGGAGGGGTTATTATGGCAAGACAAAAGAAAGATGGTCGCTCCGTGAACTTCTACTTAGACCGTAGCATTATGGAAAAGGTGGAAGCTTACGCAGACGAAAACGGTCATACGCTCACCAAAGCAGTAGAACGACTGTTAGAGAAAGCTTTGGATGATGAGCAGGTGACAGTCAAAGAAGAACAGCATTCTTAAGGAGAAATAGAGGATGGGAAATAAAATCGGAGCTAATGTTGGGCTTGCGGAAGAACAGTTTTTTAGTCTTGATACCATAGGGGTGTTTTTGTTCTGTCCGCACAATCTGGGGCAGTTCAGCTGCGAACAGTTGCTTTTAAAAAAGCAACTGTTCTTTTTTTCGATTTGCAAAGGCACTTGGGAGAACGGTGTGAAATCGGTTGAATCAAAAACCGTTGTGTGGTATAATGAGACACACACCCGCACGGTTTGCTTTCTGTGCGGAATTACATTTTGATGCAGAAGAGGTGAAACCCATGATCGATATCAACGACTGGCTGAGCGGCTTTTTGCAGAAATTGGATGACACATTCCGCGATCGCGTGTGGTTTGTCGGGTTACAGGGCAGTTACGGCCGCGGCGAAGCAACCCCAACGAGCGATATTGATGTCGTCGTCATCCTTGACAAACTGACTGCCGCGGATATTCAATCCTATCACACCATGCTGGATGCTTTGCCTCACAGAGACCGGATTTGCGGATTTCTTTCCGACAAAGGCGATATTTTGAACTGGGAGCCTTCCGACCTTTTTCAGTTTTGCCATGACACCGCACCGATCAGGGGGAGCCTCGACGAGGTTTTGGCCAACGTGGATGCCAGCGATGTGAACAGAGCGATCAAAATCGGTGCCTGCAACCTGTTCCACGGTTGCGTTCACAATATGCTCCACGAAGAGAGTGAAGCGATTTTACGCGGTCTGTATAAAACCGCATCGTTCATTGTGCAGGCGATCATCTTCAGGCAAACAGGAACCTATATCAAACGCCAGCAAGACCTGCTTTCGTTCGCGGCGGCAGACGAACAAGCGATCGTGACCATCTTTTTGCATTTGAAAAACGGCGGTGCGGTTGACTTTGTTCCGATGTCCGAAACGTTGTTTTCGTGGTCAAAAAAATGGATCTCCGATTCGAATTAACAAAAGGAGTGTGATGGCATGAAACGGTGGATATCACTGCTGGCGGCGGTGATGATGATCGTCATACTGTCGGGAATGCCGACGGTGTCCGCCCTTACATCCGACAAGGACACGATCGCGCAGATGATCGCCTATTATAAAACCCACGGCGGTGCGGCACACACGGATATCGCACGGCTGACACAAGAACTCGCCTCGACCGACCCCGAACAAGCGCAGGCATGGGGCGACATCATGGCGTACTGGGACCATGTCAACAACGGCATGGAGGTACACACCGATGTATTGCCTGACGGTTTACCCGAGGATAACACGCTGTGCATCACGGTGCTGGGATATGCGCTGAACGCTGACGGCACGATGAAAGACGAGCTGATCGGGCGGTTACAGGTGGCGCTTGACAGTGCCGAAAAATATCCGAATGCATACATTGCATGCACAGGCGGCGGTACGGCATCGGGCAACCCGCTCGCGACCGAAGCGGATCAGATGGCGGCATGGTTGCGGGCGCAGGGACTTGATGAAGATCGCATCATTGTGGAAAACCGCTCCAAAAGCACCGTCCAAAATGCCAAATTCACCTACACCCTTCTTCGCAGAGACTACCCGCAGATCACCGACCTTGCCATCGTGACGAGCGATTATCATGTGCCGCGCGGATGCTTGCTGTATAACGCGCAGTTGATTTTATCGGCGCTTGAGGCGAAGGATTCGCCGCTGAACATCGTCAGCAACGCAGGTTATCGCGCGGGACACAACGGCTATGAAGATGTGTCCCTGCAGGCAAGCGGCATCGCGCAAATCGCCGGAATCAGCCTGAACAATAAGACACCCGCACTGTCGGTGTTGACACACATTGCCGCAGACGGAACGCAGGCGTATGAACGCGGCGAGCCGCTCGATTTGCAAGTCACCGCAAGCTACGACAGCGGTTTTGCCCATGATGTGACCGACCGCGCCGTTTTCACGGGATTCGATTCCTCGAAAACGGGAGCGCAAACCGTCATGGTCACCTATGAAGAAAACGGCATAACGTGCACCGCTGAGATCACCGTTACTGTCAACAGCCGGACACCGACATGGGTAATCCCGCTTATCGTATGCGTGGCCGTTCTGATCATCGCAGGTGTATCGGTCGCGATATTCCTGAAGCGAAAAAGGGGGACAAACCTCTCGTCGCTTAAAAGTTGAGTATTTAAAAAATGACAAATCGTTGCCTTAATCTTGCAACCATGGTATACTTTGTCGATACAGATACATTTTTACATCAAACGCCGTTTTGGAGGAAGTTTTATGAGAAATCCCCTTGCCTATCTCAAGCATATCGTCAAAGACCCTGTCACGACCGTTGTAGAAGCCGATGCACGAAAGAAAGAACTCATGCCGTTGCTGTATACCGCGGCAGGTATTCTGGCGGTGGGGCTGATTTTACAGCTTGCTCTCGACTGGGCCTTTATGGTTGTCTTTTCGTTGATCGGCCTGGCAGGTCTTGGTTTTTGCGGTTTTTTATTTTTCGTGGCCAATACCGCCAAAAAGCGCTTTGAAGCGCTCACGTGTGACAAGTGTCACACGTTGGCTGAAATCAAGACGCCCGAAGATTTTGCCAAGTATGTTGCCTTTACCGTTGAAAAACACGAAGCGACATTTAATGGATACAGCGGCAACAAACAACCCTCAAACGGCGTCTATACCCAGGTGAAATACACCGCCTCGTCTTCGGCTGTTCTTGCCGTGGCACTCACCTGTCCTCACTGCGGCGAGGTCAAGCGTCTGACCTATTATGCCGAGCCGTTCCGTTGCCATGCCGAAGCCAAAAACGTCGGCGTAAAGGTCTTCGACTCGACCCGCGGCGCATTGGAAACCGCGGTCCGCAGCGCCGTTGACGACTACAACGACCCTACGAAACGTAACCAAATCCCCTATACGTTCCAAAGCTCCAAAAACCCGAATTTTGAAAACCGCTTTCAGTTTAAAGGCGCAAACGGCGTCGGTGCCCACCCCGACTATAACGGCGCACGAATCGACTACCACAAGGACGTCGAGGAAATGTTGGAGCATTATTTCGTGCTGAACGAGCTTGTCGGCACGCTCAGTGACCCCAACGCCGCCTCCAAAAAGAAAGCCACTGCTGTTGCCGTTCCGACGGAGGAAACCGCATCCGAAGCCGCTCAAGCAACCGTGTCACAAAACGTTCCCGAAGCCGTTTTGGACGAAGCGACGCAGAAGACACCCGTTGTCACAGCTGATGCCGCCGGTCAAGCGGACAGCGCTCCCGTACAAGCTGTTCCCGCCAAGATTTCCACCGCCGTATATACAACTTCGGTTAACGAAGAATCTCCCGCTGCCGCTGTCGCTGAGGAACACGAATCCGCGACACCTGTTCCCTCGCAAAGCGACCCGACCGTTGAAGATGCGAAGACCGCTGAAGAGTATTCGACGGACGTTCCCATTGCCAATGAACCGACTGCCCCAAAAGCGACGTACAAGAAAAGCCAGCTGATCATCCTCATCGCGTTGTGTGTCTTACTGCTGCTGATCGTCGCGGCGATTCCGCTCTTCATTATCGGTCGCGGTGGTGAATCGAAGCCTGCCGACACAACGCCTCTCGTTACAACCGTTCCCACCACCCTCACAACAACCAAAGCCTTCAACGTGAACGATTACGTTGGTTATTGGTCTATACAAGATGATCAAGACAAAGAATTAACGATCCACAACGGCACCCCCGACAGTGTGACATTCTCGTTACAGTACCAAGAAAGCATCGTTATCAACACGGCATCGGCTCAGCTGCAAGCCAACACGGCCTCCTTCTCGCTGGCGGTTGACGGCGCGATCGTGAAAGGTACGTTGACGTTCCTTGAAAACGCCGTTACGGTTCAAATTACGCAATCCACGTTGGCGGCGATGCCCGTTGACACGTTGGAATTTACCCTTCTGTCCATGACCTCGCAGATGCTCGGTCAAAACGAAGAGGACCATGAAGAGCAGGAAGAAAACAATATCCCCGACAGCATCCCTGACAACATCCCTGACAACATCCCCGAAACCGTTTCCTATACGATAAAAATCGAGAACGAACGCCACATGATCTACGCGGCTCCTTCGTATAACAGCTCCGTCGTACAGGAATTGCCCCTTGGCACGTATACCATTGTCGAAGAACAAACCGACGCCTACGGAACCCGCTGGGGAAAACTGAAATCCGGGCTCGGTTGGGTCTGTGTTTCGGATATCGAGGCGGATGACACCTTCACCGATGACGGACCGTCGGATTGGGCGGTCGCGTATATGGATTATCTGTATACTCTCGGGGACGGCTACAATGCCTTTTCGTTTGTTTACGTCGACGGCGATGAGATCCCCGAATTGCATATCGCCAGTCCTGTCTCGACGGGGAGTATTCTCTGCTCCTATAAAAACGGCTCCGTCGTACACTGTTCCGGTGACGGCATGTATATCCCCGGCGAAGGCCTCGTCTTCCATGAAGGCGGACGTATGGGATATTATTATACCGACATTTACAAATTGGACGACAGCGGCTTTACCAATCTTTTCTCCGGCACATTTGAAGAAACTTTCTATACCGATGAAAACGGCAATACCCAAACGCTTTACAATTACCACATCGGCGAATATGAGGTCATCGAAGAGGACTATCGCATCGCGGTCGAGAACAACTTCGACAGCTCCCTTGCCGTCGGCTTTAACGGCACGTCGTATGATTATACACAGATTCTTGAAGAGCTCCAAAAATGGTAATATCGGACACAAACGGCTGTTGTTGTGTGAACACTCACACAACAACAGCAATTATGCATGTGAAGTCACAGCACGTGCGAAGATCACCGGATACGATCCCCATCAGGCAGGAACGCAAGTTGTCACCGCCGCTTACGAAGAAAACGGCATAACGTGCACCGCTGAGATCACCGTTACTGTCAACAGCCGGACACCGACATGGGTAATCCCGCTTATCGTATGCGTGGCGGTTCTGATCATCGCGTCCGCAATGACCGTGATATTCCTGAAAAAGAGAAAAAGCAAATCATCTGATTGACAAGCGCCCTGTCGCTTAAAGCCATACATAATAAGAATCCACCCGTAAAACGGGTGGTTTTTCTTTTGCGGGCATAGCCCTCTGTTCCGTAGCCTCCGCGTAGAACGCGTAATACGGTCTGCCAGCCGCGTACTTAGTTATTTCTTGCCTCTCCCTCTGGGAGAGGTGGCATGGCGTAGGCCATGACGGAGAGGGCTTGTGATAACCATCAACATATTGAGTGGGGAATTTAAGCAGACCGATCACTTCTACTGTATACGCCGCCACTAAATGAGGCTG
>JAZUOG010000037.1:0-4712 GCA_045604545.1 Acutalibacteraceae bacterium | reverse complement strand
ATGGCCTACGCCATGCCACCTCTCCCAGAGGGAGAGGCAAGAAATAGCTAAATACGCGGCTGGCAGACCGTATTACGCGTTCTACGCGGAGGCTACGGAACAGAGGGCTATGCCCGCAAAAGAAAAACCACCCGTTTTACGGGTGGTTTCTTATTTCAGAAGGTTTCGGTGCCTGTCACGTTGCCGTCGGCATCGTAAATGGTTTTGGTGATGCCGTCTTCGCCCGACACCCAGATCTCTTTCGATTTCACCGTGCCGTCGGTGTTATAAAACACATAGGTGCTCGTAAAGTTGAAGTCCTCGTCGTACACCGTTTCCTCGGTGGAGATCAGACGACCGTCACCGTCATAAACCGATGTGACAAAATCCAGATTGTCGCCGTATTCAATGACGATCTTCTGCGTCACCTTGTCATCGGCATCATAGGTCGTTGTGATCACGTTACCGTCGGCGTCGGTGATCATTTCCTCACGGGACATCACACTGCCGTCCTCGGCATACACCGTGGCAGAGGTGTTGCCGTCGGCATCGGATTCCCCGATGCTGTACACCGCACCGCTTGCATAGTAGGTGGTGCTCCTCACGCAATAGGTCGCATCGATGCCGTCGTAATAGGCATACTGATTATCCTCGACGAGCGTGTGACCCTCATACGTGAGCATTCTGAGATAGTTGCCGTATTCGTCCGCAAGAGACGCAACCGCCGTCCCATCGCCGATGGATATCTGCACACCGCACTCCTCGCACACACCCTCTCCGGACACCGTGTGAGCCTCAGGGTCTTCCCCTTCGTTCCAGTGGTTATCAAGATCGAAATTCACCGTCACGATGGGTTCGTTGGGAACAGAAGCGGCGGTGGTCGTGGTGGTGGCAACGGTAGTCGTTTCCGTCGCTGTTGTTGTCGTAGTCACCTCAACAGCTGTGGTGGTTGTGACAGCGGTATTGTCGGGAGCTGTCTCGTTGCCGCCGCAGGCCGTGATGCCCACAAGCATCATGCACACCGCACACAGCATCGCCATCTGTTTCATAATCTCGCTTCCTCTCAAAAAAAGATGGTAAACTCTGTAAAAAGAGTATACCATCTTTTGGTAACGGTGTCAAATCCGCTTGAGATTGACGGCCCCCATATTGTTTTCGCCCGTAACACGCAAAAGCGGGCCGTTTCCTTTTTGCTCTCCGTCATTGCTCACATGACCGAGGTTATTTTCGAGCATCACATCTACTGTCCACGCAGACGGGAAAAGTACCGTCACAGCGCCTTTGTTGTTTTCGATGTACAGTTCGCCGCCGCCTTCATACAACTCGGTATTCTCAAAACGAACGACCGTCGACCCCAGATTATTCTCGATGCGGCGATAGGCAAGTGTCGAGGCATCGATATATACCGTGTTGGAGCCCATACGGTGTTTTGACAGCATATCACCGAACTTGGTTTTTTTCGGAAGTAACAGCGCAAGACCGATGCACAGCATGGTCATCATCAGCAACAGTATCCAGTTATTGATAATATCCGCATCCGGCAAACCGCAGACATACGCGACGTTACGTTCGAACACCATGAACAGTATGGACAGCAGAAAGATCGCCGAAGGGATCTTCAGTTTAGAAAGTCGCTGCACGACCCATGCTGCCATGAGCACGCCGACAATCAGCTGAAACACCGTGATGTCCCCCACCACACTGTCAAACGGCGCAACCACGCCCGTAGCATCCAGAATACCCCACACGGCGGCAAACACCAACAACACACCAATCGCTATTTTCATCATGTAAACCTCACTTCCTCAATGGTATCTTTGAGCAACTTCCCGTAGCCTCGTGAAAAGCGGATCGTTTTATCGCTGTTCCTGAACGTGATTTCTCCCCCGCCCGTCAATTCACGTCGCAGGGAATCGATCCTCTTCACATTGGCGATCGCCGACTTCGAAATACGCACAAAACAAGGGGGCATCAAGCGTTCGATCTCAAACAGCCTCAAAGGAGTGGCGTACATCCGATCATGTGTGTGTGCATAAACCTTGCCGTCGTAAGTCTCAAAAAAGAGGATCTCGTCCTTGGGAACATAGTATTCGGCATCTCCGATATACAGAGTGAGCTCTGCGCCGTGTTCAAGTACGGTTCGGACAGTCGCTTCCAGATAAGCGATGCGGTCGGAATGATGTTGGCAACGGATGACGACCTCTTCGTCTTCATCGGTATACTCCACACGAACCCGCATGATCATCGCCTCCCTTCACAACCATCATAACGCAATCGACAATTTTTGTAAATACGTTTCTGCTGACAGGATGATTTTGAGCGCTGACAGGCTGATTTTGTGCGGATTTCGGAAATGAGGATTGAGAAAACAGTCACCATGTGCTATACTGAACAAAAAGGAGGCGATCGCCGATGGCCAACAATGGCTCCTGCTGTGAATACTGCGCATACTATTCCTACGACGAATATGAAGATTGGTACGTGTGCGAAATGGATCTCGACGAGGACGATCTGGTGCGGTTTTTAAGCGGTAACACCAAAAGCTGTCCTTACTTCCGCAACGGCGATGAATATGCCGTTGTGAGAAAACAAAACTGATCGGTATGCAAAAACCGGGTCTCAAAATGAGACCCGGTTTTTTATTTTACATATGACCGTTCGGGCATTGACCGTTAACGGTAGGCGTGCCGCAAACCATGCAGAATTTGGGTTGGTCGTTTACCGCCGGAGCGACAGGGGTTGCCGTTTGCTCAACCGTCTGAGCGGGTTGCTCGGGTTTCTTCGGGAAGGGCATCGCGGGAATGTCAAAAGCAGACGCCGAATCGCTTTCGTTTTGATCCTTGAGCTTATTGTTGATCCGGATAACGTTCTTGACAAGCAGGATTGCCATCATGATCAGCTCATAAGAGAGGCGGACCGCGATCGGGCCGAGAATGATGAGGAGGAGGCCGTAACCGCCCTGCCATTCATAGCTGTAGTCGTTGACATACTCAAACGTGTTCGGATCGATGTAGCTGCCTTCATACACCTTCGTGACCTGGAACAGCGACAGAACGCCGAACAGAATAACGAATGCCGTGCTGAAGATGTAGAGGGCCTGCATGATTTTCTCGATGATCAGAAACTTGAAGTTCAGAAGATCGTGAACGATCTGAAGCGGCTTGTTGAGCGTGCTGCGTTTTTTGTCGGGAACGATAAAAACAAACGCCAGAACCGTCGCCGCCAGAGCCAGAACAAGTGCAATGATTACGAATGCTGTGGACATAAACCAATCAACTCCTTGATGTATTTTGGTGATTTCAGTATACTAAACCGCTTTCGAACTGTCAAGATATTTCGGCATTTTTCGAGTGATCCCTGCGAATACCGTACGCGGCATTATTTCCAGCCTTGTGAAACGTAATAGTTGTCGAGAGCGCGGTTGAGCGCGGCAATATCACAGGCAGGGGTGGTAATCCCGATCAGCTCGGCTTGCGTGCGGATCTGAAACTCCGAAAAGATCGAACCATAGGAGCCGCTTTCGTCAAGCGTGTACAGCTTGGTTTCATAGCCGCCTTTGTCCGTCATCGAGGTCAGCGACAGGAAATAGCGTTCCCCGTTTGCCTGATAACCGTAAAATTTTACCGCTTTCACCGAAGCGGGATTGGTGAATCGATAGAGGGTATTGGTGAGGAAATCGAATATTCTCTGCTCGGTCTCATTGAGCGTCGGAGACGACGGTGATTGACTCTGCGTTGCCGCCGTCGGCGGAGTTGTCGGCACGACGGGAGAAAGCGTTGTCGGTATCGTCGAGGCGGTGGTGTCGGTCGTGGTGACAACCGCCGTAGTGGTGGTGACGGCGGTGGTGCTCAGCGTAGGAGAAGCGGTCGTTTCCGACGCTAACGCCGCCACCACTTCATTGAGCGCTTCCAGTGATTTTGCCGAGATCAACACATCGGGGTATTCCTCAAGAGTGGCGGTAAAGGAGTAGCCGTCTTTTGTGTCAACCGCAGAGGGTTGCGGCTCCTCTTCCCCACAGGCACAGCACATCATCAGCAACGCACCAACCAGCAACCATATTCCCAAACGTTTCATCAATCGTAACCTCCCAAACACAACGGTGTTGTCGTACTTGTATAGTGTAACACAGTATTCGTCAAATGACAATCCTTTTCGACACACACAAAAACGGACGAGCATAGACGTTGTACCCGTAAGGATACAACGCCAGTTTTATTCGCCTTACGGCGAGTTATATTGCTTCGCAGTTATATTCGGCTACCGCCGAGTGATATTGCCTTCGGCAGTTTAAGGGTGAATAAAATATCACTAAAACCGCAGGTTTTAATATCACTTTGCCGATAGGCAAAATAACACTGTGAGACCTGTCTCACAATATCACTATTAAAATATTTTTTGAGACAGTAAAACGGATGTGCAGAAATTCTACACATCCGTTTAATATTTGTCTTATACCGTAGCAAGCAGGGAAAATGTACGGCACATTTCCCAATCTTTAGGAGAACCTAAAACCCTTTTCTAAACAAATATCATCTATTCGATAAATTGGAATTTGTTAGTATCTATTACCATAAATTGATTTCGCTTTTTCCGTATATTTCTTTACGAACTCGGTCTTTGCGTTTGTATAAGCATCTCGATTATGCTCGTATTCTTTCCATAAAGAAATCTTTAATTTTTCATACTCTTTTGCTATATCGGGAAACTCGATAAGATAATCCCTAAAATACAAT
>JAZUOG010000036.1:0-4207 GCA_045604545.1 Acutalibacteraceae bacterium | reverse complement strand
TTGATAAAGCTTCATCACATCGCGCATATTCAGCGCCGTATTGCCGTCAACTTCGCCCGCCGCCTGCTGTTCTTCGGTAAGATCATCTTTCGCGCCGCTGACGAATTGGTACAGCACCATCGCGTCTCGCATATTCACCGTCCCGTCGAGAGTGACATCACCGAGCAAGAAAAGCGTCACATCCTGCGTCACATCTTCTTCACCGACAACCACAGTGCAGGTGCGGGTGACATGGCCTTTTTTGATGACCTTCAGGGTGTAGGTGCCTGCGGCAACATCTTCAATCGCGTACGCGGCGTTGTTGCCTTGAACAGCAATCTCATAATCGGCTTCGGAAAAACCATCGGAGATCAGCCGGAGAATGACGTCATCGGTGTCACTGCCAAAGCTTGTCACCATGCCGCTGACGGTAACGCCGGGGGCATCGCCCAGAACGGGATATTCATCATCCTCACCCTGCGTCCAATGGCCGTTATCCAGCAGTGCCAGCACCGTGCCGTCGGCAAATTCCTCGGATAGTTTCGCATCGGTCATCGGATTTCTATCGGTATCGTAGCTGACACGATCAATGTAGTAGCAGTGATCTATCGCAACATCATCTGTGCTACTGTAACCGCCGATAGGCTTGCCGGTATAGCCTACATCATGGCAATAGGTAATAGAAATTCCGGCACCATTGGTAATACCGACGATACCGATGGTCACAGAGCCTGCGTTATAGCAGTTTTTAACCTCCACGTATCCTTTGCTTATATTATCCACGATGCCGCTTCCGCTAAAGTAAGCCATGTTAAAGCAACGGCTGATCACGGCTCTCTGCTCCGCGGTTCCGCTTGCCCAACCGACAATACCGCCGGCATTATTGTTATTACTGCTGTCATATCCGTTGATTACACCCCGGTTACTGCAATCCTTGACAGTTCCGTAAAGATAACCTACTATGCCGCCCGCAGTTCCTTGGGCGTAGCCGCTGTCCCAGCAGAGCACTTCTGCATAGTTGATACAGTCGGAAATCGTAGCTGTGGTATAAGCATGACCGGCAATACCGCCTGCTTTACCGTAACCGACGTAAGAGTCGTATCCGAGCACGCGCCCCTTTGCGGTGCAATTTTGAATTTTTCCGCCGGTTACCGCAGTAATGCCACCGGCCACGCAACCTTTACTGGAAGAATCACCACCGGCCACACCGTCAAAGTGACAGTTTTCAATTCTGTTGGTTACATCGGATGAGTAGGCGGCAATACCCGCAACGTACGGAGTGAAGTGGCTTGTATACTTGATATAGAAATAGGTGTCTTTCACCGTTAGATCCTTGACAGAACCGCCTTCACCCATATAAGCGATAAAGCCATACGCATCATATTGATATCCCGGGGTGTTGTAGTAAAGGCCGCTGATGGCATAGCCCTGACCATCAAAGGTTCCGCAGTAAGGCGAATTCGCTGAGCCGCAGATCGGTATCCAATCAGCAAGAAGGGAGCTGTTCGCATTCAACACGTAGCTGTCCAGCAACTCGGGATTGACGATAATATCATTCATCAGGATCGCATGGGCTTTGTTACGCTCCACAGCGAAATCCTCACCAACAGCAACGTAATTGTTGGTAAAGCCGGTGAACCAATAAAGTTCTCCAACCGTGCTGATCTTAAAGGGATCGCCTGCAGTACCGCTGCCTTCGGGACGCTCAATGGAGGTGTCCGGCATTACTCGCTCGCAGGTGAACTCGAAGTTGATGACCATGTTTTCGTAGATTTGGCTGTACTCGGAAATCGTCCACTCGTAATCCTCTGCATCAATTCCGTTAAGAGTTACCGAAATATCCTCTTTCGCGGCGAGAATGGTGTCGCCGTAGAGGTTGATCTTCGCCTTGAAACGGTAGGTGTGACCGATCTGGAACACATCGCCGTCGCTCATTGCCAGTTCAGGCTCTCCGTCGGTGATGTCATACCAATAGCAGATGCCGAGGCTGTATCCCGAATCCGCAGGAACACTGCAGCCCCACTTGTAGGTGTAATCCGCGTTGTCGATCGCAACGCCGGGGATGGGCTTGGTCATGCCATTGATGACGATATGGTCGATCTGGGTTTCATAAACAGGAGCAAGAACGACATCACTGTAGTATACCGTATAGGTAGTCTCAGCAGAATCGTAGCTGCCGAACCAACCGTCACCGCCCGGAGAGGTGATTTCGATCTCTTTCCAATAGCTGAACACTTTACCCTCGGGTGCCGGGTCAGCGACGATGTAGATCACCTGATCCTCTGCCGCCGCCGAGATGGGTATAGTATGTGCCTCATCGGCGTATGCTTTACCGTTTTCAACGGTGATGTTATGAAGACCCGTGAATGCGGCATTGACCGCGATCTCACCGGCACCTTTCACCGTAAAGGTCTCACCCGGCTGATAGGTCTTGCCGCCGATCTTCCACCCGAGGAAGGTCGAACCTGCGGGCACGGCCGCACCGAATTCGTCAAGGGTCTTGAAGGTATAGGTATCACCCACGTAGACCTTTTCGGTCACCGTTTTGTCACCTGCGGAAATGACAAGGTTGGAATAACCCGTGAAGCCGGAGCCGTCACAGTAGATGTCAAGATCCTCGGTGACATTTTCCGCGGTGTACACGCCGTTTTCATCGGGTGTCACGAGTTTGCCGTTGATGTAAACCTCGAGCTTGTCGGGATCGGTCAGATCGTAGTAATCCTTGGGATAGATCTTGAAGGAGCAGGATTCGCCCTCCACGATCTCATTCCAGCCGTCCTCTCCGACTGCATAGCCATGTATACAGTTGTCGGTCGCGGTGTAGACCCGCTTGACGTCAACGGTATAGTTATGTTCGAAGTAGACCGATTCGCCTCCTACCCCTCCTGTCAAAATATACAGTCTGCAGCTGACATTCACGTCACTCGGATACTCGCTGTAATGAAGCGTAACGTTAGATTTTGTGTAGGTTTTGGGTTCAATGTTGGAATTCGGACGGGTAATGGTGATCACAGGCTGGCACACTGCCACGCCTTCCAGATAGGCAGGAATCGTCCAGCTGATTTCAAAGGTGTCGCTTTGCTTGACGGTTCTCGTCAGCGTGGCAGGCTCACCCTCGCCCTCGGGCGCGACATGGAATGCAAATGCTTTATCCGAAATCACAACGCACGACTGCATATCGTGGAGATCCTTCCAATCCCAATCGGTGATGTCGGTGGTATAGATGCCGTCGCTGTCAACACCGATAAACATCGCCGTTTCGGGGATGATTTCAGATGCAGGTCGGCTGTTCAGAGCGGAGTTACCGTCGCTATAGGTATAGGTAAGACCGGTGAAGCCCATCTGACCTTCAAAATATCCGCCGTTGATGGTGGGATAGTTCACGTGAAAATGATTGTCGAGCGTCTGAACACTGCTGTCCGTCAAGCCGTTAAATTGGTACATATTGCAGTTGTCAAAATGATGGGCTGCATAGCCGTCGGAGACGAATTTGCCGCCGTTGATAACGGTGCGTCCCGTTTCTTCGTACGGTATGACCTCTCCGTATGCAGGGTTGGATTCATCCGGGAAATTCTGCCGGTCCGAAATGACTGTGCCGAAAGCGGCAAGCTCACGGGCGCACATATCCCGATCGGAGGAATACAAGCCCTCGCTGTTGGCGATAAAGGTGCCGTCATTGATCTCTACGTCCACATAGTCCGCAATAACAGTACCGCGGAATGCGAACTCATCAGAGAGTGTTCCGTAGCTATACTCGTTAATTTTGGCGGTCATCTCGTAGGTGCCGCCGTTGAAGATGACTTTTGCGGGATAGGAATGCGGATCCTCCGCATCGCTTGTACCGCGAACGCCGGTTGTATAAACGTGAAGTGCCGCAAGATTGCTGTCGATCGCGCGGGAGGAATAGAAGTGGATGCCGCCGCCTCCCACAGAGTCGGTAAAGGTCAATACGTTTTTGCCGCCTATATACAGCCCGATAAAGGATTCCAACGGATACTCCGGATTGGTTGTTGTAAATATGTCGTCTGTAGCGCTTAGAGTGTGACCGTTGAAGTCGAATACGACGTTGTTCAAGCCGTATTCGATGGAGTACTCTTTCATATTACGGGCACCATCGGCAACAACCTGTGCGGTCATGGACAGATCCGCCATCAGTTTAACGGTCACATAGCCGTAGCTGTTCATGGAGATGCTGTCCAGCATCTCAAACACCTGAACCATATCGTCC
>JAZUOG010000035.1:0-107832 GCA_045604545.1 Acutalibacteraceae bacterium | reverse complement strand
GGGAACGATTGGGGGGAGGGGCTTATCGATGACAAACGGCGGTTCGACGGGAACAGGAGGAGTTGAAGGTTCTTCCCATGCTTCAACAGTCTCGTTGTCGACCGGTTCGGTCGCAGGAATGGCGCTCTCTACGGGAGCGTCGTCCTCGACAGGAATGTCACCCTCTGCGGTGAAGTCGGAAGTAACCTCTTCAACGGCGGGGACATCGTCTGTCACGACAGGGGCGTCTTCAGCAGACTGTTTGCTGAAGACCAACATCACCGCATAAACAGCGGCGAACAGACCGATCACCATATCCACCACCACGACAAGCAAGGTACTCAAAGAGGCGTTGGCGGGAATACTTGTGAATTCCGAAGGAATACCCGATACGGTGACCATTGCCGCACACATGGCAAAAAGCGGCAAGGTGCTTTTGGGCGTTTTGCCGATGTTCATGGTGACGCGGGCAAGCTGAATGAGGAACAGCGACACGAAGATCATTGTGGAGAAATTGTATACATTCTCGCTGATATCCACCGTGCTGGCATAGGACATTTCATAACGTGCCAGGCGGAACCACATCCACAGTGCGGGAGCAATCGACAGCCACGGGAGAAACGGTTGCACTGTTTTGATGCCGGCCATCCAGTTGAAACCGAGTACCATCAGGAATACGCCGCCGACCAATCCGAAAATCAGCATCAGGAACATGGCGATGTTGTCGATCTGATTGAGAATGACGGTGTTGGGGGGCGGGATCTCGCCGAACACCGCCAGACAAATGACATTGTACAGCGTTGTCAGCGTCAGCACAGCGCCCGCAAAAGTGGAAAACCAACCGCACGGCGATTTCCAGGAAGCGTGCGGCACGCACACGGCAACCTCTTTTTGATAGCACAATACACCGAGAATGACGGTCACGGCGACAAGCACAAACGGAACGAGATGAGCAATATCCAGTGAGCCGATCGACAGATCGCCGGGGATCAGACCCGATCGCAGGACCAGCAACAATAGCGTCATACAGGAGGCAAGCCCTAACGCAATTTTACGGCGCATACATTCTACACCCTTTCTTGATGATTAGCGTTTGTTCAAAGGTTTATAGGTTTGTTCGGGAATTACCGATTTGTAAGCAGGGCGAATGATGCGGTTGCAGGTGTAAAGCTCTTCCATGCGGTGAGCACACCAGCCTGCCATGCGAGCGACCGCAAACAACGGTGTGAACAGTTCGGGCGGAATGTTCAGTGCGCGGTAAACAAGACCGGAATACATATCGACATTGGCGCACAGCGCTTTGTCAATGCCGCGTTCTTCGGCGAGAATAGCGGGTGCGTGTTTCTCGATGGTTTCAAGCAGGCGGAATTCGGGACCGTAGCCTTGCTTTTCGGCGAGCGGATAGGCGAGCTCTTTGAGCAGCTCCGCGCGCGGATCCGACATGGTATACACCGCGTGACCGATACCGTAGATCAGACCGCTGCCGTCGCCGGCTTCACGGCGGGCAATCTTACGAAGGAAGGCACAGACTTCTTCTTCGTCTTCCCATTTCTGCACACTGCGCTTAATGAGGTTTTGCATTTCGGTGACCTTGGCGTTGGCACCGCCGTGACGCGGACCTTTCAGTGAGCCGATGGCGGCACCGATCGCCGAATAGATGTCCGTTCCCGAAGAGCTGAGCACACGGGTGGTGAAGGTGGAGTTGTTACCGCCGCCGTGCTCGGCATGGAGCATCAGACACAGGTCGAGAAGCAACGCCTCTTCACGGGTATATTCGGAATCGTCGCGCAACGCGTACAGAATGTATTCGGAGGTGGAAAGACCGTCCTTGAAGGGGTGGAACACCATGATGTCGTTGTCGTAGTAGCGGCGCTTGACCTGATAGGCGTAGGTCATGATGGTCGGCATCGAGGCAATCAGCTGAATGGATTGCTGCAGGGTGTTTTCCATCGAGGTGTCGTCGGGATTATCGTCATAGGAATACAACGTCATCACCGCACGTGCCATTTTGTTCATGATGTTCGGCGAGGGCGCTTTGAGAATGGTGTCTTCGGCGAAATACTCCGGCAGATCGCGGTAGGAAGACAGCAGGCTCTGGAAGCCCTTGAGCTGGCTTGCTGTCGGCAACTCGCCGAACAATAACAGCCATACGGTCTCTTCATAGCCGAAACGCCCGTCTGCCTGACAACCTGCGACAAGGTCCTTGATATCCACGCCGCGATAAATGAGGCGTCCGGGAACGGGCATCTTTTCGCCTTCATTCATCACGTAGCCGTGAACGTTGCATATTTTGGTAAGTCCTGCCATAACACCGCTTCCGTCGGCGTTACGCAGACCTCTTTTGATCTCGGTTTTATTGCGGGAAGCATCAATCATGGTATTTTTTTGCAGTTCCGCGCATAAATCTTCCATTGTGGTGCGAGAAAACTCGCGATACGGTTCTTTCAAAAAGGATTCCTCCGCTTTCATTTTTATGTATACATAATTTATTATATGATGAATACATCGCAATGTCAAGTAAAAGCCACAGAAAGGACGGGAGCTATGAGAGGGTATATGCTAATGGTGGTGATTGCCGCACTGTGTTTTTTGGCGCTTCCGCCGCTGTTTTTATCGGGGACAACCACACCGACGGTGACACAATTAATCAGCGAAAGCGAGGTGTTTTCGGTGCTTCATGACGATGGTGTGACGGTCAGCGATATCGATGCTTACGATCTGACGCTGTACAGCGTGATCGGTACGGTTTCTGCCGATGTATCGCCCGAGGTGATCAAGGCACAGACCGTTGCGCTTTACAGTCTGTTCGGCTATCAGAAGGCCCATCGTTCGTCGGAGTCTGCGGACATCGTTGATCCCGTATTGCCTTATCCGCAGGGGTATTGTGAGGCGTACTGGCGGGAGCGGTGGGGAGAAAACTACGATCGCTTGATGACGATGTACCGCACAACCGTGGACACGGTGTTTGGTCAGCGATTGCTGTATGAGGGAACACCGATCATGGCGCTCTATCACACCATGAACGGCGGAAAGACGGAGGATGCCGTGACGCTTCTCTCGGAAAGCGTGCCGTACCTGCAATCGGTGGCAAGTCCTGCGGACGCCCTCGATGAGCGGCAACTGTCAACCGTGACGATTCCTGCCTCCGAAGCAGCCCCTGTATTAAAAGCTCTTTGCGGCACAGAGGCGATCGGCATTGCCGAAACGTGGTTTGGTGAAGCACAGAAAACCAATGCGGGAACCGTGACAACCATAGCGGTGGCAGGGAAGACGCTGTCAGGCTTTGCTTTGCAGGAGGCTTTCTCCCTTCCGTCGGCCGCGTTTGAGGTCTGTGTGCAGGAGGAGCAGGTGATATTTACGGTGAAAGGAAGCGGTCATTTCGTCGGTATGAGTCTGTGCGGAGCGGAAGGTCTTGCCCGAAACGGCACGACTTTTGATGGCATACTTTCGCATTACTATCCCCATACCGTGTTGACAAGTGCGACCGATTCGGATACACTTAAAACAACAACACAGCAGTCAGCAGGTGATTGACACATGACGTACGAGGAGTATTTTCATAACAGAACACTCTCGGATATTATGGAGGAATACGGTGAACAACGGGACGAATGGCGCTCCTTGGATTACCCTGAGATTCACAAATTTTCCCTGCCGTCCGACGGGTATGATATATCCTGCAAGCTGTTTGCACCGCCGTTCGGAAAACCGAACGGCATCGTGATCGGCGTGCACGGCTTTGCGGGCGACAAGAACAGCTCGGTGCTGACACAGCTGGCACTTGCTTTGCATAAAAAACAATGGGCGCTTGTGTGCTTTGACTTTCCCGCTCACGGCGACAGTACCGCTCCCGACGACAGGCTCAGAGTGGACAACTGCAAACGCGATTTGCTCACGGTGGTATCGTGGGCGAAAACCACCTATTCCGATGCCGCATACGGTCTGTTTGCGACCAGCTTCGGCGGGTATATCGCGTCGCTTTGCACCGAAGAACTCAGCGGTATCCGCAAGGTGTTTCGCGCTCCTGCGGTGACAATGGCGACAGCGCTCGAACACATCGTTGCGCCGACCGCCGTCGAGGAATTGCTTGAAAACGGAGCGGTTTGCGGATTTGAGAGAAACATGCACGTTTCCGGTGCCTTGTATCGCGATTTGCTCGAACAGCCGTTTTTGATTCCCGATGAACCGTTCATGATCATTCACGGCACGAAGGACGATGTCATTCCGTTTGCCGCGGTGAAGCAGTTGTCAGAGCGTTGCGACCACATTTGTCTGATTGCCGTCGAGGGAGCGGATCATCGCTTCAAACGCCCCGATGATCTCGAAATCATTCTTGAAAACAGCGTATCGTGGCTGTTGAACACCTGATATTCACGCCGACATACCGCAGACAGGCGGTGTGTCGGCGATTGACTTTTCATAGGGAGCGTTGTATAATAATAGGGAATGCAAAATTATAAAGATGTGGGGTGGCAACCGTGAAACGTTCGGTTAAAAGAGGCTCGCTTCATGTACTGATATTGGTGCTGGTGATAGCGCTGTTGATCACGGGGTTTTCTTTTGTCCGATCACTGTTGGTCATGTCGGATGAAGCGTTTGTGTCGATCGCCATCTCCGGTCTTGAATCGATCGGTCTTCTCGTTTCGGTGTTGATTGCCGTGCGTCAACTTAACGACTCCAAGGAGATTTCCCGTGCATCGTTTATTGTTGAACTGAACAGAACCTTTACCGAAAGCAAAGGCAACGTTGAACTTTATACAGCGCTTCAGGATTGCCGTGACGGCAAGTGTGCAAGCGGCGGGGAATGTGCCGCGAAGGGCACTTGTCTGCTGACGTTTCCCAAGGTCGTTGTTTCCAACTATCTGACCTTTTTTGAAACGATCTATCTTCTTGAGAAAAACGGAGCGATCAGCTTCGAAATGATTGACGATCTGTTCGCTTATCGCTTCTTTCTGGCGGTCCACAGTCAGTTTGTTCAGCAGGAAAAGCTTGCTCCACAACCCGAAAACTTTAAAAACATCTTTTGTCTGGAATACGAATGGATACAATACCGCGAAAAGGTTGCCCACAAGATTGATGCCGAAAACAGTGTTTTCAAGACGAGACCTCTCAAGGATCTGATGGTGACCGACTCCCAGAAGCAGATATATGACGGTTGGATAAAGGAGTGTAAACGATTCAGATGAAACTCGATATATCTTCCTTTGAAATCAGAGAATGCGATGAAAACGATCTGGCGGCTGTGCTTGAGCTTCAGGACGATACGTTCCGCCATTTGGAGAATCCGGAATTGTTGCGCAAAAACACCCCGGAAATGCTTCTCGATTGTCTGAGACCTCCTCATGTGACGCTTGGCGCGTGGTATCAGGGAGAGCTGGCGGCATTATCGGTGCTGTATGTGCCGCTTGAGGACGCCGAGAAATTGATGCCGTACCTCGACGGCGTGTCGTGCGAGGGCATGAATTCAGCCAATTATAAGCTGTGTATTGTCAAAAAAGCCTTTCGTGGCAACGGTCTGCAGTATGAACTCGGCAAACGCCTGCTGTTGTATGCCGCCGATATGCCTGTCGATATCCTGTGCGCGACGGCCTCGCCGCTTAATTCGCACAGCATTCGCAACATGGAAAAGCTCGGTTTTTCTTACAACAAGACAACGCATAAATACGGTATGACCAGAAACCTGTATTACAAGATTCTGTGATATCCTGTCCGAAGGAGCAGTTGAACCATGAAACAGCATTTGCAACAATTGATTTCCGAAAAACGTGTGCTGATCCTCGGCTTCGGCAGAGAGGGACGCTCGACGTATCGTATTCTGCGAGAGGTTGGCGGCTATGCGGCGCTTGCCGTGTCGGATATGAAACCGATCGAAGGACTTGACGACGATGTGACGGGCATCTTCGGCGAGATGTATCTTGACGTGCTTGATGATTACGACATCGTGTTCAAGAGCCCCGGTGTGGTACTGCCGAAACCGTTTGAGGAGTACCGTTGCCGCATCACCTCGCAGGCGGAACAGTTTTTGACGGTGTATGCCCGTCAGACGGTCGGTATCACCGGCACAAAAGGCAAAAGCACCACCTCGTCACTGCTGTACCATGTGCTTAACAACAACGGCATTGACACGGTTTTTGCGGGTAACATCGGCATTCCCGTGTTTGATATCGTTGACGATCTGACCCCGTCAACGGTCGTGGTGATGGAGATGTCCTGCCACCAGCTCGAGCATATCGCCGCGTCCCCTTCGGTGGCGGTATTTTTGAACCTCTACGAAGATCATCTCGATCATTACGGTACGTTTGAAAAATATGCTCACGCCAAACGGAACATTTACCGCTTTCAGCACGCCGAAGATGTGCTGTATTGTCACCCGGAATTCTTGCCGGAAAGCGGGGATTGCGCGGCGCAGATTTGTCACATCACGACCGATCATCTTCCGAAAGCACCGCTGGAAACCAAGTTGCGCGGCGAGCATAACCGGTTTAACATTTCGGTTGTTTACGATATTGCCAAGCGTTACCATGTGAGCGATGAAGGATTCTCGACGGCACTTGCCACCTTCTCGCCGCTTGCGCATCGTCTGGAGCTTCTCGGCACGGCGGACGGCGTGGATTACTATGACGACTCCATTTCGACAACGGTCGAATCCGCCATCAGCGCGGTGAACAGCATTCCGAACGCGGGAACCCTGCTGATCGGCGGCATGGACAGAGGCATCGATTACACGGGTCTTGTCGCCTTTTTGCCGACTTGCTCGCTTGACGAGGTCATTTTCATGTATGAATCGGGCAAGCGGGTTTACGAAGAGTTAACGGCAAAGCCCGCTGTTGACGGTCAGCCGCACTACATCTGGGTTGCCGATCTGCAACAGGCGGTCGACCGCGCGCGTCGTGTGACACCCAAAGGAAAAGCGTGCATCTTGTCTCCTGCGGCGGCAAGCTACGGCTATTTCAAAAACTTTGAAGAACGCGGCGATGTTTTCCGCAAGCTGGTGTTCGGACAATAAAAAAGAAGCCCACTCACCGTGAGTGGGCTTTTCTTATAGCTGTTCGAGCATATACTCTTTAACAGCCTCGAGCGTGCTTTTTTGCCAGTCGTTGTTGTCGGCTTGCTCGGCAAGAGGACAGATGATGAAGAAATCGAGTGTTTCGCCGGGGACGCGACCGCTGCGAAGCGGCTGCGCAAAATGCTCTCGCCAGGTGTCTTCGGTGGCGTTTGCAAATGCAGTAGGGTTTAAGTAGCGTTGTTGCCGTTTGGTGGCGGCGACAAGAACCTTTGCCGACAGCGGCGCGAGAAGCGCATAGTCCTCCTGTTGCACGTCTTCGAAAATGCGGGGGAGCGGCGCTTTCACAACGTGTTCGGTGTCGCGCTCGATTTTGAGCCCGAACGGTTCAAAGCGCATCGTCGTTTCGGTGAAATGCAGTTTCACCAGCAAGCCGAGCTCGGTGTTAAATTGGGCGCGCTGATAGTCCGTGTCGAAAATGAAGTTGCCGAGTGAATAGAAAATCACCTTGTCGCCGACGGTTTCATAGTTCATCGGGACGTGCGGGTGGTGTGCCACCACCGCATCTGCTCCCATTTCCAGAAAGAGATGGTAACGCTCGCGGGTATAGGGTGAGGGGAGCGGGGTGAATTCTTCTCCCGCGTGAGCAACGACTACGCACCAACGGCAGGTTTTCTTAATGTCGGCGATTGACTGCCGGATGGCGTCGAGATCGCTCCAGCTGTAACAACCCGCTTTCTCTTCTCCTGCGGCACGGCAGGCGCGTTGATAGCCGACACCGATCATGCCGATACCGCCCGCCTCATCAAGAATGACCGCTTTTCGCGCCTGATGAATGTTCATGCCCGCCCCCAGTGTCGTTGCACCGTTTTGCGCGGCGATGGCAAGGGTTTGTTCCATGCCGTATTCACCGGCGTCCATGATATGGTTGTTGCAGATGTTCCAGATGTCCGCCTTCATGCGGTTGAACACTTTGACAGCGGCGGGGTCGATGGTGTGCAGAAGCTGGGTAACACCGCTTTGCGTGGTGTTTTGCGGGGCTTCGGCGACAGGACCCTCCACATTCGCGATGACGTGATCGGCACTGTGTAAAAAGGCGAGAACCTCGTCGGACAACAGCTTTTCGTCGTCCCATTTTCCGTACATATACCGATCAAACCCGATGTCTCCCGTGAAGACAAGGGAAGAAGTTGCTTTGCTCAAAACGGTGGCTCCTTTCGTGACAGGATGCTGGTATCAGTATACCACTGTTACGCGACGAATTCAAGAGTTTTGCTTGCAGGATCTGTTTGAGTGTGCTACAATGGTCGCAGTCGTTTTTTGACGGCATATCAATTTGTTATCGGAGATGCGAAGCTATATGATCGGAATCGGAACACTCATCAACACGGTTGCCATTATCATCGGCGGCGTGGTCGGTATGTTGTTCGGCAAACTGGTGCCTGAACGGTGTCGCGACACCCTCGGAAAAACCTGCGGCGTGGCGGTGTTGTTTGTCGGTGCGGCGGGAACGCTTAAAGGCATGTTCTCGGTCGGAGATGACGGTACCCTGTCGGCAGGCGGTGATTTGCTGATTGTCGGTTGTCTGGCGCTCGGTGCGCTGATCGGTGAACTGATCAACATCGAAGGTGGATTTGAGCGCTTCGGTGCGTGGCTCAAGCAAAAAACAGGCAACGCCAAAGACACACGGTTTATTGACGGCTTTGTGAGTGCGTCGCTGACGGTGTGTATCGGAGCGATGGCGATCGTTGGATCGATCAACGACGGTATTTACGGAGATTACACCATTTTGCTCACCAAATCCATTCTCGACCTGATCATCATCATGGTCATGGCGGCATCGCTGGGAAAGGGGACGATCTTTTCGGCGATTCCCGTGTTGGTGCTTCAGGGAAGTGTCACCCTGCTTGCACGATTGATGGTACCGATCATGACCGATGCGGCACTGCTCAATCTGTCGGTCGTCGGCAACGTACTGATCTTCTGTGTCGGCATCAATCTTGTGTGGGGCAAGACGATCCGCGTGGCCAATTTGCTTCCTGCCGTTGTGCTTGCTGTTGCGTCGGCGTTTCTTCCCGTTTCATGGTTTTAAAAAAAGCAGCCGTCAAGGCTGCTTTTTTTGTGTCAGAAAACCAGTTGCACCAAGATCATATAGCACACCGTGCCGCCGATGATACTCAGCAGGGTGTTGCGGAACATAAGATACAACACCGTCACCGCGGCACAGGCGACAAGACTCGGCACAAACCCTGCCGCGGCGGTGAAATAAACCCCTTTGAGGCAGTAGACGACCAGCATACCCATGATCGCGAAGGGAAGTGTCTTGCCGAGCCTGTCGATGATGGGCGGGGTGCGTTTGCCGTTTCGGAAAATCACAAACGGCAAAAAGCGGAGAAGTGCCGTGACAAGGGCGATCACCGCAACGATCAACCAAGTGTGAAGCTCATGCATCGGTCGGCACCTCCTTGTACAGACACAGTGCCGCGGCAATCACGAGCATGGTCGGAATGAGAAAATGCTCCGCACCGAACAACAGCAGACATACCACTGATGCGCCGACGCCGATGACGGCGGGGGTGTGCTTTTTGTTTGTCAGCCATTGTTCCAAAAAGACAGTAAGAAACAGCGCCGTCAGTGCAAAATCAATGCCTTCGCTGTTGAAGGTGATGAGGGAGCCGACAACGGCCCCCGCCACGGAGCCGCTGACCCAATAAAGATGATCGAGAAGCGACACCCACAGACAGTAGGACGGGGTGACGTTTTCGGTGTCCCGACAAACGAGGGAATAGGTCTCGTCGGTCAGCGCGAAGATGAGGTAGGGCTTCTTTTTGCCGATGTCGCTGTATTTGTCCAGCATGGAAATGCCGTAAAACAGATGCCTGGCGTTGACCATCAGCGTGGTCAACGCGGCAGTCAGCAAGGAAGCCCCGCCTGTCAGCAGTCCCACTGCCGCGTATTGCATGGAACCCGCATAAATACAGGCGCTCATCACGAAGGTCATCAGCACGCTCAGACCGCTTGCTTTCATGATGATGCCGAAGCCGAATCCCAGCACCAGGTATCCTGTCATGACGGGAAGCGTATCGATGAAGGCGGTTTTAAATGTGTGTTTCATACAGAACCAATAGCTCCTTGTGTTATGTCTTTCGGAGATAGGCGAGAATGTCGGGAAGACGTTTTTCGGCAATATCGCGTCCGATGCGGTAGGCTTCGCGGAGCTTATCGGGATCTTTTTCCACGCGCTTGACGGGAAGCTCCTCTTCGGGACGAAGGACAAGAAGCTTGCCTTGTGCTTCCTGTTGTTCGATATATGCCAATGTGTCGTTGTACACCAGATGACGGTTCTGACACGCTTCGACAAACTGCGGCCATGCGCGGTATTTCCGTCTGATAAGCGGCATGGCGCGGTTTTTGTCCTTGCGGTAGGCTTTGGGTCTGGTCAGCACGACGATATTGTTGTCATATCCGATGCTTTCAAAGAATTTGACAGGAACGGAATCGGCGATGCCGCCGTCAAGAAGCAGTCTGTCGTCGATGGTGACGATTTGTGACACGAGCGGGAGAGAGGCGGAAGCACGGATCCAGTCGAATCCGTGATCGTCATAGCTGTCCCACCGATGATACACGGCTTTTCCCGTTTCAAGATCGGTACACACCGCATAAAACGCCATCGGATTTGCTTTGTATGCTTCAAAATCAAACACATCGTGTTTGAGCGGCACCTCACCGTAGCAAAACTCGGTGCTGAATATATTGCCTGTTTTAAGCAATACCCGCCAGCCGCAGTAGCGTTTGTCGCGACAGAAATGGGTGTTATAGCGGATCGCCCGTCCGATCTGACCGGATTTGATGTTACAGCCGAAAGCGGCCCCCGCCGACACACCGATTGCGCCGTCAAAGGTGATGCCGTTTTCCATCATGACGTCAATAACGCCGGCGGTGAACATACCGCGCATGGCGCCGCCTTCCAGAATCAGTCCGTTTTTCATGTGTTGGTCCTTTCTGTATCGATTACCGCCGGTCATAAAGCATGGCAATGACCCGCTTGACTTCGTCGGGACGCATGCACAACTCGGTATCGTCACGTTCGATGTCACGAAGAATGTGTTCCGCTGACAGCCACACAACCTCGGACACCTCTGACTGTTGCAGTGTGAGCGCGGAAATATCCACCTCTTTTTCAAGGGCATAGACCATGTTGACTTCGTTATCGATAAACCGCTTTTGATGGAATAGGTTATCCAGGTGTACGGTTTGCATAAACAGCGGCGTAAGAGCGCCTTCATCAACAACGATCCCCAGTTCCTCGGACAATTCCCTCAGTGCGGTCTCTGAAAAGGTGGAACCGAATTCCATGTGACCTGCCGACGACGTGTCCAGCATTCCGGGATAGCTGTCCTTGCTGTCGCTGCGGCGTTGCAGCAACAGCATGAGCGTATCGCCGTCCCATTTATAAATGAACGTGTGAGAGGCGGCGTGAAGGACACCGTCTGTGTGCGCCTCGTTGCGGGGAACGGCGGCAAGAGGCGCGCCTGTTTCGTCGCATGCTTGTAATAATTCTTCGGCATTGTTCGGAATGCTGTCCATGCTATCACCTGTTTTGCAATATAATTATGGGTTTATTGTACTCGATTCAAAAGGGCGTGTCAAGGTGTCGCTTATCTGCATGAATGGGCGGGATTGCATTTTGGCGAAAATGAGTATATAATGAAAAAAACAACATGTGAGAGGATACCATTGCTTATGTTTCGGAAACTTGCCAGAAAGAACAAACAACTGTCAGAAGAGGAGTGCCTGCAGATCCTGACAACCGAAAAGCGCGGTGTACTGTCGGTGGTGGGAGACGGCGGCTACCCTTACGGCATGCCGATGAACCATTATTATCACGAAGAAGACGGCGCGATTTACTTTCACTGCGGTAAAAGCGGACACCGCCTCGACGCGCTGAAAGCCTGTGACAAGGTTTCGTTTTGCGTGTACAACAGCGGTGAACAGAAGGACGGTGCATGGGCATTGACGATCAAAAGCGTGATCGTGTTCGGTACGGTAACGGTTATTGATGACCGTAACACGATCGAAGCGATTGCGTATCGTCTCAGCCGCAAATTTACCGACGACGAAGAGTATATCTGTCGTGAGATTGAACGCTTTGCGGCGGGAACACTGTTGCTGAGACTTGATGTTGAACACCTCTGCGGCAAAGTCGTTGAGGAATCGTGAAAAATACGATCAAAGGCGTTTCGGTTTTTCCGAAACGCCTTTTTGACAAATATTCCATAAATTGCGACATATTCACGGGACAAACACGGTCAGGGTGCGAAAGTGAGAGTGCATTGCATACCGGAGAAAAACGTGTTATACCGAAAAAGAGGCTGTTTTGCGGCGTTCTCTCGTCTTTTGAAGGAAAACAAAGGAGAGATGATCATGAAAACACGTTGGCTTACGCTACGTATTTTGTGCCGTGATGGTGCTGCCTTTTACCGCTTGCGGCGAAACGGCAACGCCGAATAAGCCGTCCGACGACGATGACACACCGACTGCGGCGATGACGGAATGGTCGGTGTATTGGTATCTGTGCGGCAGTGATCTGGAAACAATGGTTTTGCTACCACCGATCTTTCGGAAATGATGGAGGTGACAATTCCCGACAATGTCAACGTGGTGATCCAGACAGGCGGTGCCGACGTATGGTACAACGACATGATGGATGCTTCCAAATCACAGCGCTGGCTGTATAACAGCGACGGACTGACATTGCTTGAGGAAGCAGAAGCGGTCAATATGGGGGAAGCGCAAAGTCTCTATGAATTTTTGCAATTTGCTGACGCCCGCTATCCCGCCGAAAAGGTAGCGGTCACCTTCACTTGTAACGGCGGAGAGATCATCACGACGGTCTACGAAGATTAAAGAACAGAATATGATGCAAAAGGCACGCTCCGTTTCGACGGAGCTTCCCTTTTGTCAGCAAGATAGGTTTGTATGTAAGAAGATGTTGTTGAGATGAATAACGGTAACGGTTATCTACGGAAATGTCATACACAGGATTATTTTCCGGAAATTTTTTTGAAATGTAACATAGTGTCGGTCATGTTCACTTTACCGTTGTGGTCGATATCCGACAGGAGCTTTTGTGTTTCGTTCAATTCACGGCTGCCGCCGACCGCTGCAAAGAGAAGCATGGCGTCAGCCATGTTCAGTTTGTCATCATCATTGAGGTCTCCGAGACAATGGAAGTCAGCTTCGATTAACGCATCGTTGTATGTTTTTACGACCACATTTTCCCAGTTTTCGGCATAGTCGGTGTAATACACGTCTTCAATGCCGCAGTTATCAAATGCTTTGCCGTCAATAAGGGCGATGCTGTACGGCATAACAATGGTGGAAAGCGATGTGTTGTGTGCGAATGAACGGTATCCGATTTTAACAAGTGATGCGGGAAGCGTAACAGATGTCAGACTTTCACAGCCGTAGAACGCGTCATCGTTAATGATTTGAATGTTCTGTCCGAAGGTGACGTCGGTCAGCGCCGTACAAAATGAGAACATATTGGCGGGGACAGAAGTCATGCCATTGCTGAGTTTCACGGTGCGAAGAGCGGAACAGCCGCTGAAAACAGCGGTACTGACAGAGGAGACACTGTCCGGGAGAGTGACGGAGGTCAGACTGTTGCACTTGGCGAATGCATCACGACCGATCGAGATCAACCCGTCGTTAAGCGTGAGCCCGGTAAGCGAAGAGGCGTTGTAAAACGCTTCATAGCCGACAGAGGAAACACTGTCGCCGAAGGAGACCGACATGAGCGAAGTACAGTCGACAAACGCTTTGTCGCCGACGGTGGTGAGATTGTCGGGGAGTGTGAGGACGGTGAGTCCCGTACATCCTGCAAATGCACGGTATTCGATGCTGACAAGGGATGCGGGGAGTGTAACGGATGAAAGCGTTACATTTCCGTAAAACGCATCGGTGCCGATAACAGTGACGGTATAACCGTCGATGGTTGAAGGAATAACGACGTTGCTGGCTGTACCGTTGTATGCGGTGATCGAGGCGGTACCGTCCGACAGAACGTTATAAGAAAAATCACCGCTTTCGACGGCAAACACCGTCAGGTTCCACCCCGAAACGCTCGTCAGCGACAAGAGTAACGCGGCGGAGAGAATTATGCTGAGAATTCTTTTCATGGTTATGTTCTCCTTTGAAATGATTTAACAGCGCAAAACTACGCGACGTAAAGATGCACTACTCTTTATTCGACCGCAGGTTTGGCATTTCCCTTATTTTCTCAAAAATTTTTTTCGCAACGAATGAACCCCCAACAGTCGGCACATCGGGGCAGACTGATGGGGGTCAAAAAAGCGGTTGTTCTGCTTAGGAATAAGAATCAGGTTCTCGAGAAACCTAACATGGATGATTTACGGGTGTGTGTCGGTTGTAGAGGGGGCGGTGATCGTAATTTGACCGGATACCGTCGTAAAGATGATCGTGATGTGTTCGGGGGGAGAAGCTTGTATATTAGCATCAAGCGTGATTTGGGTGTATGTTGTCGGAGCAACGGCACGGAAAGTGACGTAACACATTGTTCCTCCCTCAGTCACATTCATGTTTTCCGGTTGCGTGATGCGGATGTTGAGTGTACCGTCCGAGGACACATCCGAGAAAGCCTGCCCGTTTGGAAATATGACGGGATTCAGGTCGGTGACGAACGGGTTATCGCCGTCTGCGTCGTTCATAATGACGGGCTGTAACACCGACGGATCGTACGTGAGATACAGTTCGGCGTTAACGAGATAATGTTCATCTTCGACACTGATCGGGATCGTCAACAGATCGCCTACCGCTCCCGTAGCATTACCTACGGTGAAAGGAAGAAAATTGACTATATCGCCCAAGGGAGGGAAGAGTCCGCCGCCCGTTGTCGTTGTCGTTGTCAAATCGGTGGTGGGGCTCGTTGTCGACGATGTCGTGGGGGAGGTTGTGGATGCTGTGGTGGGAATCGTTGTTGGTGCCGTGGTGTGGGTGGTCGTCGGTGCGGTAACAGAAGTGGTTGTCGGTGTCGTCGGGACAACACCGACCGTTGTAGAAGCAGCGGTGCTTTGTGTCGTTTGACGGGTGGAATCGGTCGTTTGGCTTTGGACGGAACCGGTAACAGAAGAGGTCGTTTGCACGGGTGTGCAGGTGGTGGAGAAGGTCACCTCGGTGTGGCTGACAGTCGTATGGGTCGTTGAGAATGATGTGGTGGGGGTGAGGTCCTCAACAGGGACAAGCGGAGGCTGTACGGATGTCATCGAGAGCGCAACAGGCAACAATACTGCGACAAAGCAACACATAGCGAGAGCGCCGCTGATGACCTTGATGCGGCGACGTGTACGTGCGATCTGAACAATGCGTGCTTCGCCGCGACGGCGAATCTCGTCTTTACATTCTTGTATGTTTCTCAAAATGATACCTCCTCTTCTGTCAGGATATCTTTGAGTTCTTTTCGGGCGCGGTACAACAGATTGTCGACCTGCTTAGCGCTCTTTTTCATGACGCGTCCTGCGTCTTCATAGGACATATCTTCAAAATACACCAGGTGCACAGCACTGCGCATATCCTTCGGCAAACGATCGATGGCGTTGCTGAGAACCAGTGTCTGTTCGCTTTTCAGAAACGGATTCTCCGCTTCCTCTTCACCGAGCAGATCGCCGATGTCGGCGAAGGTTTGCTGTGAGCGACGTTTACAATGCCGCAGGAAGGTGAGAGCACGGTTGCGCCCCACCATAAATACATATGTTTTCAGAGAAACGCGGAAATTATATCGGTATTTGTGGGCAAACAACTCAACAAAGGTATCGATGGCGATGTCCTCGGCTGCGTGATAATCCTGCACGTAACGGTTGATGAAAAACACGAGTTTTTTAAACATATTATCAACGATCTCGTCAAATGCATTGTTGTCACCGTCCAGATACCGGCGGTAAAGCTCTGCGTTGTTGTCCATATAATTTCGCCTCCTTTTTCGGTTTTATAATACATAATATATATATTATTCGACCGCAAATGACGTGTTTCCCTTATGTTTTTTAAAAAATATCGAAAAATCACGAGTGTCGGCGAAAAAGTCTGCGGTGAAAAACGACTCACAGTCAGTATACCTCATTTTGTCGGATGTTGTCAAATCTTCTGTAAACCGCTTTTGGCAAATATTACCAAAAAAACGGGATTTGACGCGGTATATCGGCCATGAAGGTGGGGAATACTGTCAAAAGTGTTGTGACATTTTCACAAAAACAATGCATACCCCGAGTGAATATCATTGGATTGTTAAATTTTTATCAAACTTTCGCAAAACCTCTTGAATTTCCCGCTGAATCGTGTATGATAATAGTGGTGCTGATTCAAAAACACAGGAGTGGTAACAATGGCAAGACAGTACGAAGGTTGGCACGGGTTTGAAGGCGGAACATGGGTCGAGGAGATCAATGTCCGCAGCTTCATTCGACACAACTACACCCCTTATGACGGCGACGATTTGTTTTTGTGCGAGCCGACCGCCGACACACAGGCACTGTGGGAGCAGGTCATGGATCTGACAAAACAGGAGAGAGAAGCGGGCGGTGTTCTCGATATGGATACCGAAATCGTTTCCACCATCACCTCCCACGGCCCGGGATATCTCAATAAAGACAAAGAAAAGATCGTCGGCTTCCAGACCGATAAACCGTTCAAGCGTTCTTTGCAGCCCTACGGCGGTATCCGTATGGCAGAAAAGGCGTGTGCCGATAACGGCTATCAGGTGGATCCGAAGATCAGTGAGTTTTTCACCGTTCACCGCAAGACGCACAATGCGGGTGTGTTCGATGTGTACACTCCCGAAATGCGCGCCTGCCGTTCCAGTCATATCATCACGGGTCTTCCCGATGCCTATGGCCGCGGCCGCATCATCGGCGACTATCGCCGCGTGGCGCTTTACGGCGTTGACCGTTTGATCGAAGACAAAATTGAACAGAAAACCACCACCCGCAGTGCGATGTATTCGGACGTGATCCGTGACCGTGAGGAGCTCGCCGAGCAGATCCGCGCCCTTCATCAACTCAAGGAAATGGCGCAAAGCTACGGCTTTGATATTTCGCTTCCCGCCCGTGATACCAAGGAAGCGATCCAGTGGCTCTATTTTGCGTATCTTGCCGCTGTCAAGGAGCAAAACGGCGCCGCCATGTCGCTTGGTCGTACGTCGACATTCCTCGATATTTATGCCGAGCGCGATCTGAAAAACGGCACATACACCGAGGAAGAGCTGCAGGAAATGGTGGATCATTTCATCATGAAACTGCGCCTTATCAAGTTTGCCCGCACACCTGAATACAATGCCCTGTTCTCGGGTGACCCGCAGTGGGTGACGGAGTCTATCGGCGGCGTGGCGATCGACGGTCGTCACATGGTGACGAAGATGTCCTTCCGCTATCTCCACACGCTCAAAAACCTCGGCCCGTCTCCCGAACCGAATCTGACGGTGCTGTGGTCGACAAGATTGCCTCAGAATTTCAAGCGCTTCTGCGCCAAAATGTCCATCGAAACATCGTCTTTGCAATACGAAAATGACGATCTCATGCGCTTTACGCACGGCGATGATTATGCCATCGCGTGCTGTGTCTCGTCGATGCGTGTCGGCAAGGAAATGCAGTTCTTCGGTGCCCGCGCCAATCTCGCCAAATGCTTGCTCTATGCAATCAACGGCGGTGTTGACGAGATCTCCGGTAAGCAGATCGGTCCCGAATTCCGTCCCGTGACGGGAGACTATCTTGACTTCGACGATGTCATGGCGAAATACGATGCCATGATGCAGTGGCTCGCCGGTGTGTATGTCAACACCCTCAATGTGATCCACTATATGCACGATAAGTATTGCTATGAAAAGCTTCAGATGGCACTCCATGACAAGAATGTGACCCGCTGGTTTGCAACGGGTATCGCCGGACTGTCGGTCGTTGCCGACTCACTTTCCGCCATCAAATATGCGAAGGTACGGGTCATTCGTGACGAAAAAGGCCTTGCTGTTGACTATGTGGTGGAGGGCGACTTCCCGAAATACGGTAATGATGACGACCGTGTCGACGATATTGCACGCGACATCGTTCATCGTTTCATGGAGCATATCCGCAAGAATCACACCTATCGCGGCGGTATTCCGACCACCTCGATCCTCACCATCACCTCCAACGTCGTTTACGGTAAAGCAACCGGCTCGACCCCTGACGGCAGAAAGCGCGGCGAAGCGTTCGCGCCCGGCGCCAATCCCATGCATCACCGTGACAGTCACGGTGCTGTCGCGTCGCTTGCCTCGGTCGCCAAACTGCCGTTTATCGACGCGCAGGATGGTATCTCCAACACCTTCTCCATCATTCCGGGGGCGCTCGGAAAAGATGATCGTGTGTTTGTGGGAGATATTGACGTGGATTGCGGTATCGGTCCGTGTGCGATCCCGAATTTGTTTGAAGGTCTCGACGCAGAATAAGGAGGAACCGCAATGTCTGCAACACAATCTCAAATCGACAACCTTGTCTCGCTTCTCGACGGTTACGTTGAAAAGGGCGGACACCACCTGAATGTCAATGTATTCACCAAAGAAACACTGCTCGATGCACAGGCTCACCCTGAGCGCTATCCGCAGCTGACGGTGCGTGTGAGCGGCTATGCCGTGAATTTCGTGAAACTTACCAAGGAACAGCAGGACGAAGTAATCTCCCGCACGTTCCACGATAGGATCTGATAGCATGAAAGGATATGTCCATTCGGTGGAGAGCTTTGGGACACTCGACGGTCCCGGTATTCGCCTTGTGGTATTTTTGCAAGGCTGTCCCATGCGGTGTCTCTATTGTCACAATCCCGATACATGGGAGCCGCGAAAAGGAACACCGACGGAAGCGTCGGAAATTCTTGAATTATACCGCAAAAACCGCGCGTTCTATTCGGCAGGCGGCATCACCGTGACAGGGGGAGAACCGCTTTTACAGCTGGACTTTCTCACCGAGCTGTTCACGCTTGCCAAAGCGGAAGGTATTCATACCTGTCTGGATACCTCTGCGGCGTGTTATCGTCCCGATGATGAGGCGTATACGGCGGCAATTGACACATTACTTGCGGTGACCGATCTCGTGATGCTCGACATCAAGCATATTGATCCTGATGCGCATCGCCGTCTGACGGGCATGGACAACGACCGCGTTCTTCGCTTTGCGGAGCATCTCGATCGTCGCGGCATCACCACATGGATCCGCCACACGGTCGTGGAGGGCTACACCGATGATCCACAGGCGCTCAGAGAGCTTGGCCGATTTATCGGCGGACTGTCGTGCGTCAAGGCGCTCGACGTGTTACCGTATCACACACTCGGTGTTGCCAAATACCGCGAATTGAATATGGCATATCCTCTTGAGGGGCTTGCTCCCTTGTCAAAAGAAGCAGCTCAGATTGCCAAACAGCATATCCTCACGGGAATCCGAGAAATTCGAAAACGCTGACGATACGTCAGCGTTTTCTTTTGTGTGATTTTATCAGTAATTCCTTGTTGTTCGTTGACTTTTTGGTGAAAATGAAGTAAACTATAACCGATGAATTTTAACCCGAAGCGAGGGATTGATATGAAAAAATGCCTTTCAATTGTCATGTCGTTCATGATGCTGATTGGCATGATGTCCGTGGGGAATTTCTCCTATGCATCTGCTTATAACATGGGGGATGTCAACCGTGACGGCGTGATCAATACGGCCGATGTGCGCTATGTGTTGCTCGGCATTGTTGCCGATACGGCATTTACAAGTGCCGAAAAAGCACTGGCGGATATGAACGGCAGCGGCGACATTACCACTGCCGATGTGCGTATCATTCTGGAGTATATTGTTAACGGTACGCAAACCGAACCGGTCCCCGATGATGTGGAGATCATCGATCTGCTTGCACCGGCGGCTGAGGAATGGTATAATCCCACCGAAACTATCTCTAATGCAGATGTTGCTGTTACCCAAACAGCGCTTTCCGATGGCGGTTATCGGTTTACCAACATCGGCGGCAGTTGGCCACACACATCGTATGTGTACGAGAGGAAGATTTTGGTTCCCAAATCAGCGGTGATCGAATACGATATCACCATCAACTCCGCTTCAGCCAGTATCAATCTGTATCTCGGAGGTGCGGTTCCCGAGGTTGGAGAAAACTCCTCTATGGAGTTCAAACTTAATTCGCTGATTTCCGATAATATCGACTCCGGATCCGGAGATATCCTGAAAGGTAATTATCAAGGTTCGGTATCGCTGTCGAATGTATCTTTCGGAGCGGCGGCGTATGACGGCGATCTGATCCGGATCAGCGGCATCAAGCTGTACGTTGTCGGCGCGTCCGACTCTTCTGTCACGATCCGCAAACTGACCGTTACGGGCTATGACAAGGGGGCTCTTACCTTCCCCGATTCTTCCGATGCCTACGCTGCTGTCCGTTCGCGCCTGATGGAGTCGAGCGAGCTTGGCGGCTTCCCCGACCTGACGGCAATCAAATTCTACCAGAACGGTACTCTCACCAATACCTCCTCTTATAATTATTACGGCGACAACAAGAAGATTTATCAGTCCAATCTCAAACAACGTGCGGTGGAATATGCCGACGGCTATATGATCGATCTGCCGCTGGGCTTTGAACCCGATTACCGTCTGTCGGAACTTCGCACGCGGTATAAGACCGATACTGCCGTTCTCACCATTTCCAAAGAAGAGGAAAGCACCTACGCCGATACCGAGGCAGGCTGGAATACCTATTTCAACGAGTGGATCAGAACCTACCTCGTCAGCGAACGCTTCCTTGAAGCCAACAATATTTCCGTCATGCGCGGGGAAACGATCTCTGAAACGACCGTGAGCGGACACACGGTCTATACCTACGATTTCATGATCGAGGAAATGGGTGCGGATCTTGAGATGCCCTATTACAGCATCGCCGTCATTCGCAAGTTCTATGATTACAACACCTTCTATCTGATGGTGTACAAATCGGCGGTTCCGACAACACAGCTGTTTGACGCGATTGTAAAATCCTTCACGCCGATTTCCGTTTACGGCAAGGCTGTCAGCTGGCAGGGACAGTTTGACAAGATCATTCCCGAAAGCTGGAGTCAGGAAACAAAGGACTATTACAATCAGCTGTGCTCTCAGTCGCAGACGGATTTCGGCTTCTTCACCCACAGCATGGTGTCGTCAAAGGACAATACCTACGCAAGTCAGGACAGCCTCATTGCGGAAAACTACGACCGCATCAGCCATGCTGTCGGCTATGATTACGGCATCATGCCGACCTACACGCACCTGAAGTGGTACGACACCTACAACCATTTCCCGCTCGAGATGGCGAATAAGTATGCAGGCGGCAACGGCTTCAACGGCAAGCCCGTTCTGCAGTTCACCTATCAATTTACCGTGAACAACAACAGCGACCTTCACAGTGTCAATCCTTCGTTTGACATTCTGCGCGGTGTGCACGATGATCATTTCCGCAAGCTGGCACAGGACATCAAGACCTACGGCAAACCGATCCTGTTCCGTCTCAACAATGAGATGAACACCGACTGGACAAGCTATTGCGGCATGACCTCGCTCCTTGATCCCGACATTTTCGTCATGACCTGGAAGCATCTGTACCGCATCTTCGAGGAAGAAGGCGTCAACAACTGCATCTGGATATTCAATCCCTTCGACAGAACCTATCCCTATTGTTCGTGGGGCGAGGATATCTGCTATATGCCCGGTTCGGAGTATGTGCAGATCCTCGGCATCACGGGATATGTGACGGGTAACAGCTCGTCTCCCGAATCCTTCCAATCGGTCTACACCAAGATCTACAACAAGAGCAATCCGAACTTTGGCAACCTGCCGTGGGTCATCTCGGAATTCGGTTGCGGTGCAGGCGGCGAAAAGGAGTACGATTACGACTACGATGTCTATAACGACACCACCCTCGGTCGCAACGCGTATGCTCAGTCGCAGTGGGTCACCTCGATGTTCTATTATCTGAACAATAAGAACTATTACGCCTTCTGCAAGAACATCAAGGGTGCGGTGTGGTTCTCGGTAAACGACTATTGCTATATTAACAATGCCCCGTATATCGTGAACTATTTCTCGCTTGACGGCACCTCCTCCTATACGTTAAGCGCCTTCAAGAAAGGCTTCGCATCGTACTGAAAATTTGACGCTTCTTTTGGAGCGTGATGAAAAGGCAAAACAGCCGCGGGATTACGTTTCCGCGGCTGTTTCTTGTATACCGAAACATGGTTTTGTGAAGGCTATGCCGATGAGGCACATCGGCAACTTGAGAAAGAAGAGGAAAACCCAGAAGAAGAAAGCGAAAATTGCCCCCAAAACGGAGAAAACGGTCGTGTGCAACCCTTGGTTGCGCGATTTCCAAGCAAAGTTGGTGGAAATTTGCCGCAAAATCGCGTATAATACAGACAGCAATTCCGATTGAAGGAGTGAGAGGTATGACGATTGGAAAACGAATACTGGAGCTGAGAACAGCGGCAGGATTGTCGCAGGAGGAGCTTGCTGTGAAACTGGAGGTGTCGCGGCAATCGGTATCCAAATGGGAGACCGATGCGGCAGTTCCCGATCTTGACAAGCTGATAAAGGTCGCCGATATGTTTGATGTATCGCTCGATGAACTGGCGTGCCGTACGGCATCCGCGTTTCCGTCCGCACCGATGACAGAACCCACAAAAGCAGATGCACTGCCGTCGATGCATCAGCGCATTATCGGGTACATTCTGTTAGCGGCATCGGTGATCTCCGGTGCGTTGCTTGCGGTGGTCGCCGACAGCGACGATGAACGGCTCGCACTTTTTGCGGTGGTCGCGGTGTTTATCTGCAGCTTGCTGTGCCTGCTTCTTCGGCGCGGCGCGTGGTATTGGTGTGTGTGGGTCGCCGCTTCACCGCTGATACTGTTGACACCGTTTCTTGTACGGATGGAGCATGCCGTTGTTGCGAGTGTTTTCCGATTGGCGTTTTATGCGGCGATGGCGGTCGTGGCGCGAAAACGGCTTTGCACCACCGCCATGCGGGTGACAACGAAACGCAGCGTGGCGATCGCGGCAGGTTGGGTGGCGCTGATCGGGGGCTATATATGGCCGTTAGTGACGAACACGGTCATTGATTCGTGGTGGACGCATTTTCTGCACTACCTGCTTCTTTATATAGGCATCTCCCTATTGCTGACCATCACGGCACTGTACATTCCGAAGAAGAAATAAAAAAACAGCGGCCAAAGAGTTGTCCTTAGCGAAGCCTTTTTGTATAAAGATGTCTGTTTCGCCCATACTCTCTGTGACAACATAACCGACATAGGGAGGAATACATCATGAAACAGATGACACGATGGATGTTGGCATTGACAATGGGATTGTGTGCGTGCCTCGTATTGTCACTGTGCGGCTTCGGTGAGGCGTGCGAGGATATCTCCGAACGGGTATTGCGCCTTCATGTGCTTGCCGCCTCCGACAGTGAGGAGGATCAAACACTCAAACTGAAGGTGCGCGATGCGATCATCGCCGAAACCGACGGATTGCTTGACGGTGTGGAGAGCACCGCTCTTGCCAAAGAGCGCCTGGAAACGGTGTTGCCGCAAATCAAACAGATCGCCGAAAACTGTTTGCGGGAGAACGGCTGTGACGATGCGGTCGCTGTATCGCTGTGCGAGACCTATTTCACCACAAGACAATATGAATCCGTCACGATGCCTGCGGGATACTATGATGCTTTGCGGGTGGTGATCGGTGAAGGGAAGGGGAAAAACTGGTGGTGTGTCGTGTTTCCGCCGATGTGCCTTTCCGGCGCGTGTGAGGACGATCCGGACACTGTTCTGACGAAGGAACAATGGGACATCGTCACACAGCCAAAGCGCTTTGCGGTGCGTTTTAAGCTCGTAGAATGGATGTATGATATCGGGGATTGGTTTTCCTGAAAAGAAAAGGCACTGTCGCGTCATTCGCGGCAGTGCCTTTGATGGTTTATGGGGCTTTTTTCTTCGGTTTGTAAAGGATCGCAAACAGCACCAGTCCGACGATCACGACCGCACCGACAACGATGAGGATGATCGTCGTCATATCCATGCCGCCCTTTTCATCGGCATCGGGATCCACGACGACTTCGGCAACGGGAGGCTTCGGTTCGCCCGTCAGCACCGCCATCTTGTTGATGGTCACGGGACCGGGAACGACATTGACGTCGATGGACAGCGTCATTTCCTTGGTGAGATCAACACCGAGATCGGCAAGACCCTGTGTGATTTCAAACACACCCTTGTAGTTGCCGCTGCCGGCATCGAACAGCTTGTCATACGACCCTTCGATGACATAGTTGAGACGACCGGTGAACTGCTGACCGTCTTGAATGATACGGGGGTAGAAGGACCATGTGCTACCCGCTTCGATGTCCAGATGGAGGTAAACACGGCCGTCTTTGGGAGTGAAGGTGATGGGCGCGATATACTGGATCTGCGGCCAGCCCTCGCCGCTTGCCGCGATGGCGGTGAAGCCGCCGTTATCGTTGGAGGTGAAGGTGGTTTCGGAATAGGGAGAAGTGACCTTGCTGGGACCGTTGGCGTTTTTCCAGGCGTAGTCGTTCAGGTCAAGTTCATGGACGACTGTCAGACCTTCGGGCGAGATGCTCTCCTTGGATTTGACAAGATCACCGGTCGCGTCGGCGAGCGCGCGATAGGCTCCCGCGAAATCGCCGTTCGCATCGGTAAGAACGGTCTGGGCGGCGGTAAGTGCCGCGTTGAAGGCATTGACGCTGTCGGCGGTATACACCGTCAGATCGATGTTCTTGGCGGTGTTGACCAGTGCCTGAAGACCGCCTTTGTTGTCGGAAACGGAAAGCGTTTTGTCCGACTTGCCGTCGGCGGTATAAGCGAATGCTTTGGAGCCGTCGTCCAGTGTGAACTTCTCAAGGGAGTCAGCGCCCTTGTTGGGATTGGGAACGATCGCGGCAAACTGGTAAGAGGTCACCTGACGGTCGGTCTCGGGGTGGGTGAGCTTGAGGGTGATGTCATCGCGCAGACCGAACGGTGTCTCGCCGCCGGTGACAGGCGACTTGGCATACATGGTCACGGTATCACCGTTGAAGGTCACCTCGCGGATATAGCCTTCACCGTTGCAGTGGGGCGTATCGCCGATGTGATGGAGCGGATCTTCGTGACCCTCATAGTATTCGGGCGCTTCCGCTTGTACAAACTGGTAGTCCGCGATCACTTCCTGAATAATGCGTCCGTCGTCAAGGGTGGTGGTCGTGTAAGCGGCACCGTCATAGTGACCGCTGAGCACCATCACCACGTTGTCGTTGGGTTCAACAATATAGCGATAGATATCATCGCCGCGGCCGCCGCGTTTCATCGTGTTGGGACGGAGATTCTGGTGGGTGCACACGACCACACTGCGGTGGGGGTACATCGCAATCACTTCGTTTGCCCAGTCAATGACATCGGCGTCACCTTCAAGACCGTAGCCGAGATACAGCATCAAAAAGTCGATGTTGCCGACGGTCACGAGATCATAGTGGCACATATTGTCGTTCATGGTGCCTCCGAACCACGGTTTGTCGGCGTAACGCTCCTCGGCGAAATACATCAGATAGAAGTCGTAGCAGTTGACGGGATAGTCGCCGACATCGTGGTTGCCGGTTTCGATGCCGTAGGGAACACCCGCTTCATCAAGAATGGCAAAGGCCTTGTCGGCAACCTGCCATTGCTTGGGGCAATCCACCATATACGGCATATCATCGACGATGTCGCCGGTATTGACAACATAGGCGATGTTGCTCTTTTGGTATTCCTCCACCATGTACTCGTGAATGTCCGAGTAGATATAGTTGAGGTCGTCGTGCTTCGTGTAGTGCTGTTGGTCGGTGCTCCAGATCATAGTGTTACTGCCGTTGGCAACATAATCGGGGGTGAGCATCGCTTCAATCACGCCGTTTTCGTCGGCATAATCGGCAATGGCGATTTTGGCACCGAGACGTCCCTCGGTAACAGCGGTATCAAGGGTGTCCCATGCTTTGGTGGTGACGTTGAACGCTTTGAGAGCCATGCGTTCGTTTTTGACGGTGGAAGCGGCAAGTGTCAGCACCACGGCATCCGAGGTCACGCCTGTGGTGTCCACCTTGAAGATCTGGCAGGGGAGACCGGTGTCGGATTCGGTGGTAATGCCGCCGTTGTACATCGTCAGTGCGGTGTTGACATCGGCGTCAAAGGCGACAAGATCCGACAACACAGCACCGTCGGAGGTGGCGTAATACGCCGTAAAGGGCAGCGGCGCATCGCAGGCAATTTCCTCGCGAAGTACGGAATTGGCGGGCTCCGTCGGGATCATCTCCGCAAAAGCGGGGGTGATGGCTGTTGCGAGCAAACACACGCACAGCAACAGGCTGATAACGGTCTTTTTCATGGAACATCCTCTCCTTTTGTGGGTGTTGGTTGAAAACAAAAAGACACCGCTTCATAAAACGGCGGTGTCTTTTGGAATGATCAGATGGAGATTTCGTGCGCCATTTCATAAACATCCATATCAAAGGGCTTTTTCATGGACAGCGCTTCTTCGATGTCGTAATCGAGAATGTGGTCGTTCTGAATGGTGACCACGCGGTTGCTCTTGCCCTGGAGGAGCAGGTTGACCGCTTCGTTACCCATTTGGCTTGCGAGCACGCGGTCGCGCAGAGTGGGCGAGCCGCCGCGTTGCACGTGACCGAGAATGGTGGCACGGGTTTCGATGCCGGTGCGCTCTTCGATGGATTTCGCCATTTCGAGAACACCGCCGACGCCTTCGGCAACAATGATGATGAAGTGTTTCTTCTGGGTTCTTTGGGTGGCGGCCATACGATCGAGAATGTCTTTTTCAAAGTCAAACGGGATCTCAGGCACCAGAATACTTGTCGCGCCGCAGGCGATGCCGACATTGAGCGCCAGATAACCTGCGCGACGACCCATAACTTCAACAACACTGCAACGGTCATGAGACTGAGCGGTGTCGCGGAGCTTATCGATCATTTCCATACAGGTGTTGAGCGCGGTGTCATAACCGATGGTGTGCTCACAGCAGGAAATGTCGTTGTCGATGGTGCCGGGAATGCCGATGGTGGGCATACCGTGACGAGTGAGATCCTGCGCGCCGCGGAAGGAACCGTCGCCGCCGATAACAACTACGCCGTCAATGCCGCGGCGTCTGCAGTTTTCGACCGCCTTCATGATGCCTTCTTCGGTGCGGAATTCGGGGCTGCGAGCGGTGTACAGCATGGTACCGCCGCGGTGAATGATGTCGGAAACGCTGCGCAGGTTCATTTCGAACATGTCATCGTGGATCAGACCGTTGTATCCGCGATAAACACCGAAAACCTCCAGACCGCGATTGATCGCTGTACGGGCAACAGCGCGAACAGCCGCGTTCATACCGGGGGCGTCGCCGCCGCTGGTCAAGACAGCAATTCGTTTGACAGACATTTGCAAAACAACTCCTTTTATAGGTGCTCTGTGCGAGAGATACACAGATAATATTCAAAGTCCTAAATATTATACTACATATCCCACCTGAAAAGCAAGCGTGTATTTGTTTTTCTTGTGAAAATATGGGGTAAAAACGTAAATTTATGCCATAATGGCGACATGATCGTCTCCGATCAGCCGTCTGATGGACGAAAGCAGGGTGTCATTGGCCTGCACACTCAGTCCGGATACCTTGACAAGCTTGCCGCTGTCGGCGAAACGGATATACACGGGACGGTCGCCGGGATGGCGCGTGAGCATGGCGCGGATTTTCGGCCATGCGTCGTCCCGTTCATCGGTCAACCGCAGATACAGTCCGTATTTCGGAGTGCGTGGCGGTGCTTTGGGAAGCTTTTCGGGATCCCCGACAGGCATCAGACGGTCAACGACCACCGACGGCGGCTGATCCTCTCTCAGACTCAGACGCCCGTTTACGGTGACGACCTGTCCGTTCTGAACCGTTGCGCCCGCCTTGGATAGTGCCGGTGCAAAAATAACGAGCTCCATATCGGCGGTAAGATCTTCGAGGGTGGCGTTGGCCATGGTCGAACCGCTGCGGGTGTTTTTGGTACGGACATTGCTGAGCATACCGAACAGCTTGACGGTTTCGCCGTCTGCCTTGGCGGCGTGCTCTTCTGCTCGGGTGAGTACTTTGGCGATGGGGGTAACGTGCAGCTGATCAAGATAGGGTTCGTATACGCCGAGAGGGTGTCCCGACAAGTACAGTCCCGTGACCTCCTTTTCCATCGCCAGTCGTTCGTTGACCGGCAGTTCGCCGAGCGGAGGGAGACGATCGTCTTCGGCGGCATCAAACAACTGCGGATCGTCAAAGAAGCCGAGTTGTCCCTGAAGCTGGGTGCGTCCTTGCATTTCGTATCGGTCAAGAAGCACCGAAAGATTGACAAGCATCTGATGGCGGTTTGCTCCCAGTCTATCCAATGCGCCGCACTGGATCAGACTTTCGATGGCGCGACGGTTGCATTCGCGCATTCCCGACATGCGCTTGACAAAATCGGGAAAAGAACCGAAACGACCGTTTTGAGTGCGTTCGCGACAAATCGCTTCAATGGTGGGATAACCGATGTTTTTCACAGCGATCAGACCGAAACGGATACCGTTGTTTTCGGGCGTGAAGGCGGCGGTGCTGTGATTGACGTGCGGCGGCAAAACGGGAATGTTCAGTCGCTTTGCTTCGCGGATATACTCCGCCACCTTGACGGGATCGGGAATGGAAGAAATCAGCGCACACAGGTACTCGCGGGGATACAACGCCTTCAGATACGCCGTCTGATACGCGACATACGCATACGCCGCGGCGTGAGATTTGTTGAAGGCGTATGACGCAAAGGAGGACATCTCGTCAAAAATGCGATCGGCAACCGCTTGCGGAATACCGCGACGCAGACAACCGTCCACTTCAACATGGCCGTTTTCGTCAACAAGACCGTTGATGAAAATATCCCGTTCCTGCTCCATAACGTCGTGCTTTTTCTTGGACATGGCGCGGCGCACGATATCGGCACGACCGAGAGAATACCCCGCGAGCGCCTGCAGGATCTGCATGACCTGCTCTTGGTAGACAATACACCCGTAGGTCGTTTTCAGAATCGGCTCAAGAAGGGGATGGGCATACCGCACCTCTTTCGGGTGATGACGGTTGTAAATGTATTTCGGGATCGAGTCCATCGGTCCCGGACGATACAGGGAAATGACCGCGATGAGATCCTCGAAGTATTCGGGCTTCAGGTTGGACAGCACACGCTTCATACCCGCCGATTCGAACTGGAACACACCGACCGTATCGCCTGCAGAAAACATGGCATATACAGCGGGCTCATCGGTAGGAATATCGTCAATGGAGAAATCGGGCTTGCTTTCACGGATCATGCGGCAGGCATTGTCGATAACGGTGAGGTTGCGCAGTCCGAGAAAGTCCATTTTGAGAAGACCGAGCTCTTCGAGCGTGGTCATGGTGAACTGGGTGGCAACCGCATCACTGTTGACGCACAGCGGTACATAGTGACTGACAGGTTCGGCGGTGATGACGATACCGGCGGCATGGGTGGACGCGTGGCGCGGCATACCTTCGACCTTGCGTGCCATGTTGATGAGCTTTTTGACGGTGAGGTCGGTGTCGTACATCTCTTTGAGTGGCTTGGATTCTTCCAAGGCACGGTCAAGCGTCATTTTCAGATCCCACGGGATCTTTTTGGCGACCGCGTCACCGACACTGTAAGGAAGCGACAACACACGCGCCACATCGCGCACCGCCGCCTTGGCGGCCATGGTACCGAAGGTGATGATCTGCGCCACATGATCGGCACCGTATTTGCCGATGACATAGTCGATCACCTGCTGTCGTTTTTCGTTGCAGAAGTCGATATCAAAGTCGGGCATGCTGACGCGTTCGGGGTTGAGAAACCGCTCGAACAGCAGGTCGTATTTGAGCGGATCGATGCCCGTGATACCGACACAGTAAGCGCAAAGGCTTCCCGCACCCGAGCCTCTGCCGGGTCCGACGGGAATGTCGTGGGTTTTGGCATAATGAACGTAATCTCTGACGATGAGATAGTAGTTGACATATCCCATTCGCTCGATCATGTCCATTTCGTATTCCAGACGCGATTCCACCGCTTCGTCGGGTGTGTCGCCGTAGTGCTTTCTCATGCCTTCATAGCAAAGCGAGCGGAAATAGGCGTTGCTGTCGCCGCCCGGTGCATCAAACACGGGAAGCTTCGTTTGCCCGAAGGTGAAGTCAAACTGACACCGCTCGGCGATGATCGCCGTATTGTCAAAAGCGCTTTGGATCTGCGGGAACAGCGAGCGCATCTCCTCCTCGGATTTGAGATAAAACTCATCGTTTTCGAATGCCATGGAGGTGGGATCGTCAAGCGTTGTGGCGGTCTGAATACACAGAAGCACCTTTTGAAGTTCGGCATCTTCTTTTGTCAGATAGTGAGCGTCGTTGGTGCAAACAAGCGGCAATGACAACTCATGTGCCAGCTTCAGCAGGTGCGGGGTGATCCGCTTCTGATCGGCAATGCCGTGATCCTGAAGCTCAATGTAAAAATGATCCTTGCCGAAGATGGCGGCATATTCACAGGCAATGCGCTTGGCGTCGTCATATCGTCCGTCAAGCAGGGCTTTGGGGATTTCGCCCGACAGACAGGCGGACAGCGCGATAAGTCCTTCGTGGTGCTTCTGAAGCAGTTCATGGTCGATGCGCGGTTTGCCGTAAAAGCCTTCGGTGAAGGCGTGTGAAACCATCGCGATGAGGTTTTGGTAGCCGGTCTCGTTTTCACACAGCAACACAAGATGCGCGTGATCGTTGTCGATACCGTGTACTTTATCGTGGCGTGTGCGTGCGGCAACATACACCTCACAACCGATGATCGGCTTGATGCCCGCTTTTTTGGCGGCTTTATAAAAATCAACGGCGCCGTACATGACGCCGTGATCGGTGATGGCAATGGCTGTCTGACCGAGCTCTTTCACACGGTCGAACAGGGACGAAATACGGCAGGCACCGTCAAGCAGACTGTATTCCGTGTGAACGTGCAGATGAACAAACGCCATGAGACGGCACCTCCTTATGGGTTATTGTTTGGCAAATTCCATGATACGGCGCAATCGATGATTGACACCGGAACGGGTAAGCGGCGGCGTGAGTGCTTCGCCGAGCTCCCTGAGGGAATACTCGGGGTGTTCCAGGCGAAGCTGAGCGAGCTCCTGCAGATCGGTCGGAAGAGAAGCCAGTCCGCCGTTCTCTTCAATATGCCGAAGCGCCGCGATCTGGTCGGCGGCGGCGTTGACGGTTTTGTCGAGGTTGGCACTTTCGCAGTTGGTGGTGCGGTTGATCTTGTTGCGAATATCTTTCATCATGATGGTCTGATAAAACTGCAGACTGCCGTTTTGAGCACCCACGAGTGTGAGCAGATCGGCAATGGTATCGCTGTTTTTGAGGTACAGCACATTGGTGCCTTTGCGCACGATGTATTTAACATCGATATCCGTTTCTTTGAGAAGCGCCGAAATATCCATCGTCAGCTTGTAAAGCGGCAAGCTCAATTCCAGATGATAGGCGTTTTCGGGATCGGAGATCGCTCCGCAGGACAAAAATGCGCCGCGCAGGTAAGCGGCGGCACACCCTTCACAGTCAAGAACGGCACGGTTGAGTCGTGTGGAGGTTTCCAGTCCCGTGTGACCGAAAGATTCGAGAATGGTGCGACGATCGCTTTCGTCTGCGACAGACACGGTATAGTATGAGCCGCTTTTGCGCGGCAGAGTTTGTTCAAAAAAACTGACATCTTCAAACAGCGCCGTGATCACCGCGGCATAAGCGGCGGCAACGGCACGATGTTCGGTTTGTATCGACATCTCCTCCAGTCCGAAGGCATGAGCGCATTGCAGTAAGCCGTAGGCGAATGCGTGTCGACAGCATGCACGCGGAAGAGGGGATGCGGAGATTTCTTTTTTGATTTCGGAACAAAAAGACATGATCGGCTCCTTTTTAAACGAGGTCATTCAAACCAGCTTGTGCCAAGCAGACGCACTTCGGGACTCATGGTCACGCCGAACTGCTCCAGCACACGGGTGCGCACATCTTTTTCCAACTGCTTGACCTGTTCACAAGTGGCGTTTCCGCGGTTGATGACAAAGCCCGCGTGTTTTTCACTGACCTGAGCGTCGCCCACGCGATAGCCTCTGAGTCCGCAGTCATCGATCAGTTTTCCGGCAAAATAACCCGTCGGACGCTTGAAAAAGCTGCCCGCGCTGGGGTATTCAAGCGGCTGCTTTTCGCGTCTGGCGGTCAGCAGCTCCGTGACGGTCTGTTTAATACGATCGGGGGCGTTTTGAGTAAGCGAGAAGGTCGCCGACAATACAATGCCGCCGTTTTGCATCAAGGCGCTGTGGCGATAGGACAAGGAAAGATCATCGGCGTCGACCGTGCGGATCTCGCCGTTTGGAAACAGCACATCGGCGGTTTTGACGACTTGTACCATCTCGCCGCCGTAAGCACCGGCGTTCATATACAGACCGCCGCCCATGGAGCCGGGAATGCCGCAGGCGAACTCCAAGCCGGAAAGTCCCGCTTGTTGTGCGACACGCGACAGCTTGGCAAGCGGCACGCCCGCATCACAGCGCAGGGTCGTTTCGTCAAGGCGTTCGATCTCGGCGCACTTGCTGTCAAAACGGATCACCGCACCGCGGATACCTTCGTCGGCAATAAGGAGATTGGAGCCGCAACCGATCAGCAGATAGGGGATACCGTTTGCGGACAGGCGGGAAAGCAGTGTGCGCAGAGCGTGGCCGTTTTTGACATGAATGACCGCATCGGCATCACCGCCGATCTTGAAGGTGGTATACTCCTTCATGGAGCGGCTGTCCTGCAGTTCGCAGTCAAGATCACGGATATAAGAAGAATAAGCGGACATAACGGTGTCTCCTTCACATTGTCAGGTTAGCTGTAGGCTTTGTCGAGAAATGCCGCACCGATGATTCCTGCGCGGTTGCCGAGAGCCGCCGCTTCCAGACGGGTCTGATGGAGGCTGTATTTACTGTAGCGTTCTTCGGCAACGAACAGACGGAGCGGGGAGAGAAGGGTTTCCTTCTCGTTGGACACGCCGCCGCCGATGCACATCAGCTCCGGCTGGAAAATGTTGATGATATTGGTCAGACCGCAGGTCATATAGCGCAGGTAGTTGGCGATCAGTTCACCCGCAACGAGATCGCCCGCTTTCATGGCGGCGAAGGCGGTGCGTCCGTCGACATCGTCAAGTGTCGGTGCATACTTCCACAGCAGGCTGTCGTGGCGTTTTTCCATTGCTTCTTTTGTCCGGCAAATGAGCGCTGTTGCCGAACAGTATTGTTCAAAGCAACCGCGGCGTCCGCAACCGCAGAGAATACCGTCTTTTTGGATAACGATATGACCAAGCTCTGCACCGGCGTAGTTACAACCGGTGTAGATGCGTCCGTTGAAGATGATACCCGAACCGATGCCCGTGCCGATGGTGATGAGAATGAAGCTGTTGCTTCCCTTTGCGGCACCTGCGATGTATTCGCCGTAGGCGGCGGTGTTGGCGTCGTTGTCGATATAGACAGGTCGGCCGAGTCGTGCTTCCATTTCTTTTTGAAGCGGAAGATTTTCAAAACTCAGGTTACAGGCATATTCGACGATACCTGTGCGGGGGTTACAGGTGCCGGGAGAGCCGATGCCCACCGACACGATATCGTTCATGGAGAGGCCTGCCGCCTCGACCAAGGCGTATGCTTGCTCACTCATGGTGTCGAGAATTTCGTGTGCGGGGCGATATGCGTTGGTGTCGCAGGTGATCTGCTTGAGAATTTCATAGTCGTCGTTGACGATGCCGAGTTTAATGGCGGTTCCGCCGAGATCAATACCGATACGCATAATGAATTCCTCCGTATGTAATCAGAATTTATACCAATCCGCTTTGATGTCGGCATCGGCAGGAGCCTGATCGCCCATGCCGAGCTTGTGGAGCAGTTCCTGTGCCGCGTTGTAACCCATCTTTTTCTGACGATTGTTCATCGCGGCAATTTCGATGACAATGGCGAGGTTACGGCCGGGCTTGACGGGAATGGTGATGTGGGGGACTTTGATGCCGAGAATATCGATCATTTCGTTGTCGAGTCCCATGCGGTCGTAGGCTTTTCCCGCTTCCCACGGCTCCATTTCGATGACCATGTCGATCTTTTCGGTCAGTTTGACAGCACCCATACCGAAGATGCGACGGACGTTGACGATGCCGATGCCGCGCAGCTCGATGAAGTGGCGAATGTTTTCGGGCGCGGAGCCGACAAGCGTTTTGGCAGATACACGACGGATATCCACGGCATCGTCCGCAATCAAACGGTGTCCGCGCTTGAGCAGTTCAACAGCGGTCTCACTTTTACCGACACCGCTGTCGCCCATGAGAAACACGCCTTCGCCGTACACTTCGACGAATACACCGTGACGGGTGATACGGGGGGCGAGTTCGACGTTGAGGAACGCGATGACGCTTGCCATCAGCTCCGATGTGCCGCTTTGGGAACGCAGAAGCGGCACTTCATACTCGCGGCAAAGCGCTTCAAGCTCGGGAATATCGAGGTTTCTGGCGATAATGACCGCCACAGGGGCATAGGAGACATAATCGCGCAGGCGTTTTTCGCGCATATCCTGCGGCAGGCTGTAAAGATAGCTCTTTTCGCTGGTGCCGATGATCTGCAGACGATCGGGATCGAAAAACTCGAAATAGCCGTTGAACGCAAGACCCGGACGAAGAATGTCCGTGGTATGAATGTGGATCTCGCTGACGTCCTTCGGCGTGAAGATGGTCTCGAGGTTGCATTCTTTGATGATCTGTTTCAGAGTGACGGAATACGACTGCTTCATGATTAGTCCTCCTTTTGATGGTTTATGACTGAGATGATGAAGATTTGATTGTAATGTCTCCGCGGCGGAATGCGTCCGCAAACCACACGTTCGCAAGAGAAAATTCGCGATCTTTTAGATAATTCAGCTCTCCGGCATCGCTTGTGAAGCGAAAGATCAGGCGGTAGGAGCAAAGCGCTTGCTTGGTGATACCGTATTTTTTGTTTTGCTCGTTGCGCCCGTATTTACCGTCGCCGACAAGCGGATGGCCGACGGAAGCGAGATGGGCGCGGATCTGATGGGTGCGACCGGTGAGAAGATCGATATCCAACAGCGAGATGCCGTCCTTTTCGCCGAGAACGGTGTATTTGGTGGCGATTTTTCTGCCGTCTCCTTCTTTCTTAGAGATGTACACCCGATTTTGCGCTTCGTTTTTGTCGAGATAGGCTTCAAGAATATCGGTCGTTTTCGGCATGGTGCCGTACACAAGACAGAGATAGTGCTTTTCAATCTCGCGGTATTTGAGCTTGTCGTTGAGAATGCGTAAAGCGGCAGCGGTTTTGGCGGCGATGACAATACCGCAGGTGTTGCGGTCGATGCGGTTGACAAGAGCGGGGGCAAAGCTGTTTTCCGCTTCGGGGTCATACTCACCTTTTTCGTAAAGATATCGCTGGACACGGAAAATGAGTGTGTCGGAAAATTCACGGTCGTCAGGGTGGACGATCAGTCCGACGGGCTTGTCAAGCAACATCACATGTTCATCTTCATACACGACGGACAGCTTTTTGGAGGCGTGCATGAATTCATAAACGGGAGGCTCCTGTTCAAGGACATCATCGGGAAGATACAGGCTGATGACATCTCCTGCGTCAAGCTTGTCCTCGGCGGCAACGCGTTTACCGTTTCGTTTGATGTCTTTTTTGCGGATGGCTTTATACATCATCGATGTCGGAAGATGCCGGAAGGTTTTGGAAAGAAGCTTGTCAAGACGCTGTCCTGCATCGTTTGGTTTCACAACGAGCTGTTTCATACATATGGATCCTTTTCACGGGAAATCTTTAGTTATTTTTATTATATCACAGATTTCCCTCTTTTCAAAGCAGAATTTTTTTGATATACTGTATTTATGTAAATTGGCGGTATCACGATCAAAAACGGAAGGAATGATCTCATGGCGGAACACCCTCACAGCGGTCATCGGCAACGCGTGAAGGAACGGTATCTTGCAGGCGGTGTCGAGGTTTTCTCGAAACACGAGCTGGTGGAATTGCTGTTGTTTTTCGGCGTTGCACAAAAGGATACCAATCCGCTCGCGCACCGTCTGATCGATACCTTCGGTACCATCAGAGAAATTCTCAGCGCCGATCGTGATGTGCTGATGCGTGTCGAAGGAATGACCCCCGGCGCCGCAACGTTGCTCAAGCTGGTCGGAGATCTTCGGCGTTATTGTGCCGAGGAGGAGATGCCGATGGGGACTTCTCTTGCCGACATCGAAGATCAAGTGAAGTTTCTGATGCCGAAATTCGACATGCAATCTTCGGAAGCGGTGTGGATGGTGTCGCTTGACCACGCCTGTCGGGTGCTGGCGGTGCATATGGTTTCCCGCGGTACGCCGGTCTCTTCCGACATCAACGTGAGAGAAATACTGCGATATGCACTGGCGGATAATGCCATCAAGATCATTCTGGCGCATAACCACCCGTCGGGACTGGCGCTTCCGTCAAGAGCCGATCTGGACGCCACCGCTCACATCGCCCGTACGCTGAAGCCGGCGGGAGTCACGCTTCTTGACCATTTTATTTTTGCGCGCGGCGGGGATTGCGTGTCCTTTGAACAGACGGCATCGATCCGCGAAACACTCGTCGGCAAAAATGTCAGCTTTTTCTAAAAAAACGGTACGATCTGCAAAAGATCGTACCGTTTTTTTATTTGGCGTGTTGATTGATCCATTCCATGCGAAGTTTGGAATAGACGATTTTTTGTGAGTGGTACAGGCCGAAATTGCCCGACAGAATGTAGCTGATGACGCAGGTGACGGCGAACAGGAGGAGTCCTTGTGCACCGAACAGTTCCACACTGAGAATAATGGAGGTGACGGGACAGTTTACCGCACCGCAGAACACACCCACAAGGCCGAGCGCGGCAGACAGTTCGGCGGGGAGTCCCATAAGCGGACCGACCGCACAGCCGAAGGTGGCACCGATAAACATGGTCGGTACGATCTCGCCGCCCTTGAAGCCGCACCCGATGGTGATGGCGGTGAAGACCAGTTTCCAGATGAAAGCCGCAGGATCGGCAACGCCGGTTTCCACCGCACGGGTGACAACGTGCATGCCGGCACCGTTGTAGTCATAGTTGCCGCATAAGAAGGTCAGCGCGATAATGATCGCCGCGCCGATAACAATGCGCAGAAAAGGATTACGTACCATTTTGCCGGCCCACTTTTTGGTTTCTCGCATGGCAATACAGAAGACGATGCTGACGATCGCGCAACCAATTGCCAAAATGGCTGTCCGCCATAAATCATCGAACGAAAATGCGGGAATAGGGGTAGAAAATGTCAACGGCTTCGATCCGCATAAAAGAGCGATACCGAAAGCGATCAATGAGGCGGCAAGACAAGGAAGCAAGGCAACATAATACATGATACCGACGCTGATGACTTCCACCGCGAAAAACACGGCCGTCAGCGGTGTGCAGAATAACGCCGAAAACAAGGCGCTCATGCCGCAAAGCGTCACGGTGTGCATATCCTTTTGGTCGAGTGAAAACAATCGCCCGATGGTGGCGCTGATACTGCCGCCGAGCTGAAGAGCCGCACCCTCGCGCCCCGATGAACCGCCCAGGGCATGGGTGATGAGGGTGCTGATGAAAATCAGCGGTGACATCATAAATCGCAGATGTTTTCCCGAACGCACCGAATCGATGACGTCGTCGGTACCTTCGCTTGATGTCATGTGTGTCAGTTTGTACAAAAACACGATCACAACGCCGCCGATCGGTAACAACCATATCAGCCAGGTATGGTGTCTGAAAAACGTGTTTGTGTGCTCCAACGACAGATGAAACGCCGTTCCGATCAAGCCGCCGACAACACCGGTCATAAGCGCAAACAACAAATGCTTGCCGACAGAACGGGCGTATTCAAGAGTATGGGCCAGTTTTGTTTGAAACAGATTCGCCATCGGACACACCGCCTTTTGTTTGCAAGATGGTCAGGAGACAGGACGAAGAGGTTTGATTTTTGAATGATACAGTCGGACAAAGAAGAAGGCACTCAAAGCAAGCGACATCAGCTCCGCGATCGGGAAAGACCACCAGACAAGGTTGACATCACCCGACAGGGACAGCAAAAACGCCGCCGGAACGAGCACGACCAACTGACGTCCCACCGAGACGATAAGGCTGAGCACGCCTTGGGACATAGCCTGAAACACAGATGTGATGATGATACAAAATCCGGCAAAAAGGAAACTGAGGCTGATGGTTCTCAGCGCAGGGATACCGATGATAACGGTTTGCGGAGAAAGCTCGAAAACGGACAACAGCAGTTCGGGAACAAATTGGAACACCGCCAGTCCGATCAGCATAATGCCTACCGCATAAGTGACGCTCAAACGTATCACCTTCGTGATACGGTCGGGTTTTCCCGCACCGTAGTTGTAGGCGACGATCGGCACCATACCGTTGTTTAATCCGAAAACAGGCATGAAGATAAAGCTTTGCAATTTGAAATAGGCGCTGAATACGGTGACACCCATCGCGCCGGCAGTGCCGAGCGAGCGCAGGATAATGTTGAAGAAGAAGTTCATCACCGAGCCGATGGAAGCCATGATGATGGAGGGGAGACCGACCGAATAAATACGCCCGATCGTGCGCCAGTTCGGACGGAAACGCTTCAGGTCAATATGGATCTCTTTGTTCTTCGTGACGTTGAAAACGATCGCCAGAATCATGGCGGTGATCTGTCCGAACACGGTGGCGACTGCTGCACCGCGAACGCCCATACCGGGAAGATCGCCGATGCCGAAAATGAAGATGGGGTCGAGAATAATGTTGATGACGGCACCGATGCCCTGCGTGGTCATGGTGAACATCGTTTTGCCGGTCGCCTGAAGAAGACGCTCAAACACAAATTGTCCGAAAATACCGAATGACAGCATACAGCACATCGAGAGATATTCTTCTGTGTAGACGGCAACGGTGGCATTGGTGGCTTGTGCATCGACAAAAGCAGATACACCGAAGATGCCGAACAGCAGAAACAGTACATAGCTCAGTACCGCGAGAAAAATGCCGTTGTTGGCGGCACGGCTGGCTTCTGCAAAGTTCTTTTCACCCAAACTGCGAGACAGAAGGGCGTTGATGCCGACACCCGTTCCCGAACCGACGGCGATCATCAGGTTCTGAATGGGAAATGAAATGCCAACGGCTGTCAGGGCGTCTTCATTGAGCATCGCCACATAAATGCTGTCGACGATATTATAAAGAGCTTGTACCAGCATGGAGATCACCATCGGCAGAGCCATGGTGATCAGCAGGCGGTGAACAGGCATAACGCCCATTTTGTTTTCTTGGATTGGTTGAGACATAGTGTGCGCGTTCCTTCTTTCCGTATTTTTCACAATCAAGAAGTATAGCAGTTTTTGTCGAGGATGTCAACGACCGAAAAGGATACACTCCGCATTTTTATGAGAGATGAATTCGCGTTCTTTGTCTGTCAGCGGCAATGCTTCAAAACGGGATTTCGTGACCCCCTGATCACTCCACGGAGAATCGCTCGCGAACAGGATTTTCTCACAGCCGTGAGAACGAATGATGCGAATGATCTGCTCTTTGGAGATGTATTCCAGCGTGACCCCGAGATCAACATACACAGGACGACCGACAAGATATCGCTCGACGTCGTCCCATTGTCCCCAACCGCCGCCGTGTGCAAGGATAATATACGGTGTTGCGGGGAGGTGCAGTGCATCCAGTGCTTTGGCGGTGCGGTCGGGAGGACAGTGAACGGGATCGGGAAGCCCCGCGTCAATGCCCGCGTGAATAGACACATACAGTCCTCTGTCGACGGCACCTTGCAGAATGCGGATATATCGTTCGTCGTCGATGAAAACGCCTTGGTAGTCGGGGTGGAGCTTGATGCCCTTGAGTCCGAGCGATACGATGGTGTCAAGACGACCGTTGATATCGTCGTTGTCGGGGTGAATACCGCCGAAGGAGATGATGTTGTCGTATTGTGCGTTGACAGCGGCGGCAAAACGATTGATGCTGTCAAACTGAGAGGGTTTTGTCACAACGGGAAGAACGACCGATACATCGATACCGTTTGCGGTCATGGAACGAAGAAGTCCGTCGGCGGTGCCGTCTGTTGAGGCGGGGATTCCGCATGCCGCCGCCAGATGGGCGATGGTGGGAGCGGCGATCTTCTCGGGGAAAATGTGGGTGTGAAAATCAATATACATAAGGATGTCGTTCCTTTCTGAAAAAAGCGCCATGAGCACGGGCTCATGGCGCTTTGTCGATCATTTTTCCGTAATGCGACTGAGAAAAGCGCGTGTGCGCTCGTTTTGCGGATGGTCGATCACGTCTTCGGGCGTACCCTGTTCCACGATGACACCGTCGTCCATGAAGATGATCTTGTCCGACACATCGCGGGCAAATTCGATCTCGTGGGTCACAACGATCATGGTGGTGTCCTTGCTTTTGAGACCTTTGATGACCTTGAGCACCTCACCCGTCAATTCGGGATCCAGCGCAGAGGTCGGCTCGTCAAAGCAGAGGATATCGGGATCCAGCGCCAACGCTCTGGCAATCGCCACACGTTGTTGCTGTCCGCCGGAAAGCTGAGCAGGGTAGTAATCCGTCCGCTCGGTGAGTCCCACTTTTTCGATCAGTTGACGCGCGAGCGTGTCGATCTCTTCGGGCGTGCCACGGCCGAGAAGGGTGGGGGCGAGCTTGATGTTTTCAAGCACCGTATATTGCGGAAACAGGTTGAAGGATTGGAAAACCAGACCGAAATGCAGGCGGCTTTCGCGGATCACATCATCGGAAAGTGTCTTGGCGTTGACACCGTTATAGATGGTCTTGCCGTCGATGGCGATGGTGCCTTTTTCGGCAAACTCCAGAAAGTTCAGGCAACGCAGAAGCGTCGTTTTGCCGCTTCCCGACGAGCCAATGATGGAGAGCACTTCACCCTTTTCAAGAGAAAAGTCAATGCCTTTGAGAATGACGGTTTTTCCGAATTGCTTGATGAGCTGATTTACTTCCAAAAAAGCCATGTGTCATGTACCACCTAGTTAAAATAATTCAGTTTCTTCTCAAGGTAGCCGAACAGCAGTGTCAGCAGACCGCAGAAGAGAAGGAAGAAGACGCTGGTGAAGAACAGCGGCCAGATCAAGCCGTCGGCGGAGAAGTGGGTTGCCTCCATCAGAATCTCGCTGACCGCGATGACGCGGGCAAGGGAGGTATCCTTAACGAGGGTGATGATCTCGTTGCCCATCGGCGGGATAATGCGTTTGACCACCTGCAACAGCACGATCTTGGTGAAGATCTGCGTTTTGGTCAGACCCAGCACCTGACCGGCTTCATACTGTCCCTTCGGGATACTTTCGATACCGCCGCGATAGATCTCCGAAAAATAGCAGGCATAGTTGATCACAAAAGCGATCAACGCCGCCAGCATACGGTTACGCATGGGCGTGTCGAATACCAGTCCGGGAACATAGAACACGATAAACAGCTGCAACATCAGCGGTGTGCCGCGGATGCACCAGACAAATACTTTGGTGATAAGGCTGAGCGGTTTGAACTTGGACATGGAACAAAACGCGATCAGCAAGCCGAGCGGAATGGCGAAAAGCAGTGTTCCGAAGAACAGAATGCAGTTTTGCAGAAAGCCTTCGCCGAGCGCTCTGGAGACTTCAACAAATGACGTCATGACGGAAAAACCTCAAATTCTAATGTGTAATAATCGGCAATCAGCCGGCGCTCTTGACGACCTTCACCTGCTTATTCTGCATGTAGGGAATGGAGATGCTCATGTTCTCGAGACGATCCTCGGTGATGGTCATGCCGTTCCAGATGCAGTCGATGTTCTTGGAAGCAAGCTCGGTCTCCTTGGAATCCCATTCGATCTCCTGGAAGGTCGCCTTGATGCCGAGCTTCGCGCAGACAGCCTCAGCGAATTCGGTCTCGAAGCCGACCAGCTTGCCGCTGTCATCTTTGTAGTTCATGGGAGCAAAGTAGGTGATGCCGATGACCAGCTCGCCCTTGTCCATGATATAAGCATAGTCGGAATCGGTTTCCGCCTGAACGAAAGCGTCGCTCTCTTTGTCGCCGAGCAGGATGGCATCAAGCTTGTAGGTCTTGGCGATGTTCGTCAGGGTGCCGTCAGCCTTCAGCGCACGGATCGCTTCGTTGACAGCGGCGGTCATGTCGGAACCCTTGCGGAACGCAATGCCGTATTCCTCTTCGGAATAGCCGTCGCCCTCGACAACGAGATCGGTATAGTCGGTGCCTTCACCGATGGAACCGATGGACATGACATAGTCAACGATGGCGGCATCAGCGGTGCCCGCTTTTACTTCCATCAAGGCCTTGGCCTGGGTGTCAACAGCGGTGTAGGTGAAATCGGCGAAATCGGCATTTTCCTGAGCAACGGTCTCACCGGCAGAGCCTTTTTCGGCGACGATGATCTGATCGCTGCTGCAAGCGGCGAACGAGCACATCATCACAAGGCACAGAAGGATAGCAAGAAACTTTTTCATAATAAAAAACTCCTTTAAAAGAAATTGTCGCAAATGCGAACACGATACATTATATACGATTGTGGTAGCAAAGTAAAGCGTTAATTTGAAAAAATTTCAATTCTTTTTTGAAAACCTCTTTGTGAGATATGTAAAATGGTCTTTTTTTTACGCTTGGGACATAGATATACAGCAAACGGAGGTGAAATGCGTGAACGAACGCTTCGAATCGCTTTGCCGCTATCTGCCGGTTGCATGGAAAGGGACAATCCTTGCCTTGCCGACGCATATTCTTGACGGGGTGCGTGAACTGCGTATCCGTGCGGGAAAACCGCTGCTGTTGATGCTCGGAAAGGAAAGAGCGGTGTTGCCGATATCGGCCTCTGCCGAAGATGTCCGAAACTGCTTCTGGCAGTTTTGCGGACGTGCTGTTCATGCGCATCAGGACGAACTGTGTCAAGGCTTTGTCACGACGGAGGACGGATTTCGTGTGGGTGTGGCGGGACGAGCTGTTCTGAAAGACGGGGAGGTGGTGTCCTATCGCGACATCACGTCGCTGTGTGTGCGCGTTTCCCGTCCGACGATCGCGTGTGCATCTGCTTTGTTGCCGTATCTTGTGAAAAACGGCACGGTGCAAAGCCTGCTTTTGTGCGGCGCGCCGTCTTGCGGCAAAACAACGGTACTGCGCGATGCGGCGCGCTTGCTGTCAACACGGTTCAGTGTGGCGGTGGTCGATGAACGAAGAGAATTGGCGGTCGATGCCCTGGGTGAGTGTGATGTATTATCGGGTTGTCCGAAAACAAGCGGTATTCTGCAGGCGGTACGTACATTGTCTCCCGATGCGGTGATCGTTGATGAATTGGGGAGCGATGAGGAGTGGCGTGCCGTGACGGCAAGCTGTTACCTCGGTGTTCCGGTCATCGCGTCGGTTCATGCGTCCGACAGCAGAGAACTGACAGCGCGTCCTGTTATCGCCGAAGTGCTTCGCAACGGCGGATTTTCGGTGGTGGCGGTCATGCCGCCGCGATGTGCTGTTGAGGAAGCAACAAGAATATGGAAGGTGAGGGATTATCTTGAAAACAGCGGGGATCGTGTTGATTGTGTGCGCTTGTACGGGGATCGGGACGGCGGCGGCATGGCGTCTGAAGGACAACGAAGAGCTGTGGAAAGCGTGGGGACGATTGCTTCGTCGTCTTCACGGCGATCTTCGATACACCTCAGCGCCGTTTGATACACTTATGGCGAACGTGAAAAAGGACGACCTTCAGGCGTTGCCGTGGTTGATGTGTGGGAGTGTGCCGCCGACCGATGACAAATGGTTCAGTAAAGAAGAACGCTCTTTTGCTAAGGGACTGTTTTCCCGTTTGGGAACGACCGATCTTGACGGTCAATTGCGTCATCTTGAGCAGTATGCCGTGCTGGCTGAGCAAGCGGAGACAGAGGCACGTGATCGGCGGAACCGACTGACAAAAGCATATGTGACAACAGGACTGTGTGCGGGGCTATGCCTCGGTATCATGCTGTTATAAGGGGGGCGGCGGAAGTGAATATTGATCTGATTTTTAAAATCGCCGCCATCGGCATCATTGTGGCAGTGCTCAATCAGGTGTTGATACGGTCGGGACGGGAAGAGCAGGCAATGTTGACAACCCTGGCAGGCCTGATCGTGGTGTTGACGATTATCGTTTCGGAGATCAGCACGTTGTTTGACACCGTTAAAACGGCTTTCGGATTATGATGACGGTGGTTATGATGCTCGGGGTCGTCATCGTCGGTGCTTCGACAGCGGTGATGCTCAGACAGACACAGCCGGTATTGGCGATGCTGCTCAGCGCGGCGGTCGGCGTGTTGTTGCTGGTGACGGTTATCGGGGAACTGACGCCGCTGATCGATCGTCTGGAGAAGCTGTTTGTCGGTTCGGTCGGTGATGAATACATGACGATCCTTCTCAAAGCGGTCGGCATCGGTCTTGTTACACAATTTGCGGCGGAGGTGTGCCGTGATGCAGGGGAGACCTCTCTTGCGGGAAAGGCGGAATTGGTGGGAAGAGTGCTGTTATTGCTGTGCGGCTTGCCGTTGTTTGAGCAAGCGGCATCGTTGCTCGAGAGCATGATCCGCGGTCAGGCGGTGATCGGGTGAGACCATGCGTTGCGGTAATGATAGCGTTGCTGATGATGATAGGGTCGTCACTGACGGTCAGTGCGCAGACAGCGCAGGAGATGTATGATGAACAGCTGGCATCGAGCGGCGCACAGGAACTGTTTGACAGTCTGCCGGAGGATACGCGCCGTATGCTGTCAAAGCTCGGTATTGATGCTCTTGAACTGGAAACATGGGCGTCGCTCGATGTGCAGACCACGTTGTCGTCGCTTGCGGATATGGTATCTGCCGAAGCGCAAGCGCCGTTCGAAACGGCGCTTACCGCCATCGGTGTCATGCTGATGCTCGGCTTTTTTGCGGCGATCGGTGCCAATGAAGGCGATCACGCGGCGGTTTTCCGGGTTGTGGCGATGCTGGCAGTCATTGTACCGCTTCTTGCGCCGCTTTGGAGAACCATGGAGCGAGTATCGGCCGCGGCGGACAGTGCATCGGTGTTCTCTCTCAGCTTTGCGCCGGTATACGCCGCCGTGATCACAGCCGAGGGACATGCGGCGGGGGCGGTCTCCTTTCAGACGGTGATGCTGGCGGCGTCGGAAGTGATCGCGTTTTTGATCCGCACGGCGATCGTGCCGCTGGCGGCAATGGCGTTTGCCATGAGCGTCGGCGGATCGCTTCATCGGGAGTTGCCTCTCGGTGAGGCAGGCTCGTTTGTCAACCGGACAGCGGTGTGGATATTGGGAATATCGCTGACGATCTTTGTCGGTATGCTGTCTTTACAGACGGTACTGTCCGCGACGGCAGACAGTGTAACCGGTCGCATGATGCGGTTTTCGGTGGCGGGCTTTGTGCCGATCGTCGGCGGCTCGTTGTCGGAAGCTTTATACACCGTAAGAGGGTGCCTGTCTGCGCTCAAAGGCAGTGTCGGAGGATTCGGCATTCTTGTCACGACGTTGACGGTGTTGCCGCCGTTGATCGAGTGTGTGATGTGGAATATATTGCTGATTCTCACGGGCTCTGCGGCAAATATGTTTTCTCTTCGGGAATGCGCGGCGGTGTGTGATGCCGCCAAACAATTTGTGAAGCTGATGATCGCGGTGCTGGCTTCGTTTGCGTTGCTGATGATCATTGCGGTGACAGTCGCATCGTTGGCGGGAGGCGGAGCGTTATGACGGACGTGGAAAACTGGGCGGCAGGGCTGTGTACAGCGGCGATCGGCTTATCTATCGTGATGCTGCTTGTTCCGTCCGGGCGAATAAAACACACGATCGCCGTACTTGTCGGTGTGTGCTATTTCAGTTGTTTGATTGCCCCTTTCGGGGAATGGTGCCGCGTGGGCGGTCATGTTTTCGGCAACGGATTTTCCGAGACATCGGTGTCGTCGGAGGTTCTCGAACTGACCGATGAACAGATCGATCGCGTGATCGAGGAAACTCTCGCATCGGAAGCGAATGCTCGCCTGAGCGGGAGCGGCACAACGGTGTTGCGTGCGGACATTGAAAGAGATACATCGCCGGAAGACGGCATATATATCCGGCGTGTCATCTTGACAACGACAGGAACGCCGCCGTCGCGCGAGGCATGCACGGCGTTGGAACTGGCATGGGGCGTTGAAGTGGAGGTGGTTTTGACAAAATGAGTGACAAAACAACATGGTTTAAAGAGCGATTGACAGGGATGCTTTCGGCATATAAAACCCGCTTGTGGTTGCCGGCGTTGGGGATTTGCGGCGTACTGCTGGTGGCTGTGTCGGCTGTATTCGGCGGTAAAGAGGAGGCGACACTTCCGACGGCGTTAGACACGACCGCCTATATTGCCTTGTTGGAGGAACGCATCGAAAACATGGTATCTTCCATAGACGGGGCGGGGCAAGCGGACGTGATGATCACGCTGGAAAACGGCATCGAATATGTCTACGCCGATGAACAAAGAACCAATTCCGATCGTGTGGAACAGGAGGGCAACGTGGAAACGCGCGATGACAGCCAGCGTACCGTTGTGACGGTGGATGCGGAGGACGGCAAGACAGGACTGCTTGTCACGGAAATCCAGCCGACCGTGCGCGGCGTTGTGGTGACGTGTGTCGGGGCCCGTGATGAAACGGTGGCGACGATGGTGGCTGAAGCGGTAAAGACAGCGCTGAATATCAGTGATAAACGGGTGTGTGTGATCCCGTATTGTGAAGAAAGGGTGTCATGACAATGAAAAACAAACACTTTGGAAAAAAGCAGTGGATCCTGTGCGGAATGGTGTTGTTGTTGGGCGGCGCAGTGTATTTGAACTATCAGCTCGCGGTCAGTGCGCCGTCGGTGACCTCTTCGGCGTTGCGGGCGGACGATGAGACGACCGCGACGCGCCCGCTGGGGCAATCGCAGTACGTGGATACGCCGCACGTTTCCGAGCCTGACGATTATTTTGAAGCGGCGAGAGAAAGCCGTACCGCCGCCAGACAAGAGGCGGTGGACATTCTTGAAGAGACGCTTGCCGATGTTAAGGCGGACAATGCCGCGAAAGAAGCGGCTGTTCAGACGGCGGCGGCCGTGGCAAAGGCGGTGGAGCAGGAGGATGCCGTGGAGTCGCTTATCAAAGCGAAAGGGTTTGAGGACTGCGTGGTATACATCGAAAACGATTGTTGTCATATCGCCGTCAAAGGAGCGGAACCGACCCCGGAGCAGATGTTGCAGATTTCACAGATCGTTTCGCAACAGACCGACGTCCCTCTTGAAAACCTCTCGATCGTGGCAGTGGAATAAAAAAATCGGATATTTTGAGAAAAATCGGTTGCGTTATGCGTGAAAAGATGGTATACTATAAAATAATAAGAATTAAATAAAGGGGGCGCTCATCAATGAGTGAACAAACCACCAAGACTACCAGCGGAAGCTGCATCATTTCCGAGGAAGTCATTGCTACCATCGCACGCAATGCGGTTCTGGAAGTGGAAGGCGTCGTTTCGATGGCGCAGCGTCCGTTGAATATTCGCGGCGTCATGGCGAACGATGCATGCAAATCGATCGCCGTCGTCAGCAACCCGAACGAAACGGTGATCGATGTGTATGTGAATGTGCTTGTGAACGCGCACATTCCGACCGTTTCCCGTGACATTCAGGAAGCCGTCAAGGCGGCTGTCCAGTCAATGACCGGCAGTCCCGTGACCAAGATCAACATTCATGTCGTCAGCGCCATGGCAGAACCTCAAACAACCGAAGAGCAAGCTTGATCGATCTGTGTTGCTGTGCGGCCAAAACGAAGTTGTGCGCGACGAACGATGAGGCGAAAAGCCCTCTGCCACTTTGCGCGGAGGGCTTTTATTTTGTAAACACTACATAAGAAAGGGCGATACCCTATATGGCACGTCGAAAATCAAGAGAACTGGCATTTTTGTTATTATTTGAACGTTGCTTCGATGAAACGGATATGCAGGAGATCATCGACCGCGCGATTGAAGCGCGTGATATCGAGCCGGATGAATTTGCTTTGCGCCTGGCAAAAGGCGCCGACGAATATGCGCTCGAAAATGATCAGCTGATCGAGGAACTGTCGCACCGTTGGAGCAAGGATCGTCTTTCCAAGGTGACACTTGCCATTTTGCGTCTGGCGTTGTATGAAATGTATCAAGTAGATGAAACGCCGATCAGTGTGGCGATCAACGAAGCGGTGGAGCTTGCGAAAACCTACGGCGGCGATGATGAACCTCCGTTTGTTAACGGTGTACTCGGTGCTGCCGCTCGTCGCTCGGGTGACGATACGGCCGCTGTGGAGAGCGATGCACAATGACAGCTCTCGGACTGGACACCAGTAACTACACCACCTCTGCGGCGTTGTTTCATGCTGACAAAGCGGTGGCGATACAACAAAAGAAACTGTTGCCCGTTGCGCAAGGGCAAATGGGACTTCGCCAAAGCGATGCGTTGTTTCACCATGTAAAACAACTTCCCGACATGGTGTCGCTTTTGCGAAAAGACGATGCCGCGCCGATCGACTGTGTCGGTGCGTCCGACCGTCCTCAACAGGTTGACGGCTCCTATATGCCGTGTTTTCTGGCAGGCGCGGGGGCGGCGCGGGAAATAGCGGCGTGCCTGCAGGTACCCGTGTATTTCTTTACACATCAGCAGGGGCATGTTGCCGCCGCACTTTACGGTGCGGATCGCCTTTCGTGGCTCGATCGTCCGTTTTTGGCGTTTCATGTTTCGGGCGGTACGACGGACGCGTTGCTTGTCGAACCCGACGACGCGGAGATGATCCGTTGCCGTGTGGTGGCGCATTCCCGCGATCTGAAGGCGGGACAACTGATCGATCGTGTCGGCGGTATGCTTGGCTTGCCGTTTCCGGCGGGTCCGTCACTTGAAGCGCTCGCCATGCAAGCGGATGAGTTGTTTCGCGTCAGACCGTCGATGGACGGCATGGACTGCCATTTGTCGGGGGTACAGAATCAGTGCGAAGCATTACTGAAAAAAGGGGCATCTCCCGCCAATGTGGCACGCTTTTGCCTTGCCAGTGTGGAAGCGGCAGTGGCGGCGATGACCGAAAAGCTGTTTTGTGAATACGGTGATCTGCCGCTGGTATATGCCGGTGGCGTGATGTCCAATTCTTTGTTGAAATCGTCGCTTGCGGCGCGCTTCGGCGGCGTATTTGCCCCGCCCGTGTATTCGGCGGATAATGCGGTCGGTGTGGCGGTGCTGACGGCGCTCAAGCATCAACGAGAAACCATGTGAGAGGGAGAACGACTTCATGAAAGTCATTACCATATCACAACTGAATAAATATGTAAAAACATTACTGGAATCGGATCGGAATATTGCCGCTGTGTATATCGGCGGTGAAATCAGCAACTTTACCAATCACTATAAATCCGGTCATTTGTATATGACACTGAAAGACGACAACGCGCTTGTACGGGCGGTGATGTTCCGAGGAGCCGCTTCAAAGCTGAATTTCGTGCCGCAGAACGGCATGAAGGTGATCGTGAAGGCGCGTGTGTCGCTGTATGAAAAGGACGGCTCCTATCAGCTGTACATTGATGCGATGCAACCCGACGGTGTCGGTGCGTTGCAGGTGGCTTACGAACAATTGAAGGCGAAACTGGAACAGGAAGGGCTGTTTGATCAAGCGAGAAAACGTCCTCTTGTGCGGTATCCGCGCACCGTCGGTGTGATCACCTCGCCGACCGGCGCGGCGGTGAGAGACATTCTCAACGTTCTCGGACGACGGTATCCGATGGCGAAGGTGCTGTTCGCACCCGTGCTTGTGCAGGGCGACGGTGCGCCGCCTCAGATCGTTGATGCGATCGAGAGAATGAATGCGTTGACGGAGGTAGATGTCCTTATTGTCGGACGCGGCGGCGGCTCTCTTGAGGAATTGTGGGCGTTTAACGATGAACGTGTGGCGCGGGCCGTATACGCTTCCCGCATTCCCGTGATCTCGGCGGTGGGACACGAAACCGATTTCACGATCTGCGATTTTGTTGCGGATCTTCGTGCACCGACTCCTTCGGCGGCGGCAGAGCTTGCCGTTCCCGACACGGCGGCATTGTTGTCGGCGCTCGATGCGCGCGCGGCACGCTCAAAGGATCTGCTTCGTATGGCGATGGACAGAGAACGCCGTCGGTTGCAGAATTTGTCGGAAAAACGGTGCTTGCGCTCACCGCTGTTCTATGTGGAGGAGCGTCAGATGCGACTGGATTATGTCACCAAGGCATTTTGCTCGGCGATGGATAATGAGATCCATCGTGCGGGGCGGCGACTTGCGGCGGATGCCGCAAAGCTTGACGCGCTCAGTCCGCTCAAGGTATTGTCGCGCGGCTATGCGATCCCTTATAAAGATAACACGGTGGTCACCCGTACCGATGAAGTGACGGCGGGAGACCGGTTGACCATTCGACTCAGCAACGGCGAGATTGCGTGTACCGTTGATGAAGCGATCGGAGGTATATGATTATGGCAGGACAAATCACGTTTGAACAGGCAATGACACGCCTCGAACAAATTGTGACGACGCTGGAAAACGGTCGTTGCACGCTTGATGAATCGATGAAACTGTTTGAAGAGGGTGCAAAGCTTACGGCGTTTTGCCAAAAGGCGCTCAAAAGCGCCGAACAAAAAATCGTCAAGCTGACCGCTGCGGAGGCGGGGGAGGAAGATGCATTTTCCGTCCCCGAGGACACGCAACAGTCTATGGGCGAGACACTCAGCGATTGATGCCGACAGGAGGAAACCATTATGGCACTGTATTCTCAGCAATGGCAGGCTCGTTTAGATGCCTTTGAAGAATTTTTGCAAGCGGCAATGCCTGCGGTTGATACACCGCAGAAAACCGTCAGTGAAGCGATGGGATACGCTTGTGCGGCAGGCGGAAAACGTCTTCGCCCCATGCTTCTTATGGAATTCGCGTCGCTCGTAGGGGGTAGTGCCGAGACGGTGTTGCCGTATGCGGCGGCAATCGAGATGATCCATTGTTATTCTCTTGTACACGATGATCTGCCGTGTATGGATAACAGCTTTTTGCGCCGCGGACAACCGTCCACGTTCGCCAAATACGGTGAGGATATGGCACTTTTGGCGGGAGACGGCTTGCTTACGCGAGCATTTGAATGCGGTCTTGCCGCAAGCAGTATCGAACGTGTCGGCGCATCGTCGGCCGTTAAGGCCATGAGCCTTCTTGCCGATGCCGCCGGTATCGACGGTATGGTCGGTGGTCAGACGATCGATCTCGAGAGTGAAGGACGTAAAATCGATCTGTATACCCTGCAGCTTTTGCAGCAGAAGAAGACAGGTGCGCTGATTACGGCGGCTTGTGAAATGGGTGCTGTGCTCGGCGGTGCAAACGAAGAACAGCTTAAGGCTGCCCGCCTTTACGGCGAAGAACTCGGACTGGCGTTCCAGATTGTTGACGATATTCTTGACGTGACATCGACACCGGAGGTTCTCGGTAAACCGGTCGGTGCCGACGACGACAATCAAAAAGTAACCTATGTATCCCTTCTCGGCTTGGACCAGGCGCGTTTGTTTGCCGACGAACACACAACACTTGCTCTTGAAGCGTTGGATGTGTTCGGTGAATCGGCACAGGAATTGCGGCAGTTGACCGAAAGACTGCTGTCTCGTCTTGTGTAACGGAGTGGAAGTATATGGAACAACTGTTTGAAAACCGCGTGTTGCTTTCGGGCGTTCTCGGGTGGTTTGTTGCACAGTTTCTCAAAGTGATCATCGATTTCGTTCGGAACGGAAAATTCAACGCCGAGCGTCTCAGCGGTGCGGGCGGTATGCCCAGCTCCCACTCCTGCATGGTTACCTCTATGACGGTGTCTGTGGCTATGGTGGAGGGGGTATCTTCGTCGCTGTTTGCCATGGCGTTGCTGATGGCGTTTATCACGTTGTATGATGCGATGGGCGTCCGTTGGCAGGCGGGTCTTCACGCACGGATTCTCAATAAAACCGTGCGCGATGTCGAAGAATTGAAAGAGTCTCAGAACGATGAGGCTGATGACATATTGATGCAGGAAGATGAGGACGATGTTGAGTCCGAAGACCTTAAGGAATTCATCGGTCACAAGCCGATGGAGGTGTTGGTCGGTGTGATGCTCGGCATCGTGGTAGCCATGCTTGTGTGCCTGGCATAGTATGACAGTATACAAAAAAGGATGTAATAGAATATGACTGAGAATCCATCTCTTTTATCATCTGTGAAATCCCCGGCGGATATCCATTCTATGACGGATGAGCAACTGACACAGCTGGCGGCGGAAATTCGACAAAAGCTGATAAAAACCGTCTCTGAAAACGGGGGACATCTGTCCTCCAATCTCGGAACGGTGGAGCTGACGCTTGCCATGCATCGCGTGTTTGATACCCGTGTCGATCAGTTTGTGTTCGATGTCGGTCATCAGTGCTACACGCATAAACTGCTGACAGGACGCGCAGATCAATTCCACACCCTGCGACAAAAGGACGGCATTTCGGGGTTTCCGTCACCGCGCGAGAGTGAGGCGGATTCGTTTATCGTCGGACACAGCAGTACGGCGGTGTCGGCGGCAAACGGTCTTGCCAAGGCAAAATCTCTCCTCAAACAGGAGGGGTATGTTCTGGCGGTCGTCGGCGACGGTGCGATGACGGGCGGTCTGTTCTACGAGGGACTCAGCAACGGCGGTCGCAGCCATGATAAACTGATCATCATTATGAACGATAACCGTATGTCCATCAACGGTAATGTCGGTTTTGTGGCGCGTCATTTATCGCGCATGAGATCGCGACCGAAATACGTCCGTTTCAAACGTCATTTCGGTGATGGCTTGCGAAAAATCCCTCTCATCGGCAAATCGCTTTACCGCTTGTTGCTCGGCATCAAAGGCGGCATGAAGAATACGCTGTATCGCTCCAGTACGATGTTTGAGGATATGGGCTATTATTACCTCGGTCCTATCGACGGTCATAATATCACCGATCTGACATCGGCGCTTACCGCCGCCAAGGATATCGAATCGCCGGTATTGCTCCATGTTGATACCGTCAAGGGCAAGGGATATCCGTTTGCGGAGCGCAACCCCGATATCTATCACGGTATCGGCAAATTTGATATTGAAACCGGAAAGCCCGCTGTGGCATCGGACAACTTCTCCAAGGTGTTTGGTGAACAGATGCTTCAGCTTATCGAAGAAGATGACAGTCTTTGTTGCATCACTGCCGCTATGACCGACGGAACAGGACTCACCGAGGTGGCGAAACGTTACCCCGGTCGGTGCTTTGATGTCGGCATTGCGGAAGGTCATGCCGTGACATTCGCTTCGGGTCTTGCTCAGAACGGCGTTACCTCTATTTTTGCGGTGTATTCCACCTTCCTGCAACGAAGCTTTGACCAGCTTCTCAACGATACGTCCATCATCAACAGTCACATTGTGCTTGCCATCGACCGTGCAGGCATCGTTCCCGATGACGGCGAAACGCATCAGGGTATTTTTGATGTGCCGATGCTCAACGCCATTCCGCGTGCAACGGTGTATGCTCCGTGCTGTTATGATGAGTTCCGACTGCATCTTCGTCAGGCGATTTACGATGTGGAAGGCATCGCCGCGGTGCGCTATCCGAAGGGCGGCGAAATGTTGATTCCTGCCGGCTACAAACCGGATTATCAGCCGTTTACATGGTATCGTTCGCGTCGGGCGGAAATTCTCCTTGTGACTTACGGACGCCTGTTCGGTCAGGTTATGGCCGCCGCCAATGAGCTTGCCGAAAACGGTTGCTTTGTGTCGGTGCTCAAACTCAACCGCATCAAACCGATCGATCCTGCCTGCATCAAGGTTGCCATGTCGTATTTCCGCGTGATGTTCTTTGAAGAGGGCAGTCGTCACGGCGGCGTAGCGGAGCTTTTCGGCAATATGCTTGCGGAGAACAACTTTGCGCGCGAGTATGAGATTTATGCGATCGATCGGTTTATTCCTGCCTGTTCTGTACAGGAAGGACTGGAATTGGTTGGTTTGGATGCCGCCGGTATTGTGGCGGCTGTCAAAAGAAAGCCGCACATGAGACCGCTTAACGAATTTGATACCATTCGCTCCGAGAAGGACAGTGAAGAGGCTGCCGCGTTCCCGCCGCAGGATGATGAGGAATTCGAAGAACTTATGAATGATGTTTCCGCCGATGAAGAAGAGGTTTCTGTCGTTGAGAGCGATGCTGAGGAAGCTGAGCCTGAGGTGCCTGAAGAAACACCGTCGGATGCGCAAGAGGTAGACGATGAGTGAGGCGATGAGACTGGACGCCGCACTTGTCGCACGAGGACTGGTCGGCGGACGCGACAAAGCAAAGCAAGCCGTCAATGACGGCTTTGTGACGGTCAACGGCCGCGTTGTCAACAAGGCGTCCATGGCGGTTCTTCCGTCGGATGAGATCGTGTGCGGTCGAAAAGAACGCTTTGTCGGTCGCGGCGGCGAAAAACTGCTGAAGGTATTGCGGGAAACCGCTCTTTCGGTCGAAGGCCGTTGTTGTGCGGATATCGGTGCTTCTACCGGCGGGTTTACCGACTGCCTTCTTCAACACGGTGCCCGATGTGTATATGCGGTCGATGTCGGACACGATCAGCTTGCGCAGTCGCTTCGGGAGGATCCCCGTGTGATCAATCTGGAGAACACCGATGTCCGTCGTCGGGATATTGTCCGCAACGCGATTCCCGATGGTACGGTTTCACTGTGTACGGTGGACGTGTCGTTTATTTCGCTGACGCAGGTGCTTGACAGCCTGATGCCGCTTCTGACAGAGGACGGACAAGTTGTGTGTCTCATCAAGCCTCAGTTTGAAGCGGGACGGGAGGCCCTGTCCAAACGCGGCATTGTTCGCCGTGAGAAGGATCACGTGCGTGTTCTTCAAAATGTGATGGCGCATTGGCAACAATGCGGCTTTGTTGCCACCTATCTGTCGTGGTCGCCGATTTGCGGCGGTGACGGCAATATCGAATATATCGCCGTGCTTTCCCGCACGGAAAAAAGCAAACCGGTAGATGCCGCCCGATTGGTAAAGGACGCGTTTGCCGCCTTGCGTTCATGAAAAAGGAGGAGTCTCGTGAGAGTTGCATATGTGATGAATACGGCTGCCGGCAGCTCTGCGACGGCCGCCCCCAAACTCACTGCGGCACTGAAGGACCTTGGTGTGACATTGCTTGAAATGACATGGAAGGACGGTCCTTTGTCGAAAACAGATGCCGCTGTTCTGTCGTCCTGCGACATGGCTGTGGTACTCGGCGGCGACGGCTCAATCATGCATATCGCCAAAAATGCCGCCGCTTTCGGTGTTCCCGTTCTCGGTGTCAACGGCGGCACGATCGGATTTATGGCGGGACTTGAAATGCATCAACTGGACCGCCTTGCGCGATTGCTGGAAGGACGCTTTGCGATCGAGACCCGCATGATGCTGGATGTAAAACTCGAACGTAAGGGGGAGACACTTGCGTTTACCGCTCTCAATGAAGCGGTCGTTTCCCACGGTAATCTGTCGCGTTTGGTGCGTCTCGAGGTGTTCAGTGATGACCACCCCGTGATCACCTATCGTGCCGACGGTGTCATCGTGGCGACTCCCACAGGGTCAACGGCGTATTCTTTGTCTGCGGGCGGTCCCATTGTGGATCCTGCCATGAGCTGTATGCTTCTTACCCCTGTATGTCCGCATGCCATGCACACTCGTCCGTATTTGTTTACCGATCGTGTGGCATTATCCATCAAAGCGGACTCGTCGGCATATCTGACGGTGGATTCTGAGCAAGCAGTACCGCTTGATGAAGGGGACCGTGTGGTGATCCGACGCAGTAAAACGGATGCCAAACTGATTTCTTTGAAAGAAGAAGACGCATTTTATGATATTCTGACACAGAAATTGATTGATCGTCGTTAATGATGAAGAGGTAAAAGTCATGAAAACAAAACGTCAACAAGCGCTTCTCGATGTGATCCGTCATCGGCATATCGAGACGCAGGAGGAATTGACGGCGGTGTTGCGGGAAGCGGGATTTGCCGTTACACAAGCAACGGTCTCCCGCGATATCAAGGAGCTTCGTTTGATTAAAACGCTCGGTGCCGACGGTAGGTATTATTATGCTTCCGTGACGCCGTCGCGTCCGGAAGAAGCCTCTGTTAAACTGCATACGTTGTTCCACGATGCGGTAGTACAGGTGGATCGTGCCGTCAATATTGCGGTGGTGAAAACGATCAGCGGAACGGCGGGTGCCGTTTGCACCGCGATCGATGCCATGCATCTGCCGTCGATTGTCGGATCCCTTGCGGGAGACGACACCATCATTTTGGTCGTTCGTTCTGAGAATGAAGCGGTGGCGCTTTGTGAGCGCCTGCGCGAGCTTCTCGATGCATAATATATTATTAAGGAATAAAAAGTAGGTGAGTCTCGTGCTGACACAACTGTATATTGATAATGTGGCGGTGATCGAGCACACCGAGGTACACATCGGAGAAGGGTTAACCGTTCTGACGGGTGAAACCGGTGCCGGAAAGTCTATTCTTATTGACGCGCTCAATGCCGTGCTCGGTGAACGTACGGGACGCGATCTGGTGCGGACGGGCTGTCCGTTTGCCACTGTGACGGCGGTGTTTGATCATCTGCCGTCGTCGGTGCTGACGGCATTGGAGGAGCAGGGGTTGTCTGCGGAGGAAGACGGCTCTTTGTGGCTTCGCCGCCGCATTTCCGCCGAAAACAAAAATACGTGTTTCATCGGAAACACGGCGTGTACCGCTTCGGTTATGCGTTCCGTCGGCAGATTGCTCGTGAATATTCACGGTCAGCATGAAAATCAGGCACTTCTCAGTGTGGATCGCCACATGGACTACCTCGACCGTCTCGGCGGTCTGGATGCGGTTCGTGACGAATACCATGCTTGTTATAAACAATATTGCACCACACACCGACAGCTTCGTCGGCTTTCGGGAAACGAAGACGCGAAAGCACAGCGCATGGATATGCTTCGCTTTCAGATCGATGAATTGGAAGCGGCATCGCTGACGGTCGGTGAAGAGGACGCTTTGATCGCTCGCAGGGATCTGCTTCGCAATGCCGAAAAAATCGGTCGTTTGCTTTCTGTCGTCGGTCGTACACTTGACGGAGATGAGCAGGAAAACGGGGCGGTATCGGCGGTGGAACAATCCGCCGCAACGCTCCGCGAGGTGGGGAGACTGTACCCCGAGGCACAGGAATTGTCTGTGCGACTTCACACGATCTTGCCGGAACTGCAGGATATTGCGCAAACGGTTGCCGTCCTTGCCGACAGCCCCGATTTCGATCCTGCGGAGCTTGATCATGTGGAAGAGCGACTGGCGCTTGTCCGCCGACTTTGTGAAAAGTACGGCGGAAGCACCGAAGCGGCACTGACGTATCTGGAAAACGCGCGGGCTGAGCTTGAGACGATCGTCACAAGCGGGGAAGAGGTCGCGCGTCTGACAGCACAGTTATCTGCCGAACAGGAGCGGTTGGTGCTGAAAGCCCAAAAGCTGACAAAGGCGCGCCGTGCGGCGGCAGATGTATTTTCAAAGCAGGTCTGTTCTCAGCTTCGCTTTTTGGATATGCCCAGAGTCACGCTTGCCGTGTCCATCGAAAGTGCGCCTATGACAGCAAGCGGTGCTGACAAGGTGGAATTTCTCATCAGTGCCAATCCCGGTGAACCGCCGAAACCCATTGCCAAGATCGCGTCCGGAGGCGAACTGTCGCGTATCATGCTGGCGCTGAAATCGGTTATGTCATCCGCCGATGACATTCCCACGCTGATCTTTGATGAGATCGATGTCGGCATCAGCGGCCATGCTGCCGCGAAGGTGGGAAGCCGTTTGCGTCACATTGCCGCGAACGGAAAACAGGTGTTGTGTGTGACGCATTTGGCACAGATTGCCGCTTGCGCCCATCAGCATCTTCTCATCAGCAAATCGATCGTTGATGAGCGTACCGTCACCGATGTCCGTTTGCTTGATCGAAACGGTCGGTGCGAAGAACTGGCGCGTATCATCGGCGGCGAAGCCACATCTTCGTCCTTGCAGACAGCAGCGGAGATGCTGGACCGAATGCCGCGCTTTGCCGATGAATCCAATGAACAGTAAATGGGACCGAAGCGACGAGTGTCGCCTCGGTTCTTTTTTTGGCAAATTTAGGGCTTTTTGGCATATTTCGGTTTCAGTGTTGTCATTTTGCGAAATAAAAACGCCCGTTTTTCGTTGTTTTAACTAAATAATTTAAAAACTATTTATTTATGCTGTTGACTTTTCCCATCGAATGCGATATGATATGTATGGATTATGATTGACTTAGTGTGGTTACTTGTGACCTTTTCACAAAGTTGATCTGTAAGGGTATGACATTCATACACACAGGAGGCGAAACGAATGCTGAAAACAGGAAAAAAACTGGTATCCTGGGTTGCTGTGGCGGCGATGCTGCTTACGATGCTCTCTGTCAGCGGTCTGGCGTTGTTCACAACGGCCGCCGCGGGAGATGTCCTCTACAGCGAAAATTTTAATTCGTATTCCAACGGGACACTTCCGTCCAACTGGACAATCTCCAGTGATTCCGGCATCAAGGACATTTCTGTTCAGAATGGCGGACTGGTGATCAACGGCTTGGGAACGGATTCGCAGACCCGCGTGTTTTACACCGGATCTGAACTCCAAAACAAAGGTAACTATATCTTTGAAGCGGATTATACGATCCTTCAATCCGACTATGATTTATCTGTCAGCAGTCGTTTTTCCGGAATGATCTTCCGTGCAAATGCGTCGCTTCAACCGTATTATTATGTTACGACTCGTGTTCGCACGACAACGACCCAAAACGAATTTTCTATTCGTAATTCCGGCAGTAGCTATAAAAAAATTGATAACGCCAATGCACCTGCCGATCAGGCGCTTAACACAACCTACCATCTGAAGGTTGTCTGCAGCGGCGCAAATGTGAAGTTCTATATCGATAACGCACTTGTGTTCAACACCGTACTCGATACCACAGGATCGGCCTACAGCTATCTGTCGACGGGATCCATTGGCTTCACCACTTCCAATCTTAAGATCAAGCTGGACAACATCGTTGTGACTGAGACGGATGCTGTGACAGAGATACAGCCCGCAACATATAACACATATGTCCCTGCCACGGATATTATCAATCCGCCCTCTGTTGTTGCCAACGTGACGGATTCGGCAGTGTTTGGCAAGCTGACGGGAACCAAACTGCCCGCTACATCGTTGTATTATCTCAACAGCGCTCTTAACATTACCACTCCCGATGGCAAGACGGTGCTTGCCTCTTTTAAAGAAGCTCTTTCGAACACAGCAGGAAAGGTGATTCCTGCCCTCTATGTCAAGGATACGGCAACGGTCGATGCTCTGACGAATCTTGCGACTGAGATCGCGCTTCAGGATGCGTTTATTGTTGCAGATGATCCTGCGTTGCTGAAATATGCGCGTCAAAAGAACACGAAACTGTTCGGTGTGCTTTACACGAAACTGCATACTGCCGCTTCCCGCGAAGATCTTGCGAATATGGTTGCTACCACCAATGCGTCTCTCGGAAAGGTCGTGATGGTTGATGCAAACTATGTTTCTAAAGATGATGTCGCGTATATGCAGCAACGTTTGATGAACGTGTGGGTTATCGGCGATATGGATACTGCGGCAATCTATACCAACCTTTCTAAAGGTGTCAACGGTATTGTCAACACCATTCCCGGTGAAACCGTCCGAGTTCTTGAAACTTTCAACAGCGGTACTCCTGTTATGGTGCGTGAACCCTTTATGTATGCCCACCGTGGTTACAGTGCTGCCGCTCCTCAAAACACTATGCCCGCTTTTTACGAAGCGATCAACTACGGCGCTGATCTCATTGAGATGGATGTTCGTTTGACAAGTGATGGTGTGCCTGTCTTGTATCACGATGAATATCTTTACACGTTGACGGATTGTACAGACGAGACGAAGAAGGTTGAAAACGTTACCTTTGCCGAGTTGATGACCTACAACGTTGACTGTATGGCCGGTTTTTCCGAGAAAATCGCAACGCTTGAGCAATTCCTTACAATGATTGATGAGACCGAAAATGTGGTCGGTATCATTGAAATCAAAAACTACGATTACAACCTCGTTAAAGCATCGGCCGACAAGGTCAGAGAGATGGGAATTGAAGATAAGGTCGTTTCCATTTGTTTTGGTCAAGGTTATGCCGCGTACATGCGCGAACTTCTGCCTGAGGTTTCTGTTGGTTGGTTGGCAAATCCCGTGTCAACACTGACCACCGCCGAAGATATTATCACTTACGCCAAGGGCTTTATCATGGCAGCAAACATGACATACCATCCGAACTACACTCAGATTCAAGACTACAGCACCAATGCGATGGTTAAAAATGCCATTACCAAAGCTGCACAACGCGGTATGTCTTATCAACCGTGGACATACAATGACCATACCGCGTTCGATACGGCGTATATCAACGGCATTCAAGGTCTTACCACTGACCATCTTGAATTTGATGACGGGTATGTCCGTAAAATCACCGCCGGTGTTCGTTACGGCTTCAAGGAAGGTCAGGCGACTGAAGTGAAAGCGCTTGGCTACACATCTCTCGGCCACGGACTTTACAACTGTCGTGTGGTTCGCACCGGTGGTGCGAACATCACGTTCTCGTATTCGAACGGCAAAGTCACTGCTTCGGGGACGGGTACGGCTTATGGTTATCTGCTCCACGAAGTGAATACAGCCAAAGCGGGAAAATATTATGTAATGTCTGCGATGACTGCGTTTAATGTCAGTTCCGCGGGAAGCAGTACGCTGAAAGCACCGCATCATACTTCATTGTTGCCGACTTACCTCGGAAAATGGCGCGATGATATCAGCGGCATGAACATCGATGTTTCCAGAACCTCGAGAGGAGATGTATTTCTTAACACTACCGGAAGTTGGCCTTCCGTGACAAGTGGATGCGGTTTGTATGCATCGCTTGACGATAAGATCTACTATGATATGACCGTTGGTGCATACGCCAGCATTATCATCACGCTCAGCGACGGAACATCCTATGAACTTCAGAAATTCATGGACGGCGTTTCGCTTCAAGGCGATGATCTTGTGGGCAACGGAGCATCTTTCTCGGGTTACATCAAACTGAGTGATATGATTCCTGCATCTTCCGCGAACAACAACGAGATAATCATCAGTTCGCTTCGAGTCTTTAATGTCGGCGATGCCGGCACAGAGGTAGTCATTCGCAACCTTGATCTTGTTGAAGATGTTCCCGCGTATTACTTCGGACTTGGTGATGTCGATGAAAACGGCGAAGTTTCCACTCTTGATGCGCGTAAATTGCTTTATTCTGTGATTGGTCTTGAAGGGATTACCTCGAGACAGGCGATTTCTGCCGACATTAATCTTGACGGCAAGGTGACATCTGCCGATGCCCGTAAGATTTTGATGCAGATCGTCAACCAGTAATGCCCGTATAACCATTGTACTGTAAGTGATTTTTCACTTAAAAAATAGGAGGAATACCATGAAAACACTGTTCAAAAAATGTTCAGCAACCATGTTGGCGCTTGTGTTCGTCATCTCCATGCTGATCCCGACCGTCATTCTGCCCGTTTCCGCGGGCACAGTCGCCGATGCTCTCGGCGGCACTACCATTTCTTCGTCCACGGTGACGAATGGCTTGACCTACGAAGCGGTCACCTTTACCAAAGCTTCCAAAGGTCAAACCGCCCATGTGATGGAGTTCAACCCCTCCACTTCCGGCTTGGTGGCTCTGCCTTATCAAAAGACCGCCGGTACCGGTGCAACGGTTGGCAGCTCTATCTCTGATGCACAAGCGAAAGGTTACACCGTTTACGGCGGTGTCAACGGCGAGTTCTTCTCTCCGTCGCAGTATTCCAATGCCGGTACGCTGACCGGTCGTCTCATTTCCAACGGCCGCATCATCTCCGACCACGAGACTCTTAACGAGCAGTGCATCGTGATCGGTAACGATGGCAGCATTCAGGTCGCGAAATCCGAACTGGCTTACCACTTCTACATCGGCGGCAAGGAAATCGTTCAGTGGAACGGCGCTCCTTCCATCGCCCGTGTCAACAAGCGTTACAACGATAACTGGGGCTTTGATCCGCTGTGCTACTTCGACTCTGCCTGCGGCTCCAAGACACCCACTGTTTCGAGCTATCCCGGTGTCGAAGTCGTGTTCAACAAAGTGAACGGCACCGAACTTGTTGTTGAAGGTATTCTCGAAGGCGAAGTCGTGTCTGTCGGCTCCGATACCTACGGCACCTCCTTCTCCGAGAATCAGTTCGTTCTTTATGCGTACTCCAACTCTGCTCATGCTTCTCAGCTGGCCGCTCTGAAAGCCGGCGACAAGGTGCAGATCTATGTCGAGGAAAAGAACACCGATGTGAAGGATGTCATGACGAATGCGATCTCTGTGTCCTCTGCAACCTATCACATTGTTAAGAATGGTGTTGACAACACCGACTACACCCCCAACGCAACCGATATTTACCTGAAGCGCGCGCAACGTACCGCTATCGGTATCAAAGCGGACGGTACGCAGGTGATTATGTGCGTTGCCGGTCGCGGTGCTTCTTCCACCAACAATGCGGGCGTTACGTTGCCCGAACTCGCCGCCATGATGATCGACATGGGCTGTGTTGATGCATTTAACCTTGACGGTGGCGGATCGTCCGTCATGTATATCAACGGTAGCCCGGTTTACCGTGCGGCCGCTGATGAAACCCCCGGCTCGACTTACGAGCGTCCTGTTGGTAGCTCCATCCTGATTGTCAGCCGTGACGGTCAGGCGACTTCCGCTTCTGCAAAGCAGGAACTCAACAACTGGATCTACAACGCCAACACCTCTACTTATCCGAACGCCACTGTGGAAGCGGCTGTGAAGGCTGCGGTTGCAGAGGCGAACAATGTCCTCAACAACTCCAAGTCTATGACCGGCGACTTCGTCCGTGAGACACTGGATATCAAGAAGGCGATGGGCGTTATCGCTACTGTCGGTCCGAAGAATTACATCTCTCTGGATGCCAATGACTGGACCTATGACGGTTCCATCATGCAGGCGGCAAACGATGCAAACGGCGCTCTGGTGCTCAACAACACCAACGATATGTGGCCTTCGGCTGTTCTTTCCTGCAAGGTGGATGTTGCCGCCACCGATAACCTCTATTTTGACCTCACGGTTAACGGTCAGTCCTCTGTGCTGATGACTGTCAACGGCACGTCCGTCAACCTCAACACGCTGATCGCTCCCAACAGCCTTGATTCCGGCTCGGGTGACATTGCCGGTAACGGCGGCACGACCTTTAAGGGCTTCATCCCTGCCGATAAGATCTGCTCCGGCGGCTTCGAACTTACCTCTGTCACGCTCTTTGCGGTCGGTGGTGCCGGCGATGGCTCCAAGGTGACCGTTCGTGAACTCGAGTTCCGCGATCCCTACAGCGGCGGCGATATCAACGGCTCCGGCGTGATCGATAGCTCTGATGCCCGTCTGCTGATGCGTTACATCATTGGCAAGCAGACCCTTACCGATCAGCAGATCGCTGCGGCGGATATCAACGGTGACGGTGTTGCCGATACCAACGACGTCCGTGCGATCCTTGCCAAACGCGTCGGCCTCTGATATTAGACACGTAAAATTGAATGAATAGAATCGGCGATGGACATCCAATATGTCCATCGCCGCATTCTGCTTTTGGTTCTGTTCAAGAAAGGTGATTTCTGCTATGAAACAAGTGCTTTGTGTGATTCTCGCGGTGCTGTTGACGGCGACCTGCTCTTTGTCTGTGTTTGCCGCACCTGCAGAATCCGTGACGTATACCTTGACGGCGAATGATGCTAAGGTTGGTGAAACGGTGACAGTCGCAGTGTCGATCTCCGAGAATTCCTATTTCACCAACGCTACCATCTATCTGCATTACAATGCCGATGCGATGAAATACGTTTCCGATGAACTCGGTGCATCTGCTCCCAAAAGCGCGATGTACATGAGCAACAATTTTGCGGACCAAGGTTTTGTCAAGATGGCGTATGTGGCCATCAACGGACTGACAAAAGGCGGCGAGCTGTTTGTGTTTACTTTTGAAGCGCTCTCCGAAGAGGCCGCGGAGTTCTCCATGAGCTTTGATGAGTGCATCGGTGCCGATGACGACAATGTGGAGTTTGATGTGAACTACACCGTTGTCCCTTGCACGGTTAACAGTAAAGGTCAGACGGTTCCCACGAAGACCACCACCACCGCATCTCAAACGAATTCCACGACCGCCACGACGAATGTGACCACCTCGAAGGTTGATGATTCTGCGTCCGACGAGACGACCACGACCGTTCAAAGCGGCGAGACCACGACAAATGCTGACGGTACGGCATCGACCACCAAATCGACTGTCGGAAAAACGACCACAACCACCAAGAAAACCGTTTCCGACGGCAAGGTTGAGGATCATCCCAAGACGGGTGAGTCTTCCTTGGCAGTCGTGATGGTGATGGTGGCGGTTGCCGCAACGGCTGTTGTCGGTGTAGCATTCCTTGCAAAAAAGATTCGCGACTGATTATTACATGAACAAAAAGGACGCTGAGTGATGTATGATTCACTCAGCGTCCTTTTTATGTAGAATTTATATGCCGAACAACCGTCTTGCGTTCTGTTCGGTGGCGTTCAGAATGTCTTCTTTGGTACAACCGCGAATTTCGGCGATCTTCTCGGCGACATGGACGATCAGCGTCGAATCGTTTCGTCTTCCGCGAAATGGCTCGGGCGCCATGTAAGGTGCGTCTGTCTCCAGTAAAAGACGGTCAAGCGGCACCATCTGCGCAACCTCAACGGTCTTTCTGGCATTTTTGAAGGTCACAACGCCGCCCAGTCCAATGTACATACCGAGCTTGAGCACTTCCTTTGCCATTTCCGCACTGCCCGAAAATGCGTGTAACACGCCTGTAGGACGCTCCTGCCCAAGAAGGCGAAGGGTGTCTTCGTGAGCATCGCGGTCGTGCACGATCACGGGAAGGTTATGCTCTTTTGCCAGTTGCATTTGTTTGACAAACCATTCCTGTTGAACGGGGCGAGGGGAGGAGTCCCAGTAATAGTCAAGACCGATTTCGCCGACAGCAACGACTTTTTCACGGTCGAGCAGTGCGGTGATTGTATCGAGATCGTTGAAATCGGCGCCCTCCAGATTTTCGGGGTGGAATCCTACCGCCGCAAAGCAGTGATCGTAGCGTTGTGAAAGCTCGATCATACGGTGACTTGATGCGAGATCGGTTGCGCAGTTGATGATACCGCATACGCCGTTTTGCGGCATAGAGGATAAGAGCGCATGACGGTCGCTGTCAAAGCGACCGTCATCATAATGCGCGTGTGTATCAAATATCATGGTCATGGTGATCACCGAATGGTACTGCCGGGGGCAATGCCGTCAACAAAGATCACGCGAACGTCTTCACTGCCGTCGGCTTTTTTCGCATCCGCCGCCAGGATCATGCCGCAACTTTCCACGCCGCAGAGCACCGCGGGTTTGAGGTTGGCAACCAGAATGACCGATTTGCCGACAAGCTCATCGGGAGTGTAGTATTTGGCGATGCCCGAAGCGACTGTGCGGGGAGTGCCGCTTCCGTCATCAAGCGTCAGCTTGAGGAGCTTTTTGGCTTTTTTGATCGGCTCGCAGTTGACGATTTTCGCCACGCGCAGATCCACCTTCATGAAATCATCATAAGCGATCTCGGGAAGGAATGCCACGTTTTCAACGTCCGTTTCTTCTTCTTCGACAGGTGCGTTGGCCGCCGCTTCTGCGGCGATTTCATCAAGCACCTTCTGCATATCGATACGGGCAAACAGCGGTTGTGCGGTGCCGACCGAGAAACTCGGTGTTGCGACAGAAAGGGATTCGAGCGTAACCGCATCTTCGCCGATCTGAAGCTGAGAAGCGATGGATTCGCAGGCAGAGGGAATGAAGGGGGTGAGCATGACAGCCAGCTTGCGAATGTTCTCCAGCAGGTTGTAAAGCACCGTCTGCAGACGGTCTTTTTGCGCTTCGTCTTTGGCGAGCACCCATGGTGCCGTCTCGTCAATGTATTTGTTGCAACGCTTGGCAAGTGTCATGATCGCGTTTGCGGCATCGGCGTTTCGGTAGTCTTCCATGAATGCCGTATACTGTTTGAGAACGTCATCGGCAGTCTGATACAGATCTTTGTCGAGCTCATCGGCAATCTCGGCGGGGGCGTTCACCGTGCCGCCGAAATACTTGTTGGTCATCGCGATACTGCGGTTGACAAGGTTACCGAGCGTGTTGGCGAGATCGGCGTTAAACTTGGTGATGAAGCTCTCGTAGGTGATGGTGCCGTCGTTGCCGTAGGGCATCTCGGACAGCAGGTAGTAGCGAACAGCATCAGTGCCGAAACGTTCCACGAGCTTGTCGGCGTAAATGACATTGCCGCGGGATTTACTCATTTTGTCCTCGCCGGACAGCAACCACGGGTGACCGAGAACCTGCTTCGGAAGCGGCACGCCGAGCGCCATCAGAATGATCGGCCAGTAAATGGTGTGGAAACGGACGATATCCTTACCAATGACGTGCAGGTCAGCGGGCCAGTACTTGTTGAATTTCTCACTGCTGCCGTCGGGATCGTAGCCGAGACCGGTGATATAGTTGCTCAGTGCATCGATCCAGACATACACTACATGACGGTCATCAAATTCCACAGGAACGCCCCATTTGAAGGTGCTGCGTGATACGCACAGATCCGACAGTCCGGGCTTTAAGAAGTTGTTGACCATTTCCGCTTTGCGGGAAGCGGGGCGGAAGAAGTCGGGATTTTGCTCATAGTACTCCATCAGCTGATCCTGGTACTTGCTCAGCTTGAGGAAATACGCTTCTTCTTTGGCATCGGTCACATCGCGACCGCAGTCGGGGCATTTGCCGTCCACCAGCTGGGAAGCGGTGAAGAAGGATTCACAGGGAATGCAGTATTTGCCTTCGTATTCACTCTTGTAAATATCGCCTTGATCGTAGAGCTTTTTGAAGATTTTCTGTACCACGCGCTTGTGATCGGCGTCGGTGGTGCGGATAAACTTGTCATAGGTGGTGTTCAGGCAGTCCCATTGCTCTTTGATGAGCGCGGCGGTGCTGTCGACATACTCCTGCGGCTGAATACCCTGTTCTTTGGCAATATCTTCGATCTTCTGACCGTGTTCGTCGGAACCCGTCTGGAACACCACGTCGTAGCCGGTCATACGCTTATAGCGTGCGATCATATCCGCCAACACAATGTCGTAGCAGTTGCCGATGTGCGGCTTGCGCGAAGCATACGCGATGGCGGTGGTAATGTAAAACGGTTGTTTCATGAAAACGTCACTCCTTTGCGGACATATATACTTAATTTTAACAGAAAACAAAAAAATTACAAGTGCTTTTGCTTCTTAATCCCTGTAATCTGCAAAAAAATGTAAAACGAAGAGAGAAGTTCTTGCAATTCTCATAAAAAGAGCCTATAATGGTTTTACATTTTAAATGACGGTCAACGCACCGCCTATCAAAAGGAGTGCTGTTTTATGCAAGAGATTCGTGTGGAACTCGCCAAAACACGGAAAGCCAAACCGACCGACGCTTCCAAGCTCGGCTTCGGTAATTATTTCACCGATCACATGTTCATGATGAACTACGATGCCGGTCAGGGCTGGCACGATGCCCGCATCGTGCCTTACGGCCCGCTGTCTCTCGATCCTGCCGCCATGTGCCTGCACTACGGTCAGGAAGTGTTCGAGGGCATGAAGGCGTATCGTGCCCCCGACGGACGCGTTCTGCTGTTCCGTCCCGACCGCAACATGGCGCGTCTGAACCTTTCCAACGAGCGTCTGTGCATTCCCGCCATCGACGAGGAATTTGCCGTTGAGGCTGTCAAGAAACTGGTTTCCATCGAAAAAGACTGGATTCCCGATGCTCCCGACACCTCGCTGTATATCCGCCCGTTTATCATTTCCGTCGATCCCCATGTCGGCGTTCATCCCGCAGAGCATCTGATCTTTATGGTCATTCTGTCTCCTGTCGGTTGCTACTATCCCGAAGGTCTCAACCCCGTGAAGATCTATGTTGAGCGTCAGTATGTTCGCGCTGTCAAGGGCGGCACAGGCTTTGCCAAAACGGCGGGTAACTATGCGTCCTCGCTCAAGGCGCAGGAAGTGGCGGCTTCTCAGGGCTACACGCAGGTGCTGTGGCTTGACGGCGTTGAAAGAAAGTATATCGAAGAAGTCGGCACCATGAATGTCTTCTTCAAAATCGGCGGCAAGGTCATCACGCCCGCGCTTCAGGGCAGCATTCTCGGCGGCATCACCCGCATGTCCTGCATCGAGATGCTCAAATCGTGGGGCGTTGAGGTGGAGGAGCGCCCGCTGGCTCTCCAAGAGGTCGTTGACGCTGCTGCGAACGGCACGCTTGAGGAAGCTTTCGGCACCGGCACCGCTGCCGTCATTTCTCCCATCGGCTCGCTGAAGGTGGACGATCAGGTGATCTCTATCAACAACGGTGAGATCGGCGAGGTTGCTCAGAAGCTCTACGATTCGCTCACCGATCTGCAAAACGGCAGAACCGCCGATCCCTTCGGCTGGACGGTTGCTGTCGACTGATAACTGAAAAACTTTCAAAAGCGCGGTTTGACACCCTTGTCCGATCGCGCTTTTTTACCCAAAGGAGATGCCCTATGCCGCACGTCATATCCTATGTGATACCTCCCGAAATGGACGGGCAAACGGTGCAAACCTTTTTGCGCCGCGAATGCGGCATGAGCTGGCGTATGGTCGTCAAACTCAAGCGCGTGGAAAACGGCATGATGCTTGACGGTGTTCACGTACGTACCATTGACCCGCTCAAAGCGGGACAGACGCTGACGGTGACCATGCCAACCGACGCGGTACGCATTGATGGTATGACATTGCCGCTGGATATTGTGTTTGAGGACGATGATGTGTTGGTCATCAATAAACCGCCCTATCTGGCGGTACATCCGTCTGCGGGAAAAACCGATCCCACACTTGCCAACGCGGTGGTGGCGTATTTTGAGCAAAAGGGAACACCTCTCAGCTTTCGCCCGCTCAACCGCCTTGATCGTAACACCAGCGGTCTGGTGCTTGCCGCGAAAAATCCGCATGTAACCTTCGTGATGCGCGATGCGGCAAAAAAACGCTATATTGCGGTGGTCAACGGTGAGCTTCGCGGAAAAGGCACGGTTGATGAACCGATCCGCATCAAAGAGGGATGTGCGATCCAGCGCGAGGTGGGAGAGGGCGGAAAACCCTCTGTCACACACTGGGAATCGCTTGCCACCGACGGCAAGGTTTCGGTGCTGTCGATCGTCCTTGAAACGGGACGCACTCACCAGATCCGTGTACATATGTCGTGGCTGGGATATCCTCTTGTCGGCGATACCATGTATTCGGATGACGACCGTTTTCCGCGTCACGCGCTTCATTGCGCCGACATGACGTTTACACAGCCTATGACGGGAGAGACGCTGTTGCTTCATGCGCCGCTCCCTGAGGATATGCGCGAACTGATCGCTTCTCACGGTCTGGAGGTGACGATCTGATGCCTGCCATGCTCACTCATTATTGTTTGGCCAAACGGGTGTTACCGCACTGCCCGCCGCATATTGACAACGAAGCCTTTTTGCTTGGTGCGCAAGGACCCGATCTGTTGTTTTTCTTTCGCGCTTATCCATGGTTGCCGGGCAAAAACGGTCTGCCGCTCGGCAACGCACTTCATGAATCACAGCCGTCGCGGTTATTTGATACCTTGCGAACGCTTGTAAGCTGTGCACCGCAGGAATACCGTCATATTCTCGATAGTTATGTGTGCGGATTTCTGTGTCATTACGCCGCCGACCGCACATTCCACCCGTTTGTCTGTTCCCGCCAAAACATACTTGCCAAACAGTTTCCGACATTCGGTCGCGTCAGTGAACCCTATCACTATCGTTATGAAAGTGCGCTGGATACGTGGTTTGCTCAAAACGATCTGTCTTCTCCCGTGTCTCGCGTTTCACTGCTGACGGTCACGCCGAAACGGGACATCTCACGCGATAAAGCCCTCGCATGGTTGTATCGTCGGTTACTTTCCCGTATGCTGGAAACGGATATTGCTGAAACAAAGCTGAAAAAACTGACAGCGGATATGCGCCACTCCATGCGGCTGATGACCGATCGTTTCGGCATTAAGAGGACAGCGTTCCGCGTTTTGGAAACTGTCACACGAAAAGGGGCGTGGTATTCGTCGCTTATTCGTACCGATCGGATCGATGATTTTGATTATCTCAACACGGCACACGAACCGTGGGAATGGGAGCGTGTCGTCCGCTGTGATGATGCGGCGGCTTTGCGAGACGAAACGGTCGATTTGGCGGTGACGCTGATCGACCGATGGCAAAGCGGTGCTGACGGTTTTGCCTTAACACAGGATATGGATTTTGCGGGAATCCGCTTTACAAAGGAGGAGTCTGCCGATGAAACGCATCGCCAGCTTTGAAATCGATCACAATACATTACAAAAAGGCGTGTATCTTTCGCGCAAGGACGGCGACATCGATACATGGGATATCCGTTTTATCCTTCCGAATACACCGCCGTTTCTGGAGATGCCCGCTGTACACACGATTGAACACCTGTTTGCAACGTATGTGCGAAACAGTGTGTTTTCGCAGAACATCATTTATTTCGGACCGATGGGTTGCCGCACGGGATTTTATTTCCTGACCCGTGAGATGAGCGATGACGAAGTGCTTTCGTTGATCAAAGACACGCTTCGGTTTATTGCCGATTACGAAGGCGATATTCCCGGTGCCTCTGCTGTGGAATGCGGCAACTGGAAAGAGCATGACCTTGTCGGCGCGAAGGCGTACGCCGCGGACATGGTGTCTGTGTTGAGTACGAAAACCGCCGCCGATATGCGGTATTGATGTAAAAAGGAGTGTGTGCAATGAAGTCGAGAATTTTGACGCTGGTACTGGCACTTTGCCTGCTGTTGACGATGATGCCGCTGTCTGCATCTGCGGCATCAACAACGTGGGATATGTTGCGTCTGGAAGGGTATTACAAAACACAAGGACGTGTTCAGCTTGACGGCACGGCTCTCGAAATGGACACGACTTCCTCCGGCTTTGAGTTTTATTTCAACGGCAACGGCAATGTCACGATGACGGCGGATATCCGTTGCAGTTACAGCACCGACCTCTATCTGACGGTGATCGTCGACGGCGTGCGCAATCGTGTGCAACTGGACGCCGGCAAGAAGAGTACCACCGTCACCAAAACCGTCACGCTGGCATCGGGGCTTGCAAACGGCATTCATCACATCGAAGTATATAAACAGACGGAAGCCGTCATTTCGCAGATGAAGGTGTCAAACGTGACCTTCAGCGGCACACCGCTTGCCACCCCGCCGCTTGACAAGATCACCATTGAAGTCATCGGCGACTCCATCTCCGCGGGTGCCAGCATGTGGTCGACCTCTTCCGATCAATCTATCAATGCCGACTATCCCGTGTTTATCGACGGTACCAAGAGCTACGCCTATCTCACGGGTGAAGCGCTCGGCGGTAACGTCCGCATCACACAGGCGAGCGGTTACGGCTGTGTCAGTGGGTTTAACACCGACGGTGTCAACCTGCAACAACTGTATCCCTATACCAATATGTGGCGCGACAAGGATCTGTATGCCTTCGATCCGCCCGCTGATCTGGTGATCATCAATCTCGGCACCAACGATTATCAGTCGGCGTCCAAGACAGGACTTACCGAAGCGGGTTTCAAAGCGGGTGCGTTGAATCTTCTTTCGATGGCACGACAGAAAAACCCCGGATCGAAGATCGTGTGGGTCACGGGTATGATGGGCGTTGTGTATCCCGGTCTGCTTCCGACGATCATCGAAGAAGCCGGCGGAGCGGCTGACGGCTATTACTACTGCGAGCTTCCTTACGGTGCTGACGGCGGCTATGCGCATCCGAACGTGGCACAGCACGCCACCGCCGCACAGGTGCTTATCAACTTTATCAAGACCCATATGCTGTCATCGGAGTATTTCTCCGATTTTGCGACGGCCGCTCAGGTACAGACAGCACTCGATACGGCCAAAGCCGTGGCGTCGCCTTCTGCCGCTTTGCAGTCAGCAATCACATGGGCGCAGACCGATCTTGCTCATGGCGTGACCGATCAATACCGTCTCGGTGTACGCCTGAAGGCGCTCAAAGAGGCAATGTCGCAGGCAACGGCTGTGGATATCATGCCGCGTCAATATATTGCGGTTGCGCCCATGGAATCCAACGGCTCGTACATCTGGCCGTATTACGGTGCGACGGACGGTACGGTGACGCTGTATAAAGGCGGCGAGGGCTATTACTGGCCGCATATCGAAACGCTGGATTATGCCCGCACCGTGAACATCGACGAAACGCCCTATCTGCGTTGCGCGGCAAGTGGTAATGCTTACTGGAACGTGCATGTGTCTTACCGTGATGCGGCAGGCAACGCTCACACCGTTACAGCCTCCGCTCTGGCAGGAAACGGCGATGTGGACTTTTCGGCGGGCGAATATGATGAACTCCTTGACTTCGCATCATATATCCGTGGTAAAGGTCATGCGGACGTAAGCGGCAACGTGGTGCTGACAGCGGTCAACATCTTCAACTCCGGCAACACAGATGTCTATACCACATGGAAGACCTGCGCCTTTGTCAGCGGTCGTCAGACGACACCGACCGTCATCACGGGGCAATACGCCGTAAATAACGGTCTGCTTGACGGGGTAGCGGCAGGTACCACTGTCGCTGAATTGCTTTCGGCGATGGACAACAGCGAATATCTTACGGCGGTGTCCGCAAACGGTGATACCGTCAGCGGCAATCTGGCAACCGACATGACGCTCCGTCTGACTGTGAACGGCTCGGTTGTCGATGAGGCGACGATCGTTGTCATGGGTGATGTTAACGGCGATGCTGTCGCCGATACATTGGACGCCCGTTCGATTCTGATGTTTGTTCTCGGCGCAGAAGAATTGTCTGCGGCAGGGCAGAGCGCGGCGGACTATGACCGTGACGATCAGGTTATGTCATCGGATGTGCGTGAGCTTCTGATCACCATTGTCAATCAATAACCACGAAAACACAGGCAAAGCGTGTCTTTGCTTGTGTTTTTTTGTTTCCAAACGGTAAATTTCCGATAATCACTTGTAATTTTTGAATTTTTCCGTTATACTGGTATGTTGAAAGAAACTATGCTTTTGTGAATGATCGAAAGGAAGAAAACTATGCTGTTGACTCTTGTGGAATGGTGGCAAAGCGGCGATTTCACCATGCTTTCGGTGGTGTTGCTGTTGGCGTCGTTTGCGGCCATTCTGTTTGTGTGTCTCCCTGTCCATGAGCTGGCACATGCCTATGCGGCGCATAAGCTGGGCGATGACACGGCGAAGTGGTACGGGCGACTGACGTTCAACCCCATGAAGCATCTCGACCCTATGGGGGCTCTGATGATTCTGACGGTCGGCTTTGGCTATGCCCGTCCCGTCCCCGTCAACTCTTATAACTTCAAAAACCGCAAAGTCGGCATGGCAGCAACGGCGTTTGCCGGACCGCTGTCCAACTTGCTGATGGCGGTTGTCGCCGTCGGATTGTTCCGCCTTGTGTTGCTGTTAACAGGGGTGGAGATGGTTGTTGACGGTGATATGCTGTATGCTCTGGGCGCAACCGACACCACCATGACGATCGTGGAAAATGCGTATCTGATCTTGATTAATGTGTTTGCGGGTGTCAACATCGGCCTTGCCGTATTCAACCTGTTGCCGATACCGCCTCTTGACGGTTCGCGTATTTTTGCGATGATCCTGCCTGATCGCTTCGTTGACACGATCGAGCGCTATCAGATGTACATTTCCGTTGCGTTTATTGCGCTCATTTTTTCGGGTGTCCTTGATCCTGTGTTGAACGGCCTGCGCCACGGCTTTGGTGCGGTTGTGTGCGCGATGTTCGGCATGGATAACGTGTTCTGATTATGATTGAAACGGAGACTTCTTTATGGAAGCCATTTCCTATAAGTTGCCGGTGTTTGAAGGTCCTCTTGACTTGCTTCTGCATCTGGTGCAAAAGAACAAACTGAATATTTACGACATTCCCATTGCCGAGGTGCTTGAGCAGTACATGGACACGATCCGTCAGATGCAGGAAGTGGACATGGAGATCGCCACCGAGTTTCTTGATATGGCGGCTCGTCTTGTACAGATCAAGTCGACCATGTTGCTTCCGAAGCACGAGGAAGAATCCGAACAACTGCGCCGCGAACTGACGGGCGAACTGATCGAATATCAGATCTGCCGTGATATCGCCGCCAAGCTCGGACCGATGCACATCGGCTTTGATCTGTACGTTCGTGACGAAGAAGATGTCATTCCCGATTATACCTACCGCCGACAGCATCCGCCGTATGTGCTGTGCGAGGCATATATGCGTGCCGCCGGTCGCGGAAAACGCCGCTTGCCGCCGTCTCCGAATGCGTTTCGCGGGATCGTATCGCGAAAGATCGTGTCGGTCTCCTCGCGGATTGCGTATGTCCTTCGACAGCTGTATCGTGCCGAAGCCATTTCTTATCAATCGCTGTTTCTGGAGTCCTCCAGTCGTTCCGAAATGGTCGCCACATTCCTGGCACTTCTGGAGTTGATCAAAGGAAAACGGATTACAGTCGACGGAACGGGCGCGTCGGAAATGGTATCGATTATTCCGGGCGCTCCCGATGATATTCCTGTTGTGGAGGAAGAAACCGTATGAGTCAAAATGTGAATCAGTGCCGTGCCGATGTGGAGGCGATTCTTTTCGCGTCGGGCGAACCGATGAGTGTGTCCCGTATTGCCCAGGCACTGGATATGGATGAAGAGACCGTTTCGCGTCTTTGCGAGGATCTTTGTCAGGAATATGAAATCCGAAAAGGCGGCATTCATCTTGTGCGTCTGGATGATGCCTATGAATTCTGTACCGTCAAAACTTCCGCCGATGCCGTGCGTGCGGCGTTGAGCTTGCGACGCAACACGCCGCTGTCGCAAGCGGCACTGGAGGTGCTGGCGGTTGTGGCGTATAACCAACCGGTCACCAAAGCCTTTGTCGAACAGGTGCGTTCGGTGGATTGCGGTGCGGTTATTCAAGGTTTGATGCTCAAAGGGCTGATCGAAGAGCGCGGTCGTCTTGAACTTCCCGGCAGACCGCTCCTTTACGGCACAACGCCCGTGTTTTTGCGTAGCTTCGGGTTGGAGTCTCTTGCCGATTTACCGCCGCTTCCCGAAGAAGAGCAACAACGCATCATGACCGAAACCACGCTCGATGACGTGATCAGAGAGTCGGAAGAAGCGAACGCGGACGACGCGGCACAATGAGAACGATCGTTGTGTGAAAGGGGGGAGTGCGTATGGCTGTTGTCGGTTGGATACTGCTCGGCTTGCTGATGCTGGTGGTACTGGTGCTGATTTTGCCTGTCGGCATCAAGATCGAGTATCTTCAAACATGGCAGATACGCATCAAGCTGTTCGGGCTTATTCCCATCATGACGCTGTCCGGTGATGATGCGGATAAAAAAACGGACAAGTCGGAAACAACGATAATACCTCCTTCCGACAAAGAGGACGAGGAAGACAAGCCGTCCTTGAAGGAGCAGTTTAAGATCTTCTATAAACAGGAAGGCGTCAAAGGCGTCTTTACGTTGTTTAAAGCGCTTGTCGGCATTGCCAAAGGCGCGCTTCGGCGTGTGGCACACAGCGTGGTGATCGGGCGATTACAGCTGTGCATGACCGTTGGCGGAGAGAGGGCAGATCAGATCGCCGACCGCTACGGACAAATGTGCTCGGCGGTGTATCCGTTGGTGACAGCATTGTCCGCGGTCATACGTGTGAGGAAATCCCAAGTCAGGGTACAACCCGACTTTTTGTCGGAAGGCACCGATGTGCGCTTTCGAATGACGATGTATATTTTCCCGCTTGGTGTTGTGTGGGCGGGGTTAGTGGCACTGGTGAAGGTGCTCGGAGTGTGGTCGGGAGTGACCAAAGCGGTGGAATCCGCACCCGAAAGCTCCGCAAATTCCGAAACAAAGAAGACGTAAATGCAGGAGGTTATTACAATGGAAAAACATGTCAACTCTTTGCTGGATATCTCGACCGATAAAATCAAGGCAATGGCAGATGTCAATATGGTGCTCGGCGATCCTGTTTCGCTTCCCGACGGCATCTCCGTGGTGCCCGTGTCGCATATTTCTTACGGCTTTGCGGCGGGCGGTTCGGATCTTCCCAACAAGGCGAACCGTGATATTTTCGGCGGCGGAAGCGGAGCCGGCATCAGCGTCATTCCGGTGGCATTGCTGATCGTTTCAAACGGTGATGTCAAGGTTATTCCCGTCAACCCGAAGCCCGGTGCGATCGATCGCGCGGTGAGCATGGTTCCCGATGTACTTAACACCATCAAAGACATTTTCAAAAAGGACGATGTCGCCGCCGAGGGTGACGGTCAGCAAGTCAGCGAAATCACCATCGAATAAGTCTGTTTTACCATCTGCCCGCATATGTTTTACGGGCAGGTGGTACTCTTGTTTATAGTAAAACATACGATGATCGCGTTACTTGCGCTGATCATCACCGTCGCTGCAACGGTGAACACGGCATCTGCCGGTGAACCGGTAACCGTCAACATGCCGTCATCGGCATCGGCATCCATTTTGTATGAACCGTCAACGGGACGTGTGTTGTTCGAAAAGAACGCGCATACGCCGTTGCCGATGGCGAGTACAACCAAACTGATGACGGCGCTGCTTGCGTGTGAACGGTTGCCTCCCGATGCGGTGCTGACAGTTACGGCACAAGCGGTGGCGGTGGAAGGAAGCAGCATGGGGTTGCGTGCGGGAGATCGGCTCACGCGACACGATCTTTTGTGCGGCTTGTTACTGTCATCGGGAAACGACGCGGCGAATGTGCTCGCACTGTGTATCGGCGGATCGTTTGAAGGATTTGCGGCGATGATGAACGAACGCGCCGCTTCGCTCGGCATGACCGAATCGCATTTCGTGACGCCGTCGGGACTTGACGCACAGGGCCACGGTGCCTCGGCGTACGACATGGCGTTGTTGGCAGAGGCGGTGCTTCAGTGCGAGGAGGCGGCATCGGTTTGTGCCATGACGTCTGCAACGGTGAATGTCGGTTCCCGAACGATCACCCTGAAAAATCACAATAAGCTGCTATGGCAGTACGCCGGTGCCGTCGGCATGAAAACCGGCTATACCGCAAAAGCAGGACGCTGTCTTGTGTCGGCGGCAACCCGAAACGGTGTGACGCTGATTGCGGTGACGCTTAACTGCGCCGATGACTGGAACGAACACACCACGCTTTTAAACGGCGGTTTTTCGTTGATGCGGTCGATGACACTGACGACCGCATTACCGTCGTTGACAGTGTTCGGCGGCGATGTGTCCGAGGTGGCGATTACCACCCGATCGCAAACGGTGGCGGTTCTTGATGACACGACGGCGGCTGTTGAAACACGGGTAATGTTACCGCCGTATATATGGGCGCCGATGGCTGTCGGCGATGTCGTCGGCACGGTCGAATACCGATTGCAAGGGGCGGTGATCGCTCGCGCGGATATTACTCTTGTGTCGGACGTGACGACGCAGGAAAGCTCATTTTCATCTCGTTTTTTGGCGCTGTTCTCGGCCATGCTGAGAGCGGCATTGACATCATAACCAGCAAGGAGAGACAATATCATGGCTCTTGTACGTCTGCAAAAAATCCTGTCGGAGCGGGGCGTTGCTTCCCGCCGCAAGGCAGAGGAACTGATCGAACAAGGAAAGGTGAAAGTCAATGGCCGTGTGGCGAAGCTCGGTGACAAAGCCGATGACCGCCGTGATACCATTGCGGTGTGTGGTAAAAAGCTTGAAAAAGCGGAAATGCCGGTGTATCTGATGCTGAATAAACCGCGTGGCTACGTGACCACACTCAAAGATGAACAAGGACGCAAATGTGTGGCAGATCTGGTGGAAAGCACCGGATATCGCATCTATCCCGTCGGAAGACTTGACCGTGAGTCGGAAGGCTTGTTGCTCATGACCAACGACGGCGATTTTGCCAACGCGATCACGCACCCCTCAAAGCATTTGCCGAAATATTACCGTGTGACGTTGCGCGGTCAGATCAAGGAAGAACAGCTGACGGCTTTTTCGGAAGGTATTGTGATCGACGGTCGAAAGACAGCACCTGCGGAAGTGGTGATTGTGATGTCGTCTCCCGAACGCACCGTGATCGAGGTCGTGCTGTACGAGGGTCGCAATCGCCAGATCCGTCGCACCTGTGAGGCGGCGGGCTTGGAGGTTATCCGTCTGCGCCGTACGGCGATCGGACCCGTGCGCATGGGCATGCTGAAAATCGGCGACTGGCGTCATCTCACCCCCGAAGAGGTACGCTCGTTGCTTGTGGAAACGAATACCCAGAAGAAGATCGCCGCCGCGTATATCAAAAACGGAAAGGCGGTTATTTATGATCGCAATAAAAAACGCCGATAAGCAGACCGCTTTGCAACTGTGTGAGCAGATGTCGCTTCCGCCGTGCATGGTACTGGAGATGACCGATCGCGGACAAGCGCTCGGATATGCGTGTGCAGTGTGCGACGGGGAAGAGGCGACGGTGCATTGCCTGGAGGCGCCCGAAGGAGCGCTTACGGACGCTCTTTTGCGCGCTGTGTTGAACGCTCTCAGATCCGACGGTGCCAAAACCGCGAAAATTGTCGCTGACAACCTACAAAAACACATGATCCAAAAAGGGTATTTCGTCGATTCTCTCGGCTTTGACATAGAAATTGCCGATTTTTTTGCAAAAACCTGCTGTAACGGGTAAAAAACGCTTGATAAAATTTAAACGATTTGTTATAATTGAACCAATATGGGTAGTTTGGATAATTTTGGATTCATGCCCCTTTATTTTCAGTAAATCATACGATGGAGGTAGACAATATGAGTATTCAAAATCTCTCGGATTCTGCGGCGCGTAATCTGCTTAACAGTTTCTTTGACGCGGGCAGCTTTGTGGAGATCGATCGTCTGGCAAAGGACGGCGACAAGCCGTGTGAGGCTGTTGCCGGTTACGGCACGGTGGACGGTGCTCCCGTGTATGCTTTCGCGCAGGATCATGATGTTTGCTGCGGTGCTGTCGGTAAGGCGCAGGCGGCAAAGATCGCCAAGGTTTATGCGATGGCGGCACAAAACGGTGCCCCTGTTGTCGGCGTTTATGACAGCGACGGCGTGAAGCTTGTCGAAGGCCTTGACGCCATGGACGCTGTGGCAGATATTCTGATGGCGGCAAACGATCTGTCCGGTGTTGTTCCGCAGATCGCGGTGGTTGTCGGCGGTTGCGTCGGCTCTGCGGCGATGATGGCTGCGGCTGCCGATGTCGTGGTTGCTGTTGACGGCAGTGATTATCGCCTGAATGTCGGTGAGGACCAGGCGAAGGCAAACATCAACGTTGCTTCTGCGGAAGAGGCGCTGACGGTTGTTCGTGATCTGCTTTCCGCTCTGCCTTCCAATAACCTTTCCGCCGCAAACGTGTACGAGGCGGATACCTCCGCTGTTGATGCAACGGATACGGCGGGTGCCGCTCAGGCATTTGCCGATGCGGATACTTCCATCGAACTGTATAATCAGGACGGCATCCGTACCGCGTTTGCTCGCGTGGGCGGTGTGTCCTGCGGCATGGTGACTCTCGCTGCGGACAAGCTCGGTGCCGGCTGTGCCGAAGCTGCTCGTTTTGTTCGCATCTGCGACAGCTTCTCTCTGCCGGTTATCACGTTTGTTGATGCTGCCGGTTTCTGCTGCCTGAAGGCGGCGACCAAATTATCTCAGGCTTACGCTGAGGCAACCACCGCGAAGATCACCGTGATCGGCGGTAAAGCCATTGGTCCGGTCTACATCGCTGTCGCCGGCAAGCGCGCCGGTGCTGATGCTGTTCTCGCGTGGGACACCGCTCGTATCGGCGCTCTGGCTCCCGAAGCGGGTGTATGCATCGAATGGGAAGATCGCCTTGCGGCGATGGCCGATCCCAAAAATGATCGTGCGAAGCTTATCAAAGAATATGCTGACACGATGTATGATCCCGCTGTTGCGGCCGCGGGCGGCTATGTGACGGATATTGTGACGGTTGCCGAAACCAAGGCACGTCTGATCGGCCTGCTCGACATGTTGTCCGGCAAGCGCGTTACCAAGCTCCCGAAGAAACACGCCAACATTCAGCTGTAAGCTGTCAAACGCATAATTAAGGAGGAAAAATTTATGAAACACTTCAATATTACCGTTAACGGTACCGCTTATGATGTCCATGTTGAGGAACTCGCCGCCGGCGCTGCGCCGACTGCTGTTGTCGCTGCTCCTGCCGCTGCTCCTGCGCCGGCTGCTGCTCCTGCCGCTGCTGCGGAAGGCACTTCCATTGACAGCCCGATGCCCGGCACCATCATGAGCGTGGCTGTCAATCCCGGCGCCACCGTCAAGGCCGGCGATGTTCTCGTTGTTCTTGAGGCTATGAAAATGGAAAACGAGATCAAGGCTCCCAACGACGGCACCATCACCGCTGTGCATGTCCGCAAGGGTGACAGCGTTGACTCCGGCTCGCCCCTCGTGACGCTCCAATAAGAATTACTTTGAAACACTCGATTGAAAGGATGGATGAACAATGGCTAAGGTAGGAATTACCGAAACCATTCTGCGCGATGCTCACCAATCTCTTGTCGCCACCCGTATGACGACGGAGGAAATGATCCCCGCGCTGGAATTGCTCGATCAAGTTGGTTTTCATTCTCTGGAATGCTGGGGCGGTGCAACGTTTGACTCTTGCCTTCGTTATCTGAATGAAGATCCCTGGGAGCGTCTGCGTACGCTGAAAAAGCATATGCCCAACACGCCTCTCCAAATGTTGTTCCGTGGTCAGAATATGCTCGGCTATCGTCACTATGCGGACGATGTCGTTGAGTATTTTGTACAGAAGTCGGTTGCAAACGGTATCGATGTGATCCGCATCTTTGATGCACTCAACGACCTGCGCAATCTGCAAACCTCCATCAATGCCGCGAAGAAGGAAAAGGGCGCTCATGTTCAGGTTGCCGTTTCCTACACCACCGGCCCCGTGTTCACCACGGAGTACTATGTTGATTACTGCAAGAAGCTCGAAGAAGCAGGCGCTGACTCCATCTGCTTGAAAGATATGGCGGGTCTTCTTGTTCCTTACACGACCTATGAGCTCGTTAAAGCGCTCAAGGAAAGCATCAAGATCCCCGTGCAGGTTCACTCTCACTTCACCGCCGGCATTGCCGACATGGTGCTGATGAAGGCGATCGAAGCGGGTGCCGATGTTGTTGACACCGCGCTGTCTCCGCTCGCACTGGGTACGTCCCATCCCGCGACCGAGTCGATGGTTGCCGCTCTTCAGGGCACACCCTACGACACCGGTCTTGACCTTGTCAAGCTGACCGAGGTTGCCAAGCACTTCAGCGGTCTGCGCACGAAGTATCTTGACAGCGGTCTGCTGAGCCAGAAGGTGCTTGAGGTCGATGCCAACGCGCTGATCTATCAGGTTCCCGGCGGCATGCTCTCCAACCTCGTCAGCCAGCTCAAACAAGCCGGCAAAGAAGATCAGCTTCAGGCTGTTCTTGAGGAAGTGCCGCGCGTTCGCGCCGATGCGGGTTATCCGCCCCTCGTGACGCCCTCTTCTCAGATTGTCGGTACGCAAGCGGTGTTCAATGTGATCAACGGCGAGCGCTACAAGATGGTTACGAAAGAATTCAAGGGACTTGTCCGCGGTGATTACGGCCGTACTCCCGTTGCGATCGATCCTGCGTTTGTCAAGCAGATCATCGGCGATGAGACCCCGATTACCTGCCGTCCCGCCGACCAGCTCCAGCCTGAACTCGAGAAACTGCGCCTTGAAATGGCTCAGTGGTATGAGCAGGAGGAAGATGTCCTCTCTTATGCTCAGTTCGGTCAGGTTGCTGTGAAGTTCTTTGAGCAACGCCGTAACACGAAGTACGGTGTCGACGGCGCTCATTACGATGCTGAAAATCAGGTCCATCCTGTCTGATGAACAACCGGAAAAGCCCTCATGGCGGGGGCTTTTCCGTTCGTTTATTGAAAGGCAAGATGCCACAGACGGAGGAAATACCCTATGATTAAAAGCATGACCGGCTATGGCCGCGCACAACAAACCATCGATGGCATGGACATCACGTTTGAAGTGAAATCCGTCAACCATCGCTATTATGAATATTCTTCCCGCCTGCCGCGCGCATATGGTTTTCTCGATGATAAGATCAAAAATCATTTGCAAAAAACCATTTCCCGCGGCAAGGTAGATGTCTATGTGTTTATCGAAACGGTTGATGCCCCCGGCAGTACCGTCACCGTAAACCATACCCTCGCCAAGGCGTATCTTGATGCTTATCACGAGCTCGCCGAGACATACGGACTGCGCGAAGATGTTTCAGCTTCCGTGCTTGCCCGTAATCCCGACATTCTTACCGTTCACAAGTCCGCAGAGGACGAAGAAGCTATCTGGAACGCCGTGAAAACCGTGGCAGATGAAGCGGTCGCCCGCTTTGTGGCGATGCGTGAAAAAGAAGGCGCGCGTATGCGCGATGACATTCTTTCTCGTCGTGAAACGATTTTGTCGGCTGTCGAAAAGGTGGAGGAACGCTCTCCGCAAACCGTCAAAGAGCATATGGACAAAGTGGAACAGCGTATGCGCGAACTGCTTGACAATGCCGCCGTTGATGAACAACGATTGCTGACGGAAGCGGCGATTTTTGCCGATAAGATTGCTGTGGCGGAGGAAACGGTTCGCTTGAGAAGTCATCTTGATCAGCTTGAAGAACTGCTTTCCGGCAGTGAAGCAGTCGGCAGAAAACTCGATTTTCTTGTTCAGGAGATCAATCGCGAAACCAACACCATCGGCTCCAAAGCTTCTGATGTTGCCATCGCCCGCATTGTGGTGGACGTGAAGGCGGAGATCGAAAAAATCCGCGAGCAGATCCAGAACATCGAATAAAGAACGCGAGGTGCTGCAATGAAACTGTTAAACATCGGTTTCGGCAACATGGTGGCAGAGGATCGTTTGCTTGCCATTGTCAGCCCCGATTCCGCGCCGATCAAGCGCATTATTCAAGATGCCAAAGACAGCGGCAAGCTGATCGATGCGACATACGGTCGTCGCACACGGGCGGTGTTGATGATGGACAGTGATCATGTGATCTTGTCCGCCATTCAACCGGAAACCGTGGCGGGACGCGCATCGGGACCTTCACAGGAGGAATCACATTTATGAGTAAACAAGGAACGCTTATCGTTCTTTCGGGCCCTTCGGGATCCGGTAAAGGAACGATCATCAGCCAATTGCTCAGTCAGCGTGATGACACCGTCCTTTCGATTTCCATGACCACCCGTGATCCCCGTCCGGGAGAAATCGACGGCGTTCATTATTTCTTCACCAGCCGTGAAGAGTTTGAAAAAATGATTGAGCTCGATGCCTTTCTGGAATATGCCGAATATAACGGCAACTACTACGGTACACCCGAAAGCAATGTCCGCAACTGGCTTGCCGAAGGAAAGAATGTTATTCTCGAGATCGAAGTACAGGGCGCGGAGAAGGTGATGGATTACCGCAGTGATCTGCTTTCCATCTTCATCACGATTCCTTCGATGGAGGAACTCTACCGTCGACTGAAGGGCAGAAACACCGAGACCGAAGACAAAATTGCCGCCAGAATGGCGGTTGCTAAACGTGAATTGCAACGGGCTTTCCGTTATGATTACGTTGTTGTAAACGACGATGTGTCCGCTGCCGTGGAACGCATCAACACCATCATCGAGGCGGAACAATATCGTTTTGCCCGCATGGATCAACAATATATCAGGGGGGTACTTGAGAATGCTCAGACCGAGTGATATTGAACAGCTCAAAGGCGAAAACAGCCGTTATGCCATGGTGGTTGCCGTGGCGAAGCATGCCCGTGCTATCGCTGACAAAGCGATTGAAGAGGGCGAAATCATCATTGAAAAGCCCGTCAGCCTCGCCATCGAGGATTTCAAATCGGGCGAATACAAGATTTTCATGAATGATTCTGCGGACGAGGAAGCTCCCGCGGAAGAGACTGTCGAGGAGTAATGTCGTGCTCGAGGCGATGATCGTTCAGGTCGCCGTCGAGAAGACGGCGTACCATTTCGACAAACTATACAGCTATTATTTGCCGAATTCACTGGGAACGGTGTCACGCGGTTGTCGCGTTATGGTACCGTTCGGCGGCGGTAACCGTCGCTCCTTGGGAATCGTTATAGAGTGTGACACAAAAACCGATTTTAGGAAACTAAAACCGGTTTTTGCCATACTTGACGATACGCCGATCTTCACCGATGACATGCTTAAACTGGCGTCTTTTTTGAAAGAACGCACGTTTTGCACATTATACGATGCGGCCCACACGATGCTTCCGCCGGGATTGTATATGAAGATCAAGCCGTGCTATGCCGCGGTAGATCCGCGTGATCCGCAAGCGGAGGAAGACCTTTCTAAGGACGAACGCGATGTGTTGCGGTTGCTGGATAAAGCACCGGAAGGCATCTTTGCCGACAAGCTTGAGGAAAAACTGAAGCTGTCGTCTCCCGAAGAGGTATTCGCATCGCTTGTTCAAAAAGGGCTCATCGTGCGAACGGATGCCGCGAAGCGTCTTGCCAATGATGCCACGGTTCGTATGGCGCGTCTGACGATGCACGGGGAAGATCTTCATCACGCGATGCTGTTTCACAAATGCACCGACAAACAAAAAGCGGTGCTGAAACTGCTCGAGGAGAACACCGCCGCTTCTGTCAAAGAACTGTGCTATTTTGCATCGGTGACCGCGGCGGTGATCATGGCGCTCCATCGCAAAGGCCTCATTGAACTGTACGACAGCGAGGTGCTTCGTTCACCTCATCGTGACGGGACCAAGGAGCTTCCGCCGATTGCTTCTGTGCCGCTCAACGAACAACAACAGCAGGTGTACGATGGTATTGCGGCACTTTGCGACAGCCAAAAGCCGCAAGCGGCACTGCTCCACGGCGTGACGGGAAGCGGCAAAACACAGGTTTACATGAACGTGATCGATCACGTTCTTGAAAGCGGTCGGACGGCGATGGTGCTGGTTCCCGAAATATCGCTTACGCCGCAAATGATGACGCTGTTTTTAAAGCGTTACGGTCGTCGCGTGGCGCTTCTTCACAGCGGCTTGTCGCTCGGAGAACGCATGGACGAATGGAAACGCGTGAAACGAGGCGATGCGACGATCGTTCTCGGCACACGGTCGGCTGTGTTTGCTCCGCTTGAGAACATCGGTCTGATCGTTGTTGACGAAGAGCAGGAGCACACCTATAAATCCGACAGCTCTCCGCGTTTTCACACCAGAGATGTTGTGAAGTTTCGCTGTGTGGAACACCGCGCGCTGATGCTGCTTTGCTCGGCGACACCGTCGGTGGAAAGCTATTACTACGCGCTTTCGGGACGCTATCATCTGTTTTCCATGACCTCGCGTTTCGGCGATGCGGTGTTACCTCGTGTGAAGATCATCGATATGCGCACACAGCCGCTTCAGGACGGCCTTCTCAGCGAGGAGCTTTGCGGTGCGATGGAACAATGCTTTGCCGACGGCAAGCAAGCCATTTTGCTTTATAATCGTCGCGGATATCACACCTTCTTATCCTGCCGCAGTTGCGGACACGTGATCACCTGTCCGTCCTGCAGTATCTCCATGACCTATCACGCCGCAAATGACCGCCTGATGTGCCACTATTGCGGACGAATGCAACCGCTTGTTAAAACCTGTCCGTCCTGCGGATCCGACAAGGTGCGCTATTCGGGACAGGGGACACAACGCATCGAAGAACTGCTGACCGCCCGTTTCCCGAATGCAAAGATTTTGCGTATGGACGCCGATACAACGATGTCCCGCTACGCCTATGAAGAGAAGTTTTCCGCGTTTGCCAAAGGGGACTACAACTTGATGATCGGCACCCAAATGGTTGCGAAAGGACTGGATTTCCCGAATGTCGGTCTTGTCGGGGTGTTGTCCGCGGATATGTCGTTGTTCGGCGATGATTATCGCTCCTTTGAAACGACGTTTGCGCTTCTGACGCAGGTGATCGGTCGTGCAGGTCGACGCTCAGACGAGGGAGAGGCGGTTGTGCAAACCTTTGCTCCCGAAAACGAAGTCATTCGTCACGCCGCCGCTCAGGACTATATCTCGTTTTATCACACCGAGATCATGGCGCGACGTGCCATGGGATATCCGCCTTACACCGATCTGTTTTTGTTCGGTCTTTCGGGCGTCAACGAAAACGATGTCAAAGAAGCGACGTTGTCGTTTCTGCGGATCGTGCGACACCTTGCAAGCAAGCAATTCGCCGATTTGAAAATGATCGTGCTGGATCCTTCGCCGGCTACCGTGTCGAGGGTTGCGGGAAAGTTCCGCTATAAACTGCTGATGAAAACGATCAACACCGCCCGACTCCGTGAGATGGTGGGAGAGGCGCTTGAAGCGTATCACAAAGACCCCATCAGCAAATTTGTCTCGATATATGTGGACATCAATCCTTCCGCCATTATGTAAGAAAGAGAGTGATTCAATTATGGCGATTCGCAATATTGTAAAAGAAGGGGACGAGACTTTGGCAAAAGTGTGCCGTCCCGTGACCGATTTCAACGAGCGCCTGTGGCAACTGCTTGATGATATGCGTGACACACTCATCAAAGCGGACGGCGTCGGTCTTGCCGGACCTCAGGTCGGCATTTTGCGTCGTCTGTTCATCATGAACGTCGGTGACGGCTGGGTCGAGGCGATCAATCCGGAGATCATCTTCGCCGAAGGAGAACAGGAAGAGGCGGAAGGCTGTCTGTCCTGTCCGGGTGAATACGGCCTTGTCAAACGCCCTCAGAAGGTGCGTATGAAGGCGCAGGACCGTAATGGTAACTGGTTCTTTTTGACGGGTGAGGGGTTAAAAGCGCGATGCATCTGCCATGAAAGCGACCACCTTGACGGCGTGATCTTCAAGCAAAAAGCCACTCGCATGCTTGACAAATCCGAACTCGGATAATGATATGAAATGAGGCATTTCCATGCGTATTGTCTATATGGGAACACCGGAGTTTGCCGTGCCGCCGCTCAAGGCGTTGATCGACGCGGGACACGACATTCCGTTGGTGATTACTCAGCCCGACAAGCCTGTCGGCAGAAAACAAATCCTTACACCGCCGCCTGTTAAGGTGTGCGCGACACAAGCCGGCATTGATGTGTACCAACCCACCACCATGCGATCGGACGAGGTGTTCGAAACCTTAAAAACGGTTGCCCCCGAACTGATCGTGGTGGCGGCTTACGGCAAGATCCTTCCCGAACGGGTTCTGACGTTGCCCGAACACGGTTGTATCAATATCCACGCGTCGCTCCTTCCGCGTTATCGCGGTGCGGCACCTATCCAGTGGGCGGTCATCAACGGCGAGCCCGAAGCGGGTGTCACCACGATGCAGATGGATGTCGGACTGGACACGGGAGATATGCTGATGACAGCGTCCCGTAAGGTTGACGAGACCATGACCGCGGGCGAACTGCACGACCTTCTTGCAACGGACGGCGCGCAGTTGCTGATGAAAACACTGGAGGCGTTGCAAAACGGTACGCTGACGAGAACACCGCAACCGACCGAAAGCAACTATGCGCCGATGCTCAGCAAAGCGGATTCTCCGCTTGATTTTTCAAAGCCGGCAAAGGTTCTGCACGATCAGGTGCGCGGCATGAATCCGTGGCCGAGCGCGAATTGCCGTCTCCACGGAAAAGTGATGAAGGTGCATACGTCTGCCGTCGGAGAGCCGACAATGCTTCCTGCGGGAACGGTGTGCGCTCTCGATCCGTTATCCGTTGCTTGCGGTGACGGTTTGAGCCTTCGTATGATCGAAGTTCAATACGAGGGCAAACAACGAATGAAAACCGCCGACTTTTTGCGCGGTCACGCCGTGGCAATCGGCGAGTTGATGGAATGATTTTGGTGAAGGGGAGGGGTTCGCGTGGCTCAGAACGCAAGGGACATGGCGGTAGAAGCGCTTGTTCAATGGGAACGCGAGCACACCTACTCCAACATTATGCTTGACACGATGTTGTCAACCTCCACGCTCAGCGACAGCGATAAATCGCTTGCGACGCGCCTGGTTTACGGCGTGATTGAACGATTGTTGACCATTGACTGGGTGTTGCAGAAAATGTGTAAACGCCCCTTGAAATCCTGTCATCCCGTCGTTCGTGCCGTGTTGCGGGTCGGTGCCTATCAATTGCTGTTCATGGAAAAAATCCCGCCTTCCGCTGCTGTCAATGAAGCGGTTTGCAGTGCCAAGCGCATGAAGCAAACGGCGGCTTCGGGACTGATCAACGGCGTGCTGCGGGCGGTCTCGTCTGACGGACGCGCGAAATTGCAGTCGCTCACGACGGATCTGAAAGGACAAAGTGTGCGCCATTCCGTGCCGCTTGAATTGCTTACGGCGTGGAAAAAGGCGTACGGGACCGAAACGGCGATTGCGCTTGCCGAAACGGCGAACGACGCTCCGCCTGCGGTGATCCGCGTCAATACGTTGACGACAACGGTTGACAAGATGACAGCACTTCTTGATGAACAATCCGTAGCGTATTCGGCGGTGGAAGGTCTTGACGCCGCACTGGTGATTGCGGATCCTGCCGCGCTGAAGGTCGCCGTTCCGTCGTCGTGGTATTATTTTCAGGATACTGCGTCGCAATATGCCTGTGCCATGCTCGGTGCAAAAAAGGGAGAACGAATCGTTGATGTATGTGCCGCACCGGGAGGAAAGTCCTTTACGACGGCAATGACGATGCAGAATGAAGGCGAAATTCTCTCTTGCGATATCTATAAAGAAAAAGTACAAACGATCGGCAAACGTGCCAAAGCGTACGGCATTGCCATTGTGAATGCTACGCTTCGCGACGCCGCACAACCGCCTGCCAAAGAGGAAGAAGAGGCGTTTGACCGCGTGATTTGCGATGTGCCTTGTTCGGGCTACGGCGTGATTCGCCGCAAGCCGGAGATCCGTTATAAATCGCCGGAGGAATTCCGCGATCTTCCCGCGCTTCAGTACCGCATTTTATGCGAGTCGGCAAAGCTCGTAAAGAACGGCGGGGTGTTGCAGTATTCCACCTGTACGTTGCGACCCGAAGAAAACGAACAGGTCGTGGAGCGGTTTTTGAAAGAACACCCCGACTTTGTCGGACAGAATTTGAACATTCCCGCCGTGTTTTCCATGGCGGGGGTATCCCCGTCGTATGCGGTGACATTGATGCCGCACATTCATCATACCGATGGCTTTTTTGTGGCATCACTCAGAAAAGAGGGTGGAACATGACCGATATCAAGTCTCTGACGCTCGAACAGCTGACAGACGCTGTCAAAGAGATGGGGTATCCCGCTTTTCGTGCAAAGCAGATTCGCACATGGTTGCAAAACGGCGCGTCTTCCTTTGAGGATATGACCAACCTGCCGCTGTCGTTGCGTGAGGAACTCAAAGCGCGGTTTACGGTCCCTCTTCTTACCATTGAACGAAAACTCGTGTCCGCCATAGACGGCACGGTGAAATATTTATTTGCGCTTCCCGACGGCGAGACAGTGGAGTCGGTGCTGATGAATTATCATCACGGTTGGTCACAATGCCTGTCGACGCAGGTCGGTTGTCGCATGGGCTGTACCTTTTGTGCTACGGGAAAAGGCGGACTCGTCCGCAACATGACGGCATCGGAAATCTTTGCTCAGATCGAGGCGGCTCAGGCGGATCACGGCGTACGTGTTTCGTCCATTGTGCTTATGGGAATGGGAGAACCGCTTGATAACTATGATGAAGTGGTTCGCTTTTTGGAAATGGTCAGTGAGCCCGGCGGTGTGCAGATCGGTATGCGGCACATTTCGCTGTCTACCTGCGGTCTTGTTGATCGCATCGATCAGCTTGCCGAACGGAACTGGCAGTTGACGTTGTCCGTATCCTTACACGCGCCGAACGATACGTTGCGGCGGAGTCTGATGCCCGTTGCCAGAAAATGGTCGGTTGATGAGCTTCTTGCTTCCTGCAGACGCTATATCGACAAAACGGGACGCCGTATTTCGTTTGAATATGCCATGGTGAGCGGCGTGACCGATACGGTGGAGTGTGCAAGGGAGCTGGCGGCGCGGTTGCGCGGCATGCTCTGTCACGTCAATCTGATTCCCGTCAACCCCGTTGACGGAACGCCGTACCGACGCTCTCGGGCAGAGGCGCTCAAAGCGTTTACGGCGGTTTTGGAAAAGGCGGGAATTCCCGTGACGGTGCGTCGGACTCTCGGCGCAGATATCAATGCCAGTTGCGGACAATTGCGCCGAAAAGAGCAACAAAATTCACAGTAGATTTTTTCATAAATATATAGTATACTATTCTGTAAAGTATATATACGAAAGGAGGCGATCGGGATGCAAGTGATCGGAAAAACCGATATCGGTCGAATGCGGTCGACGAACCAAGACGCATTTATTTGCGGCAAGCTGTCAGACACCGTGACATACGCCATCATTTGTGACGGCATGGGCGGTGCCAACGGCGGCAATGTGGCGTCCTCGATCGCCATTCGCACCATTGCTAAGAGATTGGTGGAATCCTATCGCCAGTCAATGTCGCTCAACTCGTTGCAGAATGTGCTGGAAAGCGCTATCGCGGCGGCGAACATTGAGATCTACGATGAAGCGGCACAAAACCCCGATCTGCTCGGTATGGGAACGACGTTGGTGCTTGCCATTGTGATGGATCGCGATGTACTTGTTGCGCATATCGGTGACAGCCGTGCGTATGTCATCACGGGCGAACACGAGATCGAACAGATCACCGTCGATCACTCGGTCGTTCAGCAGATGGTGGCTCGCGGTCAGATCACACCGGAGGAAGCCAAAAATCACCCTCGCCGTAATTTTATCACCAGAGCGCTTGGCGTTTCGGATACGGTGGCTTGTGATTTCACGGAATTTGAATTGCCCAAAGATGCCACACTGTTGATGTGCACCGACGGATTGTCGGGAATGCTGGAAGCGGAGGACATGGCGGGAATCGCGTCGCGCTATGAATTTGCCATGATTCCCGAACGACTGATCGCGGCGGCCAATCTTGCGGGCGGCAGTGATAACATCACGGTTGCCCTGATTGCCGAAGATGACAACGATTCATCTCAGTAAGGAGTTGAAACAGAATGGATAAATACATCGGAAGACGACTCGACGGACGGTATGAGATCCGTGAAATGATCGGTGTCGGCGGTATGGCTTTTGTGTATAAAGCATATGACACAATCGATGACAGTATTGTGGCTGTGAAAATCCTCAAAGATGAGTTTCTCAACAACGAAGAACTGTCCCGCCGTTTCAAAAACGAATCCAAAGCAATGGCGAGATTGTCGCATAAGAATGTCGTCCGTGTCAACGATGTCAGCTTCAGCGATTCGTTGCAATACATCGTCATGGAATACATCGACGGCATCACGCTCAAAGAGTATATTGATCGTCAGAAGCTGCTCAAGTGGAAAGAGGTCGTTCATTTTATCGTCCAGATCCTGCAGGCGCTTCAGCATGCGCATGACAAGGGCATCGTCCATCAGGACGTGAAACCGCAGAATATCATGCTGCTGTCCGACGGCACCGTCAAAGTGACCGACTTCGGCATTGCGCGGTTTTCACGCTCCTCTCAGCAGGCTCAACACGGGGATAAGGCCATCGGCTCGGTGCATTACATCAGTCCCGAACAAGCCCGTGCGGAGATCACCGATGAGAAATCCGACATTTATTCCGTTGGCGTGATGATGTACGAAATGCTGACGGGAAAGTTGCCGTTTGAATCGGATAATGCTGTGTCGGTCGCCATCATGCAGATGCAGTCGATCGCGACGCGTCCGACGGAAATCAATCCCGGCATTCCCGAGGGTCTTGAAGAGATCACCCTTAAGGCGATGCAAAAGAATCCCCAAAAGCGTTATCAATCGGCGGCAGAGATGCTGTACGATATCGACGAGTTCAAGAACAACCCCAGTATTCGCTTTGAATATCAGTATCTCACGGGAGACGACGATATGTCGAATTACCAGTCGACGATCGACCTTGTGCGCGGCGTAGATACGAGACGCTCCAAGGCGACCGTTCCGACGGAGCCTGATGATGAGGAATACGACGACGATTACGAAGATGAGGAATACGGCTCTCGCCGTGCGCTTCCCGTCATTCCGATTCTTGCGACCATTGCCGGCGTGGTATTTATGGTCGTTATGGTGTTCTTGTTTATCAACGTGTTCCAAGGCAGTAACGGATCGAACGGCACGAGAAATATTCCCGTTCCCGATGTGATCGGCAAGAACTATGAGGAACTGAAAGCCAGCGGCGAGCTTGCGGGATTCACCATCATCGAAAAGAACGAATTCGGCAAGGGACACAAAGGCATCATTTACGATCAGGAACCCGCTCCCGGTCGTCAGGCAAAGGAAGGCTCGGTGCTGACGCTGTATATCAGCCTCGGAAGCGGCAAAAAAGTGCCGGTTCCCGATGTGTATAACGTCACAAAAGAACTCGCTGTCAGTATGCTTGAGGGTGCCAACTTTGTGGTGACCGTCAAGGAAGAGTATCACGATACCGTTGAAGCGGGACGCGTGTACGATGTGTCTCCCGCGATCGGCGTGGAACTCAGCGAGGGTGAGGAGATCACCCTGTTTGTCAGCCGCGGCATCGAGCCGGCGGAGCTGTCGGTCGTGCCCAATGTGGCAGGAAAACGACAGATCGAAGCGGCGCTTGTCGAAATCGAGGAAGCCGGATACACCGTTACCTCGATTGAATACGTCAACAACTCCCTCTCCAAGGGCTATGTCATTTCGCAGACACCTGCCGGCGATACCGAATGTATGGACGATACGCCTGTCACGCTGGTCGTCAGTACAGGTGCCGCGGTTCTTGAGATCAACGCTCCGACACTGTCCTACAACGTGGACTACCGCTTCTTCATCGACGGAACGGAACGCAGCGATCTGGCGTTGACCAACAAGTCTTACTATGCCCAGTCGAAGCAGACGGTGTCGCTGACAGAAGCAAAAGCCTCTTACACGGTGCGCGTCCAGATCACCAAATCGGGCAAGGATCGCTATGAGGACTATGCCAAATTCACGATCACCAATTCCCAGAGCGGTTGCGATATTGCCACGGAGTACTTCAACATTACGGTTATGCCCGATGACATCGAGGTGCCGAATGTTGTCGGAAAGGAATACACCGAAACGCTGATCACCGACCTTAAAGTTGAGGTCGTCAGAGAATACAATCGTGATGTTCAGGCCGGCTTTATCTATGCCCAAAGCATTGCGGCAGGCGAGATCGTCGAAGAGAACTCGGTCATTGTGTTGTATGTCAGCAAAGGCGTGGAATATGTGGTGGTGCCCGACATCGCTGTCGGAACCGGTTACACATCGGTGAAGGGCGAACTGGAGGCGGCAGGCTTTAAAGTGGTTGTGATGGAAGAGGCCTATGCGGGTGAGGATATTCTCCCCGGTTGTCTGATCCGTCTGGGCACTTCTGCCGGCACCTCGCTTCCCAAAGGCGACACCATCGTGGTGTATCTCCGTGCGGAAGAGATCACGCCTGTTGAGCCAAACGTTCCCGAGGGCGGCGACACCGTTACACCGTAATATCGTGAGGAGTCAATACGTTATGCAGGAACTTCGTACAGAAGGACGGATATTACAAGGAATCGGCGGCTTCTATTATGTAGAAGCCGCCGACGGCATATACGAATGTCGGGCGCGTGGCTCGTTCCGCAATCGGGGCATCACTCCGTTTTGCGGCGACGTGGTTACCATTTCCGTGTCCGACGATCAAAAGGGCGTTATCGAAGATATCATGGAGCGCAAAAACAGTCTGATTCGCCCGCCTGTAGCCAATGTAGATGTGTTGGTGTTGGTCGTTTCCATGAGTGATCCCGCGCCCAACACCACCATTGTTGACCGTATGATCGCCGTTTGTGAATACAAAGGCATCGAACCGATGCTGGTGTTTAACAAAACCGACCTGTGCTCTTCGGAAGAATTGGAAACGATTTATCGCGACGCAGGCTTTACGGTATTGTCGGTGTGCGCAAAGGATCCCGAAACGGTGATGCCGCTCAAAGAATACCTGAAAGGGAAGATCGTTGCTTTTGCAGGCAACTCGGGTGTCGGAAAAAGCAGTGTGCTCAACGTGCTGTATCCCCATCTGGAACTTGCTGTCGGTGAGACGAGCAAAAAACTCGGACGCGGTCGTCACACCACCCGCAGTGCATGCCTGTATGCACAGGAGGGCGGTGGCTACGTGGCGGATACCCCCGGTTTTTCGTCGCTTGATGCACAACGTCTGGAACATATCGACAAGGACGAACTTTGTGAATGTTTCCGTGAATTTGAACCGTATCTCGGCGGTTGCCGTTTTACGTCATGCTCACACACCGTCGAAAAAGGCTGTGCGGTTTGTGAGGCGGTCAATGCGGGAAAAATCGCCCTTTCGCGTCATCAAAGCTATGTGGCACTTTATCAGGAAGCAAAGGAATGGAAGGAATGGGAAAACAAATGAGAACCTGCGTGATTGTCGGTTCTGCTCCGTTTTCAGATGCCGCCGTGTTACGGGAGTATGTAACGCAGGGGGCGTTTGTGATTGCCGCTGACGGCGGTCAACGCCTGCTTGAAGAGATGGCTGTTGACTATGATCTGCTTGTGGGAGATTTTGATTCCTCAGAAGCTCCCAACCGCTCTGCCGCGCAGGTCGTGGTGTTGCCGACGCATAAAGATGACACCGATGTTCTTGCCGCGATCCGTATTGCGCTTGAGCGGGGATATGACGATTTTGTGCTTCTCGGCTGTCTCGGCGGACGATTTGATCACACCCTTGCCAATGTGTTTTTGCTTCGTTTTCTATATGATCACGGTGCACGCGGCGTGCTTGTTGATGAGATACAGGAGATTCGCCTTCTCGGCGCGGGTACACATGAAATCCTGCCGCAGGCGTCCCCGGTCTTTTCGTTGTTTCCTTACGGTGGTGATGCTGTGGGTGTGTCCATCGCCGGTGCCAAATATACCGTTGACAATGTGACGCTTGACACGGCAACGCCGCTTGGTGTCAGCAATGAGTTTTTGGATTCTCCCGTCACCATCACCGTTCAAAAAGGATCATTGCTGCTTGTTTTCACGAAAAAAGCGTGAGTTTTGTCACCGAATCCGCTCTTTTTCATACGTTGTAATGAAAGCACCGTGCGGTGCCGTCACAGCGAAAGGAGAGCGGAGAACATGAAAAAGGGCTTGTGTCTTATTAACCGTTTGGTGGCGGCATTCGGCATCGGTGTGCTGGTCGCGATCGTATTCCCGCCCCAAAGGGTATTGTTCCTGACGGTCGTGGTATTGATCGCGTTGTCGATCGGGTGTTCGTCCATGATAAGGGGGTAAGACAGCTATGCGTATTGTGTTATGCAAAAGTCCGAAATTCCTCGGCGGTATTCTCCGAAAGATTTTTAAAATTCCGAAAACGATGTACACAACAGAATAAAACAAAGAAAAGGGACGACCGGTATGCGTGATACTCCGAGCGGAGTATCACGCAGTTCTATTCGCCTAACGGCGAGTTCTATTGCTTCGCAGTGTTATTCGGCTTTGTCGAGTGTAAGGGCGAATAGAATATCACAAAAACCGCAGGTTTTTATATCACGTTTGCAAAGCAAACATATCACGCTGTGCGTCAGCACAGAATATCACTAAAAACAGAAAGAGAAGGTTCGCTGTTGAACCTTCTCTTTTTCCTTTTCTGCAATAAGGGGTTCGGGTTCACCCGATGCGTTTGTGCCGCAAACGCGAAACTCGCCATAAAACAGCAAGAGACGCTTTGTTACCGTGGTTGCGGTAGTCCCTAAAGGGATTTCCTTCGGTCACAGCCCCCGCCCTACAATGAGATACAAGCTTTACACTTTCTCCGTTAAGGATCACACCCTTAAAAGTCGTCCCTTTTTTATGGTTCAACGCCCGTCAGATCGAAAGCAGGGATAAAATCGGCAGTGGCGCTGGAAAGTTCTTGGGAATATCCGTTTTGAAATCCCATGTCGCTCATGGCATCGAACACCTTTTGACATTCGCGCTTGGTGAGGGTGCGGTTGAGTTCCTTTTTGTCGAGCGGGCGAATGGGGGTGTACTGAAACAGCAGGCTGATGTACAGCTCTGTTGTGAAGGTGTTCTTCAGATCTTCAAGAGCCGCGATGCTGTTTCGTGTGTGACCGGGCAACACCAGGTGTCTGACCATCGTACCCTTGACGGCACGTCCCGTCTCATCGACAATAAGATTGCCGGTTTGTCGGAGCATGGCGGCGATGGCGTTCAGCGCTGTCATACGGTAGTTGTCGATCCCGCTGAGCTCCTTGGCAAGGGCGTCGTCGGCGTATTTATAGTCGGGAAGGTAGATGTCGATCAGTCCGTCGAGGCTGTCGATCGTTTCTGTCCGTTCGTAGCCGCTGCTGTTAAAAATCACGGGCACACGCGGACGATAAAGGGACAACGCCTTTTGTATGCTGTGTGCATAGTGTGTCGGGTTGACAAGGTTGATGTTTTCGGCACCGTCTGCTTCGAGTCGTCTGAAGCAATCGGCGAGCTGTTCGACGGTGATCGTCTTTCCGAAATCGTTATGAGAGATCTTGTGGTTTTGACAGAACAGGCAGGAGAGGGAACAGCCCGAAAAGAATATGGTTCCCGAACCGCCGCCGATGCTGATGCAAGGTTCTTCTCCATGATGGAGAGCAACGCGGGCAATGCGGGGAAGAGCAGGCATGCGGCAACGCCCTTTGCCGACCGTGTCGTTTCTTTCGGCGCTACAACGATGCGGACATAACGAGCATATCATGGTTGCCACCTCGATTCTATCAGTTGCATCAGCGCCTCTTTGGTGTTGTCGACACGCTCGTTGATCACTTCGTCAAGAAGCGTTTCCAGCATGACACCGATGGCGGGACCGGGGGTAAAGCCCGCGTTGATCAGATCGTGACCGTTCACGGCAAGAGAATGCGGGTGAACACAGTCGTTGTCACGAATGATGTCGTCGAGAAGACGGCGTATCTCACGGAAATCGGGCGGAATGCTGTCGTGCTTCTGAGCGGAAACATCGCTGTATTTCACATCAAGTAATCGCTCAACGTTGTCGCGTCCGTCAAGCTGACGAAGGCGTCTGCGAAGTTGCTTTTTGTCGGCGAATAACAAGCCGTCGTGATAATGGATCAGCGGCAAAACGGCATGAATGGTGGCGTTGTCAAAACGAAGCGATGTCATGGCCTCTTTGGCAATTTGCTCGCTGACGCCGGCATGACCGTAAAAATGACCGATACCGTTTTCGTCAAATGAGAATGTAGGCGGCTTGCCGACATCATGAAACAACAACGCAAGGCGGGTGATGGTGTCATAGGGGGCATTCCCGACAGCACGAACAGTGTGCTCATAGACGGTGAAATCGTGATGGGGATTGTGCTGTTCAAACCCCACAAGCGGTGTCAACGCGGGAACAAGTCTGCAAAAAGGTCGCGGAAGCGCCAGTGCGACATCGGTGAAACGGCGACCCGTCAGCATCTTGACAAGCTCCACCCGTTTTCGTTCGGGCGCAACAAGCTCCAATCGGTCGCAAAGGCGGTCGGCGGCATCGGCCGTCGACGGATCGATGTCAAACGCAAGTACACTGGCGAATCGAAGCAATCTGGCGATGCGCAGAGCGTCCTCGCTGAAGCGGTTTATCGGATTGCCGACACAACGGAGTTGACGCCTGTTGAGATCGTCGACACCGCCGAACGGATCAATAATGCCGCGGTCCGGGTGGAAGGCGAGAGCATTGACCGTGAAATCGCGTCTGGCAAGATCCTCTTCAAGCGATCGCGTGAATTGAACATGGTCAGGGTGTCGTCCGTCGGTGTAGCTTCCGTCGGTGCGGTAGGTGGTGATCTCGAACAGCTCGTTTTCAAATCCAACCGTAACCGTACCGTGTTGCAGTCCCGTGGGAATGACGCGATGCCCCGCAAAAACAGCCATTGTCTGTTCGGGTAATGCGTTGGTGGTGATGTCGCGGTCATCGGAGGATACGCCGCGCAATCCGTCTCTTACGGCACCGCCCACTAAAAACGCTTCGAATCCCGCGTCATTGAGTGCTTTGATGACATCGGATGTGGCTTTGCTGATCAAGAATATCACCTCCCCTGAATGGTATGAACAGTATAGCATGTTTTCTCAAAAAAGAAAAGCCGCCATTGGGCGACTTTTCAAAAATACTTATTTCACACGAATACGAAATCCGAATTTCCAAACCGTTTCCAACACCAGATCGGTATCTTTCAGCTTGCGACGGAGACGCTTAACGGTATCGTCGGCAACGCGGGAACTGTCGGTGTTTTCGAATCCCCACACCGCGGGAAGAAGCTCGTTACGAGAAACGGCGCGGTGCGCGTTCTTGACGAGGTAGGAAAGCATGGAGAACTCGATCGGCGTGAAATGTATGGTGTTGCGGTTGTTGTCGTAAACACAGACATTGTCGAAGTCGATGGTGATGGAACCGAGGCTGATGCGTTGAGGGTTGGTATCCTGTGAACAGAAAATGGCGATATCCGCTGTGTCAGATGTGTGACCGATGTCATCAACGGTATATCCGTTTGCCTGAAGCGCATCTGTGATAATGTGGATCAGTCGGTCATCGTTTCCGTTGATCAAAAGCGTTTTTGTCATAAATCCGTTCACTTCCCATTCTATTTTTCGACAGTATACCAAGGGAATGTGAAGGTTGTGTGAACGTGTTTACGAGTATGCCTCACACAACAAGCGCTGTTTTTCGTCCCACAGCTGTTGAGAAAGATCAACATAGTATTTGTGAGGGTTCTCGAATCGTTTGACCTCGTCCCAGATGGTGTCGAGTTGCTGTGCGCAATATGTGCGCAGTTCTTCGACCGAGGGGGATTGGTACACGCAGACACCGTTTTCGAAAACGGGAACCTGCAGTTTGATTGCACGGAAGTTTTCAAGTGTCTTGCGTTTCCAGATGTGTTCGGGATCAAAAATCTGATAGGGAACCGTTTCGTCGATCACTTCATCGTGAAGGGTGATGACGTCGGCGATGGCTTTACCGGTGTCCTTGTCGTACAAACGCCACGGCGTTTTGTAGCACGGATTGGTGATCTTTGCCACGTTTTCGCTGATTTTGATTCTCGGAACAATATCACCGTCCTGTTCAAGGGCAACCAGTTTGTAAACGCCGCCGAAAACAGGATCGCTCGCGGCGGTGATAAGACGCTCGCCGACACCGAAGCTGTCGACACATGCCCCTTGCATGATCATGTCGCGAATGATCCATTCGTCGAGAGAGTTGGAGGCGATGATCTTACAGTCGGGATAACCGTTGTCATCGAGCATCTTGCGGGCTTTTTTGGACAGATAGGTGATGTCGCCCGAATCGATACGAATGGCCTTCGGACGGTAGCCGAGCGGGGCAAGAACGTCATCAAAGGTTTTGATGGCATTGGGAATGCCCGAGTGAAGGGTATCGTAGGTGTCAACAAGCAGGGTGCAGTCGTTCGGGTAGGTGCGGGCGTACGCCTTGAACGCGTCCAGCTCGTTGTCAAACATCTGCACCCAGCTGTGTGCCATGGTACCAAGAGCGGGAATGGCAAGCTCGCTTCCGCAGATGGTGCAAGCGGTGCCGTGGCAACCGCCGATATAAGCGGCTCTGGCGCCGTAGATGGCACCGTCATAGCCTTGAGCGCGACGGGAACCGAATTCCAGAACCGTGCGACCGTCTGCGGCGCGTACAATGCGGTTGGCTTTGGTGGCGATCAACGATTGGTGATTGATCGACAGTAGAATCATGGTTTCGATCAACTGAGCTTCAATGGCAGGGCCTCGAACGGTGAGAATCGGCTCGTTGGGGAAAATGGGGGTACCTTCGGGAATCGCCCACACATCGCAGGAAAAACGGAATTGTTGTAAATAGCTAAGAAACGTCTCGCTGAATAATCCGCGATTCCGCAGGTAGGCAATGTCCTCTTCGGTGAAGGACAGGTTCTTCAGATACTCGATCACCTGCTGAAGACCCGCCATAATGGCAAAGCCGCCGCCGTCGGGAACACGACGAAAGAACATATCGAAATAACAGATTTTATTTTGAAGGTCGTTTTCAAAATAGCCGTTTGCCATGGTGATTTCATAGAAATCTGTCAACATTGTCAATCGGTTACGATCCATCGTCATGCACGCTCCTTGTTTGATTAATCACGTTTTCCGCAGAAATGATGGCGATACTCGTCCATGCAGTGAGAGATGATTTCGATGGCTTTTTCTCTGCCCATTGCCGGCGGAACCTGGGTTTCCTTGTTGTGCTCAAGGGTTTTATAAACCGTAAAGAAATGTTCGATTTCCTCAGCGGTGTGCTTGGGAAGTTCATTGATGTCGTTGTAGCAGGAGAAGGAAGGGTCACGTACGGGAACGGCGATGATCTTTTCGTCAACCTCTTCGCCGTCGATCATGAGGATCACACCGATCGGGCGACATTTCACGAGCGTCATCGGTACGATCGATTCCTGACACAACACCAGCACGTCCAGCGGGTCGCCGTCATCGGCATAGGTGCGCGGAATAAAGCCGTAGTTGGCGGGATAGTGCGTGGAAGTATACAGCACACGATCAAGAAGCAACAAACCGGTTTGCTTATCAAGCTCGTATTTGTTCTTGCCGCCTTTGGGAATTTCAATCACAGCCGTAAAGCAGTCGGGTTGAATGCGGGATTCGGAAATATCGTGCCAAACGTTCATGAAGGAATCATCCTTTCTTGCAAGAGTATACTCATATTATATAGGGGAAGAGGCAGATGTGCAAGAGAAAAGGTGAAAAAAAGGAAAAATCCGCTTGTGTCGTTGACACAAGCGGATCGACGATCCTATTTGCAAGAAGAGTTGTCTGCATTACACCGCACGGGTGACCTTGCCGGAACGCAGGCAACGGGTGCAGGCGTAAACCCTCTTCGGAGAACCGTTCACCACAGCCTTAACACGTTTGATGTTGGGCTTCCAAGTGCGGTTGGAACGTCTGTGCGAGTGAGAAACGCGAATACCGAACGTAACACTCTTACCGCAGAAATCACATTTTGCCATTGTATCTGCACCTCCTTAAATTACGCTAAAGAAAAACAACAGTCGTATTGTAACAGATAATTCCGTAAAATGCAAGTCTTTTTTTGGGATATTTTCAACTTTTTGAGAATATTTCTTCTTTACAAAAACTTCACGAAAAAAACAGCGTCGGAACGACACCTTTTATTGACAGTTTTGAAGAAAAGATATATAATTGTATTTATGTAAGTGCGTCAAAAGGAGGAATGGCACATGAAGTCCGGATGTCTTGCTCTTGTGATGTGCATTGCTGTCATTTTTTCCTTGACAGGCTGTACATTCATGAACCTGGACGTGGAGTCGCAGTTGCGGGCTCCTCACGCTCAGGGCGAACAAAGCAACATTCAAGATGCCCTTGAACGGCATATCTTTGCCGCCAATACCGATTCGAACGATACCACCTCGGTGTCGTATGTTCTCAAGTATCCCAAAATGGGTGAATATCGCTCAGCGTTCATCATGAAGGATATTGACGGCGACGGTGTTGATGATGCGGTGGCGTTTTACGCATTACAGCCCGAGGGCGCAAACACGCACATTGCGCTGCTCAGACGTGAAGGCGGTGGCTGGGTTTGCGTGGAGGACATTGAAGGTCTTGCCACGGAAATCGAACGTGTGCACTTCGGCGATCTCAACGGTGACGGAAAATCCGAACTGTTTGCGGGCTTCAGTATGTACGATACCCGCGACCGCCGTCTGATGCTGTATTCCTGGGAAGACAACAACCTTGTCTCCCTTTACAGCGATACCTATACGCATATGGTCGTCGGCAGTATGGTGGATGAGGATCGTGATGATCTGCTGCTGTTCCGTGTCAGTGCCGAAACCGAAAAATCGACGGTGCGATTGCTGTCGATGGAGGAAGGCACTGTTGTCGAAAAGGGTACCTCTCAGCTTGACGGACGTATCCTGCAATTCGGAAGCTACACATTTGCCGATGTCGATGATGATATCCGCGCGCTGTATCAGGATTGCACCAAGGACGTCAACACCACGATCACGGAATTGATCGTTTGGGACGGACAGATTCTGACGACACCGCTTTATGACCCTGCCACCAATATCACCTCGATGTCCGCCAGAGAATCGGCTGTTCCTTGCAAAGATATCGATCTCGACGGACAAATGGAATGGCCGCGGTCGTATCGTCTGCCCGGTGATGAATTCAAAGATAACAAAGACATCACACTGTGGCTGAGCGAGTGGTATTCCTGGGATTTTGATCGCCGCATCGCCACCATTGAAGAAACCAACATCATCAATGCGATCGATGGTTACAGTATCACCATTCCCGAAGAGTGGCTCGGGAAGATCACCGCGACATATGACGCAGAGACTCGTCGCCTGATCGTCAAAAAAGCAGAAGACGGCGTTGTCGGAGCGACGCTGTTCAAAATTGTGGCATATCCTGTCGGTGAAGATAATCCCTTCTCAAACGAAAACTACCTGTTCCTCGAAACCGGCAAAACGATGTGCTACGAAATCCAGTACGACAAGGACGAGGATTTCGAATTATCAATGGATATACTCAGCGAATTATTCTCTCTCTATGAAACGGAATAAAGAAAGGCGGCTGTTATTATGAAACGTATTTTGGTTTGTGAGGACGAGGTGTCGATCCGCGAATTTGTTGTGATCAATCTCCGTCGTTCCGGTTATGAAGTGATCGAGGCGGGCTCGGGTGAAGAGGCGCTGGATCGTTATGACCGTGCCGATGACAAACCCGACATTGCCCTGCTCGATATTATGCTTCCCGGTATGGACGGTTTTGCTGTCTGCCGCGGTCTGCGTGAACGCAGTGATTCCATGGGCATCATTATGCTCACCGCCCGTACGCAGGAAATGGAAAAGGTCGGCGGTTTGATGATGGGTGCCGACGACTATGTCACGAAGCCCTTCAGCCCGTCCGAACTGGTTGCCCGTGTAGATGCACTCTATCGCCGCGTCGACGCCGCCCGTCAGCGTATGGAAGTGCAATACCTCGAAGAGATCCGTCAGGGTGACTTTGTGCTCAATCTGCGCAACCGCAGCTTGATGCGTGACGGTACCCCCGTTGAATTGACTCAACTGGAGTTCCAGATCATTGAATATTTCTTCACCAATCCCGGCAAACCGCTCAGCCGCACCGATATTCTTCATCGTGTGTGGGGTGAGGATTATTTCGGCGAGGAAAAGATTGTCGATGTCAATATCCGTCGTTTGCGTATGAAGATCGAAACCAACCCCTCCAGCCCGGAACACATCATGACCGTCTGGGGTCTCGGCTATAAATGGAACGCCTGATATAACATCGCATTACAACGGAGAGGAGGGGACGGCTCATGAAACGCGGCATTACACGGCGTTGGTTGATCAACGGCTTTGGCGTGATCGCCATTTTGTTGGTTGTGCTGGAAATCGTGTTTGCATTGCTGATGCGCACATACTTTTATGAAAATGTGGAGTCGGTCCTTTCCGACCACGCTCAGACAAGCCGTAACTATTTTCTGCAGTACACGTCCGATGTGGATTTTGATTTTGAAGTGACGGCGCGTGATTTTGCGGAGACCTTCACCGAGAACGAAGCTTTTGAACTTCAGATTGTCAACAGCGAAGGACAGGTGCTGATGTCGTCGACGGGTTTTGTGCCGGCGACGGATATGGCTCCCGAGTTTCAACATGCCGTTGCCGAAACGGAAGAATACACGGCCATGTGGAACGGAGATTCCACCGGCGGTGAGAATATCATGTCGGTCATGTCGGTGATTTGCGACGGCAACGGCACGGTGTACGGCGCGGTACGTTATGTGACCTCGCTGACACTGGTTGACCGTCAGATCACAACATGGATCGGTGTGATGGTGATCGGCGGCGTCGTGCTCGTCATCTTTGTGATGCTCTCCAGCTCCTATTTCGTCAGTTCCATCGTCCGACCGCTGAAGGAAATCGGTGAAACCGCCAAAACCATCGCGATGGGCGACTATGACGCCCGTATTGAGAAAAAATACGATGATGAGATCGGCGATCTTGCCGATACGATCAATTTCATGGCGGGCGAAATTGCCCGCGGTGAAAAGATGAAAAACGAATTCATCAGCACGGTCTCTCACGAACTGCGTACACCGCTCACCGCCATCACCGGCTGGAGCGAAACGATGGGGCAGACCAGTGATCCGGAAATCATCCAGAAGGGTATGCAGGTTATCTCTCATGAAGCCAGACGCCTGTCGGGCATCGTGGAAGAGCTGCTTGACTTCTCTCGTCTGCAAAGCGGACAATTTGAACTCAAAACAGTGCAAATGGATGTGCTTGCCGAGCTCGAGGAAACGGTATTGCTGTTCCGTGAACGTGCATCCCGTGAGGACGTGACGGTGGATTATATTGAATGTATTCATCTTCCTCCCATTATCGGCGATCCCGACCGTCTCAAACAGGTGTTTATCAACGTAATGGATAACGCCATCAAGTATTCCAATCCCGGCAGTGTGCTTCATGTAGAAGCACGTCTGATCGGTTCGATCATCAAAATTATTATCAGCGACAACGGCATCGGTATTCCTGCGGATGCATTGCCGCACGTCAAAGAACGGTTCTTCCGTGCCAACCCCACAAAGCCCGGTTCGGGCATCGGACTGGCTCTTGCCGATGAGATCGTGCGCCGTCACGGCGGCACGCTGGATATCCGCAGTGAGGAGGGCGTCGGCACCACCGTGACCATTCGTCTGCCTGTGCCGAAATCGGCGGGCGTTGACACGACTATCCTCTGACAGAAGGGAACAACTCTATGAGCAAAGAAAAAAAGACATCCATCGGCGGTCAGGCATTGATCGAAGGTGTGATGATGCGCGGTCCCGAAAAGACCGCGATGGCTGTCCGCCACACCAGCGGCGAGATCCGCACCGATGAGTGGGACAACCAAAAACGAAAACTGATCTTTTTCCGTATGCCGCTTGTGCGCGGTATCTTCAACTTTGTCGATTCCATGATCATCGGCTACAAATCGCTGATGAAATCCGCGGAAATGAGCGGTATGGAGGAACTGGAAAACGACGGCACCCGCACAGAAGAGGAGATGGAGAAGGACAACCAATTCATTCAGAAGATCATGCCGATCGTGGTGGTCATCAGTGCCGTTCTCGGCGTGGCGCTTGCCGTCGGTCTGTTTATGTACCTGCCGACGCTGGTGTACGATCTGGTGTCTCCGCTTCTCGGTATTCCCCGCGAAATCGGCGACCACTTCGGTTACAATCTTCTCAAAGCTTTTATCACGGGCGTGTTGAAGATCGCCATCTTCCTTGTGTATATGATCCTTGTCTCTCAGATGAAGGATATCAAGCGCGTGTTTGCGTACCATGGCGCGGAGCATAAGACCATCTTCTGCTACGAACACGGCAAGGAGCTTACTGTTGAAAATGTGCGCACCGAGTCGCGTTTTCATCCGCGTTGCGGCACCTCGTTCATGATTTTGATGATGGTCGTGGGTGTGGCAATCTCCATGTTTATTCCCGCGAGCCTGCCCACATGGTTGTATGCGGTGATCAAAATTCTGACACTTCCGCTTGTCATGGGCATCGGCTATGAGCTTCTCAAAATTGCCGGACGCCACGACAACCTCGTCACTCGCGCGTTCTCCGCTCCCGGCAAATGGATGCAACGCATCACGACAAAGGAACCCACGGACGACATGATCGAATGCGCCATCACGGCGTTTCTGATGGTCGTTCCCGAGGACAAAGATTCGGACAACTGGTGAGAGTCATGACAGCTTCACAACTTTACATGATGATAACACAAATGCTGGAAAAGGCGGGGTGCGACAGCCCCGCCTTTGATGCATGCTGTCTGATGGAAGACATCGGACATCTGCCGCACGGACATCACTATGAAAGCGATTTCACGATCCTTTCCGAGGAGATCACGGCATCTCTTTTGACTGCCGCCACGCGCCGCGCCAAGGGTGAACCCTTGCAGTATATCCTCGGCACATGGGATTTTCTTTCGTTGACACTGGACGTGGGTAAGGGGGTGCTCATTCCGCGTCCCGACACGGAGCTCCTGTGCGAGGTTGTCGCGGAGCGGCTTCCCAAAAACCGCGAGGTGTCATTGCTCGATCTGTGTGCGGGAAGCGGCTGTGTGGGACTTGGCGTGTGGTCGCTGTGCGGCAATGTGCGCCCGACGGCGGTGGAGTTGTCGGACGAGGCGCTTGTCTATCTTCGCCGCAATGCCGCGCACTATAACCGCGCCGACCTGCGCATCGTGCAGGATACCGTGCTTGCTCCCGAACACGATTACGGCGAGTTTGATGTCATCGTTTCCAACCCGCCGTATATTCCTTCCGCGGATATTGACAGCCTGATGCGGGAGGTACAGCACGAGCCGCGCATGGCGCTTGACGGCGATGCCGACGGCTTGACATTTTATCGGGCGATCGCGTCTGTATGGATACCGCATCTGCGCCGAGACGGCATTCTTGCCGTGGAAGTGGGGATCGGACAGGCAGAGGTTGTCAAGGCGATTTTTGAAGCGGCGGGCATCGCCGATGTGACGATTTATCGCGACTTTGGCGGCGTCGATCGCGTTGTGTGCGGTGTAAAAAAATAATTGCGAAAAATTCAAAAAAATCAAAAATACCTATTGACAAATCTCCTCGGAATAGGTATAATAACTAACGTTGTCGCAGACAACTGAGAATGGCCCGGTAGTTCAGCTGGTTAGAACGCTAGCCTGTCACGCTAGAGGTCGACGGTTCGAGCCCGTTCCGGGTCGCGATTCTTTGCTGATATAGCTCAGTAGGGAGAGCGCATCCTTGGTAAGGATGAGGTCACCAGTTCGACTCTGGTTATCAGCTCCAAACGAAAATCCGTTCACGAAAGTGAGCGGATTTTTGTTTTGTATTATTCACTATTCATTTTTCATCATTCATTATTCATTAAAAGAGAACGGATTTCCGAATGAATAATGAAAAATGAAGTCGCTTTGCTGATGAATAATGAATAATTATTGCCCCTTTGCCGTTTTTATGCTATCATACACACAAGGAGATGGTGGTATGAATAACAATGTGCTGGTTCGAAGAATTATTGCATGGATTATCGATTGGAATTTGTCGGGGCTTCCGTGTATGCTCTTTTTGGCGCTGAATCCCGATTTTGCTCGCTATCCTACTTTACAAAACGCAGGAGTCGCTTTGTTGTTTGTTTTACTTGTTTTTTTATACCCTGTGTTATTTGTATTTAGAGATGTGATTTTTAACGGTCGCAGTATTGGAAAGCGTATTTTTGGGCTGTATGTTTTGG
>JAZUOG010000034.1:0-11179 GCA_045604545.1 Acutalibacteraceae bacterium | reverse complement strand
ACCGTTGATCAGACCTTGTGCGGTAACCACTGCGGTGGTATCCTCTGCGAGGACACGGTTCAGCAGGATCACGTCGTCGATTTTGACCAGACCATTGCAGTTCACATCGCCGGGCATATAGTTTCCGGGCTCGGTGATGGTAGTGGTAGTGGTGGTGGTAGTAGTAGTGGTGGTAGTGGTGGTGGTCTCGGTCACAGACTCCGTGGTGGTGGTCTCTTCAGCCTTGATCACAACGCCGCCGTCCACAGTCTGGCAGGTGTGGTCGGTCATGATGTGGGTGCAGGACAGCGCCTCACCGATCGCGAACATATCAACGTTCTCGTTGATGTCGACCAGAGCCTCGAAGGTGACAGTCGCAATGACTTCGCCCTCAGCGGAGGTCAGCTGATCAAGGGTCATGCCGGTGATCCAGACTTCGCCGGTAGCGGCATTCTTGTCCTTGTCGCCCTTAGGAGCAACAACGGTACCCTTCATGTCCATCGCGGCCAGGTAGCCTTCAACAGTGCCGGCAGTAGCCTTCAGCTTGCTGTTGTCATAGGCAAAGTAGTACTCGACCATGGCGATGTTGTCGACTTTGTTGGTGGAGACTTCGATGACGAAGGTGTCGCCCGCTTTGAGGCCAGCAGTCTCGTACTTGGAGATGCTGTAAACAACCGTCTCAGAAGTCATGCCGTCCTCGTTCGCAGCGCTCGCGGGCATAACGACAACAGAGAACAGGGTCGTCATGAGCAGAGCAACCACAACGAGAACGCTCAAAAGAGATTTCTTCATTTTGGTTTTCCCCCTTAAAAAATGTGTAAGAATTTAATAGGCTACATTCCTATTTATCATAAGTATAGCGTGATATGCAAAAAAAAGCTAGTCCAAACCATAAATAAAACACTTTTGAGCAACAACTTGCACAACCGAAAACAACATGATTTTTTTCTGTAAATTCCGTTTCATCAGATTGTTGCAATTTTGTTTTTCTTTCGGTTTGGTTTTTGTGAAAAGTTAAGAGCCTTTCACTTTTTTCTCCATATGCGCGCAAAATCGGTGCGGCTCTTTTGAGGGAGCCGCACCGCATTTTACGTTACATCACAACAGCATTAGTTGTACTTTTTACGGCCAACATAGCTGGTGTGCAGGGTGTGGTGAGCCTTGTGACCGCCGATGCCGTCGAAGTAGTTGTCATAGAGTTCCTTGACAACGGGAGACTCGTGCGACTTACGCAGAGCCATCGACGCATCCTGATCATACAGCGCCTTCGCACGGGCGGTCTTGAGATCGACCGTGTTGAGGACAGCGCCGGTCTGGACAGGCTGGCCACCGCCGGTGACACAACCGCCCGGGCAGCACATGATCTCGACAAAGTGCCAGGGAGCGGTGCCGTCCTTGATCTTCGCCATCACTTCGTTGGCAGCCTTCAGGCCGCTGGCGACAGCAACCTTGACTTCGAGGCCGGCAATGTTGTAGGTGGCTTCCTTGAGGCTGTCGGTGCCGCGGAGCTCGACAAAGTCGACGTTCTCCTGGCTTTCGCCGGTCAGCCAATCGTTAGCGGTACGCAGAGCTGCTTCCATAACACCGCCGGTAGCACCGAAGATAACCGCAGCGCCGGTATCCTCGCCGAGCGGGTTGTCGAACTCTTCGTCGGGAAGAGCGGTGAACTGCAGACCGGCACGATCGATCATGCGGGCAAGTTCACGGGTGGTGATGGCGATGTCGACATCAGCAAAGCCGGAGGCACTCTGATCGTCACGACCGACCTCGAACTTCTTCGCGGTACAGGGCATGACAGCGACAGACACGATATTCGCAGGATCGATGCCCATCTTCTCAGCAAAGTAGGTCTTGATGACCGCACCCGCCATCTGTTGCGGGGACTTGCAGGAAGACAGGTGAGCCAACTGCTCGGGATAGTAGAACTCAGCGAACTTGACCCAGCCGGGCGAGCAGGAGGTGATCATCGGGAGAACGCCGCCGTTCTTCACGCGATCCACAAACTCGTTGGCTTCCTCGACGATGGTGAGGTCAGCCGCAAAGTCGGTGTCAAACACCTTGTCGAAGCCGAGGCGGCGCAGAGCCGCAACCATCTTGCCTTCCACGTTGGTGCCGATGGGCATGCCAAAGGGCTCGCCGAGAGCCGCACGAATGGAGGGAGCGGTTTGCACCACAACATACTTGTTGGGATCCGCCAGAGCCGCCCACACCTTATCGGTGTCGTCCTTCTCAACCAGCGCGCCGGTCGGGCAAACAACGGTGCACTGTCCGCAGGACACACAGGGAACTTCGTTGATGGGCTTATCGAACGCGCAGGAGATGTGCGTATCGATGCCGCGATCGTTCGCGCCGATGACGGACACGAACTGCTCGTTACATTTCGCAACACAACGACGGCAAAGAATGCACTTGTTGTTGTCGCGGATGAGGTGCGGAGCGGAATCGTCGATCGCATATTGCGGACGGAAACCGTCGTAAGCACCGGTGTCTTCCACGCCGTAGTCACGGCACATCTTCTGCAGCTCGCAGTTGGTGGAGCGCACGCAGGAGAGGCACTTCTTCTCGTGGGTGGAGAGAATCAGCTCGAGAGTGGTCTTACGCGCTTTGCGGACCTTCTCGGTGTTGGTCTGGATCTCCATGCCCTCAGCGACGGGGTACACGCAAGCGGTCACAAGACCGCGGGCGCCGGTCGCCTCAACAACGCAGATACGGCAAGCGCCGATCTCGTTGATGTCTTTCAGGAAGCAGAGGGTGGGGATTTCGATACCCGCAACGCGGGCGGCTTCCAGAATGGTGGAGCCTTTGGGCACGCTGACAGCAATGCCGTTTACTTTAACATTAACCATATCCATTTCGCAGCGCACTCCTTTCTTATTCCTTAATGATAGCCTTGAACTTACAGTTGTCGATACAGACACCGCACTTCGCGCACTTTGTGGGATCGATCGCCACAGAAGGCAGCTTGTGACCGGGAGCGACATAGTCGGTCTTGCTGATCGCGTCAACCGGGCAGTTCTTCATGCACTTGCCGCAACCGATGCAGGCATCGGGCAGGACTTTGAAGTGGAGCATCGACTTACAAACGCCGGCGGGGCACTTCTTGTCAACCACGTGAGCAATATACTCGTCGCGGAAGAAGCGGAGAGTGGACAGAACGGGGTTGGGAGCCGTCTGGCCGAGGCCGCACAGGGAGTTTGCCTTGATGTATTCGCACAGCTCTTCGAGACGATCGATGTCTTCGAGAGTGCCGTTGCCTTCGGTGATCTTGTCGAGGATCTCGAGCAGGCGCTTGGTACCGACACGGCAGGGCGTGCACTTACCGCAGGACTCGTCAACGGTGAACTCGAGGAAGAACTTCGCGATGTCGACCATGCAGGTGTCCTCGTCCATGACGATCAAGCCGCCCGAACCCATCATGCAGCCGATGGCGGTGAGGTTGTCATAGTCGATTTCGGTGTCGATCAGGTTAGCGGGGATACAGCCGCCGGAAGGACCGCCGGTCTGAGCCGCTTTGAACGCCTTGTCGCCGGGGATACCGCCGCCGATATCATACACGATTTCGCGCAGGGTGGTGCCCATCGGGATTTCGACGAGACCGGTGTTGTTGATGTTGCCGCCCAGAGCGAACACCTTGGTGCCCTTGGAGCGCTCGGTGCCCATGGAAGCAAACCAGTCAGCGCCGCGCAGAATGATCTGCGGAATGTTGGCGAAGGTTTCCACGTTGTTCTCAACGGTGGGTTTGCCGAAGAGGCCCTTCACCGCCGGGTACGGAGGACGCGGACGGGGCTCGCCGCGGTTGCCTTCGATGGAGGTCATCAGAGCGGTTTCCTCGCCGCAGACGAATGCGCCCGCACCGAGACGGATCTCCATGTCATAGTCAAAGCCGCTGCCGAAGATGTCTTTGCCGAGCAGACCGTATTCACGCGCCTGATCGATGGCGATCTGGAGGCGGCGGACAGCGATCGGATACTCCGCACGGACATACACATAGCCCTGGGTAGCGCCAATGGCGTAACCCGCGATCGCCATGGCTTCGATGAGCGCATGGGGGTCGCCTTCGAGGACGGAACGGTCCATGAACGCGCCGGGGTCGCCTTCGTCAGCGTTACACACGACGTACTTCTGGTCAGCCTTGTTCATCGCGGTGAGCGCCCATTTACGGCCGGTCGGGAATCCGCCGCCGCCACGGCCACGCAGACCGGAGTCGGTGATGATCTGAATGACCTGCTCGGGAGTGTACTCGGTCAAGCACTTACCCAGAGCCGCATAGCCGTCCATACCGATGTATTCATCGATGTTTTCGGGGTTGATAACACCGCAGTTGCGCAGAGCAACGCGGACTTGCTTCTTGTAGAAGCCGGTCTCGTTCAGAGACACGTTGACGCCTTCGGGAGCCACTTCGCCGCCGCCGATGTCGTTGTAGACAAGGCGCTCAACGAGACGGCCCTTGAGCAGGTGCTCCTTGACGATCTCTTCGACATCGTCAGTTTCGACACGGCTGTAGAAGGTGCCTTCCGGATAGATGATGACAACGGGGCCAAGGGCGCAAAGACCGAAGCAACCGGTCTGCACGATCTTGACTTCGTCAGCGATGCCGTTCGCCTCGAGGTGTTGTGCAAACAGCTCCTGGAGCTTCGCACTGCCCGACGAGGTACAACCGGTACCGCCGCAGATCAATACATGTGAACGAATCATACTGCATTCCCTCCAATTGATTATTTGGCGCTACCGATGGTATACGCTTCGACGACGTTGCCGCCTTTGATGTGCTTCTCAACGATCTCCTTGACCTTTTCGGGGGTCAGCTGGACATAGGTGGTCTTGGTTTCGCCCTCGAACACCTCTGCCACAGGCTCATACTGGCAAATGCCGATGCAGCCCGTCTGGGTCACGGTCACGTCACCGGACAGACCGGCGGCGTTGATCTCGGAAACGAACGCATTCAGAACGGGACGTGCGCCCGCCGCAATGCCGCAGGTCGCCATGCCGACGACTACGCGTTTCTCGCCCGTACCCTCGCGGAGCACGACTTTGTCTTTCATCTTGTCTCTGATTGCTGCGAGTTCTGCCAACGATTTCATATTCTCAAATCCTTTCTGTAAAATAGATTTTGCTGTGTATTAAACGGATGCGGCGTACTGCTCCTGCAGATACTCCTCGATCCATTGTAAGACTTCGAATGCGCCGAGGGAAACCTCCTCCCCCAGCACCTGCCGCAATTCGGCAGTGTTGAGTGTGACTTCTCCTTGTGAGCGGCTGTGGCGAAACACAAAATCGATATCCGGCGAGCCTTGAATGAGCGTCGTGATGGTGGGGATCATGTCCCCGAGCGGTGTGAAATCCAGATGTTTCTTCATAAACACCGCGGTCACCGTCGTTCCGTGGGCATCGGGTGACTCCTCGACCGTGTCGGACACGATCGTCACGCTTCCTCCCGTTTGCTCGGCGGCCAGTGTCAGAAACGGGACACCCATGCCGACCTTACGCGTGGTACGCGTGGTATAGAACGGATTGGCCAGTCGTTCGACTGTCTCATCGGTCATGCCGCAACCGTTGTCGCGAATGACGATTTCCAGACGCTCGTCCGTTTCGGTGATCAGGATCTCGATGAGCGTGGCGCCCGCTTTGACGGAATTCATCGTGATGTCCAGCACGTTGAGCGACAATTCCTTCATCGGTATCCCTCCATCGCTTTGTTGGCTTCACGGAGCTTTTCAAAAAACCGCGCCCTCACAAGCGAGCTGCTGTAGGGTTCGTCATCAAGCTCGATAAAGCAACATTTTTCGCGAATATCCCAAAGGTAGTGCGCATCCGAACCGAAGAGATTGAACTTCTCCTTCAGATTGGAGTGCGCGTCACACAGCCCCTGCCATTTTTCGGGATCGTTGAGTTCGGCAATGCCGAACGGCGGTTCATCGGGAAATACACCGAGGATCGCCACGATGCCGTTGGCAGGGCGGTCGATATGTGCGGGATAGCACACACCGTCGAAAGCGACACACAGTGCCGCCGCTTGTTCGAGCGACAGCGTTGTCGCCGCGGGCAAGAACCACGGATCGATACCGATCACCTCGTCCTGCCCGTTCATGATCGTCTGATGTCCGAAGATATCGGGACGATTGTCCACATGCATACGCCGCTTTTCCACTTCCTCCTCGAACGCGGTCGCTTGTTCAAGCGTTTCGAACAAGCACACCATGTGAATGTCCTCCGCCGTCGTCAGTTCCATGCCCGCGATGGGAATGATGCCCTGACGTTTGGCCGCCTCGAAAAAGGCGGGACAGTTTTTCGTGGTGTTGTGGTCGGTCAGTGCCATGATCTGCAATCCGCAGATGGTACCCATGCCTGCGATGTTGTTCGGGGTCATGTCATCGTCTGCACAGGGCGACAGGCACGAATGCATATGAAGATCATAATAGTATTTACTCATGCCGATTCACCGTCAAGGGCGGCGGCAAGAGCCTTGCAAAGTTCATAGGTGGGCTTGTCGGAGCCAAGAAGCGTCACGCCTTTTGCCTTTGCCGTGTTGATCACGTCTGCCTCGGCGGTCACGCCTTCGGCAAGGAGGACACAGCTGACATCCAGCAGCGATGCCACAGCGACAACGTTGATGTTGGTCATGATCGTGACCCACGCGTCGCCTTCATTGGCACGTCCCATCACCCAACTGAGCAGATCGCCTGCATACCCGCCCGTGATCTCGCGATCCGGATCGGCGACGGTCACCTCCGAGAGAGACAACGTATCAATCAGTTGTTTGACTGTCATACGGATTCTCCTTTCTCGGCGGGCCGATGCGGCGGCGACGAAGCTCCGCGTTTTCCGCCTGCAGCTGTTCGCACAGCTTGACGACACATTTGGTCATATCCGCTTCACCGCGGACAATGTCCTCCGCAAACGCGCGACAGGTCGGCGCACCGCACGAGCCGCAGTCGATTCCGGGAAGCTGTGCCTTGAGGCGGTTGATCTCGCTGAGGCGATGCATCGATTCCAGCATACTGTCCGCGAGTCTCGTAATGGGACGGCAGACGGGCTTATCGGAGAAGGTCACCTCATCGGGAATGGTGTGCTGTTCATCCTCTTCGAGGAAATTTTGCGACACCGGCAAATAGCGACGCAGGGATTGCAGTCGCGTGCGGGCAATGTAGGGGTTCTCCACCGCCAACACACCGCCGACACAACCGCCCTCGCAAGCGTTGAGTTCAATAAATTCCAGCTGCGGAAGTTTGCCCGTTTCGATCTCATCAAGAACATCGATCACGTTGCGGATACCGTCCGCCGCCAAATAGCTGTCATTGAAGACCGCCGACGATTCGCCGCCGGAGGTCGCCCAGCTGATACCGATCATACCTGAGTGCGATGCCGGAACCGGTATCTTGTCCTTTTTCATCACACCGATCAGCGCAAAATACACATCCTGCATCGAAACGACCACGTCAACGCCGCTTTTGTGAGAGCCGAAGCCCTGCGCCACATAGCTGACCTTGGCGGGACACGGTGAGATGAAACACACACCGATGTCTTCGTCGTTAAGTTCCGGGTGAGCGGCTTTCGCACGATCACGCGCCATCTTCGCCGCGATTTCCATCGGCGGCAAAATGGGCATCAGGTTGTCATATAATGAGGGAAAGCGAAGAGCGATCAGTCTCACCACCGCCGGACAAGCCGAGCTGATGATGGGGCGTTTGACCCCTTCCCTGCGGATATAGCGGCGGGTGTACGCCGACACGATCTCCGCCGCCGCAGACACTTCAAACACATCGTCAAAGCCGATGTCCAGAAGTCCTTGCAGCACGTAATCCACATCGCCGAGGTTTTCAAACTGACCGTACAGCGACGGGGCGGGAAGCGCGATCTTCCACCTGTATCCCTCAAGTGCATCGAGTTTTTTGTAATTCGCCTTTTTCGCCTGGTTCGGACATACCCGTATGCATTGACCGCAGTCGATGCACCGATCCGCGTTGATGACCGCGTGTTTATCGCGGATGCGGATCGCCTCGGTCGGACAATGCTTCAAACAAGTGGTACATCCGTTGCACTTGGAAACATCCAGGCAGACGGAATGTTCATACCTATTCATGTCCTTTGGTTCCTTTTGACGGTTTTGTCATTAAAAGTCCACCCGCATGGTGATGGTCGTGCCCTTACCGGGGGTCGATTCGATGTCCATTTTGTTGGTGTAGCGTTTCATGTTCGGGAGTCCCATGCCCGCGCCGAATCCGAGCGAACGCACATTGTCGGGGGCGGTGGAATAGCCCTCCTGCATGGCCTTTTGAATGTCGGGGATTCCGGGGCCTTCATCCTTAAGGATGATCTCCACGCCCTGTTCATCCACGATGACATCGGCACTGCCGCCGCCCGCATGGATCACCATGTTGATCTCGCCTTCGTACATCGCAATGGAGACGCGGCGGATCGTGTCGGGGTCAGCACCAAGCTCTCGCAGGATCTTCTTCACCTGAACGGAGGCCTGCCCCGCGGAGGTGAAGTTTTCGCCATCAACATCAAAATGGAAGGAAAGCGTTTCACTCATGCCGTGACTCCGTTTCCCAGCCCTGCTGTATACAGCAGGCCGCACGCTTCATACATACGCTTTGATGTGGACATCAACGTGATGCCGGCGTCTTCGGCAAGAGCGATCATGTCATCGGTCGGGCGCTTGGAGCGCACAAACACGATGCAGATCATGTCCATCATCTGGGCGGTACGGATAACCTGTGCATTGACAAGACCTGTCAACAGCACAGCCTGATCCTTCACGTATGCGAGCACATCGCTCATCATATCGCTTCCGCAAGCAGAATGGACATCCTTCGACAGGGTATCCTCACCGATGATCAGTTCGGCATCAAGCAGTTCTTTGATCTGACGAATTTCCATACTCTTTCGTTCCTTTTTTATGCGCCGTATTTCTCAAGAATGCCGGGAACATCGTCCACGGTCAGACGGCCGTAAACATCTTCGTTAACAGTCAGGACAGGTGCCAGACCGCAAGCACCGATGCAGCGGCAAGCCGTCAGCGAGAAGCGACCGTCAGCGGTGCACTCGTCCGCACCGATGCCGAGAAGCTCGGAAAGCTTGTTGAAAATGTCGCCGGAGCCCTTAACGTAGCAGGCGGTGCCGAGGCAGACAGAGATGTTGTACTCGCCCTTCGGGGACAGCGAGAATTGAGCATAGAACGTCGCAACGCCGTAGACCTTCTCGACCGAAACGCCCATGCCCTCAGCGATCATTTCCTGCACCTCAAACGGCAGATAGCCGTAAATATCCTGTGCATCCTGCATCACTTTCATCAGGCGGCTGGAGTCGTGCTTGTTTTCTTCGATGACAGCTCTCAGCTTCGCTTCCTGCTCGGGTGTGCCTTTGAACGGCAGTGTGCTTTTTTTCTTTTGCATAAAGCGGTTCCTCCCTCTTTTTTGTATCTGTCTTATAGCGCAGAGCATACCACTCCACAGTCTAAGATCGTACATAATATTATATCGTACTTTATGCCGTTTTGCAATGCAATCCACGCAGTTTTTTTCGAAATTTGTTAAAAAATTATCAGTTTCACGTGTAATTTGCCAAATACCGGCGTGTTTTCCACCGGTTTTTTCACGAGTTAGTCAAAGGTAACTGTTCCAAGGCGGTTTTAGGGCGTTTTCCATCGCCGTCATAGCCTTCGCGAAGCCACACGCATACCGCGTGGCTTTCGGCACAGAAAAAGCTCCCCACCTTGTGAGTGGGGAGCTTTTTAGGAGTTGTTGTTATGTTATCGGATCGGTGTCAGAGGATCATTCCCAGGAACCGGTCTGAATGAAACTATAGAGCTTACGGACGTCAAACATATTGACGGTGCCGAGAGGTGCATACACATCGCCTTCGGCAAGCTGCTCTTCGGTGAGGTTGTCGGTGATACCCGCAACGTACTGATACAGCATCATCGCGTCACGCATGTTGACCGCGCCGTCGAGATTGACATCGCCGCTGCCGAACTTGATGAGGTTGACAGCGCCCTCTGTGAGGATAACGTCTTGCTCGTCATAGTTGTCGAAGATCACCATCTCGTAGTTGGTGCCGATGACATTTTCGTCAGCCGCTCCTTCGAGAACGTTGAAGGTGAGAGTCAGGATAACCTCATCGGTCACAGCCGCAGAGGGCTCGAGCGCGATCGCCGTCAGCCAGATCTCGCCGTTCTTGATTTCGACAGCGTTCTGATCCATCGCCGCAACAAAGCCGCCGATCACAGCGTTGGTGCACTCGAGTGCCGCCGGATCATAGGTGAAGTGAATGGAGAGGCCTGCCACGTCCGCAGCACTTGCCACAACGTTTACATCCACGGTCTCGCCGACCTTCGCCTTGACCGTGTCGATCGTCACAACGATCTCGCCTTCCTTGCGGACCGTGGTGGTGGTAGTGGTCGTAGTAGTGGTCGTGGTGGTGGTCGTGGTAGTGGTGGTCGTGGTAGTAGTAGTAGTAGTGGTAGTGGTAGTGTCGGGGGTCTTCACGGGAATGTTAACACCACCGTAGATGTAGTTATCACAGTTGGTGTTATACTCATCGCCGCCGAGAGTCGTTCCATCCGCAGACATCATTTCCGGAATGGTCAGAACGACGGGAGAATATCCCTCCCAGCCCTCAAGAACCTTGAAGGTCAAGGAGAACATGTTGCCGCCTGCGGTCGTACCCACAGCAGAGGTGGACGCGAACGCAAACTTAAACATACCGGGGCCACTCTCGGGAATCGCACCCGCGCACATATACGTACCCTTGAAGATCTTGAAGTTATAATAGCCGTCCTCGAAATAGGGGAAGTCGGGATCGTCAGAAACCTTCAGGAGCTCGAGCTGAGTCGGATCATAAACGATGTTCAACTGACCGTTGACCATGTAGTGATTGGCGGTAACATCGAGATCGATGGTCACCGTGTCACCTGCCGCCGCATCAACCGTGCTGACGGTGTAGGTCACCTTCTCACCCATCACGTCGCGACTGGGAATCGACGGAAGGTTGAGGTTCGGGGACACCGTGCTACCGGTACCAACCTGAGACTGCGTCGTGGTAGTCGTGGTAGTCGTGGTAGTAGTGGTGGTGGTAGTGGTAGTAGTAGTAGTGGTGGTAGTAGTAGTAGTGGTGGTAGTGGTAGTAGTGGTGGTAGTGGTAGTCGTGGTTGTAGTCGTAGTGGGGACAATGGGTTCCACCACCGCCTTGGGCGCATCAA